>JBKJQN010000044.1:0-20068 GCA_046593925.1 Mycobacteriales bacterium
GTACGTCGGTCCGCTCGTCGAGACCGGTGTGCAGGAGAAGCCGCTGTCGATCGCGCTGCGGGAGATCAACGCCGGCCTACTGAGCCACGAGCAGGTCCCGGACCCGGTGGTCTGACCCCGGTGGACCGCCCCAGGGTGGTCTTGGGCGTGGCTGGCGGCATCGCCGCCTACAAGGCCTGCGAACTGCTGAGGCAGCTCATCGAGAGCGGCCACGACGTACGCGTGGTGCCGACCCGCAGCGCACTGGAGTTCGTCGGCGCCGCGACCTGGGCGGCGCTGTCCGGTCACCCGGTCACCGCGAGCGCCTGGGACGACGTCCACGAGGTACCGCACGTGGCGATCGGTCGCTCCGCCGACCTCGTCGTCGTCGCGCCGGCCACCGCCGACCTGCTCGCCAAGGCCGCGCACGGCCTTGCCGACGACCTGCTGACCGGCACCCTGCTGACCGCGCGCTGCCCGGTCGTGCTGGCACCTGCCATGCACACCGAGATGTGGGAGCACCCGGCGACCCGCGCCAACGTCGCCCTCCTGCGCCACCGCGGGGTCGTGGTGCTCGAGCCCGCGGTCGGCAGGCTGACCGGTGCCGATACCGGTACGGGACGGCTGCCCGAGCCCGCGGAGATCGCGCTGGTCTGCCGCCGCGTGCTGGCCCGCGGCGTCCTGCCGCCCGACCTGGCTGGACGTCGCCTCGTCGTCGCAGCCGGCGGGACCCGCGAGCACCTCGACCCGGTGCGCTACCTCGGAAACCGCTCGAGTGGTAGGCAGGGATATGCCCTGGCCCGGGCCGCGCTGGCCCGCGGCGCCGAGGTCGTCCTGGTGACCGCCGCCTGGCTCCCCGATCCGGCCGGCGCGACCGTTGTACGCGTCACCAGTGCGCAGGAGATGCGCGCGGCCACGCTGGCGGCTGCGCAGGGTGCCGAATCGGTCGTGATGGCGGCCGCGGTCGCCGACTACCGTCCCGTCCAGCGGCTCGCCACCAAGCACAAGAAGGCCGCTGGGCTGACCGTTGAGCTGGTGCCCACCCCCGACGTGCTGGTCGAGCTCGTGCAGGGCCGCCGTCCCGGCCAGGTGCTGGTCGGGTTTGCCGCGGAGACCGGCGACGAGGACGGCGACGTGCTGGCGCACGGTCGGGCAAAACTCGCCCTGAAGGGCTGCGACCTGCTGGTCGTCAACGAGGTCGGTGAGCCGGGGCACCCGACCGGCTTCGAGGGCGAGCAGAACGCGGCCACCGTGCTGGGCGCCGACGGCAGCGCCACCGAGGTACCCCTCGGCAGCAAGGACGCGCTCGCCGACATCGTGTGGGACCTCGTCGCGCGGCGGTTGCCCGGTCGCTGAGGCCGCTCAGTAGGCTGACCGCGAAGGCCTGCGCGCGTCGGCGCGAGCCCGACCCTGAGGAGCCCCGTTGTCCCGCCGCCTGTTCACGTCCGAGTCGGTCACCGAGGGCCACCCCGACAAGATCGCCGATGCGATCAGCGACGCCATCCTGGATGCCATGCTCACCAACGATCCCAGGAGCCGGGTCGCCGTCGAGACGATGATCACCACCGGTCAGGTGCACATCGCTGGCGAGGTCACGACCTCCGGTTACGTCGACATCGCCCAGCTGGTGCGGGACACCATCCTGGAGATCGGTTACGACAGCAGCAAGAAGGGCTTCGACGGGCTGTCGTGCGGGGTGTCCATCTCGATTGGCGCGCAGAGCTCCGACATCGCCCAGGGCGTCGACCAGGCGTACGAGTCGCGGGTGGAAGGGGTCCTCGACGAGCTGGACCGGCAGGGCGCCGGTGACCAGGGCCTGATGTTCGGCTTCGCCTGCGACGAGACCCCCGAGCTGATGCCGCTGCCGATCGCGCTGGCCCACCGCCTCGCCAGGCGCCTGACCGCCGTCCGCAAGGACGGCCTGGTGCCCTACCTGCGCCCGGACGGCAAGACCCAGGTCACCATCGAGTACGTCGACGGCAGACCGGCCCGCCTGGACACCGTCGTGGTGTCCTCGCAGCATGCCGAGGACATCGACATCGTCAGTCTGCTGACCCCCGACATCGCCGAGCACGTCGTGGCGCCGGAGCTCGAGGGCCTGGGCATCGAGACCGAGGGCTACCGGCTGCTGGTCAACCCCACTGGCAAGTTTGTCATCGGCGGGCCGATGGGCGACGCCGGCCTGACCGGTCGCAAGATCATCGTTGACACCTACGGCGGCTACGCGCGGCACGGCGGCGGGGCGTTCTCCGGCAAGGACCCCTCCAAGGTCGACCGGTCCGCGGCGTACGCCATGCGCTGGGTGGCCAAGAACGTCGTCGCGGCCGGGCTGGCGACGCGCTGCGAGGTGCAGGTCGCCTACGCGATCGGCAAGGCCGAGCCGGTGGGGCTTTTCGTCGACACCTTCGGCACGGGCGTCATCGACGATGAGGCGCTGCAGGCCGCGGTCATCGAGGTGTTCGACCTGCGTCCCGCCGCGATCATCCGCGACCTGGACCTGTTGCGTCCCATCTACGCGCAGACCTCGGCGTACGGCCACTTCGGCCGCGAGCTCGCCGACTTCACCTGGGAGTCGGCCGACCGCGCCGAGCTGCTCCGCAAGGCCGCCGGCGTCTAAGCAGGACGCGGGCGCCGCCAGGCTGTCGGAGCCCCGGCCCAGCGTGCGGGAGGTGAGCGCAGCCGTGCTGCCGGTCGCCCGGGTCGCCGTCGACAGCGGCCTGGCGCACCTGGACCGGCCGTTCGACTACGCGGTCCCGGTGGCGATGGACGCAGCGCAGGCCGGCTGTCGTGTCCGGGTTCGATTCGCGGGTCGGCAGGTCGACGGCGTGGTGCTCGAGCGGGTGGCAGCCAGCGCGCATCAGGGTGCGCTGACGCCGCTGCAGACCCTGGTCAGTGCCGAGCCGGTCCTCAGCACCGAGGTGGCGACGCTGTGCCGCGCTGTCGCCGACCGCACCGCCGGCACCCTGTGGGACGTGCTCCGGCTCGCGCTGCCACCTCGGCACGCCCGCATCGAGGCCGAGCCCCGGCCCTACGGCCCGCTCGCGCTGCCGCCGGTCCCGGCTGCAGGCAGCTGGCGGCGCTACCCGGCCGGCCCGGCGTTCCTCGCGGCGCTGACCGCGGGGCGCGCACCGCGGGCGGTGTGGTGTGCGCTGCCGGGCCCGAGCTGGCCGCAGGAGGTCGCGCTGGCCGTCTGCGCCTGCGTGGCTGGTGGCCGCGGCGCCCTGGTTGTCGTGCCGGACGGCAACGACGTCGATCGAGTGGCGGTGGCCCTGGGTGACCTCGACGCGGCCGTGCTGCGGGCAGACCTGGGGCCCGCCAAGCGCTATCGCGCGTTCCTGCGGGCCCGGCGGGGGGAGGTGCGCGTCGTGCTGGGTACCCGCGCAGCGGCCTTCGCGCCAGTTCACGACCTGGGGCTGGTGGTGGTCTGGGACGACGGTGACGACCTGCACGCCGAGCCCCGGGCGCCCTACCCGCACGCGCGGGACGTGCTCGTCCAACGCGCGCACCTGGCAGGTGCGGGCGCTCTGGTCGGGGGGCACGCGCGGACGGCCGAGGGGCAGCTGCTCGTGGACACCGGCTGGGCGCGGTCGCTGTTGGCCGAGCGCGAGCAGGTACGCGCCGTTGCCCCCCAGGTCGACGGCACCTCCGACGACGACCTCGTCCGCGACCCGCTGGCCAAGGCTGCGCGGTTGCCGTCGCGGGCCTTCGAAGCCGCCCGCAGCTCGCTGGCGAGCGGCGCGCCGGTGCTCGTGCAGGTGCCCCGTCGTGGCTACGTACCGAGCCTGGCCTGCGCGCGCGATCGCACCCCGGCCCGGTGCGGCCGGTGCGCCGGGCCGCTAGCCGCTGTCGGCCGAGGCGCGACGGCAGCCTGCCGCTGGTGCGGCGCGCTGGCCGGCGACTGGCGCTGCCCGCAGTGCGAGGGCACCGCGCTGCGGGCGGTCGTCGTCGGCGCCCGCCGGACCGCGGAGGAGCTCGGCCGTGCGTTCCCCGGCACGCTCGTGCGCACCTCAGGCCGTGAGGAGGTGCTGGCAGCCGTCCCCGCCGCACCGGCGCTGGTGGTGTGCACGCCCGGTGCCGAGCCGGTCGCGACGGGCGGGTACGGAGCCGTGCTGCTGCTCGACGGCTGGGCGGCGCTGGGCCGGCTCGACCTGCGCGCGGGGGAGGAGGCGCTGCGTCGATGGTTCGCAGCGGCAGCGCTCGCCCGCCCGGCCGCCGATGGTGGGCGGGTCGTCGTCGTCGCCGACCGCGGGCTGGCCCCGGTGCAGGCGCTGACCCGGTGGGACCCGGCCGGCGCCGCGGCCCGCGAGCTCGCCGACCGCACCGCGCTCGGGTTCCCACCGGCAACCCGGATGGCTGCGGTCGACGGCAGTGTCGCCGCCGTCGCACAGGTCCGTGCCGGGCTGGAGCAGGACGGGCTGGAGGTCCTCGGTCCCGTGCCCATCCGCGACGGGGAACGGCTGCTGCTGCGGGTGCCACGTGACCGCGGGCAGCAGCTGGTGGCGGCGCTGGCCGCCGTGCTGGCGCAGCGCAGCGCCGGCAAGGCCGAGCCGGTCCGCGTCGAGCTCGACCCGCGGTCCTTGGGGTGAGCCCCGCCTAGACTCCGAGGCGTGTCCACCCGAACCATCCGTCTGCTCGGCGACCCTGTCCTGCGTACGAAGGCCGAGCTCGTCACCACCTTCGACAAGGAGCTGCGCAACCTCGTCAAGGACCTGCAGGACACCATGATCGACGCGCCAGGCGTCGGCCTGGCGGCCCCGCAGCTCGGGGTCGGCCTGCGGGTGTTCGTCTACGACGTCGACGAGCAGCTCGGCCACCTGGTCAACCCGGTGCTGCACTTCCCCGGCGACGAGGAGGTCGACGGCGACGAGGGCTGCCTGTCGCTGCCCGGGCTCACCTTCGACTGCCGCCGCAAACAGCACGTCGTCGCCCATGGCCAGAACGTCCACGGTGACCCGGTGACCGTCGAGGGCCGCGACCTGCTGGCTCGCTGCGTGCAGCACGAGGTGGACCACCTCGACGGTGTGCTGTTCATCGACCGGCTCGACGCCGAGACGAAGAAACTCGCTATGCAGGCGATCCGCGAGGCCGCGTGGTCGGCCGAGCGGGCGCCGCTGGTCAAGGCCAGCCCGCACCCGCTGTTCGGCCGGGCCCTGTGAGTCACGCTGGGACGCCGGCTTGAGGCTGGTGTTCGCCGGTACGCCCGCGGCCGCATTGCCCAGCCTGCAGGCGCTGCTGGACAGCGACCACGACCTCGCCGCCGTCGTGACCCGACCGGACGCCCCCGCCGGTCGGGGGCGGGCGCTGCGGCCCAGCCCGGTGCGCGAGCTGGCGGAGTCCGCCGGCATCGAGGTGCTCGCGCCGGGCTCGCCCCGCGAGGAGGCCTTCCTGGACCGGCTCCGGGGGCTCGCCCCCGACTGCTGCCCGGTCGTCGCGTACGGCGCCCTGGTGCCCCGGGCGGCGCTCGACGTACCGCCGCAGGGCTGGGTCAACCTGCACTTCTCGCTGCTGCCCGCCTGGCGGGGCGCAGCGCCCGTTCAGCACGCCCTGCTCGCTGGCGACGAGGTGACCGGTGCCTCGACGTTCCTGCTCGAGCAGGGCCTGGACACCGGGCCGGTCCTCGGGGTGCTCACCGAGCAGGTCCGCCCAGCCGATACCGCTGGTGACCTGCTCGGCCGGCTGGCAGTCGCGGGCGCCGGCCTGCTCGTCGCGACGCTCGACGGCCTCGCCGCCGGGACCCTGCAGCCGGTGCCGCAGCCGGCCGACGGCGTGTCGCTGGCCCCCAAGGTCGGTGTCGACGACGCCCGGGTCGACTGGTCCGCTCCGGCGCTGCGGGTCGACCGGGTCGTCCGCGCATGCACGCCGGCTCCCGGTGCCTGGACGACACTGCGCGGCCGGCGTGTCAAGCTCGGGCCGGTCGTCGTCACCGACCAGCAGCTACCGGCCGGGGAGCTGCACGGCGACCTGGTCGGCACCGCCACCACCGCCGTACGACTGGGCACCGTCCGGCCTGAGGGTAGGGGCGAGATGGCCGCCCCGGACTGGCTGCGCGGACTGCGTCCTGCGCCCGGCGAGCCGCTCACGTGACAGGACAGCACCGCCCGCGCAAACCCAAGGGCGGCCCGCCCGCCGCTGTCACTGCGGCGAAGCCCACGTCGAAAGCCCCGAAGCTGCGGGCGCCGGTCTCGGACCCACCGCGGCAGACCGCGTACGACGTGCTGACCGCCGTCCGCGAGCGCGACGCGTACGCCAACCTGGTGCTGCCGGGCCTGCTGCGCGAGCGCCGGCTGGACCCCCGCGACGCCGGGCTCGCCACCGAGCTGGCGTACGGCACGCTGCGGGCGCAGGGCCAGCTCGACGTCGTGCTGCAGGCCTGTGTCGACCGGCCGCTGGCAAAGGTCGACCCGCCGGTGCTGGATCTGCTGCGGCTCGGGGCCTACCAGCTGCTGCGCACCCGGGTGCCCCCGCACGCCGCGGTCAGCGCGACCGTCGACCTGGCTCGCCGGGTGAGCACCGCTGGGCCTGCCGCGTTTGTCAACGCCGTGTTGCGCAAGGTGGCCGCACGCGACCTGGCCGGCTGGCTCGAGGCGCTGGCGCCGGCCGACGCACTGGAGCGGGTCGCGCTGGCGACCAGCCATCCTCGCTGGATCGCGTCGGCGTTTCGCGACGCGCTCGGCGGTGACCTGGACGAGACCCGTACCGCGCTGCTCGCCGACGACGCCCGACCCGAGGTGCACCTGGTCGCCAGGCGGATGCCGCGCGACGAGCTCGTCGCGGCCTGCGGCGGCACCGCCGGCCCGTGGTCGCCCCGCGCTGTGCACCTGGCCGCGGGCGCCCCCGGCGAGCTCGCGGCCGTCCGCGACGGCCGCGCCGGCGTGCAGGACGAGGGCAGCCAGCTGGTTGCCCTGGCGCTGGCCGCCGCGCCGCTGGACGGCCCCGACCGGCTCTGGCTCGACGTGTGCGCCGGGCCGGGTGGCAAGGCGGTGCTGCTCGACGGCCTCGCCGCCGGCCGCGGCGCCCGGCTGCTGGCGGTGGAGATCCAGCCGCACCGGGCCCGCCTGGTCCGGCAGGCCGGCGTCCGCGAGGTGGTCGTGGCCGACTCCCGGGCGCTTCCGGTACGCGACGGCAGCGCAGACCGGGTGCTGCTGGACGCCCCCTGCAGCGGCCTGGGTGCGTTGCGCCGGCGCCCCGAGGCGCGCTGGCGGCGGCAGCCCGCCGACCTGCCCGGCCTCAGCCGGCTGCAGCGCGAGCTGCTCGATGCCGCTGTTGCGGCGCTGCGCCCCGGCGGGCTGCTCGCGTACGTCACCTGTTCGCCGCACCTGGCCGAGACGGTCGTGCCCGTGTCCGACGCGCTGCGCCGGCACGCCGGCCTCGAGCAGCTCGACGTCCGGCCGCTGCTGCCCGGCGTCCCCGACCTCGGCGCCGGCCCGGCCGTGCAGCTGTGGCCGCACCGGCACGGCACCGACGCGATGTTCCTCGCTCTGCTCCAGCGCCGCTGACGCGGCCGGACCCGTACCCTCCGACGGGTGTCCCGCGCCCTGATCAGCCCCAGCATCCTGGCTGCGGACTTCGCACGGCTGGCGGACGAGGCCGCGCGGGTGCGGGGGCACGCCGACTGGCTGCACGTCGACGTGATGGACAACCACTTCGTGCCCAACCTGACTCTCGGGCTCCCCGCGGTCGCCGCGTTGCTCGCCGCGACCGACACGCCGGTTGACTGCCACCTGATGATCGATGATCCGGACCGCTGGGCGCCGCAGTACGCCGAGGCGGGAGCGGGCAGCGTCACCTTCCACGTCGAGGCCGCAGCCGCGCCGGTCAGGCTGGCCCGCACGCTGCGCGCCGAGGGTGCCCGCGCCGGCCTGGCGTTGCGCCCGGCGACGCCCATCGAGCCGTACGTCGACCTGCTCCCCGAGCTCGACATGCTGCTGGTCATGACCGTCGAGCCCGGTTTCGGCGGCCAGGCCTTCCTCGACGTGGTGCTGCCCAAGCTGCGGCGCTGCCGCGAGGCGATCCGCGGCACCGGCCTGGACGTGTGGCTGCAGGTCGACGGCGGTGTCAGCGCAGAGACCATCGAACGGTGCGCCGCCGCCGGCGCAGACGTCTTCGTCGCGGGCAGCGCGGTCTTCGGCGCAGCGGACCCGGCGGCCGCCATCGACGCGCTGCGCGCCGCCGCTGCGACTGCCCGCTGAGCTGGCGACCCCGTCCCGACGCGGCGGCGCCGGCCAGCCGATCCTGACCGTCAGGCCCCGCAACGCGTAGCGTCGGTCGAAGGTCGGCCACTGGGACGGTCCCGGTGACGTACGGCCGTCACATCACGTGAGGCCAGCACGCATGAGCGCACCGGACGGCACCACCCCGCTTGCTGCCCCCCGGGCGACGCTGCCACGCTCCGTCAGCAGTGACGTGCATCGTCAGATCGTGCTGGCGGCGACCCACGCACCGAGCGTGCACAACACCCAGCCCTGGCGATTCGCGTCCTATGCCGAGGGGCTGGACCTGTTTGCCGACCAGGCCCGCCAGCTGCCCGTCCTGGACCCCCGCGGACGCCAGCTGCAGCTGTCCTGTGGCGCCGCGCTGCTGCACGCGCAGGTCGCTGCCCGGGCGCTCGGGCTGACCGCCGACCCACAGCTGTTGCCGGACCCCGACGATCCCAGCCACCTCGCCCGGCTGCGCCTGCACCCAGGGCCGGCCGCGAGCGCCCAGGAGCTGGCGCTGGCCGACGCCATCGAGCTGCGGCACACCTTCCGGGACCGGTTCGACCCCCGGCGGTTGCCCGCCACACTGCTGGAACGGCTTCGGCTCAGCGCGGAGTCCCAGGGGGCCTATCTGCGTGCGTTGAACGACCAGGACGACCTGCTGGCACTGCAGAGCTTCCTGTCCCGGGCAGACAGCACCGAGCGGGCCGACCCGGCGTACCTCGAGGAGCTGGCCGCCTGGGTCCACACCGACCCGGCCGACGACGGCATCCCCCGGTCAGCCCTGCCGGTCGACGCCGAGCGAGGGTCCTCGCTGCGGCTGCGGGACTTCGCCCCCGCCGGAGTCGACTCCGGTGCGACCGACCCGCGGATCGGACCGCCCGTCGCCGAGCGCCCGGACGTCGTCGTGATCATCTCGGATGACGACACACCGACGTCCTGGCTGCAGGCGGGACAGGCGCTCGGCGCCGTCCTGCTCCAGGCTGCGCAGGAGGGAGTGCTGGCGCAGCCCCTCGGCCAGGCCACCGACCTGTCCGGATCTCGTCAGCGACTCGGGGCCGCGCTCGGCCTGGTGGGCATCCCGCAGCTGGCGCTGCGCCTGGGCTACGCCACCGGCACCGCAGCCACGCCTCGCCGCGACGTGGCCGATGTGCTCACCGGCCAGGACCTGGACGGCGTCGGCCCGCCATGACCGACACCACTCGCGGATAGCGCGTCAACAGCCAGCCACCGCCCGGACAGGCGCGACGGGGTCGGCACTCGGCTGCGCGCGGTCACGTCCCCTTCAGGAGGTCACTGTGGGAGGGCCGAAAAGTGAGCTGGCGAAGGGGAAGCGAGCTGGCAAAGGGGAAGCGGTGACGGGGGCCGGGGCCAACGACCGTGGTGAACGGCACAGCGGGGCCAGATTGCCGCTCCCACAACGCATGCCAGACTGACGGCACAAGTCACGCGTGCACCGGGATCCCGTGGAAGTCGGGGCCGGCGGTGACAGTCCGCGACCCGCCGGCAGCCAGTCGGCGGTGGACCCGGTGGGACTCCGGGACCGACGGTGAGAGTCCGGAGGAGAGGTTGCGCGCGGGGTGGGCGACCTGGCCTGCCTCCTCCCGGTGCGCCCGTGCGGCGACAGTGGAGGTGGGCGTGGACGACCAGACCGCGGTGCGCCTCGCGCTCGCCGCCAGCGTCGCGGTCCTGGGGTCGACCAGCCCCAACCCGCCGGTGGGCGCCGTCGTGCTGGATCCCCGAGGCGCCCTGGTCGGTACCGGTGCGACCCAGCCGCCAGGCGGCCCGCACGCCGAGGTGCAGGCGCTCGCCGCCGCCGGGAACCGGGCCCGCAACGGCACCGTCGCCGTGACCCTCGAGCCCTGCCGGCACACCGGCCGTACGCCACCCTGCACCGACGCTCTGCTCGCTGCGGGCGTGCAGCGGGTCGTGATCGCCTGTCCTGACCCGACCGCCCTGGCCGGTGGGGGAGCGGACGTGCTGCGCGCCGCCGGCATCGAGGTCGTCACCGGGGTCCTGCAGGACGAGGTAGCCCTCGGTCCGCTGGAGGCGTGGCTCACCGCACAGCGCACCGGCCGCCCGCACGTCACCTGGAAGTACGCCGCCACGCTCGACGGCCGCTCGGCAGCCGCGGACGGCACCAGCCGGTGGATCACCGGGCCGGCCGCACGGGCCGACGTGCACCGGCTGCGCGGCGAGGCCGACGCCGTGCTGGTCGGCGTCGGCAGCGTGCTGGCCGACGACCCGCAACTCACGGTGCGCCCGGCAGGCGACACGCCCGGGCACGGGCCCCGGCCTGGCCGACAGCCGCTGCGCGTCGTACTCGACCGCTCGGGTCGTACGCCGATAACCGCCCGCGTGCACCCCGCGCTGGTCCTGGACGACCCCCCGGCGCAGGCCCTCGCGCGGCTCGCCGAGCGTCAGGTCGTCGCCGTTCTGCTCGAAGGCGGCCCGACGCTGGCCGGGGCGTTCCTGCGCGCCGGGCTGATCGACCGGGTCGTCGGCTACGTCGCGCCCGCCCTGCTCGGCGCCGGTCCGGCGGCCCTGACCGGTGCCGGGGTGGGAACGATCACCGACGCGGTCCGGTTGCGACTCGATGACGTGACCCGGTTCGGCGACGATGTACGACTCACGCTGCGACCACACCCGAAGGGAAGTGCCTAGATGTTCACCGGCATCGTCGAGGAGCTCGGCGAGGTGATTGCCTGGGAGGACCTGTCGGACGCCGCACGCATCACCGTCGCCGGCCCGACCGTCACCTCTGACGCCGGCCACGGCGACTCGATCGCCGTCAACGGCGTGTGCCTGACGGTGGTGGAGCGCACCGATGGGGTGTTCACCGCCGATGTCATGCGCGAGACGCTGGAGCGCTCCTCGCTCGGCGCGCTCGGCGTCGGCAGCGCCGTCAACCTCGAACGCGCCGTACGCCTTCAGGACCGGCTCGGAGGCCACGTCGTCCTCGGCCATGTCGACGGCACCGGCACCGTGCTCGACAAGCGCCCCGACGAGCACTGGACCGTTGTCCGCGTCAGCCTGCCGGCCGGGCTCGACCGGTATGTCGTGGAGAAGGGCTCGATCACGGTCGACGGCATCTCACTGACGGTGGCCGCGGTCGAGGCCGGCTGGTTCGAGGTGAGCCTCATCCCGACGACGCTGGCCCTGACCACGATGGGTTCCAAGGGGCCCGGCGACCCGGTCAACCTCGAGGTCGACGTCATCGCCAAGCATCTCGAGAAACTCCTGCTGGCGGGCGTAGTCCCGGGCAGCAACGCCCGTACGGAGGACGCGTCGTGACACAGCAGGGCCTGTCGAGCATCGACGATGCGATCAACGAGATCAAGGCCGGCCGGGCGGTGGTCGTCGTGGACGATGAGGACCGCGAGAACGAGGGCGACCTGATCTTCGCTGCCGAGCTCGCGACCCCGGAGCTGGTGGCGTTCATGGTCCGCTACACCTCGGGCTACGTCTGCGTGCCGCTCACCGAGTCCGACTGCGACCGGCTGGACCTGCCGCCGATGTTCCACACCAACCAGGACAAGCGCGGGACGGCGTACACCGTGACCGTCGACGCCCGAGAGGGCGTCAGCACCGGCATCTCCGCGACCGACCGGGCCCGCACGATCCGGCTGCTTGCCGCAGCGGACTCCGCGCCGACCGAGTTCACCCGGCCCGGTCATGTCGTGCCGCTGCGGGCCCGCGAGGGCGGTGTGCTCCGCCGGACGGGGCACACCGAGGCGGCCGTCGACCTGGCCCGGCTGGCCGGCCTGCGCCCGGCCGGCGTGCTGTGTGAGCTGGTGTCGCAGAAGGACGAGGGCGACATGGCGCGACTGGAGGAGTGCACCGCATTCGCCGCCGAGCACGGCCTCGCGATTATCTCCATCGCGGACCTGGTCGCCTACCGGCGGCGCACCGAGAGCCAGGTGCAACGGGTCGCTGAGGCCAGGATCCCCACGGAGCACGGCGAGTTCCGGGCGGTCGGCTACGACTCGCTGCTGGACGGCATCGAGCACATCGCCCTGGTCCGGGGTGAGATCGGGGACGGCGAGGATGTGCTGGTACGGGTGCACTCCGAGTGCCTGACCGGCGACGTGTTCGGCTCCCGGCGCTGCGACTGCGGCCCGCAGCTGTCCGCTGCCCTGGCAGCCGTCGCCGAGGCCGGCCGCGGGGTGGTGCTGTACGTCCGCGGACACGAGGGCCGGGGTATCGGCCTGATGCACAAGCTGCAGGCCTACCAGCTGCAGGACACCGGGTCCGACACCGTCGACGCCAACCTCGAGCTCGGGCTACCTGCCGATGCCCGCGACTACGGCACCGGCGCGCAGATCCTCGGTGACCTCGGGGTCCGCAGCATGCGGCTGCTCAGCAACAACCCGAACAAGCGCGACGGCCTCGAGGGCTTCGGCCTGGAGATCATCGGGCGGGTACCGCTACCGACGCTCGCGACGCCGGAGAACCTGCGTTACCTCAAGACCAAGCGCGACCGGATGGGCCACGACCTGCCCGGCCTGGCCGCCTTCGAGGACGAGCAGACGGAGGCGGCGGCCGACAGTCTGCCGCTGGAGTCCGGGGATTCGTGAGCGGCACGGGGGCGCCGGCGTTCTCGCTGGTCGACGGCAAGGGGCTGAGCCTGGCCATCGTCGCGACGCGATGGCACGAGCTGGTCACCGACGCGCTGCTGGCCTCCGCGCTGCGTACCGCGAAGGACTGCGGCATAGACGAGCCGATCGTGGTCCGGGTCAGCGGGGCGGTCGAGCTGCCCGTCGTCGCGCAGGCGCTGGCCGGCCACCACGACGCCGTCGTCGCGCTCGGCCTGGTGCTGCGCGGCGGCACCCCGCACTTCGCGTACGTCTGCGACGCAGTCACCGCCGGGCTCACCCGGGTGTCGCTGGACTGCCGGACCCCAGTCGGCAACGGTGTGCTGACCTGCGACACCGAGCAGCAGGCCCTGGACCGCGCCGGCCTGCCCGGCTCGTCCGAGGACAAGGGCCGCCAGGCGGTTCTCGCCGCCCTGGACACCGCCCGCACGCTGCGCGCCCTGCGTACCGGCGGCTAGCACCGCCGACCACCCCACCGACCCCGAAGGACACCCGTGCTCGCCGTCGTCCTGCCCAAGGGCAGCCTGGAGAAGCAGGTCCTCGACCTGTTCGGCGCCGCCGACCTGACCGTCGTGCGCGGCTCCGACCGCGACTACCACGCCCGGATCGACGACCCGCGCATCGACAAGGTGCGCTTCCTGCGCCCCCAGGAGATCCCGACCTACGTCGAGCAGGGGATCTTCGACCTTGGGATCAGCGGCCGCGACTGGATCACTGAGACCGGAGCCGACGTCGTCAGCCTGGGTGAGATCGGCGGCGGCCGGGCCGGCGAGGCGGTCGTCAGCGTCGTCCTCGCGGTGCCACGGGAGTCGCCGTGGGCCTGCGCCGCCGACCTGCCCGACGGGGTGCGGATCTCGACCGAGATGCCGGAGACGACCCGCCGCTACCTCGAGGAGCACGGCGTCAAGGCCAAGGTGTTCACCAGCCACGGCGCCACCGAGGCCAAGATCCCGGACATCGTCGACGCGATCGTCGACCTCACCGAGACCGGCTCGTCGCTGCGCAAGGCCGGGCTCAAGGTCATCGCGACGTTGCTGACCAGCCGTACCGAGTTGATCGCCAACCGCGAGGCGCACGACGACCCGGCCAAGCGCGCCGCCATGGAGGACATCATCCTGCTGCTGCAGGGCGCCCTGCGGGCCAAGGGCCACGTGCTGCTCAAGCTCAACGTCGACCTCGAACGCTTCGAGGCCGTGCTCGCGGTGCTCCCGGCGATGAGCTCGCCGACCGTGATGAGCCTGGCGAGCGGCGACGCTCGGGCGCTCGAGACCGTCGTGCCCAAGCGCGGCGTCAACGAGCTCATCCCGGCCCTGCGGGCGGCCGGCGCGCGCGACATCCTCGAGCTGCCGATCTCCAAGATCGTCGAGTAGTGGCGGCGCCGGTCCTCGAGCGGTCCGCCGACACCACCCAGCGGGTCGCCCTCGGTGCGGCCGTCGGCTCCGGCGCGCTGGTCGCCGTGCAGCAGCGCCTCAACGGCGAGCTCAAAGGAATTCTGGGCGACGCCCTGCTCACCGCCGCTGTGTCGTTCGGAACCGGCCTGCTGTGCATCGCCGCGTACGTGCTGCTGCGTCCGCAGACCCGCCGCGCTGTCGGCCGGATACGGACAACGTCGTGGTGGGAGCGCTTTGCCGGCCTCGGGGGCGCCACCCTGGTCGCGGTCGGGGCGGCCGCCGCGCCCCGGCTCGGCGTGGCGCTGCTCACCGTCGGGCTGGTCGCCGGCCAGACCGGGGGAGGGGTAGTCGTCGACCGCCTCGGCATTGGCCCTGGCGGGCAGCGGTCGCTGACCGGCCCACGGCTCACCGGAGCGTTGCTGTGCCTGCTGGCAGTCGCCGTCAGTGTGCTCGGCCGGGGCACGAAGGACCTGGCCCCGGTGCTGCTCGGCCTGGTCGTGCTGGCTGGGTTCTTGACCGCCCTGCAGCAGGCTCTCAACGGGCGGGTCCGTACCGCGACCGGCGACGCCGGGGTGGCGACCTTGCTCAACTTCGTCGTCGGCACGGCCGCCCTGCTGCTCGGCCTGGGGCTGCGGGCGGCGCTGCACGGCGTCGACGTCGGGCCCTGGCCCGGCCTCGACCATGCCTACCTCTACCTGGGCGGCCCGATGGGCGTCGCCTTCGTCGCGGTCGCCGCCGCGATAGTGCGCACCCTCGGGGTCCTGCGGCTCGGCCTGGCGGTGATTGCCGGGCAGCTGGTCGGCGCAGTGCTGCTCGACGCCGTCGTACCGGCCGCTGGAGCCGGCCTGTCGGCGTTCACGGTCGTCGGCGCTGCGCTCACCCTGCTGGCCGTCGCCGTCAGTGGTCGGCAGCCCCGGTGACCGGCGTTCCCGACCGGGTTGTCGTACGGCCGCAGCGGCTCACCCGGGTCTGCCGGCTGGCCGCCGGGCTGCTGTTCGTCGTCTTCACGGTCGTGGCGTTCAGCCTGCGCGCGGGCGGCGGCGCCCAGATCTTCGGGCTGGCCGACCAGGTGGCGATGGTGGTGCTCGGCGCCCTGGCGGCCGGGGCGGTCCTCAGCCTGACGCGCGCGCGGGTCGAGGCCGACGTCACCGGCATCCGGATCCGCAACGTGCTCGGCGAGAAAGCCCTGCCCTGGCAGGTCGTCCGCGGGGTGCGCCTGGACGAGGGATCGTCGTGGGCGAGCCTGGACCTGCAGGACGACGACACAGTCGCGCTGCTCGCGGTCCAGGCCAACGACCGGGAGCGTGCTGTACGAGCCGTGCTCGCGCTGCGCGATCTGCTGGCCGCCTCGCGACGCCCGTGAACGGTCCCCGACCCGACTACCGCGGGCAGTCGGTCGCCGGCCGGTCGGGGGACAGCCGCCCTGCCGACGAGGGCGGCCCGGCGGTGGGTGGCCGCCCGGCCGAAGACGGCAGCCCGGCGGGGGGCAGCCGCCCGGCCGAAGACGGCAGCCCGGACCCCAGGCTGGCGGCGGCGCTGCTGGCCCACGACGGCTCCGCGGCGGCCTACGGCGAGGTGCTGGCCGCGCTCACCACCGCCCGGGTGTTCCTGGCGTTGTCGGCGCGGGCACTGGCGACCGAGTCGGCCGCGACCGCAGGCCTGCGGCAGGAGTCAGCGGCGCAGCTGTCGCTCCTCAGCCTGGTGTCGGCACGCGGCGCCCGGGCTCTGCCGGCGTTCCTCGATGGTCACCAGGTGCAACGCTGGCGGCCGCAGGCCCGTCCCGTACCGGTTGCCGGCCCGCTGGCCTGCCGGACGGCGCTCGACGACGGGGCCGTGGCGCTGCTGCTCGACCCCACCGGCCGGGCGCTCACCGTCAGCGGCCCCGCGCTGCGCGAGCTCGCCGCCGGGCGGGTGCCGGTGCCGGGCGCGGACCTGTCGACCCGCGCCGCCGAGATCGACCTGGTGGCCGGGCCGGCGGCGCCTCCCGGGCTACTGGCGGCACTCACCCGGGCGCTCGCCCGAGAGCCCGTCCGCGCGGCCCGCCTGCTGGCCGGCCCCGACGGCCCCGTCCTTGGCCTGGTCACCGACCTGCCGCCCGCCGGGCTCGCCGCCCTGGCCGACCGGGTGCGACTCCGGCTCGGCAGCGCCCTGCCGCCGGACGGCCTGGACCTGGCTGCCGTCCCCGAGGACGGTCCCGGCGAGCCCCTGGCGCTCCCGTCGCGCAGGATGCTGCGCCGCCGGTAGGCCTCGGCCGGGGCGACCCCGGTGGGTCACCGCCCCCGCGTCAGCCGCTCGCCCGGTCCCTCGCCGGGGGGGTCCGGCTCGCGGGAGGCTTCCCGGAAGGCCGCCTGCAGCGCCTGCAGCCCGTCCAGCAGCGGCGCGGCATGTACGCCGAGATCGATGCGGGCCGCGGCCACCAGACCCGCCAGCGCCGTGATGAGCTTGCGGGCCTCGTCGAGGTCGAGCGCCGTGGCGCCCTCTTCGGCGAGGCCACACTTGACTGCTGCCGCGCTCATCAGATGAACCGCGGCCGCTGCCACGACCTCGGCCGCGGGTACATCGGCGAGGTCGCGCTCAGCATTCCGCGCCGAGCGGCCCGGCGCTGCCCTCGGCTCGGGTAGGGCGCTCGGGTGCGGGTCTGGGACGCTCACCCTGCTAGTCTTGCAGGGCGACCCGGCACGATCCTGTCCGAACGCTTCCCCAACCGGAGAGCGGCGGATGGGGACGTGTCGCGAAAGCGGAGGTCCCACCTCCCACCTGTCCACCCCGGTCCGCCGGTGGTGACGGGTCCGGTCGGTTCGCAGCACTTCTACCGAGTGCGGGCGGACCGTGCCCGCTACGCGGCGGGTGAGTGGGCCCTGTGCGTCGTGCGGGGCCCGTCAGCATGTCGGGCCCCTGCCGTGCACTCACCCAGGAGGCCCCATCAGCGCTGAACCCCGCATCAACGACCGGATCCGCGTGCCCGAGGTGCGCCTGGTCGGTCCGAATGGTGAGCAGGTCGGCATCGTCGTCATCGGCGAGGCTCTCAAGCTCGCCCAGGACAGCGACCTCGATCTCGTCGAGGTCGCTCCGATGGCTCGACCGCCGGTCTGCAAGCTCATGGACTACGGGAAGTTCAAGTACGAGGCGGCGCAGAAGGCGCGCGAGAGCCGGAAGAACCAGGTTCTCACCGTCATCAAAGAGATGAAGCTCCGCCCAAAGATCGACCCACACGACTACGCGACCAAGAAGGGGCACGTCGTCCGCTTCCTCAAGCAGGGTGACAAAGTCAAGATCACGATCATGTTCCGTGGCCGCGAGCAGTCGCGCCCCGAGTTGGGCTACCGGCTCCTCCAGCGGCTCGGCGAGGACGTCCAGGAACTCGGTTTCGTCGAGGCCGCACCCAAGCAGGACGGCCGCAACATGATCATGGTGCTGGCCCCGCACAAGAATGCCGCGGACCTGAAGAAGGCCGACGCGGCGTCGAAGGCTGATGACCGTCGGGCCGAGGCCCCCGCTGCCGACAGCGTCGCCCCGCAGGCCCAGCCCGCCCCGCAGGCCCAGCCCGCCCCGCAGGCCCCGCCTGCCCCGCAGGCCCCGCCTGCCCCGGCGACCAAGGCCCAGCCCGCCCCGCAGGCCCAGCCCGCCCCGGCGACCAAGGCCCAGCCTGCCCCGGCCACCACGGCCGAGCCGGCGACCAAGGCCCAGCCCGCCCCGTCGGCCCCAGCCACCACGGCCGAGCCGGCCCCGAAGCCCCGGCCCGCGAAGGCCCAGCCCGCGCGGCCGACCCCGCCGGCTCGACCCGGCCCGCCGCCGCGTCCCGCCCCACAGGCGGTCGAGACCGCCTGACCCGGACGACCCACTCGCCCGAGCGCCGCACCCGAGCACCGTGACCAGAAGGACGACGGCACACCCCATGCCCAAGCAGAAGACGCACAGCGGCGCCAAGAAGCGCTTCAAGGTGACCGGGACCGGCAAGCTGCTGTTCCAGCGTGCCGGCAAGCGCCACCTGCTCGAGCACAAGGCCAGCAAGGTGACGCGGCGGCTGACCGGGACGCAGCAGGTTGCCGCGGCCGACCTCAAGACGGTCAAGAAGCTGCTCGGTCGCTAGCCCGCCCACCCGACGCCAGACCTGACGACAAGGACGGACCCCCGTGGCACGCGTGAAAAGGGCAGTCAACGCCCACAAGAAGCGGCGCGAGACGCTCGAGCTGGCCAGCGGCTACCGCGGCCAGCGCAGCCGGCTCTACCGCAAGGCCAAGGAGCAACTGCTCCACTCGGCCACCTACTCCTACCGCGACCGCAAGAAGCGAAAGGGCGACTTCCGGCAGCTGTGGATCCAGCGCATCAACGCGGCGGCGCGCCTGAACGGGATGACCTACAACCGCCTCATCCAGGGCCTGAAGGCCGCGGGCGTCGAGGTTGACCGCAAGGTCCTCGCCGACCTGGCCGTCACCGACGCGCCGGCCTTCGCGGTGCTCGTCGAGGTTGCCCGGGCAGCGCTGCCGGTCGACGCCCGGGCGCAGAGCGCGGGCACGGCCGACCGGGACGTCGCCTGACCCGGTCACCTGACGGCAGGTCACCCGGCAGCCCGACTCCGACCCCAGCGGAGCTGACCTCGACCCGTTCACCGCGGGTCCAGGCGGTACGACGACTGCACCGCCGCTCGGCCCGCGCGGCGCAGCGGCAGTTCATCGTCGAGGGGCCGCAGGCCGTTCGCGAAGCGCTCGCGGCGGGTGGCCTGCTGGAACTGTTCAGCACGGGCGTCGCCGACGTCGAGGACGCCGCGCGCACAGCTGGCACCCCCGTCACACGGGTCAGCCCGGCGGTGCTGGCCGTCATGGCCGAGACCGTCGCACCGCGGGGGGTCGTCGGCGTCGCCGCGCTGCTGGACACCTCACCGGACCGGCTGCCCGCGACCCCCCGCCTCGTTGCGGTGCTCGACGCCGTGAACGACCCCGGCAACGCAGGCACCGTCATCCGGACAGCCGATGCGGCCGGGGCCGACGCCGTCCTGCTCACCGAGGGCTCCACCGATCCCTACGGCGGCAAGTGCGTACGCGCCTCCGCCGGCAGCCTGTGGCACCTGCCTGTGATCACCGGGCTGCCCGTCCTGGTGGCCATCGAGATGCTGCGGGCCCGCGGCGTCGGCGTGCTCGCGACGACCGGCTCCGGCGAGGACGACCTTGACCTGCTCGCCGACTCCGGGGCGCTGGTAGCGCCGACGGCGTGGCTGTTCGGCACCGAGGCGCACGGCCTTGCACCGGAGGTTCTGGCGGCTGCCGACCGCCGCGTGCGGGTGCCTCTGCACGGCCGCGCGGAGTCGCTGAACCTGGCCGCTGCAGCCGCGGTGTGCCTCTACGCCTCGGCAAACGCGCACCGCGTCCGGTTCCTGCCGACATAGGGTGTCGCTCACCAGCACCTCTCGCGGTGCGGACGAGCCGGACCGGGAGGCGACGTGACCGACGCCTCGGCCTACGACGACCTGCCCGACGGGGTCGTCGTCGCCGACGCCACCGGTGCGGTCGTGGCACTGAACCCTGCGGCAGCACGGATCCTCGGCACGCCCGTCGAAGCACTGCTCGGGCTCGACTACCGCAAGGTGCTGCCGCTGGTCGACGACCAGGGCCGCGACTGGTGGGCGTGCACCGACCCGTACACCGGGCTGGCGACCCGGACCCGCCAGCCCGAGCGGCGGTTGGTCCTTCCCACCGGGCGTGGCGTGCTCGTCACGGCGTCGTACCTGCGCGCGGCGTCGGGTGTCCTCGAGCGGCTGGTCGTGGCGTTGCGCGACGACCGGGCGCGCGAACGTACCGACCGCAGCCGCGCCGACCTGGTCAGCACGGTCGCCCACGAGCTGCGTTCCCCGCTGACCAGCGTGAAGGGCTTCACCGCCACGCTGCTGGCCAAGTGGGACCGGTTCGATGAC
>JBKJQN010000093.1:0-48998 GCA_046593925.1 Mycobacteriales bacterium
GTGGTCAACAAGATCCGTGGCACCTTCAAGTCGGCCGCCGTCAAGGCGCCCGGCTTCGGCGACCGCCGCAAGGCCATGCTGCAGGACATCGCGATCCTGACCGGCTCGCAGGTCATCTCCGAGGAGGTCGGCCTCAAGCTCGACACCGCCGGCCTGGACCTGCTGGGCAGGGCCCGCAAGGTCACCATCACCAAGGACGAGACCACTATCGTCGAGGGCGGTGGCGACGCCGACCAGATCTCCGGTCGCGTCCAGCAGATCCGCGCCGAGATCGAGAAGTCCGACTCCGACTACGACCGCGAGAAGCTCCAGGAGCGCCTCGCGAAGCTGGCCGGCGGCGTGGCTGTCATCAAGGTCGGGGCGGCCACCGAGGTGGAGCTCAAGGAGCGCAAGCACCGTATCGAGGACGCCGTGCGCAACGCGAAGGCGGCCGTCGAGGAGGGCATCGTCGCCGGTGGTGGCGTGGCCCTGCTGCAGGCCAGCAAGACCGCGTTCGACAAGCTGGACCTGGTCGGCGACGAGGCGACCGGCGCCAACATCGTGCGCCTGGCGCTGGAGGCCCCGCTCAAGCAGATCGCCGTCAACGCCGGCCTCGAGGGTGGCGTGGTGGTCGAGAAGGTCCGCAACCTGGAGACCGGTCAGGGGCTCAACGCCGCGACCGGTGAGTACGTCGACATGATCGCGACCGGGATCATCGACCCGGCCAAGGTCACCCGCTCGGCGCTGCAGAACGCCGCGAGCATCGCGGCGCTGTTCCTGACCACCGAGGCGGTCATCGCCGACAAGCCGGAGAAGGCCCCGGCCGGTGGCGGCGGCGGCATGGGCGACGGCGGCATGGGCGGCATGGGCGGGATGGACTTCTAGTCCACGCACCTGCATCGACCCGAAGGGCGGTCCTCCTCGCGGAGGGCCGCCCTTCGGCTGTGTCAGCGCTCGGTGGAGTACGGCGAGTACCGGGACGGCCTGCACGGCCGACCCGGTTCGCTGGTGCAGGTCGCGTCCACGGCGCTGGGGCGAGAGCTTGGTTACCAGCGCGACGCCGCGCTATGAGGGCTTGTCCACAGTTCGCCGGCTGGCCTAGGCGCACGGGTGGGAACCGGGCCAGCCTTTGACGCGACCCGTCCCGAGGAATCAGGTCGACCGCCGTGACGTACGTGACCGCTCGACCTCTCTCGAGTCCGATGACCCGCGCGGACCTAGGGGATCTGCCCGATGACGGCCGTCGCTACAAGCTCATCGAAGGGACTCTGATCGTGAGCCCGGGCCCGGTTCTCCCGCATCAGGACATGGCCGGCAACCCGTATCTGCTGCTGCGGACCGGCTGCCCGGCCGAGCTCAAGGTGGTGCTGGCGCCGTTCGCGGTCGCGCTCGCGGAAAACACCGAGCTGCAACCCGACCTGCTGGTGGCACCGCGCGCGCAGTTCACCCGCAAAGAGCTCCCCGGCGCAGCGTCTGCACCCCCTTGAAGGCGCAGCGCATCGCTGCCGGGTCGTCGTGCGCCGCCTGCGCGACCGTGGCACCGGGAAGCTCAGGGGCGCGCGACGGGTCGCGGACGACCAGCCGCTGGGGCAGCCCCCGCTCGGCGAGCAGGCGCGCGACGCGGCCGCCGACGGCGCCGGTCGCTCCGGTGATGCCCAACGTCATGCCGCCCTCGTGCTGCACGGCGGCGGCGCTACGCCCGTCCGTGGCCGGCGAGTCGTCCGGCAGCCATGGCGCTGCGGCCCACCCCGCCGATGCGGGGCTGCTCTCGGCACAACGGCGCTGGGTGCGGCAGGCTCAGGTGGTGAGGGACGTGGAGCAACGGCTGACCCGGGTCCTCGGCGGCTGGGCGGCGGGCTCGCTTGCGCTCGGGTCGGCGCTTTGGCTCCGGCCTGGGACCCGCAGCTTCGGAAGGCAGACCGTCGTGTGGGGCGCGGTGGACGGGGTCATCGCCCTGGTCGGTGCGCGCCGCCGCGGAGCGACCGACCCGGAGCGGCTGAGGCGCGTGCTGCTGGTCAACGCGGGTTTGGATCTTGGCTACCTGACCGCCGGGGCCTGGCTGGTGCGCGACGGCCGCTGGCGCTGGGACGGGGCGGCCGTCCTGGTGCAGGGCGGCTTTCTGCTGGTGCTGGACACCACCGCCGCACGCGCGCTGCGCTGACAGTGCCCAGCCGGACATCGTGCCCACGACACGTCGGTGTCGCCGAGCGGGACCTCGGGATCGCGCCACCCCGACATGGTGTGCTCGCGCCGCGGGAGGGACACCCGAAGTCCGCCAGGCTCAGCCGTCCGCACACTCAGCCAGGCTCGCGGAGGGTGGACATCGTGTGCTCAGTGAGCAGGACCAGCACACGATGTCGGAGGAGGAGCCGTCGAGGAACGCGCCGCGGACGGCTGGCGCCTCGGAGCGCTCGCGCGGTCAGCTGCCGAGGCCGTCCATCGCCGTCATGTCGGCGTCGCTGAGGGTGAAGCCACCGACGTCGGCGTTTGAAGCGATCCGCGCCGGATTGGTCGAGCGCGGGATGACGACGGTGCCGTGCTGGAGGTGCCAGCGGACGATGACCTGCGCCGCAGTCCGCTCCAGCCGCTCGGCGATCTGCATGATCATCGGGTTGTCGAGGGTGCCGCCCTTCAGCGCGCTGTATCCCTCGAGCACGGTCCCGCGCTCCCGGTGCCCCGCGAGCACCGCGGCGTCGAACAGCAGCGGGCTCCAGCGGATCTGGTTGACCGCCGGAGCGACGGAGGTGCCGTCGGTGACCTCGTCGAGCAGGTCGAGCCCGAAGTTGCTGACCCCGATGTCCTTCGC
Organism: Mycobacteriales bacterium; assembly: GCA_046593925.1. Classification (GTDB taxonomy): domain Bacteria; phylum Actinomycetota; class Actinomycetes; order Mycobacteriales; family SCTD01; genus JAYVYM01. The sequence continues at coordinate 2,786 of JBKJQN010000093.1, forward strand.
GAGTCCGTCGTCCTGCGCGGCCAGCAGCGCCTGCCAGAGCTCGACGTTGTCGCGTTCTGCGGGCCAGTGCACGAGCCACAGGTCGAGCGCGTCCACGCCGAGCTGCTCGAGGGACTGCTCGAGGGTTGCGCGCGCCCAGTCGGCGCGGTCCGGCGGCAGCTTGCTGGTCAGGAAGACCTCCTCGCGCGGTACGCCGCTGGCGGCAAGGGCCCGCCCCACCTCCCGCTCGTTGCCGTAGACGGTCGCGGTGTCCAGGTGGCGGTAGCCGGCGGCCAGCGCCGCGGCGGTCGCCGTCTCGGCATCGGGGCCGGTGAGCTGCCAGGTTCCGAAGCCGAGCAGCGGCATCGCGCCGCCGCCCGGCAGCGTGAGGGAGTCGGTCGGGACGACTGGTGCGGTCATGCCGGCGAGCCTGCCCGATCCGGCACCGGCCACGCCAGCCGGGCGGTGCTGCCCGCCGGTACGGCACGATCGCCGGCATGACGACGCCTCAGCCCGGCTGGTACGCCGACCCCGCGACGACCTTCGACCTGCGCTGGTGGGATGGCGGCCGCTGGACCGACGCGGTCGTCAAGGACGGTGTGCCGACGACCAGCCCACTGCCGGACGGAAGCGCCCCGGTACAGACCTCGACCCCGGCGTACGTCAAGGACCAAGTGCAGCGGCGCGCCGGCCTGGCGCCCGCGGAAGGGGGCGCCGGGACGCTGTTCACCGAGCCGGTGCTGGTCGTCAACCAGAAGGCCAAGCTCATCGAGCTGACCAACGAGTACGCCGTCTACGACCAGGCCGGCCGGCCGCTCGGCAGCGTCGTCGAGGTCGGCCAGAGTGGGCTGAAGAAGGTACTGCGCTTCGTCTCCAGCGTCGACCAGTACCTCACCCACCGGCTCGAAGTCCGCGACGCCGCCGGCGTGCCGGTGCTGCTACTCACCCGGCCGGCCAAGTTCGTCAAGAGCCGAGTGGTGGTGGAGAAGCCGGGGGTGGGCGAGATCGGTCAGCTGGTACAGCAGAACGTCTTCGGCAAGATCCGGTTCGGCTTGCTGAGCGGTGGTCGGCAGGTGGGTTCGCTGAACGCGCAGAACTGGCGGGCCTGGGACTTCAGCATCCTCGACGAGTCGGGCACCGAGGTCGCGAAGATCAAGAAGACCTTCGAGGGGGTCGCGAAGACCCTGTTCACCACCGCCGACAACTACGTCGTGCAGATTCACCGACCGCTGCAGGACCCGCTGCTGTCGCTGGTCATCGCCAGTGCGCTGACGGTCGACACGGCGCTCAAGCAGGACTCGCGGGGACTGGGCTAGTGCTCGGCCGGGTCGGGATCTGGACGGCTGCCCTCGACGCGCTGGAGGTCCCTGCCGCCCGGGACGCCGTCGCCGCGCTCGACGCCCAGGGCTGGGGCGCGCTGTGGTTCGGCGAGGCGTACGGCCGGGAGGCGTTCACAGCCGCACAGGTCTACCTGTCGGCGAGCCAGCGGATGGTCGTCGCGACCGGCATCGCGAGCATCTACGGCCGTGATGCCGTGTCGGCGAACGCCGCCGCCCGCACCCTTGAGGCGGCGTTCCCCGGGCGGTTCGTCCTCGGGCTCGGCGTCAGCCATGCCCCGCTGGTCGAGCGGATGCGCGGTCACCTGTACGACAAGCCGCTGGCCGCGATGGCCGGGTACCTCGAGGCGATGGACACCGCGCCGTACGCCGCCGCCGGCGGGGAGCCGCCGCCGCCCCGGGTGCTCGCGGCGCTCGGCCCGAAGATGCTCGAGCTGGCCCGCGACCGCGCGCAGGGCGCCCACCCATACCTCGTGACGCCGGAGCTCACCGCGCGGGCCCGGGAGGTGCTCGGCGAGGGGCCGGTGCTGGCGGTCGAGCAGGCCGTCGTGCTCGGCGCGGACGTGCAGGAGTGGCGCCGGCGGGCGCACTGGCACCTGGAGATCTACACCGGGCTGCCGAACTACCGGGCCAGCTGGGTACGGCAGGGCTTCGGTGACGAGGACTTCGGGCGCGGCGGCAGCGACCGGCTCAAGGACGCGATGGTCGTACGCGGTGTCGAGGCGATCCGGCGGCGCGTGCAGGAGCATCTGGATGCCGGCGCCTCGCACGTGTGCCTGCAGGTGCTGGGCGCGGACGCGTTCGACGCCCCGCAGGACGACTGGGCGGAGCTGGCGCCGGCCGTCCTGGACTGAGCCGGTGCTGCGCCGGGCCATCGAGCTCGGCGTCGACCACGTCGACCACGTCGACACCGCGCAGTACCGCGGTCCCGACGTCGCGAACGCCCTGATCCGCGAGGCGCTGCAGCCCTACCCCGAGTCGCTGGTGCTCGTCAGCAGGGTCGGCACGCGTCGCGACAGCCACGGCGGCTGGCTGGCGTACGACCTGCCCGACGAGCTGAGCCCGGGGATCAAGGACAACCTCGCGAGCCGTTGCGTCGACCGGCTCGGGGCGGTCAACCTCCGGCACGTCGAGGGGTGCGTACGCCATCCCGTGACGCTGCCCCGCGACCCGCCACGCGCACCCGGCCAGCGCCGCTAGCGGGTGGGCCGCGCGGTCACGGCTCGACGGGGGTCCGAACAGGCTGGTCAGGGAGCCGCCCGACCTCGGCGATCGGGAGGCCGCTGCGGTGGCACACCCAGAAGGCGTCCTCGCCGAGGTCGGGCTCGACGAACAGCGCATGGTCGCGGCAGGTCGGGCACAGTGGCCACAGCGGGTCGCCGCGCTCGTGCACCGCCTCCTGTACGTCCTGGGCGAGCAGGCCGGGCACGTACGGGTCGCCGTCCGGCCACTGCTGGAGCCACCACGCGCGATGCGCGGCCGCCTGCTCGAGCAGCGTGTCCCAGCGGCCGTGCAGGTCGTGCTGCACGGCGGTACGGGCGTCGGAGAGGCTCACGGCGACACGGTAGGCGAGCATCGCACCGCAGCTCAGCCGCTCAGCACATCGTCCGCGTCGACGATCGTGTAGGCGTACCCCTGCTCGGCGAGGAAGCGCTGGCGGTGTGCGGCGTACTCCTGGTCCAGGGTGTCGCGGGAGACCACCGTGTAGAAGTGCGCGGTACGGCCGTCGGCCTTCGGGCGCAGCACCCGGCCGAGCCGCTGCGCTTCCTCCTGCCGCGAGCCGAACGTGCCGCTGACCTGGATGGCGACGGAGGCCTCCGGCAGGTCGATCGAGAAGTTCGCGACCTTGCTGACCACCAGGCCGGGAATCTGCCGGGTGCGGAACAACTCGTAGAGGCGCTGCCGCTCGGCGTTCTTGGTCGAGCCCTGGATGATCGGCATGTCCAGTGCCGCGCCGAGCTCGTCGAGCTGGTCCAGGTACGCGCCGATGACGAGCACCTGGTCGTCGGGGTGGGTCTCGACGAGCTTGCGGACGACGGCGACCTTGGTGTGCGCGGTCGCACCGACCTTGTACTTCTCCTCCGGCTCGGCGGTGGCGTACGTCAGGCGCTCGGCGTCGGTCATCGTGACGCGGACCTCGGTGCAGTCGGCGGGCGCGATGTAGCCCTGTGCCTCGATGTCCTTCCACGGCGCGTCGTAGCGCTTCGGGCCGATCAGGCTGAACACGTCGCCCTCGCGGCCGTCCTCGCGGACCAGCGTGGCCGTCAGGCCCAGTCGGCGCCGCGACTGCAGGTCGGCGGTCATCCGGAACACCGGCGCGGGCAGCAGGTGCACCTCGTCGTAGACGACCAGGCCCCAGTCGCGCGCCCCGAACAGCTCGAGGTGGGCGTACTCGCCCTTGCGCTTGGTGGTCATCACCTGGTAGGTCGCGATGGTGACCGGCCGGATCTCCTTCTTCTCGCCGGAGTACTCGCCGATCTCCTCCTCGGTCAGGGTCGTGCGCTTGAGCAGCTCGTCCTTCCACTGCCGCCCGGAGACGGTGTTGGTGACCAGGATGAGCGTCGTCGCGCTGGCCCGGGCCATCGCGGCGGCGCCGACGATCGTCTTGCCGGCGCCGCAGGGCAGCACCACGACGCCGGAGCCGCCGTGCCAGAAGCCGTCGACCCCGAGCTGCTGGTAGTCGCGCAGGTGCCAGCCATCCTCGCGCATGCCGATCTCGTGCGCCTCACCGTCGACGTAGCCGGCGAGGTCCTCGGCCGGCCAGCCGACCTTGAGCAGTGCCTGCTTGAGCCGGCCGCGCTCGGACGGGAAGGCCAGCATCGTCTCGGGGTCGAGCCGCTCACCGAGCAACGGGCTGACCTTCTTGTTGCGTACGACCTCCTCGAGCACCGCGCGGTCGGTCGTACGCAGGACCAGGCCGTGCACCGGGTCGTTCTCCAGGCGCAGCCGGCCGTAGCGGTCCATCGTGTCGGCGACGTCGACGAGCAGGGCGTGCGGCACCGCGTAGCGGCTGAAGCGCACCAGCGCGTCCACGACCTGCTCGGCGTCGTGCCCGGCGGCCCGCGCGTTCCACAGGCCGAGCGGCGTCAGCCGGTAGGTGTGGACGTGCTCGGGGGAGCGTTCGAGCTCGGCGAACGGGGCGATCGCCTGCCGGCACTCGGCGGCCATCGGGTGGTCGACCTCGAGCAGCAGCGTCTTGTCGCTCTGCACGATCAGCGGTCCGTCAGTGGTCATCGGACTCTCCAACACACACGGGCTCAGGCACCTTCCGGGTCGACGTCGGCAACGCCGGTGATCCGATGGATCGAGAACGTCCGGTCCTCCTGGCGCAGATGGTCGTACGCGGAGACGTAGCCGCCCTCGACCGATCTCGGCTCGACGACCCGCGAGGTGGAGCGGCCCTGCGCGTCGACGTAGCCGATCCACACCTGCCGGTGCTCGCGGGCGGCCTGCTGCAGGAACGCCAGGGTGTCGGGGGTGCGGGTGTGCGTCGTGGTCACCGGCGCGCGGCGGGCGGCCCGGGCGGCGAGGTCGCCGGCGCGCAGGGCGCTCACCGCGAGCCCGGCCTGCTCGGCGGCGAGGGCCGCCGGTTCGGCGTACCGGCCGGGGCGGGGGCGTAAGGCGGTGCGCCGGGCGTCGGGGCGGGTCAGCAGCAGCGCGCCGTCCGGGGCCTCGGCGGCCGGTGCGTGGCCCATTGCGCGCAGGTCCTCCAGCAGCTGGTTGACCGGAGCCTGGCTCGTCACGACGGTCGGCGCGAGCCGGCGCAGCCGCAGCGGCGCGGCCCGCTTGTGCGCAAGGACCTCGGTGAGCAGCGCCTCGTCGTCGCAGCGCAGGTAGGACGTCGCCACGCCGACCCGCAGCCGGCCGTGCCGCCGGCTGACGTCGTCGATCAGGTAGGTCAGCGCCTGGGGCACGGGGGTGCGCGAGCGGGTGCGGAACAGCTCCTGCAGGTCACTCGCGCTGCGCCCGGCGTCGAGCGCCCGTCGTACGGACGCCTCGCCCACCCGGTAGACGGTGGCGCCGCCGGTCGACTCGACGTCGGCGACCAGCGCCAGCTCGCGGGCCAGCCCGCGCTCCAGCGGGCCGGGCGCGACGACGGTCAGGTCCGGCTGGACCAGGACGTGGTCGAGGGGGTCGGGCAGCAGGTCCAGGAGCTTCTTGGCGGCGCCGCGGTCGTCGCCGTCCAGCAGCACCCTGGCGTACGACGCCAGGCCGCCCCGGCCGGTCAGCCCGATGAGCTCGGCCTCACCGAGCGCCAGGTCCAGGACCCGGTCGCGCATCCGGCCGCCCCGCCGCGGTGCGCGCCAGACGAGCAGCTCGACCGCGCTCGTGCGGGTCGGCGCCCGGCCGGCCGGGGCCTCCGCGAGCAGCTCCAGGACCCGCCGGCGGTCGGCGGGCGCGCCGGGCCGTTCCAGGTCGGGGCCGAGCGGCGCGAGCACCCGGTCGCGGTCGTCGCGCTGCCCGATCAGCCCGGGCAGCCTTGGCAGCTCGAGCCAGGCGCGGGCCAGCACCGTCCAGCGCTGCTCGGGTGGCTGCGCCGACCAGGTGTCGTACGCCGGGGTGGGCACCCAGTCGGGGTCGATGCCGGTCGTCTGGTCGAGCAGCCCGGCGCCGGCGGCCACCTCGATGAGCAGCGCGGCGGTGCTCTCGGGGAGGTCGAGGTCCTTGGCCGTACGCCGCAGCTCGCGCACGCCGACGCCGCCGGAGCGCAGCACCGACGGCTGGTCGGCCGACCAGGACTCCAGCAGCGCCTCGACGCGCGAGGCGGTGTCGGCGGCGGCGAGGGCCGCGGCCCGGTCGACCTCACCGGCCCCGGGCGCCGACAGCTCGAGCGCCGGCGGGTCGGCGCGGACCGGCCCGAGCGGCGCGTCGCCGCGCATCGCCAGCCCTACCTCCCGGGGGAGTTCGACGGTGCCGCTGTCGACCGGGACGAGCAGGGCGTGCGCCAGCAGCCAGCGCACCGGGCTGTCGGGCTGCTCGCTGCCGATCGGCCGCATGGCGTCGCGGACCTGCCCGAGCGGCGGACCGCCGACGAGGGAGTGCAGGACCTGTCGGCCGCGGTCGTCGACCTGCGCGAGCAGCGCGCCGAGCCGAGCGGGATCGGCGAACAGCTCACCGATGCCGGCCAGGCCGGCGCCCGCGGGCAGGGCGAGCGCGCAGCACAGGATGGCGAGCTGGCGGTCGGTGTGCCGGGCCAGGCAGGCCAGCACCGGGCGGCCGAGCCCCGCCGGGACCGAGCCGGCGACCTCGCGTACCGCGCCGACCAGGTGCAGCGCGTCGTCGTCGCCCCAGACCAGTGCGTCCGCGCGCAGGCGGTCGACGCACGCCTGCACCTGCGCTGGCGCGAAAGCCGTGCCGGCCAGGACCTGCAGGTCCTTGATCGTCGCCGGGTCGTCGGCCAGGACCAGGGCGTCGACGACGGCGAGGGCGGCCGCGTCGAGCTGCTCGAGCGCGCGCAGCACGGACAGTCGTACGCCCGCGCGGGCCGCCAGGACCCCCAGGTCGGGGGGCACTGGCACGGCCAGGTCGGGCCGGGCCCTGAGCAGGGCCGCGAGCCGCTCGTCCGGCCACGCACGCAGCCAGTCGGCGAGGCTGCGTGCCGACGTGTCCATCCCCGCAACGCTAACCGGCGCAGACCCGGACGGCTGCCCCGGGCGGATTGCGCCCAGGTCCGCCTGGGCACTGCCGCGGACGGCGACGAGCGGACGGGAGCCCGACATGGCTGAGCAGGGTGGGCTGGTGCTCTCAGGGGGTGTGGACGAGGGGTCGACCGCCGGGGGAGCGCGGTCGGGGACGGCCGGGCAGGGGCTGCTCGGTGAACCGCCGCACGGCGCCCCGGCCGGCGAGTCGGACGCCGCCGGACCGGTGCGGGCGGCTTCCTGAGGACGTGGGACGCCCCTGCCCCGCCCGCGAACACGGTGTGTGCGCTTCGCAAGCTCGACACACGCACCCGATCGCGCCGCGAGCATCCGGTCGTACGGCTACCTGCACGTCTCCCCTTCGGTAGGTCACTTTCGGAGGCCTCAGAAGCGCTCTGCCAAAGGGGAGGCGCTCTGCCGAAGGGGAGGCGGCCTACTGTCGGCGCGTGGGTACGGACGACCTGGACGAGCGGCTGGCCGCGCTCGACACGACCCTGCGCGGGCTCGGCGGGGTGCTGGTGGCGTTCTCGGGCGGCGCGGACTCCGCGATGCTGCTCGCCGCAGCCGTCCGGGCGCTGGGCACCGGACGGGTGGTCGCGGCGACCGCCGTGAGCGCGAGCCTGGCGGCCACCGAGCTGCCCGCGGCCCGGGCCTACGCCATCGCGCTCGGCGTACGGCACCTCGTCCCCGGGACGGCCGAGCTGGACCGGCCGGGCTACGTCGCGAACGGCCCCGACCGCTGCTTCCACTGCAAGGCGACGTTGGTCGACACGCTGCGCCCGCTCGCGGCGTCGCTCGATCTGCCGTACGTCGCGACCGGCACCAACGCCGACGACGCCGTCGCGGGCTTCCGGCCGGGGATCCGTGCGGCGGCCGAGCGGGGCGCCGTCACACCGCTGCTGGACGCCGGCCTGACCAAGGCGCAGGTGCGCGAGGCCAGCCGGCGCTGGGGCCTGGTGACCGCCGACAAGCCCGCACTGGCCTGCCTGGCCAGCCGGATCGCGTACGGGGTCGACGTCACCCCGTACCGGCTAGCCCGCGTCGACCGGGCGGAGAGCGCCCTGCGCGGGCACCTGGCGAAGGCCGGCGTCGCGGTCGTCAACGTGCGGGTGCGCGACCTCGGGGAGGACGCCTGCCGGGTCGAGCTCGACGCCGTCGCGCTGGCGGCCTGCGACCAGGCCGCCCTGGCGGTGGTCCGGGCGCAGGGCTACGGGCAGGTCGCAGCGGGACTGTTCCGGTCGGGCTCGCTGAACGACGCGCTCCGGCCCGCTGGCGCCAGTCAGGCGGTGTGACGGGCCCTTCGGCGGCCTTTGCGACGACCGGTCCGGGCGGCTCGCAGCAGGCCAAGCAACGCGATGCCCAGGCCGAGCGGCAGCAGTGAGCCGGCGAGCACCACGAGCACCACGCGCCCCGGCTGCCCGCTCAGCACGCTCGGCACGACGGCGGCGAGCACGGCGACCACGCCCACGATGAACACGACGGCCCCGGCGCGCACCAGGCCGTCCCCCGGCCGGGCGCCACCTCGGGAGGCGTGCCGAGGCGAACCTGTGCCCGTCACCGGTCCGAGCGTACGTGGGGTGTGCCGGCGCGCTGACGTGGTAAGCCTCGGAGGCGCCCGGCCGCCCGGCCGGCAGGAGCGGACGAGGTCGACGTGCCCACCGGCAAGGTCAAGTTCTACGACAGGGACAAGGGCTTCGGCTTCGTGTCCCGCGACGACGGCGGCGACGTCTTCGTGCCCAAGGCTGCGCTGCCGGCCGGCGTCGAGGAGCTGAAGGCGGGTGCCCGGGTGGAGTTCGGTGTCGCCGCCGGCAAGCGGGGCGAGCAGGCCCTTGCACTCACCGTGCTCGAGCCGGCCCCCGCCCTCGCGACCGCCCGGCGCCCCGCAGAAGACCTCGGCACGATGCTCGAAGACATGATCAAAATGCTGGAGTCGCGGGTCGCCCCGGGACTGCGCCGGGGCAAGCACCCGGACCGCGAGACCGGCAAGCGAATGGCGCAGATCATGCGAGCCGTCGCCAGCGAGCTGGAGGGCTGAGGCCCCCTCATCCTGGGAAGTCGGCTAGCCCGGAATCACTGCGAACTGCCAGACCCCCACGGTCTTGGCATTGTCCGCGGGGCTGACGAGCTTCTGGATCTCGACGGTGAACGTGGGCGACACGCTGAAGTCGGGCTGGAAGCGCGCGACGTGCTCGGACTGTGTGGCCAGCCGGCTGCTCCTGCCACCGGTGCCGCGCAGCGCGACGAACCAGCCTGCGTCGGCGAGGTCCTTGTCCACGTCGACGGTGATCGAGTCTCCCGGGCGCACCTTCAGCACCTTTGGCTGCCGGCCGCCGGCCGTGTCGAAGCGGCAGGCGCCCTGGGTACCCGGCTCCGCGTCGGGGTTCTGGCCGTCGAAGCAGAACGAGTACGCCGTGTCGTAGACACTGGTGCCGCCGGTGTAGAGCGTGACGATCGGGGTCGGCTTCTCGCAGCCGGTCAGGCCGACGAGCGCGACGGACGCGCCCAGGGCGGCGGCGAGACGGCGGCGGCGGGCCTGCATGCGGTGCTCCCGAGCGTGAGGTGGTGGACTGGAGGTGTGACTGGGGTGCGGCGCAGGTTGCGCGATGTGGGCGAGACGGTATCCGGCATGTTCGGGGTCCGGCTCGGCGAGACGCAGGACCAGCCGGCTGGCGACCCGCACACTGATCCGGCGCGGTCCGACCACCAGGCGCCCGCGCCCGCCCACGAGGAGCCCACCGTGACCGACAGCGCGACCGTGACCGAGCCAGACCCGGTGCTGACGGCTGCCGTCGACGTGGCCCGCGAGGCGGCCCGGGAGGTAGGCGGCGACGTGGTGGGCGAACACCTCGGGGCGCACGCCGACGGCCCCGGCGGCGACGGCGCCGTGGTGACGCACTCGTTCGCGACGACCGACCGGGCGTATGTCGGCTGGCGCTGGGCGGTCACCGTCGCGCGTGCGGACGGCAGCGAGCACGTGACCGTCGACGAGGTGGTGCTGCTGCCCGGCAGTGGGGCGCTGCTCGCGCCAGCCTGGCTGCCGTGGAGCGAGCGGGTGCTGTCCGGCGACCTCGCGGCCGGCGACCTGCTGCCGCCGGCGGCGGACGACGAACGTCTCGTCGCCTCCTACGCCGACCCGGAGACCGACGACGGGCCGGCCGGGGCCGCGCTGGCGGACGCCGTACGCACCGAGCTCGGGCTGGGCCGGGCCCGCGTGCTGTCCGCCGAGGGCCGGTTCGACGCGGCCGAGCGGTGGTGGGACGGTGACGCCGGACCCGACAGCCCGATCGCCAGGCAGGCCCCCGGTCAGTGCGTCGACTGTGGCTTCCTCGTGCTGCTCGCCGGTGGGCTGCGGCAGGCCTTCGGTGTCTGCGCCAACGCCGTCGCGCCCGACGACGGCCGGGTCGTCGCCCTCGCGCACGGCTGCGGGGCGCACAGCGAGACCGTCGTCGACGCGCAGCACGCGGCTACCGCGGGGATGGCGGTGCAGGACGAGGAGTTCGAGCTGGTGCCGACGACCGGGCCTGCGGTCGACGACGCCGACCCGTCCTGACGGCGAGGGACCCGTACGGCACCTCGGCGCTGCGGGCCGCGGTCACCGACGCCTGGCGGGCCTCGCCGGCGCGGTTCCGGGAGGACGCCAACGCCGAGGACGACCTGGCCCTCGGTGGCTACCGCGACCGGCTGCTCGTCGAGCTGGCGCAGAACGCCTCCGATGCCGCCGGTACGGGCGGCCGACTGCGGCTGGAGGTCGCTGGTCAGGAGTTGCGGGCCGCCAACACCGGGGCCCCGCTCGATGCTGCCGGGGTGGCCGCGCTGGCCAGCCTGCGGGCGTCGGCCAAGCGGGCGGGCGGCACCGTCGGGCGGTTCGGCGTGGGGTTCGCCGCTGTCGCTTCGGTCGCCGACGAGGTCGTCATCGCCTCGACGCGAGGGGCGGTGCGGTTCAGCCGGGCCCTGACCGCCGAGGTGGTCCGGGCCGTGCCGGCGCTGGCCGCCGAGCTCGCCGCCCGGCAGGGCCGCGTACCCCTGCTGCGCCTGCCGTTCCCGGTCGACGCGGCGCCGCCGGTGGGTTGGACCACCGAGGTGCGGGTGCTCCTGCGCGACGGCCTGGGTGCGCGCGGGCTGCTCGAGGCGCTCGACCCGACCCTCCTGCTCGTACTGCCCGGCCTGCGGTCGCTCGAGGTCGACGGCCGGGTCCTGACCGCGCTGCCCGACGGCGAGGACCTGCTGCTGGCGGGCGTGCGCTGGCGTACCGGCCGGGGCGAGGGTGCGCTCGACCCGGCGCTGCTGGCAGACCGCCCGGTCGAGGAACGCGCCCGCGACCGCTGGGCGGTCACCTGGGCCATACCGGTCGACAGCGACGGCGTCCCACTGCCGCTGCCGGTCCCCGCGGTCGTCCGGGCCCCGACCGCGACGGACGACCCGCTGTCGCTGCCCGCGCTGCTGTCCGCGACCCTGCCGCTCGGCCCGGACCGCCGCCGCGTCCAGCCCGGACCGCTCACCGACGCCGTGCTCGAGCATGCAGCGACGGTGCTGGCCGCGCTGATGCTGCGCCTCGCCGACGGGCCTGACCGGCTCGCACTGGTACCCGGGCCGCTCGGCGCCGGCGACGTCGATGCGCAGCTCGGCGCCGAGGTGCTGCGCGTGCTGCGGGCGACGCCCTTCCTTGCGGGCGTCCGGGCCGACCGTGCGGTGGTGCTCGACGGCGCGTCGGACGCCCTCGTCGGTCTGCTCGCCCCCGTCGCTGACCTGCTGCCCGCCGCCTGGTCCGCGGCGCGCTGGGAACGCCCGCTGCGGGCGCTCGGCGTACGGCGGATGTCGCTGGCCGACCTCACCGAGCGGCTGTCCGGCCTGCAGCGGCCGCCCTCGTGGTGGCATGCGCTGTACGAGCTGCTCCCGCCCGACCGCGACCAGCTCGGCGCAGTGCCCGTCCCGCTCATCGATGGCCGGCTGGCGCCGTCCCCGCGCGGCCTGCTGCTCGCCGCCCTGCCGGTCGATCTCGGGCCGCTGGGGCTGCGCGTGGTGCACCCCGATGCCGCCCACCCGCTGCTCGAACGACTCGGCGCCGTGCCTGCTGAGCCGCGGGTGCTCCTGGCGGACCCCCGGGTACGCGCCGCCGTCGAGGCCGCGATCGAGGACGAGGACCCCGGCCCCGTCGCCGAGGCCGTGCTCGCCCTGGTCGGTGGGTCGGCGCTTCGTCCCGGCGAGCTGCCGTGGCTGGCGGCCCTGCCGCTGCCCGACGAGACCGGGCAGTGGCGGGCTGCCGGCGAGCTGCTCATGCCGACTGGTCGGCTCGCCGCGGTTGTCGACCGGGGCGCCGGCTTCGGCACCGTCTCGGGCGGGGTCGCGCACCCGGACGTCCTGGCCGCGGTCGGCGTGCTGACCGGCTTCGCCGTGCTACCGGCCGATCAGGCACCCGACGTCGACGGGCTCGACGAGTGGCTTGGCACGCTCGAGCCGGGTCAGGAGCCGGGATCCGTCGTCCGCGACCTCGACCTGGTGCGTGCCGACGCCTGGCCGCGAGCGCTCGAGCTGCTCCGTGCCGACGACCTGCTGCGGCTGCCGTACGTCACCTGGTGGCTCGCGACGCACCCGGTGCTGGCCGGCCGGCGCCCCGCCGACCTGCGCGCGCCCGGCTCCGACCCGCGACTCAGCGGGCTGTACGACGAGGCGCCCGGCGACCTGCCGGGTGTCCGGCGCAGCCTCGACGAGGTGCTGGCGGACGAGCCGCAGGGCCTGCTCGACCGGCTCGCCGACCCCTCGAGACCGGTCGGGCGGCCGCAGCTGCGGGCGGTGTACGCGGCGCTCGCCGAGGCCCGCCCCGACGTCGACCCGCCCGATGCCGTCCGGGCGGTGATCCGCGGGGGGCTCGCGGTCGTGGCCGCCGAGGACGCCGTCGTCGTCGACCGGCCCGATCTGCTCGGCCGGCTCGGGCCGTACGCCGTCGTGCCGTGCCCGCTGGAGCACGCCGTCGCGTTGGCGGACGTGCTCGACCTGGCACTGGCCTCCGAGCTGGTGCCCGCGCCCGACCTACCCGGTCGGGGAGTCGTCCGGCACGAGCGGCTGGTTGTGCCGGCCGCGGACGGCAGCGAGGTCGAGGTGAGCTGGGTGGTCGACGGTGCGGCCGACCACGTCACCGGACCGGCCGGTGAGGCCCGTGCGTTGGGCTGGCGGCAGGGGCGGTGGGAGCGGCGGCACGCGCTCGAGGCGGCCCTGCGCGGCGCCGCCGACCTCGCGGAGGACGACCTCGATCCGGTCTGAGGCTTTCGAATCAGCCACGCCGCCGAGCCAGCGCCTGCTTGTGGCGGGCCACGAACCGCAGCCCCGCAACCCCGAGGACCGCGCCGCACGCGCACATCGCCAGCCACCAGCCGTGCACGTCGGCGCCGAGCACCGCTGCCACGAGCAGGACCACCAGCGCGCCCGACCAGAGCACGGTGCCAATCAGCACAACCCGGGTGTTGTCGAGGTCGAGCGGCTCCGGGTCGGGCTGCTGGGGGCCGCTCCCGCGCAGCAGGGACATGACGCAAGGTTAGTGCCGGCTGGCCGTCGTCATCCTTGGGCCCGGCACCGGCGGCCACGCCCGTCGCCAGGCCGCCGCCCTGCAGCCCGAGGAGACCGACACTGTCGTTAGCCAGGGTAATGACTTACACTAAGGACATGCCGCTCGCCGCCGACACCGCACTTGCCAGCACGCTGCGGCTGTCGGTCATGCGGCTGGCGCGGCGGCTGCGGGCCGAGCGCGCCGACAGCTCACTCGGGCTCAGTCACCTGGCGGCCCTGGCCACCCTCGAACGGCACGGTCCGCTCACGCCCGGTGAGCTGGCCGCCCACGAGAAGGTCCAGCCGCCGTCAATCACCCGCCTGCTGGCAACCCTGGTCGGGGCCGGCCTGGTGACCCGGACCGCGCACCCGACGGACGGCCGCCAGGTGCTGGTCAGCATCAGCCGGGCAGGCAGCGCGCTGCTGCGCGAGGACCGCCGACGCCGCGATGCCTGGCTGGCGCGACGGCTGCGCGAGCTCGACCCGGCCGACCTGGACGTCCTGCGACAGGCCGCCGCCGTGCTCGACCGGCTGGCCGAACGGTGAGCGGCACGTTCCGCTCGCTGCGGGTCCGCAACTACCGGCTCTTCGCGTCCGGGCAGGCCATCAGCCTCACCGGTACCTGGGCGCAGCGGATCGCGCAGGACTGGCTGGTGCTCAACCTCTCCGGCAACAGCGGGCTTGCCCTGGGGATCGTGACGGGCCTGCAGTTCCTGCCGGTGCTGGTCCTCGGCATGTGGGGCGGGGTGCTCGCCGACCGCTACGACAAGCGCCGGATGCTGGTCGGCGTGCAGGTCGCCATGGGTGGCCTCGCGCTGGTCCTCGGCCTGCTCGACGTGACCGGCGCCGTGCAGCTGTGGCAGGTGTACGCGCTGTCGTTCGCCCTCGGCATCGCCGCGGCCCTCGACACCCCGGTGCGGCAGTCTTTCATCGTGGAGCTGGTCGGCCCGGATGACTTGCCCAACGCCGTCAGCCTCAACAGCGCCACCTTCAACAGCGCCCGCATCATCGGGCCAGCGATCGCCGGACTGCTGATCACGTCCGTCGGCACCGGCTGGGTCTTCCTCGGCAACGCCGTGTCGTTCGTCGCGGTCGTGACCGGACTGCTGCTGATGCGGCGCAGCGAGCTGCGCCCGACGGGCCGCCTGGTCAAGGCCAAGGGCCAGGTTCGCGAGGGTCTGGCGTACGTCCGCAGCTCACCGGACCTGCTCGTGCCGATCCTGCTGGTGGCCGTGATCGGTACCTTCGGGCTGAACTTCCAGATCACCATGGCGCTGGTCGCCAAGCAGGTCTTCGGCCAGGGCGCCGGCTCGTTCGGGCTGCTCTCGTCGATGCTCGCGGTCGGCTCGCTGCTCGGCGCGCTGGCCAGCGCCCGCCGCACCGGACCGCCGCGACTGCGCCGGCTGCTGCTGTCGGCGCTGGCGTTCGGCCTGCTCGAGATGGGGGTTGGCCTGGCGCCGAGCTTCCTGGTGATGGCGGTGCTGCTGGTGCCGACCGGCGTGGCCGTCCTGACGTTCTCCACGACGGCCAACCTGCTGTGTCAGCTCGGCAGCCCGGCGCACCTGCGCGGCCGGGTGATGGCGCTGTACGTGCTGGTCTTCCTGGGCGGTACGCCGCTGGGCGCACCGCTGATCGGCGCGGTCGCGCAGGTGCTGGGGCCGCGTTCGGGTCTGCTGCTCGGGGGGGCTGCCAGCGCGTTGGCTGCCGTCGTCGGCGCGGTGTACGTGCTGCGTACCCGCGAGCTGACGTTGCAGCCGCACGTCCTGCGGCGTCACCCGCACGTCCACGTACGCGTCCCCGCTAGCGGTCGTGCAGCCGGCGCAGCACCGGCGGTACGAACCACAGAGCGACGGTTGCGGCCCCGAACGTCGTCGCGACCACCGTCGCGGCGACCGCCTGGAACAGCACGTCGGTGACCAGCAACACGATGGCGATCATGGCCAGCAGCAGCAGGACCAGGCCGGCCAGCGCCAGCCGGTTGCCCTGGCGCACCACCCGCGGCTTCTCGCCCCGGTGGAAGAGCAGCCGGTGGTAGGCGACCGGGGCGATCAGCACGACGTTGGCGCCGGCGGTGAGCAGCAGGGCAGCGAAATAGGCCTGCCGCTGGAACGCCGTGACCCGGTCGAAGCGGGCCGTGAACGGCACCGTCAGTAGCAGCGAGAACAGCACCTGCACGCCGGTCTCGGTGACCCGGAGCTCCTGCAGCAGGTCTCCCCAGTTGCGGTCGGCGCGCTCCTCGACCGTCTCGTCGCGTCGCGATGTCATCGGCGGCGGGCGCGGGCGCGTCGGGCCGCTCGGCCAAGGCTGCCCGGCCGCAGCGCGGACGCCAGACACAGCCCGACCACCAGCAGCACCGGCAGCACCGCCACCACCAGGTAGATGCGGATCAGCACCGGGTGCTGGCCGAATGTCGTGACCAGCGGGAACACCACGCTCAGCAGGAACACCGCCAGCGCCGCGTTCAGGACCCGTGGCACCCAGCTCTGCGGGATCGGCTGCTCGGTCAGAGCCGTTCCGCGACGTGGTCGATGCAGGCGGTCAGCGCCTCGACGTCGGCCGGGTCCACGGCCGGGAACATCGAGATTCGCAGCTGGTTCCTGCCCAGCTTGCGGTAGGGCTCGGTGTCGACGACGCCGTGCGCCCGCAGGACTGCCGAGATCGCCGCCGCGTCGACATCATCGGTGAAGTCGATGGTGCCGACGACCTGGCTGCGCTGCTCCGGCACGGCGACGAACGGCGAGGCGTACGGGCTCTTCTCCGCCCACGTGTAGAGCCGCGTGGAGCTGTCGGCGGTCCGGGCGACCGCCCAGTCCAGGCCGCCCTGCCCCAGGAACCAGTCGATCTGCTCGGCCATCAGGAAGATCGTCGCAAGGGCCGGCGTGTTGTACGTCTGGTCTTTGGTGCTGTTGTCCAGCGCCACGGTCAGGTCGTACGACGCCGGCACCCAGCGGCCGGAGGCGGCGATCCGGGCGACCCGCTCGAGCCCGGCCGGGCTGAGCAGCGCCAGCCACAGCCCTCCGTCGGAGGCGAAGCACTTCTGCGGGGAGAAGTAGTACGCGTCGAACTGCGCCGGGTCGACCGGCAGGCCGCCCGCGCCGCTGGTGGCGTCGACGGCCACGATCGCGCCGTCATCGGTGCCCACCGGCCGGACGATCGGCATCATCACCCCGGTCGAGGTCTCGTTGTGGGTCAGCGCATACAGGTCGATGCCGGGCTCGGGCTGCGGCAGCGGGTGCGTACCGACCTCGCTGGTGACCACCGACGGGTCCTCCAGGAACGGCGCCTGCCGGGCCGCGGTGGCGAACTTGGAGGAGAACTCGCCGAACGACAGGTGCTGGCTGCGTCGCTCGATCAGCCCGAAGGTCGCGATGTCCCAGAATTCGGTGGCGCCGCCGTTGCCGAGCAGTACCTGGTAGCCGTCGGGTAGTGCGAACAGCTCCCGCAGCCCGCGTCGCAGCCGGGCGACCTGCTGACGTACGGGTTCCTGGCGGTGCGAGGTGCCCAGGTAGCCGCGGCCGGTCGCGGCGAGCGCCTCGAGCTGGGCCGGCCGGACCTTCGAGGGCCCGGCCCCGAAGCGGCCGTCGGCGGGCAGCAGGGCCGGTGGGATGGTGATGGCAGCCACGGCTCAGACCTGGTTGCCGGCGGGCAGCTGGCCGCTGGGGACGTCGGACACCGGTCGCGGGCCGGGTCCGACGTAGATCGCAGACGGTCGGATCAGCTTGTTCAGGCGCTTCTGCTCCAGGATGTGCGCGCTCCAGCCCGCGGTGCGGGCGCAGGTGAACATCGAGGTGAACATGTGCGGTGGAACCTCGGCGAAGTCCAGGACGACCGCCGACCAGAACTCCACATTGGTGCGCAGCGGGCGGTCGGGGTAACGCGCGGTGAGCTCCTCGATGGCCGCCTTCTCCAGTGCCTCCGCCACGTCGTAGCGGTGGCTCCCGAGCTCGCCTGCCGTCCGCCGCAGCACCCGGGCGCGCGGGTCCTCGGCGCGGTAGACGCGGTGCCCGAAGCCCATCAGGCGGCGCCCGGCGTCCAGCTCGCCCTTGACGTACGCCGTCGCATCGCCGCTCTTCTCGACCTCGTCGAGCATCGTGAGCACCCGCGACGGGGCCCCGCCGTGCAGCGGTCCGGACAGCGCCCCGATCGCCCCGGAGATGGCGGCCGCGGCGTCCGCGCCGGTCGACGCGATCACCCGGGCGGTGAAGGTCGAGGCATTCATGCCGTGCTCGGCGGCCGAGACGAAGTAGGCGTCGACGGCCTTGGTGTGCATCGGGTCGGGGTCGCCCTTCCAGCGCATCATGAAGCGCTCGACGACGCTGTGCGCCTTGTCGATCTCGCTCTGCGGGACCATCGGCCGGCCCAGTCCGCGCGCCGACTGGGCCACGAAGGCCATCGCCATCACCGAGGTGCGGGCCAGGTCGTCCCGGATCTGGTCGACGCCGATGTCGAACATCTGATGCAGGCCCCAGGCCGGCGCAAGCATCGCGATCGCCGACTGCACATCGACCCGGATGTCCCCCGAGTGCACCGGGAGCGGGAACGGCTCGGCCGGCGGCAGCCCCGGGTTGAACTTGCCGTCGACGAGCAGGCCCCAGACGTTGCCGAACGACACCGTGCCGACGAGGTCCTCGATGTCGACGCCGCGGTAGCGCAGCGCGCCGCCCTCCCTGTCGGGCTCGGCGATCTCGGACTCGAAGGCGACGACGCCCTCCAGGCCGGGCTTGAGGCTCTCGTCAGCCATGGTGCGGCTCCGCGGGGGATGAGGTCGGGTGGGTCGGTGCCGGTAAGCATGCCGTGCCCCCGGGGCGGGCGTACGGGAGGCTGGTGGGCGTGCGCACCGACTTGGCGGCCCAGCGCCGCGACTACACGATGGCGGGTCTGTCGGAGGCCGACCTGGCGGCGACCTGGCCGGAGCAGTTCGACCGGTGGCTGGCCCAGGCCGCCGGGCTCGTCGAGCCCAACGCCGTGGTCCTGTCGACCGCCGACGCGGACGGCGTACCCAGCGCGCGGACCGTGCTGCTCAAGGACGTCGATGAGCGGGGGCTGGTGGTGTTCAGTAACCTGACCAGCCGCAAGGGCCGTGAGCTGCTGGCCAACCCGCGGGCGTGCCTGGTCTTCCCGTGGGTCGAGCTCGAGCGGCAGGTGGTGGTCACCGGCGCGGTGGAGCAGGTCGCGCGCGAGCAGACGTCGGCATACTTCCGGTCACGGCCACGCAGCTCGCAGCTCGGCGCGTGGGCGTCGCGCCAGTCCTCGGTGATCAGCGGCCGCGACGTCCTCGATGCCCGACTGGCCGCACTGGAGGAGCGCTTCGCCGGCGCGGACGTGCCGGTCCCGGACTTCTGGGGTGGCCTGCGGGTCGTCCCGGACGCCGTGGAGTTCTGGCAGGGCCGCACCTCGCGGCTGCACGACCGGTTGCGCTACCGGCGGGTCGCGGACGGCGGGTGGCTGGTGGAGCGGCTGTCACCGTGACGCTGCGCGCCCGGGCCCGCCTGCTGGCCCTGGACACCACCCCGCTGCGGGCGTCGCGGGCCTACCGCAATCTGCTGGTCGGCGACACCGTCTCTGTCGTGGGCACCCAGATCACGGCGGTCGCGGTGCCGATCCAGGTCTACGACCAGACCGGCTCGCCGTTCGCGGTGGGCCTCGTCGGGCTCGCCGGGTTGCTGCCGATCGTGCTGTTCGGCCTGTACGGCGGTGCCGTCGCCGACGCGGTCGACCGCCGCCGGCTGGTGCTGTCCACGACCGTCGGCCAGGCCGTCCTTTCGACGGTGCTGCTCGCACAGGCGGTGGCCGGGTTGCACTGGACGGGTCTGCTGTACCTCGTCGTCGCCGGGCAGTCCGGGCTGTTCGCGCTCGACAGCCCGGCCCGGCAGGCCTTCGTACCGCGGCTGCTGCCGGCGCACCTGCTGCCAGCGGCCAATGCGCTGCGCCAGGTCGAGTTCAACATCGGCGTCTCCTGCGGGCCGCTGCTCGCCGGCATCCTGGTCGGCCGGTTCGGATTCGGGTCGGCGTACGGGCTGGATGCCGTGTCGTTCACCGCCTCGCTGTGGGCGGTGGCCGCGCTGCCGTCGATGGCCCCAGAGGGCGGCGGCCGCCGGGCCGGGCTGGCCAGCGTCGTCGAGGGGCTGCGTTTCCTGGCCACCCGGCCGGTCCTGCTCCTGACCTTCGTGGTCGACCTCGTCGCGATGGTCTTTGCGATGCCGCGTGCGCTGTTCCCGGCTTTCGCCTCGCAGGTCTACGGCGGCGGCCCGCAGACGGTCGGGTTGCTCTACTCCGCGCTGGCCGTGGGCGCGCTGCTCGGCGCGCTCGGCGGCGGCTGGTTCGGCCGGATCCGCCGGCAGGGGCTGGCGGTGCTCGCCGCCGTCATCGCCTGGGGGGTCTCGGTCACGCTGTTCGGGCTCACCGACCGGCTGTGGCTCGGGCTGCTGCTGCTTGCGGCGGCCGGCGCGTCGGACATGATCTCGGCGGTGTTCCGTACCGCGATCCTGCAGGCCGCTGCGCCCGACGAGATGCGCGGCCGGCTCGGGGGGGTCTTCATCGTCGTGGTCGCAGGCGGCCCGCGCATGGGCGACGGCCGGGCCGGCGCCGGCGCCTCGCTGGTCGGCCTACAGGGCGCCGTCGTCGCCGGCGGGCTGGCCTGCGTCGGGCTGACCCTCGCCATCGCCGCCGTCGTCCCGCGCTTTCGGGCGTACGACGCCCGCGACCCGCACCCGTAGCCGGAACCCCGAGGTCGATCGAATCAGTCGGGCTCGGTCATCCGGCGGACATCCTGGGCCTGCGGGCCGCGGTCGCCCTGCCGTACGCCGAACTCGACCCGCTCGCCCTCGGTCAGCGTGCGATGGCCGTCGACCTCGGCGATCTCCGAGGCGTGCACGAAGACGTCGCCGCCGCCCTGCTCGGGGGCGAGGAACCCGAAGCCCTTCGTCACGTCGAACCAGGACACCGCGCCGGTGGTCCGGGCGGCCGCCGCGGTCGGCCGCGACGCACGTTCGGCTCGGCCGGCGCCCGGCGCGGGCCCGACCTGCTCGGCCTGCGGGCCGCGCTCGCCCTGCCGGACCACAAAGGCCACCCGGTCGCCCTCGGCGACGTCGCCGAGGGCGGAGACGTGCACGAACAGGTCGTCGGGGGTGAGGAAGCCGTAGCCCTTGTCGCCGGCGAGCCACGACAGGACCCCGGTCAGCACCACCTCGGCGTCGTGCCGGGGTGCCGAGGTGGTCTCCGTGGCCGGCTGCCCGGGCGCATCGTCGCCGACGGGGAGCACCTGGGCGGCCTGCGGACCACGGTCACCCTCCTTCACGTCGTACTCGACGTGCTGACCCGGCTCGAGCGTGCGGTAACCGTCCGAGGCAATCTCGGAGAAGTGCACGAACAGGTCGGCGCCCCCGTCATCCGGGGTGAGGAAGCCGAAGCCCTTGTCGGCGTCGAACCAGGACACGACGCCGCGGTCGCGACCGGCTGGCTCCGCGTCGGGGTCGAGCGGCCGGACGTGCTGGGCCTGCGGGCCGCGGTCGCCGTCGCGCACGTCGTACTCGACGCGCTGGCCCTGCTCCAGGACGCGGTAGCCGTCGACCTCGATCGCCGAGAAGTGCACGAAGACGTCGGCGCCCCCGTCGTCGGGGGTGAGGAACCCGAAGCCCTTGTCCGCGTCGAACCACGTCACGGTGCCGGTCGTCATGTCACCAGCCTGCCTGACGGCCCTGCGGGCTACGCCACGGCGCGCAGCTCCCACTTCTTCTCCGACGCCGTCTCGGGCGCGTCGTCGGAGCTGGCCCGCAGCAGCGCGTCCGGCAGCGAGAGCTTCAGCATCGTGCGCAGCGTCTGTGCGTACTGCACCAGGAACGGGCCGGTCGTGTACGGGACGTCGTAGCGCTGGCAGATCTCGCGTACCCGCTCGCCGATCTCCGGGTAGCGGTTGCTCGGCAGGTCCGGGAACAGGTGGTGCTCGATCTGGTAGTTCAGGTGCCCGGTCATGAACGACATCAGCCGGCCACCGTGGAAGTTCGCCGAGCCGAGCATCTGGCGCAGGTACCACTCGTCGTGGGTCTCCCGCTCGTACTCCGCGAGGGTGAACTTCTCGGCCCCGTCGGGGAAATGGCCGCAGAAGATGACCGCATTGGCCCACAGGTTGCGTACGACGTTCGCCGTGATGTTCGCGGTCAGCGTGGTCAGCGCGGCCGGGCCGGTGAGCAGCGGGAAGGCCACGTAGTCCTTGGCGACCTGCCGGCCGATCTTGCGGCGCATGTCGCGGAGCTGCTCCTTGGCGCGGGCCTTGGTCTTGCGGCCCTTCTTGACGGCCGAGACGTCGACGTCGTGGAAGGCGATGCCGTACTCGAACAGCAGCGCGAGCAACGCATAGACCGCTGGCTGGGCGAGGTTCTTGGGCTTCCAGCGGTAGTCGCGGGTGACCCGCAGCAGGCCGTAGCCCACGTCGCGGTCCTTCCCGACGATGTTGGTCCAGGTGTGGTGGACGACGTTGTGGGAGTGCTTCCAGGACTCCGAGGTGCCGGCCATGTCCCACTCCCAGCTGCTGGAGTGGACCTCCGGGTCGTTCATCCAGTCCCACTGCCCATGGATGACGTTGTGCCCGATCTCCATGTTCTCGACGATCTTGGACAGGCTGAGCAGCCCGGTGCCGAGGAACCAGGCCGGTGGGAACAGCGACGCGAACAGCGTCACGCGGCCGGCGACCTCGAGCCCACGCTGTAGGGCAATCACGCGCTTGATGTATGCCGCGTCGGCCGCGCCGCGGGAGGCCTCGACCCCGGCCCGGATCGCGTCAAGCTCGGCGCCGAGGGCCTTGACGTCGGCGGGGCTGAGATGGGCGTACGCCTTGATGTCGCTGATGGCCACGGGGGCTCCTGTCTAGGTGGGGGTCAGAGGTCCAGGACGCAGTCGCCGGCGGCGGCCGAGATGCAGGTCTGCACCGTGTCGCCGGCGACGTGCACGGTGCCGCTGCGCAGATCGCGTGCGCTGCCGGCGACCAGAGGGACGACGCAGCTCTGGCAGATGCCCATCCGGCAGCCGAACGGCATCTGCACGCCGGCGTCCTCACCGGCCAGCAGCAGGGTCGTGGCGCCGTCGGCGACCACGGTCTTGCTGCTGCGGCGGAACTGCACGGTGCCGCCCTCGCCGCCGGCCCCGGCAAGCTCGACCGAGAAGCGCTCGAGGTGCAGCCGGTCGCGTACCCCGGCGGCCTGCCAGGCGTGTTCGGCCGCGGCGAGCATCGGCGCCGGGCCGCACGCCCACGTCTCGCGGTCGGCCCAGTCGGGGCAGACGCCGCCGAGGTCGGCTGCGGACAGCAGGCCCATCTCGTCTGTGAGCTGCTCGTGCAGCCGCAGCGAGGGGTGCCTGCTTGCCAGCTCGTGCAGCTCGTGGCGGAACAGCACATCGGTGGCCGCGGGTGCGCTGTGCACCAGGACGGTGTCGGGCAGCTCGTCGCGCCGGTCCATCGTGCGCAGCATCGACATGACGGGGGTCAGTCCACTGCCGGCCGTGAGGAACAGCAGCTGGGCCGGTGGCGGCTCCGGCAGCACGAAGTCGCCCTGCGGCGCCGCCAGTCGGACGACGGTGCCGGGTTCGAGGCCGCTGACGAGGTGGCCGGACAGGAAGCCCTCGGGCATCGCTTTCACGGTGATCGAGATCAAGCCGTCGTCGACTGCGGGCGTCGAGGTCAGCGAGTACGACCGCCAGTGCCACCGGCCGCCGACCTGGACGCCGATGCCGACGTACTGGCCGGCGCGGTAGGCCGGTGTCCAGCCCCAGCCGGGGCGCAGCACGAGGGTGGCGGCCGACGCGGTCTCAGCCCGGACCTCGACGACCCGGCCACGAAGCTCCCGGGCGCTCCACAGCGGGTTGACGTGCTGCAGGTAGTCGTCGGGCAGCAGCGGAAAGGTCAGCCGACCCGCTGCCGCTCGCAGCCGGGCGACCCGGTCCGGCGGCGCGAGCCGCCTGGTGGCCCGGCGCAGCGATGTCGGCATTTGCTGAGCCTGCCCGGGGCGACGGCCCCCCGACTACAGCGTGGGTGCGGTCATCGAGCAGCCGTGTTGTACATCCGTGATAAAGAGCGAGGCGATCTAGGGTGAATGTCGGGCTTCCGCGCCGTGGACCGTGTCCAGCGCGCGGTCGGACATCGTGTTGCGCCGGCCCGTCGTCCTGCGCCGGCCCGTCGTCCTGCGCCGGGCCGTCGTCCTGCGCCGGGCCGTCGTGCTGTCCGGCCCGTGGTGCTGTCCGGCCCGTGGTGCTGTCCGCGCCGTCGTGCTGTCCGCGCCGTCGTGCTGCGCTGCGCCCGTGGTGCTCTCCGGGCCGTCGTGCTGCGCTGCGCTGCGCCGGCCCGCGTTGCTGGGCCTGCCGTGGCGCTGGGCTGGCCTGTTTGTGTGTCGGCCTCGGGCTCTCGACACACGAAGGCCGCCCTGAGGTTGCCCACCTAGCGGGGGCGAGGCCAGTCCGGCGGGACTTTGAGTGCTAGACCTCCTGATGAAGCACACGTTGTCGCGGTGGGGCTGGGGCTGGGGCCGGGGGCGGGGGCGGCGGCGAGCGGCGAGCGGCGTGCCTGGGCTGATGCGGTCGCCTCGACGTTCAGCGCCTCGGGTGGTTGCGGCCGTGCCAGCCGGGATGGGTACCTTCGGCGGGCGTTCGCGCACCGGTCCGCGGGCGCACCGGCGGGAGGTGCGTGGATGCTGCGCGAGGCGGAGCTGTTCGTGATGGCTGAGCAGATGCTGGTGGAGGTACTGGGCCGGGTCCGCGAGGAGGACCGGCAGATTGTCCTGCCGCCGATGTACCCCGGGGCGATGGAGCCCCTTGCGATCGAGCGGGCCATCAGGCGTCATCTTCGCCAGGACGTGCTGCTGCCGGGTGTCCTCGGCGGCCGTGCGGCCAGCGAAGCGCCGGGCTTCGAGGTCACGGTGGCGCAGGCGGCGGAGGCGGCCGGCGCAGCTGCCCGCCGGGTCGACGACGGTGACGCGGTGGTGCTCGTTGACGCGGTGATGACCGGCGAGGCCGGGCTCTCGGCCCGGACCTTCCTGCTGCGCGCCACCCTCGAGCGGTCCCTGTTAGCGCACTACGTCGCGGCCTACCTCGGGTCGACGGCGTGCCCGCTGCCCGAGGAACTCGCCCGGCCGCTGTGGGAGCTGACCGCTCCCGAGGCGTCGGCGTGGCGGGCCAGGGGCTACTTCCGCGCCCCCATGCCGCTGCCGGACCACGTCTCATGGCGTGACCGGTTCCTGCTCGAGGGGGGCCACGAGCCGCACCCGCTCGGCCACTGACCGGGCGCCGGTCTCCGAAAATCGCGCTCCAGCTGAGGCCGGGGCGTCGGTGGCGGGTGGCGGGTGGCGGGTGGCGGGTGGCGGGTGGCGGAAGCCGGGTGGCGGGTGGCGGGAAGCCGGGACCGGTCAGCCACTGAGGCGGCGCGTCAGCTCCGGGAGGACCTGCCCGAGCGGCGCGTCCACGCGCACCTCGGCCAGCGCGTCGCCGCGGGTCGGCCCCTGGTTGATGATGGCGACCGGGATCCCCAACTCAGCCGCCCGCAGGACGAAGCGGTAGCCCGACATCACGGTCAGCGAGGAGCCGAGAACCAGCAGTGCGGAGGCCGACTCGACCATCGCGAAGCACCGGGCAACCCGGTCGGCCGGCACAGTCTCGCCAAAGAAGACGACATCGGGCTTGAGCATCCCCGTGCAAGCCAGGCAGTCGACGGGCCGGAAGGTCTCGAGGTCGCGCTCAGGCAGGTCGACGTCACCATCCGGGTGCACTGCCTGCACTCTGGACTGCCAGCCGCTGTTGGCCGCACGGAGCCGGGCGTCCAGCGCCGTGCGCGCTGTCCGCTCCCCGCAGCCCAGACAGACCACCCGGGACAGCGCGCCGTGCAGGTCGATCACGTCCTGCGCCCCCGCGGCCCCGTGTAGCCCGTCGACGTTCTGCGTGACGACCCCGTCGACAAGTCTGGCGTCCTGCAGCCGGACCACGGCGCGATGCCCGTCGTTGGGGCGCGCGGATGCCATCAGCCGCCAGCCGAGGTGGCTGCGGGCCCAGTAGCGACGACGCGCGACCGGGTCAGAGCGGAACTGCTGCCCGGTCATCGGGCTGGACGGTCGCATCGAGCCGGTCGGGCCGCGGTAGTCCGGGATCCCCGACTCCGTGGAGAGCCCCGCTCCCGACAGCACGAGCACCCCACCGCCGGCGACCAGCGCGACGAGGTCGCGCAGCTCATGCGCACCGGCCGCGGCCGCGTCCGACTCCAGCACCGCGCCCGACTCCAGCACCGCGCCCGACTCCAGCACCCCGCCCGACTCCAGCACCCCGCCAGCCTGCCCCAGTCGACCGGGGCCTGCCGCCCGCAGGCGCGACAGCTGCTGGCGCCGACCACCCTTACGGCCCTGCGGCCCGTGCGCGGGACAGCCGAAGAAGAGGGGGCCAGCCGCACGCAACCCCACCGGAGGCAACCATGCGCACAACGTCCATCCTGTCCGATACCGTCAGCCCAGCTGACGCCGCGGCACCACCGGTCCCGGCGCTAAGGCTGCCTGCCCCCCGGTACGGCTCGGGTGCTGAGCAGGACGCCCTCGCCGGGCGCACCGAGGCGATGCTCGCAGCGCACGTGCCACTCACCCTGCTCCTGGACCTGGCCGACCCGGACGGTCCGCACAGCGACGACCTCCTGCACGACGAGCCCGGCAGCTCCGACTGGCTGCGCCGCACCTGAGCGCGCCGCACCCGGCTGCGCCGCAGATGACCGCGACGCACTTGATCAGACGAGTCGGCGTACACCGGGTAGGTCGACACCGACGGTGGCGGTGACGCGCTCGGCTGCGGCGGCCACCGGGTCCAGTGCGGCGGGGACGAGTATGAGCGCGGCACCCGCGGCAAGCGGCGCCAGCAGCCCCACGATCAGACCGTCTGCCGAGGACGGTGGCAGCACGGTGAGGACCCGGTCGGCGGCGGTCAGGCCGACGTCGCGCAGCGCTGGTACGGGGGCGCCGGCCTGCTCCACCGACCAGCCGGTTGCGGCCGGGACGCCCAGCACGTCGCCGTACGACGGTAGCTCCGCGCCGGCGTCGAGCACCATGGCGGGCAGGTCGCGCAGGCGACCGCCGAGCGGGGAGGTGGAGACCGCGAATACGTCGCCGTCGCAGGCGTCCAGCGCCGCGGCCGCTTCGACAGCGGTGACGAACACGACCTCGCAGCCGACCAGGCCGGCCGGGCTGGCGGCGACGACAACGGTGGCGCCGGCGGCTGCGGCACCGACCAGCAGCGTGACGGCCTGCCAATGCAGCGGGAGCAGCAGGCCGACCCTCGACGGCGAGCCGTGCGCGTGCAGCAGGTTGGCGGTCTTGGCAGCCCAGTTGGCAGCCGTCGTACCGGACAGCTCCACCCGCGCCGGGCCATCCAGCAGCGTCAGGAGCGGTTGGGCGGGATCGCGGGGCCCGAGCAGGGCGCCGCTCAGTCGACGCACCCGTCGTTGGCTGCGGTCTCCGTCGGCAGGGGTGCGGGGGCCGGGGTCGTCGGGGCAGGGGCTGGAACGGCGGTCCCGGCCACCGTCACGGGTACCAGCCCGGCGAACGACGTCCCGACCACGATCTCCACGGTGCCCGTCAGTGCCGGGTCGGCCTCCAGGGTCGAGCCCGGCACGGCCGCCGCGAGCGTTCGGGCGGCCTCGGCCCGGGTCGGGCCGTAACGCACCAACGTGCCCGTCGAGCCGGTGCCGCGGTTACCCGGGGAACCGATGACGACGAAGCCGCCGCGCGTCAGGTCCTGCGCCGCCGTACGGCCCAGGCCCGCGGCGCCGGAGCCGTTCAGCACCGAGACGCGGACGGCCCCCGGGGCAACGGTGAGCGGCGCTGCCGCGCTCGCGGCCGGACCTCGCGCCGGATCGTCCGGCGCGCGGTCCTGCTTCAGCCCGTCGAACAGAGCAGCCATCTTCGGGGCGTCGAGAAGGACGACGTCCTGGCCGTCGCGGCTGCCGCTGATGGTCGTGAACGGCGCGGTGGCGAAGGTGACCCCGCCGGCGTTGAAGTTGCGCAGCCGCAAGGCGAGCTGCGTCAGACCGGCGCCCTGCAGGGACTCGTCGACGGAGACCGAGGAGGTTGCGGCGTCGAGGAACCCGTTGAGCTTGAACGGGTTCAGCAGGGTGCCGGAGCTGAGCACTTTGCGCGTGATGGAGCCGATGAAGGCCTGCTGGCGCTTGATGCGGTCGATGTCGCCGTTCGTCAGTCCGTACCGCTGTCGCACGAAGGCAAGCGCCTGGGCACCCTGGATGGTCTGTCGGCCGGCCTTGAGGTCGATGCCGGAGTTGCTCTCCTTGGCGTCGTGCTTCAGGCAGACCTCCACGCCGCCGAGCTTCTCCACCATGGTCTGGAACCCGGCAAAGTCGATCTGGACGTAGTTGTCAACCCGGATGCCCGACAGCTTCTCCACGGTCGCTTTGAGCAGCGCCGGCCCGCCCTCATTGATCGCACTGTTGATCTTGGCCGAGTGCTCCGGGAAGAACTTGCCGGTCTTCGGGTCCGTGAACGCCGGGATGCTCACGTAGCTGTCGCGCGGGATGCTGACCAGCTGGGCCTTGTCGCTGTTGGCGAACAGGTGGGCGAGGATCACGGTGTCGGAGCGCTGGCCGGACGTGAACTGCGCGCCCGTGCCCTGGAACTGCGCGCCCGTCGTGGCGCGGGTGTCGGAGCCGACGAGCAGCACGTTGCGGGCGCCGCGCGGTGCGGCGGCGGGCTGGGTCAGACCGGGCAGCGCCTGCGTGAGACCAGGGATGCGCGCGATGTTGCCGTCATACCGGCGGAAGAGCACGTAGCCCAGGACTGCCATGGCGAACAGCACCACGGACATGACGACCGCGATCCACGACAGGATCCGCGCCGCCCGGCCCCGCCGACGGGGCGGCGCGGAAGGCGGCGGCGAGCCACGGCCCTTGCGCGTCCGCCGTCCAGCTGTGCCGGGGCCGCGGGGATCCAGGTGCGCAGGCAGCCCGGCCGCGCCGGGGCCTCTCCCGGCAGGAGTCCGGTCGGTGGGGACGGGGCCCGCCAGGGAGACGCCGACCTGGGCGGATGGCGCGGGGGGCCCGCCGTCGGACTGGCTCACCGGTCTCACCGCTGGCTCCTCGCGTCAGTGGCCTTCGGCAGGCCGGTGCCGGTGCCGGTGCCGGCACCGCTCGCTCCAACGGTCGGAGCATCCCCCGGTGAGGACGACTCAGGGCGCTCACGGGTTCCGCAGCCGCTGGTGCCAGACTACCGTTCCGCCCCCGGCGGGTCGAAACGAGCTGCCCGCGGGTCGCCGGAATGGCACCCGATCGCCGTCCACAGCAGGGCAGACGACGGCAACGGCTGGGACTGATGTGCTGGGACTGATGTGACAGGGGAGAGTCACTGTCGGATTCGACACGGGGTGTTCTGGGCGGGATAGCCTGCCACCCGTCGCGCACCTGGCGCGAGTTGATCTCGCGGGGAGCCCCCTATCCGCACCGCCCTGGTGGCTCTTCCGGTGCTCCTGCTGCCTCTGGTGGCCTGCTCGGCCGATCCGGCGCCCCGCCCGGTCGCCCGCGGGACCACGGCCCCCGGGGAGCCGGGCACGACGCAGCCGCCTGTGCCCGGCGGCCCGCCGGTGTCGTCCGCGCCCGGCCGCAGCTCGGGTCCGGCCGCGACGGGTCCACCGCCCACCGGCCGGCCCCCGGCCCCGAGCCCCACCCGTCAGCCTCCGGAGGACCCGCTGGCATCTTTGCCGCCGCTGGAGACGGCGCCGCCCGTGGGCGCGCCGGTCTGCCAGGCCGCCACGCTGTCCGTTGCCGACGCCGACGCGGTCTACACCTCGGACGCCGTCCTGGAGCTGTTCACGGTGCGGACCACTGGCCCGGACTGTCAGCTCGAGCCGGCCTACCCCGAGGTGCAGGTGCTCGACGCCGCCGGCAGTTCGCTCGGCGCGGTGGCGCAGGGCGGCCTCGGGCTGCCGGCGCCCGGTCCGGACCCGATCACGCTCAGTCGCTCCACGAGCCTGTCGTTCTACCTGGCGACCACACGCGACGGCTCCTGCGTCGGCGCCACGACGGTGGTGGTCACCCTGGCCGGCTCGGGTGGCGCGCTGCGTACCGCGACCGGCCTGAAGGTGTGCGCCGGTGCCCTCGCCGTCGGCCCTGTGCAGCGACTCGGGGACAGGGGTTGACCGGCGGGCGCGCGTCACGTCGGGGGCTGCTGTGGCGGCGGACCGCTCAAGGTCGGCTGGCCGATCTCCGATCCCTGCTGTCACCGGCCCGCCCCGACGCACGGAGATCTCTGTGACCACGACGTCCCGCCCGGCCCCCCGCGTGACCGGGCCGGCTGGTCGGCACCCCACGCTCAGCTGCCGCCGCTCCCTGATCGCGATCGCGCTCGGGGCCGGCCTGGTCGCGGCGTTGCCAGGCGCAGCGTCGGCCGCCCCGCCGCTGCCGACGGTCGCGCTGCCCACCGGGGTCGAGGACCTGCAGCCCTACGTCGGCCAGGTGGGCTGCGACCC
This sequence comes from Mycobacteriales bacterium, assembly GCA_046593925.1. Classification (GTDB taxonomy): domain Bacteria; phylum Actinomycetota; class Actinomycetes; order Mycobacteriales; family SCTD01; genus JAYVYM01. The sequence continues at coordinate 32,763 of JBKJQN010000093.1, forward strand.
GGTCGCCAAGCCCGGGGTGCTGGCCTTCCAGGCGATGCTCATGAACAGCTACCGCGACACCGGGTCCTACGGCATCGTCAGCGACTGCGGTATCGGCGGCCAGAGTGAGCACAAGGAGGGCCGCGCCTTCGACTGGAAGGCCGCCATCACCAACCCGTCGAACGCCGCCGAGGTGAAGGAGGTCCTCGACTGGCTGACCATGACCGTCAACGGGGTGCCCGCGGCGAACGCGCGCCGGCTCGGCATCATGTACATGATCTGGAACCGGCAGATCTGGGGGTCCTACGCCATCGACCAGGGCTGGCGGCCGTACAGCGGCGCCTCCCCGCACACCGACCACGTGCACTTCTCGTTCGGCTGGAATGCCGCGTACAAGACGACGTCATGGTGGACCGGCAAGGTCGCGCCGATCATGTACGGGCCGTACGTCACCGCGCCGCCCACCCGCACCTCGGTCACGCCGGTCCGCTCGCCCGGCAACTTGAAGGTGCTTGCCCTGTACGGGTCGACGACCCTGCAGCAGGGCAGCACGGGCACGGCGGTCGCGGTCCTGCAGGCCACCCTCGGCACGACGGCCGATGGCGACTTCGGTCCCAACACCGCTGCGAAGGTCCGCCAGTTCCAGGCCGACGAGGCGATGCCGGCCGACGGCGTCTGGGGGCCGGCGTCCTGGGCCCGCCTCTACCCGCCGCCGGTCGACCCGTTCGGCGTCGCCGAGAACGGCAGCATGAGCCAGCTGCAGGGCTGGGTCGCCGACCTCGACACCCGGTCGCCGCTCACCGTCCAGCCTTCGGTGGACGGCCAGGTCCAGCCGGGTACGGCGTCCGCAGCCACCCCCCGCCCCGACGTCGCCAGCAGCTACCCGGGCGCGGCCGCCTTCGGCTATGTCCTGCCCGTCGACGTCCCGGCCGGTACGCACAGCGTGTGCGCGGTCGCCGCCAACGTCGGCCCCGGCAGTACCGCTCCGGCCGGCTGCCGTTCGGTCACCGTCGCCACGGCCGACACCCGAGCAGGCCACTGGGTCAACGCGCTCTACCGCGACTTCCTCGGGCGGGCCTCCGACCAGGGCGGCCTTGACTACTGGTACGGGCAGCTCCAGAGCGGCGCCGTCCCCACCCGCGAAGCGCTGGCTCTCACCTTCGCGCGAAACGACGAGTACCTCAACATCGTCGTCACCCGCCTCTACGCGCAGGTGCTCGATCGCCAACCCGATGTCGGCGGCCTCGCGTGGCGTCGGGCCTTGGCCGGCGGCGCGTCCCCCGCCGTGATCGCGTCGGCGTTCTACGCCTCGCCGGAGCGGTACGCGGCGGCGGGCGGCACGGACGGGGCCTGGGTCGACGGGCTGTACACCTCGGTACTCGGCCGGGCCGCGGACCCGGCGGGCCGGCAGCACTGGGTGGCGCAGACGGCCAGCCAGGGTCGGCAGGCCGTCGCCGAGACGTTCTACGCCTCACCGGAGTCGTTGGCCCGCCGGATCCAGGCGCTCTACCAGACGCTGCTGGGCCGGCCCGCGGATCCCGCCGGGCTGGCCGGTTGGCCGGCCCAGGTCCGTGACAGGGGCGACCTGGTGTTGGCGTCCTCGCTGGCCGCGTCGCCGGAGTACGACGCCCGCGCCCAGCGCTGACGACCTCAGCGGGCGGGCGTCACCAGGTAGGCCAGCGTGTAGCAGTCCTCGACCGCGTCGTACAGCCCCGGATGCTCGATGAGCTCGGTGAGGTCCCAGTTTCGCGTGCCGGCGGACGCAGGCATGTAGCCGATGCCCTGTGCGCGCAGCACGTCGAGGCCATGGTCGGCGAACAACGCCATCAGCTGCGGATGGGTGTACTCGATCTTGTGGTCCGGGTTGATGAACTCGGTGCCCAGCAGCTCGCACTCGATCTCGGTGAGCCGCCGGTTGGGCGTGTCGAGCGCCAGCGCGCCGCCGGGCGCCAGCAGCCGGCGGACCTGCGTGAGCAGCAGGCCGCCCTCCTCCTGGGTGATGTGCTCGAAGGTCTGGCCCGACACGATCAGGTCGAAGCTGCCGTCGGCGAGGTCGTCGAGGTCGACCATCGAGCGGAACAGGTAGCGCACCGGCCCGTTGTCCGACATCAGGTCCTGGTTCTCATCGACCTGGTACAGCTCGTGCCGGTCGTCCGACGGCAGGTCGATGATGATCAGCTCATCGAACTGGTACGGGTAACCCATCACGAGCAGCGACCCGAGCGGGGAGCCGAGGGCGGTGCCGCCGAGATCCAGGATGCGCCGGGCCCGGGGCATGCTGCGGGTCCACGTCATCCGGCCGCGGTGGAACGTCTCGAGCGCGATCCGCGGGGTGTCACCGGCCAGTGCCTCGGGCGATCTGCGCAGGATGTCGAGCAGCTCCTCGCGGGTCATCCCGCGGCCGAGCTCGCCAGCCCAGTGCGTCCGGCCGTGAGCGTCGGCACTGCGGTGCAGCACCTCCAGATAGGCCCAGTCGACCCAGTCGGCGTCGCCGAGCGCCGCGACCCGGCGGCGCTCGGCCTCACGGGCCAGCCGGCCGGTGACCCGGGCGCTCTGCGACGTGGTCCAGGGCAGCGCGTGGTCGCCCAGGCGGTCGACGACACGGTCTGCCCAGGTGCTCAGCACGCGTGACAACGGGAGCTCCTAGCAAGGTGGTGCAGCATGGCAGCACCATCTCATGGGGGGCGCCGCCGCCGGCCCGGGGCCGCGCCCGGGCCGGCGGCCAGCTCAGTTCGCGACCCCGGTCAGCCGGGGGTTGGCGTGGAACATCGGCCACTGCCCGTGGCCGCTCACCGTGGTGGCCCTCGAGCCCGTGAGTACGAAGTGCATCGCGACGCCGCGGTTGACCCCGTTGTAGCCGGCGACCGTCACGCCGATCGTGCCGCCCGGGTCGACGGTGACGAGTGCGGTGTTCTGCACTCCGACATAGTCCACCAGCTTGCTGACGATGCGTCCGCTGCGGCCGTCGAGGATGAACACGCCGGTCCCTGTCGGCACAAGCAGGCTCTGGTAGCCGCCGCCGAGGTCGATGCTGGTGATCGAGCCGTACACGCCGCCGCCGATCGGGGTGCGCCACAGGGTGGCTCCGGTCGCGCCGTCCAGGGCGTAGACCGACCCGCTCTGCGGGCTGCGGTTGGTGCCCTGGACCACCGCGTAGGACCCGTTGCCCTGCACGTCGACCAGCGCCGGGCTCGCACCGGTGGGGGCGTCGAGGTCGGCCTTCCACGCCAGCCCGCAGTCCTTGTCGATCGCGAAGACCTTGTTCATGTCGGAGGCACCGGCGTAGAAGCTGCCGGTGCCAGCGACGATGCCGGTGCGGCCGCCGGACAGGATCGGGCCCACCGCCGGCGAGGACTGCATGACCTGGGTCGTGTTGTACTGGCAGACCAGGCCGGCACTCGGTGATGTCCCCCCGAGGTTGCCGGTCGGGTTGAGGATGCGGATGTGGCCGCCGTCCTCGTACTGCGTCCCGAAGGCGTTGCCGTGCGTGGAGTCCCCGCCCTCGATGATCACGTCGGAGCCGCGGCCGTAGAGGTCGGTCAGCGCCGGGGTGCTGAAGTTGGAGTCGGCCTCGAACCACGGGAAGCCACGCAGGATCGTGCCGGAGGCGGCGCTGAACGCGTACTGCTCCTGGCCCATCGCGCCGGAGACGACGTCGTACTGACCGCTGGCTGCCTGGAGCCGGCCCACCGCGACCGATGCCATGACGCCCGCATTCCCCGTACCGTCCGGAAAGGCCCTGAACGTGTTGTTCCAGCGCACCCGGCCGCTGCCGTCGACGGCCATCACGCCGCCCGCGTCCGGCCGGCCGGAGGTGCCGAGCCCGACGAAGACCTGCGCGGTGGTCCCACTGCCGACCACCGACGGGGTGGAGTCGACCGCCACGCCGCCGGTGCCCACCGGCCAGCCGGGCACGGCGCCCCCGTCGTCGAGGTGGAAGGCGTAGACACCGCCGGCGCGGTCACCGACGATGGCTGCCGGCCCGCCTGCGTCGAGGGTGCCGACAGAGGGGGAGCCCAGACCGATCGGCGCGCCCTGGTCGGCGAACGCGTGCGCCCAGGTCAGCTGGAACCGGCTGTCCCCGGCCGCCTGGATGCCGCCGGCCGCGTTGGACGTCCCGGTCGAGAACAGTGAGCGGCCACCCGCGCTGTAGACGACGAAGTTGCCGTCGGACTGCACGACCGGGTGGGCGCCGGGGGACCCGCTGGTGTTCGAGCTCCACAGGGCGCGGCCACCGTCGTACATGACCAGGTTGCCGTCGTCCTGGGCCAGCAGGTAGGCCGACGGGTGCCCGCCGGTGCCGCTGCTCCAGAGCGCATCCGTGGTGGCGGAGTGCTGGTAGCTGAGCCCGAAGTTGCCATCGGCACCCACCTTGGCCACGAAGCGCCCGTCGGGGGATGCGAACGGGCCGGCGCTGGCCCGGGGGGTGGGCGTAGGCGGGTCATAGGTCTGCGACTGCCAGGTCGGAATGCCGGCCGAGCCGTAGGCGACCTGGTTGCCGTCGGTCTGCATGACAAAGGTGCGGCTGGCGTTCGTGCCGTAGGTGAGGGTCGTCCAGAGCACCCGGCCACTCGACGAGACCAGCACGAGGTTGCCGTCGGTCTGGAAGTGCAGTGTCGCGCCCGGGTTGCCGTCGGTTCCGGTGGACCAGCGGGCACCTCGGCTGTCGTACTGCACGAGGTTGCCGTCGCTCTGCAGGAGCAGCCGGTAGATCGAGCCCGCTGAGTACAACGACTGGCCCGGGCGAAGTGCCTGACCGGCCGAGAGCGACTGCCCGGCGGACTGCACCTCCAGCTGCGGGACGCCGGCTGCCCGGGCGCCGCTGACGGGGCTCAGCAACGCCGTGACGACCATCCCGAGCAGCAGCGGCACGCTGGTGCGCCTTGCCCGGGCACCGAGACGAACCGGCCGGGTCGAGACCGAACGGCCCGTACGGGTTCTTGGCCGGACCCCGGTGGGCATAGGTGCGGACGGCATCGGCATGGAGGGCCTCTCGAAGCACGCAGACCGCAGGGTCGGCGGAGTCGGGTCAGGGGGCGACGGAGCCGACGTGCCCGGGTCGGGCGCGGTGGAGGGCTCCCCCCGGTCACCACATGACATCGGCCGCGTGCGGTGGCCGCTTGAGGCGTCTTGCCGGCTGCGGCAGACCTGGGACCGCCTGCACAGCACTGAGCAGGCGCTCCCGGCGCCCGGGTGACTCAGGCCGGGTGCTTCAGGCCGGGTGCTGTTAGGGAGCCGTCGGGGGACAACAGCACGGGACGGGCGTGGACATAGCCGACGCTGTGGCCGTCCGACTCGACGGTGAAGATGACGGCGTCGGGGCGGCGGTCGATCTCGACCCCGGACAGTGCCGCCACGGCCCCGTGAACGGAGTACTGGCCCTCGCCGAGCCAGATGCCGGCGAGCGTGATCTCGAAGGTCCGGTCGCCCGACAGCGGTGGCAGGGTCACGCCCATCAGCCGGGTGTTGGTGCCGTAGACGGCCTGGCCGAGCGGGGTGTCGATGCCGATGCCGAGAATCCAGTCGTTGAGCCCGGCCGGCGCGCTGACGTCGACGGAGAACACCAGGTCGCCGCCGGGCGGCACGGTGGTCACCGCTTGGCCGCTGCTGTCGAGCAGCCGTACGGCGGTCACCTGCGCAGCCGGCGGGGCCCCCTCCGGCTCACGCTCGCGCTCGCGGTCCCGGTCGGACAGCCGGGTGGCCTCGAACTCTGCACGCAGGACCTTGAGCGACTCGCGGGGCGGCCCGTCGGCAATGACGTTGCCGTGCTCCAGCACGACCGCCCGGTCGCACAGCTCGGCCACCTGGTCGAGTGCGTGCGACACCAGGACGATCGTGCGGCCTTCGTGCTGGAAGCCGCGGATACGGTCCATGCACTTGCGCTGGAAAGGCTCATCACCGACCGACAGGACCTCGTCGACGAGCAGGATGTCCGGGTCGACGTGCACGGCGACGGCGAAGGCCAGCCGGACGTACATGCCGGAGGAGTAGAACTTCACCTGCGTGTCGATGAACTGCTCGATGCCGGAGAAGTCCACGATGGCGTCGAAGTAGTGCTCGGTCTGCGAGCGGGTGAGGCCCAGGATCGAGGCGTTGAGAAAGACGTTTTCGCGGCCTGTCAGGTCGGGGTGGAACCCGGCGCCGAGCTCGAGCAACGCGGCCAGCCGGCCGCGGTACAGCACCCGGCCGCTGGTCGGCTGCACGATGCCGCCGATGAGCTTGAGCAGCGTGCTCTTGCCCGAGCCGTTGGGGCCGATGAGCCCGATCGTGGACCCTGACGGGATCTCGAGGTCGACGTTGCGCAGGGCCCAGAAGTCTTCTCGGTGGTCACGGCCGCGGCCGGCGTTGACGATTCGCTCCTTGAGTGACTTCTCCTTGCGGATGACGAAGCGCTTGGAGACGTCCTCGACCCGGATCACGGTCACCCCGCCGCTCCCGGTCATCACAGCTCCTGGGCGAAGTCGTTCTGCAACCTGGAGAAGATCCGCTGGCCCAGCCAGAGGAGCACGGCGCCCACCGCGGCGAGCAGAAGCAGGGTCAGCCAGATGTGCGGCGGCCCGGGCTTGCCGTTGCCGGCGACCCAGAACGCCCGCTGGAACGCCAGAATGACGTTGGTCAGCGGGTTCAGGTCGTACAGCGCCCCCAGCATGCCGTCGCCCAGAACCCGGTGCACCTGCTCCCAGGAGTAGACCGTCGGCGCCGTCCAGAACAGCACCATCAGCAAGATCTCGACGAGGTACTGCACGTCACGCAGGTAGACGTTGACCGCGGCGAGGAAGAAGCCCGCCGCCATGGACCAGAGCAGCAGAACCAGCAGCGCGAGAGGGACGTAGAGCAGGTCCCGGCCGGTCGGCGGCTTGCCGACCAGCAGCGTCGCGAGCACCAGGATGCCCAGCTGCACGACGAAGTTGAACAGCGCCGCCCCGACCATGCTGAGCGGGAACACCTCCCGCGGCAGGTAGATCTTCTTCACCAGCCCGCCGTTGGCCACGATCGAGCCGGTGCAGGAGCTGACGATCTCGGAGTACAGCTGCCAGGCGGTCAGTCCGGTGAACACGAAGATCGCGTAGTCCGGGATCGCCCGCTCGGCGCCGAGAAACTTACCGAGCGCGACGTAGTAGATGACCAGCTGTGACAGCGGCCGCATGAGACTCCAGAAGAAGCCCAGCGTGCTGTCCTTGTAGCGGGCCTTGAGCTCTCGCCGGACCAGCAGCCCGAGCAGCTCGCGGTAGGCCCAGATGTCGCGGAGCGACTGCGCGGTGCCGCTCACGAAGCCCGGCTGCGGGCCGGCCGGGTGCATCGGCTGCTCGTGCAGGCGGGCCGCGCGCTCGGTGTACGGCGCCCGGGCAACCGGCGCGGTGAGTGTCATCGGCCTGCTGCCGGGTCGGGGGTCCCGGCTGTGAGGTACTGCCACGTCTCCTCCGCGTACTGGTCCCAGGTGCGGGTGGGTCGTGCCCTGGCCTGCTCGGACAGCTCGGCGTGCAGGGTGTCGTCGGTGAGCAGCCGCCGGACCGCCGCGGCGATGTCGTCGTCGTCACGTGGGTCGACGAACAGCGCCCCGCCCGCGCGGGCCGTCTCCGCCATGCTGCCGTACCCGGAGGTCACGACGGGGGTGCCACTCGCCAAGGCCTCGGCGACGGGCAGGCCGAAGCCTTCGTTCAGTGACGGGAACAGCACGACATGGGCGAGCGCGTACGCCCCCCACAGCAGGTCGTCGGGCAGCCCGGAGCGCGACTCGACAGGTCGGCCGACGCCCTGCAGCTCGGCGAGTCGGGCGGCGAAGCGCTCGCTGCGCCAGGCGTTGCCGCCGACGAAGAGCACGGAGAAGGCCAGCCCCTCGCGCCACAGCAGCTCCATCGCGTGCAGCACCGCCAGGTGGTTCTTACGCGGCTCGTGGCTGCCGACGACCAGCACCATCGGCAGGCCCGCGACCGCGAGCTGGTCGCGGGCGGCCGCCAGGGCCCCCGCGGACGCCACGTCCGCCTCGACGGCGAGCGCGACGGCCCGGACATCAGGGCCGGCGAGCCCCGCGCCGGCCAGCATGGCCCGCCAGCCGGCGTACTCGTCGCGGGCCGCATCGGAGATCGCGGCGACCCGGTCCATCAGGGCCGCGGCCGAGAGCATCGAGGCGAAACCGCCACCCATGCCCTCACCGGTCGTCTCCGCCGAGGTGATCGGGACGCAGTCAAAACCGATCATCGCCGTGCTCGACCCGGAGAATGCGACGACGCCCTCGAGTCGACGGGCTCGTTCCGGTTCGGTCAGCAGCTCCGGGAGCAGGTACGTGCACTTCCACGGGACCAGGACGGTGCGCCCGGCGTCGGTCCTGGTGGCGGCCGGCGTGCCGTGCAGGGCGCGCTCGCGCTCGGTGGGGTCGAGCTCGATGAGGCCCGTCCACCTGGCGGTCCAGCGCACCACGACCACCTCGTGGTCGCGCGCCCAGCGCTGCGCGGCCATCCGTGAGACCCGCTGGATCCCCGTCGCCAGCGTCGTGTCCGCGGTGTGGTGCAGGTCGACCAGGACGGTGCCGGTCACCACCCGGACCGGCGGCAGCCCGCCGCGCGCGGTCAGCCGGCCGAGGCGGGTGCGTGGCAGGTGCCGGTCGACGACGGCGAGGGCGCCGTCGAGCCGCGCGAGGCGCAGGGCCGACACCACAGCGGCCCGGTCAGGCAGCTGGCCGCCGAGCACGGCCACCAGCAGCCAGACGGTAGAGCTGTCCGGTACGGCCAGCGCGCGTTCGACGGCTTCGAGCAGCCCTCGGGTCGGGACATCCGCTGGGACATCGCGCTCGAGAGCGGCCAGGACCGTACGCAGCCGGTCGTGCACCGCTTCGCGGCGCGCCCGGCCGGACCGGTCGACCCGGGCCGCGAGGGCAGCGGTCACCGGACGGGCGTCAGGCATGCAGCATCCGTTCTTGCGGGGGGCCGGAGCGCGGACCGGACAGCCGGAGGCAGTCCCACAGCTCGGTCGCGTAGTCGTCCCAGCTGCGCTGCGGGCGGCGCGCGATCTGCGCGCGCAGCTGATCCAGCAGTGCGTCGTCGACGAGCAGTCGGCGCATGCCCTCGAGGACCGCCAGGTCGTCGCGGGGGTCGACGGGCAGGGTGCCGCCGTCGGCACCGATCTCGCGGATGCTCCCGTAGCTCGTGACCAGCGCCGGCGTCGAGCGGGCGAGCGACTCCGCGACCGGCAGGCCGTAGCCCTCGTGCACCGAGACGAACACCGAGAAGCGGGCGTCGCGGTAGCTGGCGTCCAGGGCCTCGTCGGTGATGGAGGTCAGCACCTCGACGGACCGGCCGGCCCGCCGGGCCTGGCGGATCGCACGCGGGAAGTCGGTGCCCCAGCCGCCGGCCCCGACGAAGCGCAGCCGGAACACCAGGCCCTCGCGCCACAGGACCTCCGCCGCCCACAGGACGGCGAGCTGGTTCTTGCGGGGTTCGAAGCTCCCCACGCAGAGCACGAGGGGCGCGCCGTGCCGGGTGGCGACCCGACTGTCAGGCGGGGACCCGGAGGCGTCGACGGGCAGCGCGCACTCGTTGACCTCGGGGCCGACCAACCCCTGGCCGGGCAGCATCTGTGCGAAGCCCCGGAACTCGCTGGTCGCCGAGACGCTGATGCCCGCGACCGCCGCCATGTACTTGACCGCCGTCAGGTAGTGCACGAACCGGTTGGGCTCGGCGAGCGGCAGCAGGCCCGCACTGACGATCGGGATGCAGTCGTAGCCGACGGCGACGACCCGGTTGCCGGACCACTGGCCGACGGCGGCGAGCCGCTCGCAGGCCTCCCGGCTCGGCACCTCGAGCAGGACGACCGTGCTGCGCCAGGGGACGACGAGCGCGTGCGGCGTCGCACGGTCCCCAGCCGGCCCGGCCCGGCCCCACGCCAGGACCCGGTCGCGTTCCAAGGACGACAGGCGCCGCAGGGCCTGGTGGCCCGCTGTCCAGGCGACGGGGACCACGTCGTGCCCGGCCGACCAGCGCGGCAGCGTGGTGCGTACGACGCGCTGGATGCCGCTGTGCAGGTCGTGCTGCGCGGAGAAGTCGACGTCGACGACGACGCCACCCTCGACGAGCTCGAGGGACCAGGACGCCGTGCCGGCCCGGCCCGCGGCCTGCAGTGAGTCCTCGAGCAGCCAGAGGGTGGCGCTGGTGCGGTCGGCCAGCTCGAAGGTGCGGACGGCCAGGCGGAGCTCGTCGTCGCTCGGGAAGCGACCGGAGAGCGCCACCATGAGCAGCCAGGTGCGGTCGGGCGCCGGGTCGGCCTGCACGCTCTGGACCATCCGGTCGAGGAGCTCGGCGAACTCGCGGGCGGGCCCGGCCGTCGAGTCGGCGGGCTCCGACGACGGCCCGAGCAGGGCCCCGGCGATGGCCCGCAGGCGTTGCACGCCCACCAGCTCGTCGACCGGCGCGGCGGCGGCAGCACCCGAGGCCGGGACGCGGACCGGGACGGCACCCGCCGGCGGGGAGGACCGCTGCCGTCGCTGCTCACGCAGCAGCTCGGCGGTCGACTCCGGGAGCGCCGCGATCACCTCGGCCCGCAGCGCGGTGCGCGCCGCCGACAGCTGCGCTCGCAGCGCCCCCACCCGGGAGCGGCCGCGCCGCAGTGCAGGAGCTGCCGGGCCGGTGGCTGCCAGGGTGCGCACGGTGCGCAGCGGTCGAGTGACCCGCCAGGACAGTGTGCGGCGGACCGCCTCGAGCTCGGCCTGGACCCGCGCGGTCTCGCCCGCAGAATGGGCCGCGGTGTCGCTCCACCGCTGCAGCGCGGCGGTGCGCCAGCGCACCGTCTCCTGGGCGCCGTCGGTGACCCGGGCCTGCAGAGCCGCAGACTCCTGGCGCGCGGTCTGCAGATCGGTGGTGGCCCTGTCGCGTTCGTCGCGCAGGGTGCGCAGCGGCAGGCTGGTGAACGTGTCGAGGGCGCAGGCGGGGTAGCCCAGCGGTGCGGCGAGGCGCTCGGCGTGCTCCTGCGCGACGTAGAAGCGGGACAGCCCGTCGAACAGGCACAGGACGTAGCCGGCACCGACGACGATGTGCTCCCACGCCCGGTGGGTCTGATCGCTCGACGTCGGCGCGGTGGCCTCGATGACCAGGACCCAGGGCCGGAAGCGCCTCAAGTCGATGCTCTGCAGCACCGCGAGCTCGGAGCCCTCGGTGTCGACGGTGAGGAAGTGGATGTCGCGGCCGTCGTCCCAGCCCGCGTCGGCAAGCACCTCGTCGAGCCGCCTGGCCGGCACGGTGCGCTGCTGCACCTGCCAGCCGTCGGTGCTGTGCTTGCCGGCGATCTCCGGTCGGATGGTCGACAGCCCCGAATGGGCAATCTCGTGCAACACCACCTCGTCCCGGTCGAGGTGGCCGACGACCGCCTCGACCTGGTGGTCCTCGGGCCGCAGGTCGCGATGCGCGGCCGCCAGGGAGGGCACCGGCTCGGCCGTGACGCCGCGCCAGCCACGCTGGTAGAACGCCCAGGAGATGGAGTCGACGACCGGGTCGTTGGCGCCGACATCGATGTACCGGCCGGTGCCGGCGGGGACCACCGGACCCAGCGCACGCCAGAGCACGACGTCCTCGGCGTTCTGCGCGAAGGACTCGAAGCGCTCACTGGTCACGACGGGCGAGCATAGGCGGGACGGCGGTACATACGAGCAGCGCGCGCCGCGCCGCCCACCGGCCGTGTGATGGGTAGCGTCGGCCGCCCGCCCCCCCGCCTGCCGAGAGGTCGACGTGCCCAGCGCACTCATCACCGGGATCACCGGCCAGGACGGCCTGTACCTCGCCGAGCATCTGCTCGCGAAGGGCTACGACGTCTACGGGCTCATCCGCGGCCAGAACAACCCCAAGTACGAGCTGGTGCGACGGGTCGTCCCGGGGGTCCGGCTGCTGACCGGCGACCTGACCGACCTGTCCAGCCTGCTGCGGGCGCTCGAGACCTCGCAGCCCCAGGAGCTCTACAACCTGGGGGCCATCTCGTTTGTGGCGTACTCGTGGGAGAACGCGCGGGTGACCTCCGAGGTGACCGGGCTGGGGGTGCTCAACGTCCTGGAGGCCGTCCGCCTCTACAGCCGGGGCGATCTGGCGCGGGTCCGGTTCTACCAGGCGTCCAGCTCGGAGATGTTCGGCAAGGTCCAGCAGGTTCCGCAGAGCGAGGCGACCCTGCTGTGGCCCCGATCGCCGTACGGCGTGGCCAAGGTGTACGGCCACTACATGACGATCAACTACCGCGAGTCGTACGGCCTGCACGCCTCCTCGGGGATCCTGTTCAACCACGAGTCACCGCGTCGCGGGCCGGAGTTCGTCACACGCAAGGTGTCGCAGGCGGTCGCCCGCATCTCGCTCGGGCTGCAGGACGGCATCGTGATGGGCAACCTCGACGCCCGTCGTGACTGGGGTTTCGCCGGCGACTACGTCGACGCCATGTGGCGGATGCTGCAGCAGGACACCGCCGACGACTACGTCATCGCCACCGGACAGACGCACTCGATCCGCGAACTGCTCGACGTCGCCTTCCGCCGGGTCGGCATCGCGGACTGGGAGCCGCTGGTCACCCAGGACCCGCGCTTCCTGCGGCCGGCCGAGGTCGACCTGCTGATCGGCGACGCCGGCAAGGCGCGCGACACGCTGGGCTGGACCCCGGAGGTCGGGTTCCAGCAGCTCGTCGAGATGATGGTCGACAACGACCTCGTGGAGCAGAAGGCGCTGGGGCGCTGAGCGCGGGCCTGCCTGACGTGGGCAACGGACCCGGCGGGTCCGCGCTGGTCACCGGCATCACCGGTCAGGACGGCGGCTACCTGGCTGAGCGGCTGCTCGCCGAGGGGTGGGCCGTCCACGGGATGGTGCACGGCGACGACCCCGGGCTGGCGGGCCTGCGGGCCCGCTGCCCCGACGCGATGCTGCACGACGGCGACCTGCGCGACGAGGCCTCGCTGGCCCTGGTCGTCCGCGACGCCGACCCCGACGAGGTCTACAACCTTGGCGGGATCAGCTCGGTGGCCTTCTCGTGGGAGCACCCGGTCCTGACCGCCGACGTGGTCGCGCTCGGCGCCGCGCGGCTGCTCGACCAGGTATGGCAGCACCAGCAGCGCCGCGGCCGGCCGGTGCGGTTCGTCCAGGCGTCCAGCGCCGAGATGTTCGGCGACCCCCAGACCGCCCCGCAGGACGAGTCGACGCCGGTCCGGCCGACGTCGCCGTACGGCGCGGCGAAGGCGCATGCCCACGCGCTCACCGGCGTGCACCGGGCCCGCGGCCTGCACGCGGTCTCGATGGTCCTGTACAACCACGAGTCGCCCCGGCGGCCGGCCACCTTCGTCACCCGCAAGATCACCCAGGGGGCGGCCCGGATCGCGTGTGGCCTGCAGGACGAGCTGGTCCTGGGCAACCTGGAGGCGCGCCGGGACTGGGGCTGGGCCCCGGACTACGTCGACGCGATGGTGCGCGCCGCCCGGCACCCGGTCGCCGACGACTACATCGTGGCGACCGGTGAGGCGCGCACGGTCCGCGAGTTCGTCGAGGCCGCCTTCGCCCGGGCCGGCGTCGACGCCTGGCAGGACCGCGTACGCATCGATCCCGCGCTGGTGCGCCCGGTCGACGCGGCCCTGCAGGTCGGCGACGCGAGCCGGGCCCGCAGCGTGCTCGGTTGGGCGCCGACCATCGGCTTCGACGAGCTGGTCGGCCGGATGGTCGACGTCGACCTGGCGCCTGCCGGCTGACCGTTCGGCGTCGCGCACTTGCCCAGCAGCCCCGGCGGGATCACGCTCCAGCAGCACGCCGCCGGTGCCGACGGTCCACGGGACAGCGCACGGGCGACCTGCACGAGCGACGGCACGACGAAGGAGCCCGCGGTGCCCGGACGACCACGACCCACCCCTGCCGGCCGGACGCCTGCCCGGGTGCTCACCGCCGCAGCGACCGTCGTGGCGCTGGGCCTGGCCGGCCTGGTCGTCGTGCTGCCCGCCGGCCCGGCCGCCGCCGTCGCCGTCGACGAGGTCTACGAGCGGCCCGCCGACGGCGTGTTCCCGGTCGAGGGCCACGGCTGGGGGCACGGTCGTGGGATGTCCCAGTGGGGCGCGCAGGGCGCGGCCACCCTGGGCCTGTCAGCCGACACGATCACGGCGACGTACTACCCGGGCACGACCCCGGGCCTGCTGCCGGACCGCCCGATCAAGGTCCTGCTGACCAACGACGGACCCGGCGCTGCAGGGCTCACCGACACCGACATCGCCTCGGCGCCGGGGCTCACGGCGACCGACGAGGGCACCGGTGCGTCGCTGGCGCTGCCCGCCGGCCCGAGCCGCTACCGGGTGGTGGCCGGCATCGCCAACGCCGAGCGGCTGCAGCGTCTCGACGGCAGCACCTGGACCGACACGGACTACCTCGGCCGCCTCGACGTCACCGGCCCGATCTCGTTCACCGGGCCTACCTTCCTGCGGCTCCAGATGCCGGACGGCTCCCAGCGGGACTACCGGGGCCGGCTGCGCTCGGTGCGCTCAGGGCCGGGGGTGGTCAGCATCGACGAGCTGCGACTGGAGGACTACCTGCTCGGCGTCGTGCCGCGCGAAGCCCTCTCGTCCTGGCTCCCGGAGGCGCTCAAGGCGCAGGCGATCGCCGCGCGCAGCTACTCGGCGTACAAGCGTGACCACCCCACCAGCGGCGCCTACGACATCTGTAACAGCACGAGCTGCCAGGTCTTCGACGGCAGCCGCACCATCAGCCCAGCCGGTGCGGTCACCGAGCTCGAGGTGACCAGTACCTCGCAGGCGGTGGCCGCCACCTCGGCCGTCGTGCGGACCTTCGGCGGCGCGCCGATCTTTGCCGAGTTCTCCAGCTCGAACGGCGGCTGGTCGACCGCCGGCAGCCAGCCGTACCTCGTCGCCCAGCGTGACGACTGGGACGGCGTCGCGCCGAACAGCGTGCACTCCTGGACGGCCCGGGTTGCAGCCACCGACCTGGAACGGTCCTTCCCGACGGTGGGCACGCTGCGCCGGATGCGAGTCACGGTGCGTGACGGCAACGGGGACTGGGGCGGTCGGGTGACCACCGTGGTGCTCGAAGGCGTGGCGGTCGATGGCAGCGCGACCAGCGTCCCGACGACCGGCTCCGGCGTGTACGCGGCCGCAACCTGGCCGGCCCGGTCGGATGGGCTGCGCTCGACCTGGTGGCGGGTCACCGGGGTGCCGACCCCGCAGCTCCTCAAACTCGTCCAGGCGATGTACCTGGACCTGCTCGGTAGGCCCGCCGACGACGCCGGCCTGGGTGGCTGGTCCGCCCAGCTCGCCAGCGGCCAGCTGAGCGCGCAGGCCCTGGCTCTGCTGCTGGGCCGCTCACCCGAGTACACCCGCCACACCGTCACCGGCCTGTACGCGGAGGTCTTTGCCCGCGCCCCCGACCCGGTCGGGCTGGACGGCTGGTCGCGCCTGCTGCAGAACGACCCGTCCCAGGTCGCTGCCGTCGCCGCGGCGATGTACGGCAGCGACGAGCACTTCGCCCGCAACGGCAACGACCCGCGCCGCTGGGTGACCGCGCTGTACCAGCAGGTCCTGCTGCGCGACCCCGACCCGGCCGGCCTGGACGGCTGGGTCGCGCGGATTCCGACGGTCGGCCGTACCGCCGTCGCCCGGGGCTTCTACGACTCGCTGGAGAAGTGCCAGCGCCGCGTGCAGGTTCTTTACACCGACCTGCTCGGTCGCGCCGTCGACCCGGCCGGGCTGGCCGGCTGGCCGGCCGTCGTCGCACAGCAGGGCGACATTGCGCTCGCGTCCTACCTGGCCTCGTCGCCGGAGTACTTCGCCCGGGCGCAGCTGCGCTAGCACAGCGCCACCGCACTAACGTCGGTCCGTGCGCGTCGGGGTGGTGCTCGAGCAGTGCCTGTCACCGGTGCCGGGGGGCACCGGTCGCTACAGCCGCGAGCTCGCCGCCGCGCTCGCGCGGACGGCGCTGCCCGGCGACGACGTCCAGGGCTGGACGGCGCTGCACCGCGACCGGACGGTGGCGCGGGTGCCGGGTGTCGGTGGCCCGCGGCTGCTGCCGCTGCCGCGGCGCGCCCTGTTCGCTGCCTGGGAGCGGCGCACCGGCCCGGGCGTGCGCGCCGCTCTGGTCCACGCGCCGACGCCGCTTGCCCCACCCCGGCGCGCCACGCCGCTGGTGGTCACCGTCCACGACGCCGTGCCCTGGACCCACCCCGAGACGCTGACCGCGCGTGGCGTGCGATGGCACCGGGCCGCGGTCGCGCTCGCGCTCGATACCGCCGACCTGGTGGTCGTACCCACCCACG
>JBKJQN010000077.1:0-9212 GCA_046593925.1 Mycobacteriales bacterium
GAGCGAATGAAGAAATTATCATTCAACCATTCGCTCATTCCTCCATTTAACCATTGTCTAAAAGAAACCCAGCTTCTGCTGGCTGTAGCTGATGAGCATATTCTTGGTCTGGCGGTAGTGGCCGAGCATCATCTTGTGGTTCTCGCGGCCGATGCCCGAGGCCTTGTAGCCGCCGAACGCCGCCCCAGCCGGGTAGGCGTGGTAGCAGTTGGTCCAGACGCGGCCGGCCTGGATGTCGCGGCCGGCCCGGTAGGCGATGCTGCCGTTGCGGCTCCAGACGCCGGCGCCCAGGCCGTACAGCGTGTCGTTGGCGATGGCGATGGCGTCGTCGTAGTCCTTGAAGGTGGTCACGGACACGACAGGCCCGAAGATCTCCTCCTGGAACACCCGCATGTTGTTGGTGCCCTTGAAGATCGTTGGCTGGACGTAGTAGCCGCCCTCCAGGCCCTCGAGCGTGGTCCGCTCACCGCCGGTGAGCACCTCGGCGCCCTCCTGCCGACCGATGTCCATGTAGGACAGGATCTTCTCGAGCTGGTCGTTGCTGGCCTGCGCTCCGAGCATGGTGGCGGGGTCGAGCGGGTTGCCCTGCACGATGGCCTTGACCCGGGCGAGCGCCTTCTCCATGAAAGCGTCGTAGATCGACTCCTGGATGAGCGCGCGGGACGGGCAGGTGCAGACCTCGCCGTTGTTGAGCGCGAACAGCACGAAGCCCTCGACGGCCTTGTCCAGGAAGGCGTCGTCGGCGTCCATGACGTCGGCGAAGAAGATGTTCGGGCTCTTGCCGCCGAGCTCCAGCGTGACGGGGTTCAGGTTCTCCGAGGCGTACTGCATGATCAGCCGCCCGGTCGTGGTCTCGCCGGTGAAGGCGACCTTCGCGACCCGGTCGCTGCTGGCCAGCGGCTTGCCGGCCTCGACGCCGAAGCCGTTGACAATGTTGAGCACGCCCTCGGGCAGCAGGTCGCCGACGAGCTGGGCGAACAGCAGGATCGTCACCGGGGTCTGCTCGGCCGGCTTGAGCACGACGCAGTTGCCGGCGGCCAGCGCGGGTGCGAGCTTCCACGTCGCCATCAGCAGCGGGAAGTTCCACGGGATGATCTGCCCGACGACCCCGAGCGGCTCGTGGAAGTGGTAGGCCACCGTGTCGCCGTCGAGCTCGCCGGCGCTGCCCTCCTGCATGCGGATGGCTGAGGCGAAGTACCGCCAGTGGTCGACGACCAGCGGGAGGTCGGCGGCCAGGCTCTCGCGCACCGGCTTGCCGTTGTCCCAGGTCTCGGCGACGGCCAGCTGCTGGAGGTTGGCCTCGACCCGGTCAGCGATCTTGTTCAGGATCGCCGCGCGCTCGGTGGGGCTCGTCTTGCCCCAGGCGTCCTTGGCGGCGTGGGCGGCGTCGAGCGCGAGGTCGATGTCCTCGGCAGTCGAGCGCGCGACCTCGCAGAAGACCTTCCCGTCGACAGGCGAGATGTTCTCGAAATACCGACCCTTGACCGGCGGGACCCACTTGCCGCCGATGTAGTTGTCGTAGCGGGACTCGAAGGTGACGATCGAACCCGGGGTCCCGGGGTTGGCAAAGACCATGAAGTGTGTCCTCCAGAGCGGGGCCGGCCGCACTGTCGTGGGCCGTGCTCCTACCGTGCAGAACCCAGGTTGGCAAGAGGTAGGTCACTCACGCCAGGGCGCGGGCCAGCCTCGCGTATGCAGCGGAGTGACGGGGGTCGCCGGGCGGCAGCAGGTCGACGAGGTGCTGCTGGACCCTGCTGTCGTACGGCTGATTGTCGGCGTGGGCGAGCACGACGTCGACCACCGCGCAGCCCAGCACCGCGGTCGTGAGGGCCACGTCGACGTAGTTGCGCCACTCCGCGATGTCCGGCGACTGCGACCCCGGCAGCAGCACGCCGCCGCAGCCTCGGACGGCGCCGGCGACGTCGCCGCGGTCGAGCCCGTCCAGCACCCGCTGGACGTCGGTGCCGACCGGCACCGTCAGGCGGTACGGCCGCGAGCCAATCCCCCCGCCGAGCACCGCGCGCAGGTGGCAGACCTCCGCCTTCAAGGTCGCCGTGGTGACCGGCGCATCGCCGTACAACCGGGCGTGCAGCTGCTCGAGTGAGAGCCCGTCCGGGTGCAGCGCGAGCAGGACGAGCACCTCGAGCTGGCGGTGCGGAAGCACCAGCTCGGCGCCGCCGAGCCTGGCCCGCCAGCCCCCGAGCACCTGCAGCTCCAGTGACGGCCCGGTGGTCGGCCCCTCGGGCGGCGCGGCGGAGTCCAGCAGCCGCCCGAGCAGGGCGGCGGTCGTCATGGCAAGTGGATGGGCACGGTCCCAGGTCGTCGACAGGTCGAGCACCCCGCGAACCTCGCCGGTGGACGCGTCGGTCAGCGGCACGGCGTAGCAGACCCAGCCGTGCACGGCCTGGCTGAAGTGCTCGGCCGAGTAGACCGTCGACGGCGCCCCGGTGCGCAGCGCCAGCGCCAGCGCGTTCGTGCCGACGGAGGCCTCGTCCCAGCGCCCGCCGGGGACGAAGCCCACCTGCTCGCAGCGCCGCTGCATGACCCGGCTGCCGTGGGACCAGACGATGACGCCGTCGCGGTCGGTGACGGCGGCGACCATCCCGCCGTCGTCCGCGACCTTGCGGACCTCGGCTTCCACCCCGCGCAGGCCCACCGCCATCCCGGACGTCCGCCACCGGGCCATCGCGTCATCCGTGGTGTCGACCGGCGCCGTCGAGAGCGCGGGGCTGACCCAGGCCGAGGAGCGACGCCAGGAGTCCAGGACACCGGGCGCGGGCAGGGTCAGGCCGGGAGCGACCGCAGGCGCGCCAGAGCCGATCATCGAGGTCCAGGTGCGGGACAGCTGCTCGCGCCGGGTGCGCAGCTGCTCGCGGGTGAGCACCGAGGCCCTCACGACGGCCCGCGGCGGCGGGGCTGCTGCGCCGAAGTGCTGCGGGCCGAACACATCGCCCGCCAGACACCGCGGGCGTAGGCGAGGTCGCCGGCCAGCCGCAGCGCCGTCCACCGCACCGGGTCCAGGTCGGGCCGCCGGGCCTGCCGCTCCAGCAGCGGGGGTGCGACCAGCATCACAGCGGCGACGGTACGGGCCCGTGGGCCGGACAGCACGGCGAGAAGCAGCGGCCTGGCGACGACCGGGCCGGCGCCTCCGAGCAAGCAGCCGGTGCAGCCGGACGGGGGGACGACGACCGCAGCCAGCGCGGGCACCGGCAGCCGGACTCACAGCAGCACCGAGCAGGCGGTGGGCCAGGGAGACAGGACCTTGCGGCGTCAGCCGAGCGGAGCCGTGCCGCTGCGCGAGCGGTCCGGCCGAGGTGCCGTCGTCGTGCCGGCGCCGAAAGCCAGCCACGCCACCGTCGGGCTCGGCGTGCCGTACGACGGTGCGGGGGTCGTGGCGGACCGTCCAGCCGGCGTCGTGCAGCCACCACCGGCACGATCCGCACCCAGCTCATCAACGTCCCGGTCCGGCTCGCCCGCTCCGCCCGACGACCACACCTGCACCTGCCCCAGCACTGGCCCTGGGAGAACGCCTGGACCCGGCTGTTCCAAGCGACCCTCGCCGCGCCGTAACACCCCTACCTCCCCCACCACCCGCCACCAGGCCCGCCCGGAGCAGCACGGTTGAAGAGCCGGACAGACCGGCCGGACGCCGCTGGCCCGAAAGGCCAACAGCATCAACCGAGATCCACGAGAAGACTCCGGAGCTAGATCAGAAGCTGGACGGTGGATCCAGGCTCAGCGGCAGGGCCATCGGACGAGGACCACGATCAACGCCCTTCTCACGCTGATGGGCAACCGGCCCGAGGTGACGACCGAGTGCGTGCTCCCTGCAGTCGTGCTGGCGGTGAGCTGGCGCCGCCGCGGATGGTGGATTCGGCCCCTGCTCAGCGGGAGATCCACGCCGACATCAAACCCGGCACTTGACAAGCCGCTTGCACGGGTCCCTTCATGGGGTCGAGGATGCGCCTCCGTCACCAAGGGACCCACCATGATTCAAACTCGAGCTCTCCTCGCGGCTGCTGTGCTGGCACTCGCGACATCCATCGTCAGTATGGCGGCACCCGCCTCCGCGGCGCCGCCGGCCGGGTGTCCTCGCGGCTTCGACGTAGCCAGCGTCGCCGTCCTGGCTCCACTCGGCTACCGGCTTCCGGGCATTGTCGATGACCCGGCCAATACTTACGGATTCGGCCACCAGCCAGGAAACGGCGACGGCTTAGTCTGCGCCCGACTGCTCGGGAAGGTCGACCCCACGACTGGCCAGCCGCTCTATCAGTTCTTCGACAACACGCTGCCCTCCTCCTAGTGTCGCGTGTCGCAAGTGCATTAAAGGTGTAGGCCTGGGACAATGGTGTTTCTGAGGTGGTGGGTCGCTCGAGGTCGTCGGCTCCATGGGCGGGGGTGCTGATGCAATCGGCGTCGAGCTCGGCCAGATCTGGCTGTCCGTCATTAGCAAGCTCACGGGCTGCTGCTCGCAGGGGCGCAGGACCGGCCTGACCGGAGAGCTGTCGCCTTCTCCATCTGCTGGAGGAGCCCGCCGTCGCCCAGCGGCGCCACACCCTGTTGCCGGGCCGGCTGGATCAGCGTTGCAGTTGCGACTGGTCGGGGAGCCAGTTGCCGTGGAAGCCCAGCGGGATGCGGGCGGGTAGGTGGATGCGTGCGACGGGTGCGGCGGTGAAGTCCTGGGCGGCGAGGACGACGAGGTCGGCTGCGTCGCGGTCGGGGTTGTGTACGAAGGCCAGCACGTAGCCGTCATCCTCGGCGGCGTCGGGCGCGGTGGGGGCGAAGACTGCTTCGCCGGCCGGGGCGTATGGGCCGAAGGTGTGGGCGTGCACGGTGCCGGCGGTCAGGTCGTGCTTGAGCAGCGCGTTGCTAAACGCGCCGTCGGCGAAGTCCCCGCTTGGAGTCACGAGCGCCGGGTCGATCAGTCCGAGGGTGGCGCTGTAGGCGTAGCGGTGCGGCTGGGCGATGAACAGGTCGTTGACCCGCGGGAACTCTTGCGGGTGGTCGTCGAGGGTCTGCCGGGTTGCGGTGCCGGTGGCCGGGGTGATCGTCCAGCGCTCCAGGGTGACCGGGCTGTGGCCGGTCATGCTGGGCAGGTCGTAGGAGGCGTCGTAGCGGCACAGGTCGAGCACGACGCGGCCGTGCTCGTCGTCGTAGGCGTTGAGGGTGTGGAACACCCAGCATGGGTCGACCTCGATCCAGCGGACCTGTCGGTTCGCGCCGTGTCGCGGTAGCAGCCCGACTCGTGGCTGGTGCCCGGGGTTCCAGGCGTAGGGCAGCTTCGAGCCGGCGGAGGCGGCGTCCGGGCTGAAGGTGATGGGCAGGTCCAGCAGCACGACGTACCGCTCGGTGAGGGCGAGGTCGTGCATCATCGGGCCGTCGGGGACGGGGATGTCCAGGGTTTGGATGACGTGGCCGTCTGGGCCGACGACGATGTGCTGGATGTGGTCCCAGCCCCAGTAGTAGGCGACCGCGTGCAGTTTCCCGGTGCGGGTGTCGAGCTTGGTGTGCGCGGCGTACCCGCCGGGCAGCGTGCCGTCGAAATCGCACGCGCCGACGGTGTCCAGCTCCGTGGTGAGCTCGTAGGGCAGCGCTCCGGCCTCGACGGTGGCCAAGGTGCGACCGGCGTGGGAGATGACGTGGGTGTTAGCCGCGAAGTCCGATCCTGCATGTACGGGGCCACCGGGCCATGGCTCGCCCAGCTGCTCGGAGACCCGTTGTGAGCGGACCCAGCGGTTGCGATACCACTCGGCCTTCCCGTCCCGTAGCCGCACTCCGTGGACCATGCCGGCCCCGAGGAACCAGTGGTCGGCGAGGTTGTCCAGGCCCAGCGGGTTGGGCCCGTTGCGCAGGTACCGGCCATTCAGCTCGGCAGGCAGCGAACCGGTGACCGGCAGGTCGAACGCAGTCACCTCCTCGGTCACCGGCGCGAACGGGCCCTGGAAGAACGACTCGCGCTCCGGGGCTGGGCCGGCTCCGACGAGGGGCGGGTCCAGGACCGTGCCGGTGGGCGACGTGATCAGGGGCTCGGGCATGACAACCTCCTAGGAGTACGTTGTCCCAGTACGGTAGAACTACGTGCCATCGAGGTCAAGATGCCCAGCTGCCCGGCCCTCGACGCGACGGCCGCACACCTCGCCGGTACCTGTCGTGGAACGCTGTGCTGCCAGTGGGGAGTGGAAGGTGCGGAGGGTCATGACAGGTGTTGGGCAAACGGCGACTGGCCGGATCCGCAGTGTGGCCCTGGAGCGGGCGCTGGTAGACGCAGCCGAGCGGGTGTTGATGCGCGCCGGCCTGCAAGCGGTGACCGTGCGGGCTGTGGCGGCCGAGGCGGGGGCGGCCCCCATGGGGGTCTACAACCGGTTCGGGAGCAAGGACGGGCTCGTGGTCGCCGTCCTGGTACGCGGCTTCGAGGGCCTGCGAGCAGCGGTGAGCGAGGACATGGACGCTGATCCGCTCTCCCGCCTGCGTGCCAGCGGTATGAACTACCGAAGGTTCGCCCTGGACCACCCCCGCCTGTACACAGCGATGTTCCAGGGCGGCCAGGGGGAAGCGGCCCGCGACTCGCTCGAGCTGCACGAGCACGCTTCGAAGGCGTTCGCTGCGCTGGTCGACCACGTTCGCTACGCAATGGCCCTAGGTGTGCTCCGCGACGGTGATCCCGGTGAGGTCGCCCAGATAATCTGGAGCGCCGTCCACGGAGCGGTCAGCCTCGAGCTCGACGGCCGGGTGCTGACCGCGGACCCAGCGGCCAGCTACGAGGCCCTGCTGCTCATCTTGGTCTCCGGTCTGGGCACGTAGCACGGTCTAGCGTTACGGATCACATCCGTGTGTCGGGAGTTGCGCATGTTGGCTCGGCTATCGACAGGGCGTCGACAGATCGATCCGCCGGCCGGTGGTCTTGAGCATCTTTTCCACCAGGTCCCGGACCTGACCCTCGAACAGGATCGTGGTGGTGAGCTCCGATCGGCCCTGCCCGGCGATGAAGACCCGGCCCGGCTGGTTGATCCAAATTTCCTCGACCGAGGGATCGTCGAGGTGGCGCTGCAGGGGCCCGTATCCGGCCACCGCGTCGTACACCGACCGCGCCGCCGATCGGTCGGCCACCGGGTCAAGGTCGCGGCGCCGCACCAGCTCGCGGACCTCCGCCTCCACGGTGTCGACCGCGCCCAGCCCCACCCCGCCACCTTCAGGGCGGCCACCTGGCCCGCCCAGGTGCTGGTCAGCCAGGCGTACGGGTAGACCGGGTCGACGTAGAAGTGCAGATCCGCCGCCGCGTGATCAGCCGTTCGCTGCGGACGGTTCCGGGGCGATGCCGTCCGGGTCACGGAACTCCAAGATCGACACGTCGCCGAGGTCCTTCACCTCACCCTGCGGTGCGCCCAGTGCGTCCAGCGCGACGACCGCCGCGGTGAGCTCGGCGAACGACCCAACCGTGAACGCCACGTGGTCGAGCCCGACCCGGTCCTCCGAGAAGGCGTCCGCGCCGGGAGTCACCGGGCCAGCCCGAGCAGCCGGCCCGGGAACGCGTAGCTGAGCCCGCCGAACAGGAACCCCAGCGCGGCCAGGGTGGCGTCGTCGGCGTCGGGCGGATCTCGTGCGCCACATTCCATCCGAACAGCGCGTCGTAGACGGCCCGCGAGCGGTCCAGGTCGGTGGCGGTGAGGCGGATGTGTCGGCGAAGCCGGTGACAGCTACGGGCGAGCCGGCAGTGTGTCAGCCGGCCGCTCGCTTCAGGATGTCGGCCGGGAAGGCGCCGGCCTTGATGCACCGGGCGCCCCACCCGTCGAGCCGCCGGCAGACCTGCTCCAGCCGGTCCCCGAGCTCGACCAGGATCGGCTGCTCCTGCGCGTCGGTGACCTCCTCGAGATGCGCACGGGCCAACCGGCCCGCGTTCGTGAGCTGCCCGTCGCGCAGCCAGCCGCGCTGCTCCAGCCCGGCGACCGCAGCCGCCATCGACTCCGGAGACCAGCCGCGCGTGCCGGTGTAGGACAGCAACGGCATCCCGACCCACAGCTCGGTCAGCACGTTCATCTCGACCGGCCCGACCCCGGCGGCGGCCGCCGCCGCGATGTGGCTGTCCCCGCGGTGCTCGCGGACCAGGTCACAGGCCCACCACAGCCGCTGGACCGGGTCACTCGGCCGGCCCCGCTCGCGCAGCCCGCTGAACAGTGGCCGGCCGGCGCCCTCGGCCGGCTCGGCCGCGTCGGCCAGCAGGTCAGCCACCTCCGTCGGGTCGTCCCCATCCAGCGCCGACCGCAGGCTGTCGGTCGTCGCGGCAGCCCGTGCCGCGACCAGCTGCTCGCGAGGCAGGATCCCGCGGGCCGCGTCGTACAGGGCCACCACCAGCCCCGGCTCAAACCACGCGAACGCGGAGGCCACCACCGGCCCCACCGGCTCACCGAGCGACGCGGCCCGGCCACCGACGTAGGAGGTGAGGAAGTTCAGCCCCAGCCCAGCCAGAGCCGCGTTCGTCCCGGGGCTCCAGACAGCATGCATCGCGATCGGCTCGACGGCGTCGCGCAGCCGCCGGGCCGGGCTGCCGGCGGTGACGGCGGTCGGCAGCGGCGTGTCGTCCGGTCGCGGGGCGAAGAAGGCGGCGACGGCGTCGCGGTAGTCCATCAGGTCTGCGGGATCGACGGGTAGGACAGCGGGCAGCTCGGCGCGAGCGCCTCCTGCGTCTCGGGGTCCACCTCGGTGAGGAAGGTCGCGTGAAAGCGGTTGATGAGGTTGGACAGACCGACGGTGAAGCAGATCTCGATCCGCTGTTCGGTGGTGAAGTACGCGGCCAGATCCTCATACGTCCGGTCGTCGATGACGTCCATCCGGGTCGAGCGCTGGGCGTAGCGGACTATGGCCGCCTCGTCGGGCTCATAGACCCCCTCCGGCAGCGGGTCATCGCCCAGGTGCGTCAGCTTGTCCTCTGTCAGCCCCGCTGCTCGACCGAGCAGCACATGGGTCGGAATTCAATAGTGGCACTCATTAGTCACCGACGCGGTCAGGTATGCGAGCTCGCGCTGGGCCGGCGTCATCGAGTTCTGGAAGTAGACGACGGTGCCGAACTGCACCATCGCCTGCAGGGCGCGCGGGTGGTTGGCGATGGCGCGGTAGACGTTGGGATCGACGCTGCGGCCGCGGGCCGCGCTGACCCCGGTCAGCACCTCCCGGGCGAGCGGGTCGGCGTTGTCGTCGCTGGAGTCCACGAGCGGGAG
>JBKJQN010000107.1:0-15613 GCA_046593925.1 Mycobacteriales bacterium
CTCCTGCGAGGTGTACGCCTTGCCGTCGATGTCGATCGTCCAGTTGGTGCCCATGTGGCGCTTGACGGACCGGATCGTGCGATCGGGGTTGGTGATGGCCTGACGCTTGGCCGTCTCGCCGACGAGGACCTCGCCGGACTTGGAGAACGCCACGACCGACGGGGTGGTGCGGGCACCCTCGGCATTGGCGATGACCAGGGGCTCACCGCCCTCGAGGACGCTGACGACGCTGTTGGTAGTGCCGAGGTCGATGCCGACCGCTCGTGCCATGGGAGTTCTCCTCTGTCGCCGTGCTTGAGCGCAAGCCGCTCAGGTTGTTGGTGACTGTAGCAACCCCGCTATCGGATTGAGTGTTCCCGGCTCAACATGCAGATGTGCTCAGGGCCGCCCGCGGGGATCGATCCGGCGCCGACTGGCTCCGGGGGTGGAACGAGGCCCAGCCGAGGAGAGCCGCGGTCGGGGGCGAGCGAGGGGGACACAGGCATGGGAGACTGTCGCCATGCTTCGGGAGATGCGCGGCCAGCAAGGCGGCCCCCACCTCGGCACGAGGGTGCTCGCCCTGCTGCTGGCGCTCTTACTGGCCGCGCCGCTCACGATCTTGGTCTGGAAGGTCGGCTCGGCAGTTGTCGGCGCCGCCCTGTAGGCCGTCTGCCCTGTTCCGCACCCCCCTCCTCCTTGATCAACAGAAGCGGAAGGGGCGTTGTCGTGGCTCCCACACCCCTTCCGATTCCGTTGATCAAGGACCGCTGAGGTCGCGGCGGTAAGTTACCGACCAGTAGACGACCCAGCGCTCCCGGCGCTCCCGACGCGACGCGCCCTGAACGCCCGCGTAGGCTCGCGCGTGCCC
Source organism: Mycobacteriales bacterium (assembly GCA_046593925.1). Taxonomy (GTDB): domain Bacteria; phylum Actinomycetota; class Actinomycetes; order Mycobacteriales; family SCTD01; genus JAYVYM01. Next base: position 848 of record JBKJQN010000107.1, read on the forward strand.
CGCTCGGCTCGTGCCGGCCGGGGCGACCGACGACTGGAGGACGTGTGGACACCGACCAGATCATCCGACTGGTGGTCGGACTGGGGATCATCGTCGTCAGCCTGGCCATCGCCGGCCGGCGGGCACTGTTTCTCTACCGGCTGATCAGCAGCGGCCAACCGAGCCCCGGTCGGCTCCAGGGGATCAACAAGCGGATCGCGCTGCAGTTCGTCGAGGTCTTCGGGCAGAAGCGGCTCTTGAAGTGGAGCGTCCCCGGGATCGCGCACTTCGTGACCTTCTGGGCCTTCATCATCTTGACGCTGACGATCATCGAGGCCGTCGGCGCGCTGTTCGACCCTGAGTTCTTCATCCCGATCATCGGGCGCTGGCGGCTCGTCGGCTTCGCCGAGGACCTCATCGGCACGCTGCTGCTCATCAGCTTGGCAGTGTTCGCCGTGATCCGGCGCAAGAACGACCCGGCCAAGCTGGAGCGCTCGAGCCGGTTCTACGGCTCGCATACCGGGCCGGCCTGGCTGGTGCTCGGGATGATCAGCCTGGTCGCGATCACGCTGTTCGGCTACCGCGGCCCGCAGATCAACACCGGCGTCTTCCCCTTCCAGGAGCACAAGAACTGGACGTTCACGTCCAACCTGACGGCCAAGGCGCTGGAGCCGCTGGGTGAGCACGTCAACGAGATCCTCGAGACGGTCTTCATCCTCGGCCAGATCGCGGTGATCTTCGGCTTCCTGGTGATCGTGGTCTACAGCAAGCACCTGCACATCTTCCTGGCGCCGGTCAACGTCAGCACCAAGCGCGACCCCGACCGGGTCAGCCTCGGTGAGCTGCTGCCGATGATGAGCAAGGGCAAGGTGCTCGACTTCGAGCAGGCCGACCCCGAGACCGACACCTTCGGCGTCGGCAAGGTCGAGGACTTCACCTGGTCGGCCATGCTCGACATGGCCACCTGCACCGAGTGCGGCCGCTGCCAGAGCCAGTGTCCGGCGTGGAACACCGGCAAGCCGCTCAGCCCGAAGATCCTGATCATGGACCTGCGCGACCACCTGTTCGCCAAGGCGCCGTACCTGCTCGCCTCCGACCAGAGCGCGTTCCTCGACAGCGCACCTGACGGCGGCGGCGAGGGGCACGAGGTCCCCGAGTCCGGCTACGGACGGGTCGTCGGCAGCAACAAGGAGCAGTACGAGCGACCGCTCGTCGGGACCGCCGAGCAGATGGGCGTCATCGACCCGGACGTGCTGTGGAGCTGTACGACGTGCGGCGCGTGCGTGGAGCAGTGCCCCGTCGACATCGAGCACGTCGACCACATCCTGGACATGCGCCGCTACCAGGTGCTGATCGAGAGTGCGTTCCCCAGCGAGGCGGGCGTGATGCTGCGCAACCTGGAGAACAAGGGCAACCCGTGGGGGCTGAACAACAAGGACCGCGAGGACTGGACACAGGGCCTGTCGTTCGAGGTGCGCCGCATCACCGACACCGTCCCCGACGACGTCGAGTACCTGTTCTGGGTGGGCTGCGCCGGGGCGCTGGAGGACCGCAGCAAGAAGGTCACCCGCGCCTTCGCCGAGCTGATGCACACCGCCGGCGTCGAGTTCGCCATCCTGGGTGCCGGCGAGTCCTGCACCGGCGACCCGGCCCGGCGCCTGGGCAACGAATTCGTCTTCCAGATGCTCGCGGCGCAGAACGTCGAGACTCTCAACGGGGCCGGCGTCCGGAAGATCGTCGCGACCTGCCCGCACTGCTTCAACACCCTGGCCAACGAGTACAGCCAGGTCGGCGGCCACTACGAGGTCATCCACCACACCCAGCTGCTCGGCGAGCTCGTCCAGACCGGGCGGCTCGTGCCGGTGACGGCCGTCGACGAGAAGGTGACCTACCACGACCCGTGCTACCTGGGCCGGCACAACCGTATCTACACCCCGCCGCGCGAGGTGCTGGCCGCCATCCCCGGCCTGTTCTCGCAGGAGATGCCGCGCTGCAAGGAGCGCGGGTTCTGCTGCGGCGCCGGCGGTGCCCGGATGTGGATGGAGGAGAAGATCGGCAAGCACATCAACGTGGAGCGCACCGACGAGGCGCTCGGGCTCGACCCCGACCTGATCTCCACAGCCTGCCCGTTCTGCATGGTGATGCTGTCCGACGCGGTGACCGCCAAGCAGCAATCCGGCGAGGCCAAGGATGGCGTGCAGGTCCTGGACGTCAGCCAGATCCTGGCCCGCTCGCTGGTCGTGCCCGCGAAGGAGCCGGCGATGGCCGGTGCACCTGCCGTCAGAGCTGGCGACGCCGTCGAGGCGCCCAAGCCGGTCGAGGCCGACCCGGCCCGTACCGAGGTTGCTGACCACCCGCAGCTGTCGGGCAGCCCCGAACGTACCCAGCCGGGACACGGCGCCATCTCCAGCACCGAGGAGGCGCCCGACACCGCCCCTTGACGGTGCGGATCCCCCCCAAACGGGTGGTGTAGGTCGTTAGCGGGGTGACCGAAGGTCAGGCATGACCTCCTCAACCCCAGCCAAGCGCACCGGACAGCGATCCGTCTCGGCCGCATTCGTCGCGCTCACCCTCACCACCGGCCTGTTCGCAGCGCACGCCTACGCGGCTGGGCCCGGCACCACCGATGGCCGCGCCTGGGGCAGTGGCAAACTCGGCACCGTCGTGACCGACGGCCGGGCCTGGGGTGGCGCCGGCACCGTGGTGACCGACGGCCGCGCGTGGGGTGGCGCGGGCACCTCCACCCCGGACGGCCGCGCCTGGGGGTAGGCATCGGCCTCGCCGGACTCACCTCCAAGAAATAGTCTGCCCAGCGGCTCAAGTCGGTCCCTCCCGGTGCCGAAGCCTTTCCTGTGAGGGGCACCGCGAGCACGCGCCGCGTCCTGACTCTGGCGTGCGCGCTCGGTGTTTCCGGTGCACTGCTCGTCCTGCCGTGGGTGCGGGCCCCCACCGCTGCGGATGTCCAGCTGCCGGTGTGGGCGGTCCTCCCGCTCCTGCTCGCGGCCGGACTGTTCGTCGTCCCGCTGCGTATCGGGCGGGAGACGCAGGAGATCTCGGCCCGTGACCTCGGTCTGGTCGTCGGCCTGGCCCTGGTCCCGCCGGGCCTGTACGTGGTCGCGCATGCCTTGGCGTCGGCGGTCCCGATGCTCGTACGGCGGACGGACCCGCTGAAGGTGCTGTTCAACTGCGGCCTGTTTCTCGCCGAGGCGGGTGCGGCCGTGGCGACGTACCGCCTGCTGCGCGGAGCGGCGCCACCCACCTCGCTCCGTGGCGTCCTCGCGACGTACGGCGCAGTCGTGGTGGTCGACCTGCTGGGCATCGCGGCCGTCGACGCGGCCATCCGCATGCACGCCGGGTCGCCCGGGGGTGGCCCGGCCGCGGTAGCCCGCAGGCCGCGGGTGGGCGTGCTCGTCAGCGGGCTCATCGTGGCCCTGACCGGCGCGTCCGTCGCCCTGCTGGCCCTGGTCCTGCTGCTGGCGGCGCCCGGCGCGCTCCCGCTGCTGGTCTTCCCCACCGGGGCGCTGTGCGTCGCCTATCGCAGCCACATCCGGCTCACCGAGGGCCACGACCGACTCAAGGTGCTGTATGCCTTCACGCGCGCGTCCGGGACCGCGCTGGCCGACGACGACACCGCGCAAGTGGTCCTCACCCAGGCTCGCCAGCTCATGTCGGCAGAGACGTCCGAGCTCCACCTGCAACCGCGCGGCGGGGCGGGCGGCCTGCACCTGCGCAGCACCGGCACCGGCGTGCAGGTGCTCACCGCGCAGCCTGCCCCGTGGTGGCAGCGCGCACTGCGCGGCGAGCCCCTGCACCGCCGCCCGGGCGACCCCGGCCCAGGGCCGCAGGACGCGCTGGCCATGGCGCTCTACGAGGACGGCCGCCCGGTAGGCGTCCTAGTGGTCGTCGACCGGATGGGCGACAGCGGCACCTTCGGGACGAACGACGCGCAGGTCTTCTCGGCCCTCGCCGGCACCGCCGGCGTGTCGCTGCACAACGCCGGGCTGGTCGCCCGGCTCCGCGCAGAGGCGGTCGTCCGTGAGATCGAGGCCCGGCACGATCCGCTCACCGGGCTGCTCAACCGCCGCGGCCTGGTCGAGACCGTCGAGTCTTGGGCGCCCGGCCCGCGAACCGCCCTGGTCCTGGAGCTGCGCGACGGTCAGGACGTCAACGACGCCCTCGGCCATGAAACGGGGGACGAGTTGCTGGTGGCCGTCGGTCGGTTGCTGAACGCGATGCCCGACGGGGTCGCGGCCCGACTCAACGGCGACGAGTTCGCGCTGGTGCTGCCCGGTTCCGACCTGGTGGCGTATGTCGCCCTCGCGCGCGCCCGCCTGGAAGGCATGCCGGTGCGGCTGCACCACCTGGACCTGCCGATCGCCGTCACCATCGGGAGCGCCGTCGCGAGCAGCGCGGAGCTGGCACCCGGCCTGCTGCTGCGTCGCGCACACCTGGCGAAGAACCGCGCCCGGCACCTCGGCGAGGCGTACGCCGGCTTCGAGCCCGTGGATGAAACTGCCAGCGGCGACCGGCTCGCTCTGGTTCGGGACCTGCGGCGGGCTCTGGAGGGGGGCGAGCTCGAGGTCTGGTACCAGCCGCAGCTTGATCTGCGTACCGGCCGGGTCGGCTCCGTCGAGGCGCTCGTGCGGTGGACGCACGCTGTGCGCGGGCCGGTCTCCCCGGAGGTCTTCGTACCGCTGGCCGAGAGCTCAGGCCTGGTCGACGCGCTGACCGCGGTCGTGCTCCAGAGTGCGCTTGCACAGACGGTCCGCTGGCGGTCGGCCGGACTACTGGACTGCGTCGCGGTCAACCTGTCGGCCCGCAGCTTGACCCCCGCGCTGGCCGGCGTCCTCGGCCAGGCGCTGCGAACCGCCGGGCTGCCGACTCGCGCGCTGACCCTGGAGCTCACCGAGACCGCACTGGTGACCGACGCCGTCCGCGCGGCGCAGGTGCTCCGCGAGCTCACCGACCTCGGGGTCGCCCTGTCGTTGGACGACTTCGGCACGGGCTACAGCTCGCTGTCGTACCTCCGACAGCTGCCGCTGTCGGAGATCAAGGTGGACAAGTCGTTCGTGCTGGCGATGACGTCGGACCAGGAGGACGCGGCCGTCGTCCGCGCGACGATCGCGCTGGCCCACGACCTGGGGCTGCGGGTGGTGGCCGAGGGCGTCGAGGACGAGGCCAGCCTGCAGGCGCTCCGCGCCCTCGGCTGCGACCTCGCGCAGGGATATCACGTGGCGCGGCCGGCCCCGGCCGAGCGCATCACGGCGTGGCTGACCGAGCAGCGCGCGCCGCAGGGCCGGGCCGGGCAGCGCCCGCACATCCGTTCGGCGTGAGGATCAGCGCGTCGCCGCGCGCGTGAATCGCAGGTGCGAGCGCGACGGCGTCGGCCCGCGCTGGTCCTGGTAGCGCGAGCCGTACACGCTGCTCCCGTACGGGTGCTCGCTCGGGGACGTCAGCGGCAGGACGCAGATCTGCCCGATCTTCATGCCCGGGTAGAGCTTGATGGGCAGGTTCGCCACGTTGCTCAGCTCCAGCGTGACGTGCCCGGAGAAGCCGGGATCGATGAACCCGGCCGTCGAGTGCGTCAGCAGGCCGAGTCGACCAAGGCTGCTCTTGCCCTCGAGTCGGCTCGCCAGGTCGTCACCCAAGGTGATCACCTCGAGGGTGGACCCGAGCACGAACTCACCCGGATGCAGGATGAAGGGCTCGTCCCCCTCCGGCTCGACCAGCTCGGTGAGGTCTTCCTGAGCCACCGCCGGGTCGATGTGGGTGTAACGGTGGTTAGCGAAGACCCGGAAGTAGCGGTCCAGCCGTACGTCGATGCTGCTCGGCTGCACCATCGCTTCGTCGTATGGCGTGAGCCCCATCCGCCCGGCGGCGAGGGCGGCCTTGAGGTCACGATCGGAGAGCAGCACGTCGGCCAGGCTATCGGGCGCGGTAGTCTCAGCCCGTACATGCGGGCGTAGTTCAGCGGCAGAACATCAGCTTCCCAAGCTGAGAACGCGAGTTCGATTCTCGTCGCCCGCTCCACGATCGTACCTGTTCAGGGGTCTTTTTGACCCCTCGGACATGACCTGCAACGTCAAGTGTGCCCGCCGCGTGCCCGATCGACGGGCACACCTGGCTCGAACCGGGACGCCGCAGACCTTGTTCGTGGCCCTGACCGGCGGTAGGTCTGGTACATTTGACCCGTTCTGCGGAGCGGCGAGCGCGAGCTGCCAGCGACCACCCGTCGGTCCACAAGACTGTGATGGTCCTGACACGTTGCCGGGCCGGTGCTCGCGCGTCGGGACGGCTGAGTGCACGGTGCCCGGGGGTGCGCCGACGGTTGGCCACGTAGGGCGACGAGGAGCGCCTCCTGATGGTCTTGCCGCACGGGCTGATCCGGCGTAGGCCTCCGCCAGCGGTGAGCGGTATGCCGTACCTGTGCGGGACAGGGGCAACCCCGGATCGGGCGCCGATCCGCAACCGCCGGCCCTCTGTCGGCGACACGCCCTCCGCGTGTGCCCTGAAGGTCATGGATCGTCCCTGGCAGCTGCCCACACGGGCTTCCCAGACGCGTCGAGCGCCCCTAAGGTCAACGTGCCCGCCATAGGGCCTGGGACCGATGGGGGGCCGCGATGACCCTGCCTGTGGTTCTGGCTGGACCCATTCTGCGCAGGGTCGAGGCCACGTCGGTCTCGGTCTGGATCGCGCTCAGCAAGCCGGCCGGGGTGTCGCTCACGGTCTGGGAGGGCGAGGCCCGGAGCGGCCAGGCGGACCCCTACCTCACGAGCCGGGACCCGACCCGCACCGTGCGGGTCGCGAACCACCTGCACCTGGTCGTCGTCACTCTCGCCCTCAGCGCACCCGACCCCCAGGTGCCGACCAGCGGGCACCCGTTCGCGACGCTCAAGCCCGACACATTCTACTCGTACGACCTCGTGATGCAGTTCGACGACGACGACCCGACCCACCCCGCGACGCTGGACTCGCTGGGCATGCTGACGGCGTCGGAGCCGGGGGCCGCGCTGCTGCGCCTGCCGCTGGGGTACGAGGCTGGCGTGCTCCCCGGCTTCGCGCTGCCGCCGAGCGACTTCGCGCAGCTCAACATCCTGTACGGCTCCTGCCGCCAGGCCGGCCATCCCGACCCTGACGCCCTCGCCTACGTCGACGACCTCGTGTGGGGCCCGACGCACAAGGGCTACAACGACCCGTTCACGCGGCCGCACCAGCTCTTCCTCGGCGGCGACCAGATCTACGCCGACTCCGTCCGGCCACTGCACATGCTGCTCGTCATGGACATCGCCAAGAAGCTGCTCGCCAAGGACCCGGACGACCCGGACGAGAAGCCCGTCGAGTACGTCCGCGTCGACGCGGCCGCCAACCTCGACACCGTGACCCCGGCTTACGCCGACCTCGACAAAGACCCCGCCAAGTACTACAAGCTCGATCCTGCCGTCACCGATGTCGAGCTCCCGGTCGACCGGAGCCACTTTCCCGAGGGCCACCGGCTTTCGACCACGTTGCGGGACGCCCAGCTCACGAGCGAGGACGGCGCCAGCCACGTCATCGGCCTAGGAGAGTTCGCCGGGCTCTACCTGACCTGCTGGAGCAACGCGCTCTGGGGACCGTTCGTCACGGGGGCCACCTGGGCGCCCGACAGCAGCAGCCCGTCCGTGTCGCAGCCCCTGCTCTGGCAGCAGGACCTGCCGGCTGATACCGGGATGATCGTCATGCCCCCGGCCGACTACCCGCCCGTCGTCGCCGGCTCGTTCTACGCCATGAACCCCGTGCGCGACGCGGACCCGCAGCAGGTGCTGCGCCGCGACCACGCCATCCTGTCGGCCCTGCAGCTCTCGCTGGCCAAGGTGCAGCGGGCCCTGGCCAACGTGCCGACCTACATGATCCTCGACGACCACGACGTCACCGACGACTACTTCCTCAACCCGCTCTGGTGCCGACGCGTGCTCACGAGCAAGCTCGGCGTCGACATCCTGCGCAACGCGATGACCGCGTACGCGCTGTTCCAGGACTGGGGCAACGACCCGCTCGCCTACACCAGCGGGCCCAAGCAACGGCTGCTGGCGGTGGTGCCGTTGCTGTTCCCCGAGGGCAAGACGACGGGTCCCGACCGGCCCTCGGCCGAGCGGATCGCCGAGCTGCTCGGCTACGACAAAGAGCTGACCATGAGCCCTGACGGGCGCCACGACCACGTCAAGCCGCCGCTCACGTGGCACTTCACCATCGACGGACCGCACCATCGGGTGCTGGCCCTCGACAACCGCACCCGGCGCAGCTACGCCTCCGTCGTCGGGCCGCCGGGCAACGTCTCGGTCGACGCGCTGCTCGACCAGATCCCGCTCGCGCCGCTGCCGGCGGACAAGCAGGTGCTCGTCATCGTCGCCCCGCTGCAGGTCATCGGTGCCTCGGTGCTGGACGAGGTCGTCGCCCCGCTGAGCTACCGCGTCTTCGACGCCAAGGAGGCCGCCAACCCGTCGAGCGGGCTCGTGCCGCCCAGCACCAGCGGGCTGCGCGGGATGCTCGGCACCAACCCCGACGCCATCGAGGCCTGGACGTTCGACACCCCCACCTTCGAGCACCTGCTGTCCCGCCTGGCGCCGTTCGGACGGGTCGTGCTGCTGTCCGGGGACGTGCACTACTCGGCGGGCACGGTGATGACCTACTGGCCGGCGCCCGACGCGGTCCCGGCGCGCTTCGCGCAGTTCACCTCGAGCGGGTTCAAGAACGTCATGCCGGCGCACATCACGTTCGCGGACCGCACGCTGAGCGTCGCCCAGCAGCTCGTGCGCGCCAACATCGGCAACGTCCGGATCGGCTGGCACCAGCCCGCCGACGACCTCGTCCTGCTGCCGGCGGGGCACACCGACGCCGAGCTCACCCCCGTGATGCGCTCGCGCCTGCGGACCAGCCCGGTCCTGCTCCCCACCTGGGGCTGGCCCGACGACAACCCGGCGGGCGCCGGCCCGTACGACCCCGCCAAGGCGAGCGCCCTCAACCCGGCCAAGCCGTTCGACTGGTGCTGGCGGGTCCTGCCGCTGCTCGACACCCGCCCCGAGATCGACCGGCCGGCGGGAGTCCGCGTGGCCAGTCTCGACCAGCCGGCGGTGACGGCGCGGCTGGCCGACCCCGCCACGGTCCTGGAGGGCTACCGCGACCTCGCCGCGCGCCACCAGCACGCGCTGAACCGCATGCGCGCCGCCCGGCAGATCCTCTTCCGCGCCAACCTCGGCCGGGTGCGCTTCGTGCCGCACCCCGACCAGACGCTCGACGCCGTCCACGAGGTCATCACGGCCTTCGCCGACCCGTCGTCGACGCTCAGCCTCACGCCCGTTCCCGAGGTGTTCCTGCAGCAGGTCGCCCACCTCGGCCCGGAGCCGGAGCCGCCGCCCACGGCCCTGCGGACCAAGGCGCTGCTCGTCCCCGACCGGGGTGCCCCGTGAGCGACCGCGACCTGGTCCAGGTCGTCGTCGACGAGGCCGTCGACTTCTTCGAGTGGGTCGAGTCGACGCTGCGCTACCGCGCCGCGCGCCAGTCGATCATCAGCGACCTCGGGGGTAGCCCCACACGCGCCGGCGCAGCCGATGACCCCGACGCGGCGCACGACGTCGTCCAGGGTCCCACTTTCGCCTCGATCAAGGCCTACCGCGATGCCACGGACCCCGGGGCCGAGGCGCAGGTGCAGGTCCTGCTCGACCTGGCCACACTGCTCGACGTCCTCGCCACGCAGGTCGAGGCGTGGGACCTGCCCGCGGGGGCCCAGGCCGAGGAGGCGGGGCACGGGCTGCTCGAGCTGCTCGGCTCGACCTACGTGCGGCTGCGCTGGCCGCGGCTGTTCCTGCTCCTGCAGGCCCTCACCCTCTTCGACGAGCTCGCCTCGACCTACGGCCTGCTCACCAACCCCGTGACCGAGATCGGCGCGGGCCTGAGGCGGCTGGTGGAGCTCCTGTTCGACCCGGTGGGGCTGCTCAAGGCCGTGGGCGAGCTCGTCGAGGGCATCCTCACGACCGCCGGCGGACTGGTCGGCGCACCGCACCCGACGGGCGGCCTGCTGGAGCAGACCGCAGAGCACGTCGAGCTGCTGGCCCGCATCGGGGCGGCGGTCGGCGGCTTCGTCGTCGCGAAGCGAGCCGAGGACGGCAGGGGCTTCCTGCTCACCGACGTCCTGGTCGGCTGGGACTCCCCGGAGCTGTCCCTCGACGCGCCGACGGCACCGACCGTGGTCGACGTCCTGTCGGCCACGCTGGTCTCCTTCGCGCTCGGCTGGGGAGGTCAGCCCCTGCCGGCCCCGGGTGACAACGGCGTCGCGACGTCGCGCCTGCTGGTCACCCTGGCCACCATCCCTGCCTCGCTCGGCGGCCCGTCGCTGTTCGTCGGGCTCGGTGGGGTGCTCGACGTCGAGGAGACCTACGACCGGTGGAAGCTCGACCTGAAGCTCGAGGCCGACGCGGCCACGGCCCTGCAGATCGGCGGTGACCCGGGCTTTCGGGTCCTCCCGCCCGACACGGGCAGCACGTTCCGGGCGAGCATCGGGATCACCTCGATCCCGAACGCCTCCACGGCGGTCACCACGAGCATCGGGCTGCTGCTCGGCACGAAGCTCGAGATCGGTCAGATCGGCTTCGGGCTCACGATCAACGAGACCGGTGCCGAGCTGCTCATGACGATCAACAACCTGGCCCTCGTGCTCGACCCCAGGGGCCAGGACCCGTTCGTCGCCTCGGCCGCGCAGAGGTCACGGATACGCCTCGCGCTCGACCTCGTCGTCGGCTACTCGAGCTCGCGCGGGCTGGTGCTCGAGGGGTCCCCGGCAGCGGCCGGGTCGGCCAGCGTCCCGGCGCCCGTCAGCGGCAACGCGCCCGCCGGCCGCTCCGTGCTCGACCTCACCGTCCCGCTGGGCAAGGCGATCGGCCCGGTCACGGTCCACAACGTCGCCCTGCGGGTCAGCCGCGGGACGACGCCGGAGCAGAAGACGCTGACCGTCGAGGCCGACACCTCCTTCAGCGTGGCCTCTGGCCCCTTCTACCTGCGCCTGGACCAGGTGGGAGCCCTCGCGAGCTCGGACGGGGGCCTGCGCAACCTCGACGTCGACGTCAAGGGGCCCAGCGCGGTGACCGTCGAGATCAGCACCGCGGCGGTCACGGGCGGCGGGACCATCGCGCACGACCCGGGCAACGGGATCTACTTCGGCGTCCTGGACCTCGTCTTCCACCCGCACCTGTCACTGACGGCGATCGCGCTCATCAGCACCCGCGACCCGGACAGCGAGGACGGCTGGTCACTCATCGTCATCGTCACCGCCGACGGGCTCAACTGGCACCTGGGCATGGACTTCTGGCTCGAGGGGCTCGGTGCGCTGCTCGCGCTGAACCGCACCTTCGACCTCGCCGCCATGCGCACCGCGCTGCCCAGCGGCCAGTTGCGCAACGTGCTGTTCCCGCAGGACCCGGTGCGCCACTCCGCCGAGATCCTCAAGAGCCTGCAGACGCTCTTCCCCGCCCGCCGCGGGAGCTCCCTGTTCGGCGTCCTCGCCAAGGTCGGCTGGAACCGGCCGGCCCTCATCGAGTTCGAGCTCGGGGTCCTGTACGAGTGGGGGATCCAGCACCGGCTGATCCTGCTCGGCCGGGTCAGCGCCGACCTGCCGACCCGCGAGCACGCCGTCCTCACCTTCCGCATGGACGCCGTCGGCGTGCTCGACCTCGACGCCGGCACCTTCGCCCTCGACGCGACCCTCTACGACTCCAAGCTGTGCGGGCGCTTCGTCCTCACCGGCGCCATGGCCATGCGCATCGGGTTCGGCGACGGCTTCGCCCTGGCCATCGGCGGCGTGCACCCGCGCTTCACCCCACCGCGCAGCCTTCCCCCCGTGCCGCGGTTGCAGATCGCCCTCACCAACGGGGACAACCCCAAGCTCATCTGCCAGGCCTACTTCGCGCTGACCTCCAACACGGTCCAGTTCGGCGCGGACGTCTCGCTCTACGCCTCGGCGTGCGGGTTCTCGATCACCGGTGACGCCGGCTTCGACGTCCTCATCCGGCTGCTGCCGTTCCACTTCCGCGCCGAGGTGCACGCGAGCGTGCAGCTCAAGCACGGATCGCACAACCTGTTCAAGGTCTCCTTCGACGGTGCGCTCGAAGGACCGCTACCGCTGCGGATCAACGCCAAGGCCTCCTTCGAGATCCTGTGGTGCAGCTTCTCCGTCCCGATCGCGCTGACCCTCGTCTCGGGCCAGGCCGTCGAGGCGCTGGTCCCGATCGACGTCCTGGGCGCCCTGCTCGAGGTGCTGGCCAAGCCGACCTCCTGGAGCTCGCAGCTGCCCGACGGCAGCGGTCAGGTCGTCGTCACCGGCCAGGTCACCAGCGCCGCCACCGTGCTGCACCCCCTAGGGACGCTGCGGGTGCGGCAGCACCTGGTGCCGCTCGACCTCACCCGTGACATCGACCTCGTCGGCACCAGCACCCCGACCGGCGAGCGCCGCTTCCGGGTCAGCGCGCTGACGCTGGGCCCGACGACGCACGAGCCGCAGCCGGTGCAGGACCTGTTCGCCCCGTCGCAGTTCTTCAGCATGACCGACGACGAGAAGCTCGCCGCCCCCTCGTTCGAGCGCATGGACGCCGGAGCCGAGCTGGGCACCGACGGCTACGAGGTCGACCTCGTCGCCAGTCGCCGATCGGGCTTCGCCTACGACACCATCACGCTCGGCGCGGACGGCACGCCCACGGACACGACCCCGCACACCGAACCGGGCTCGCGCGTCCTCGACCAGATGGCGACGAGCGCGGCGTCGCGGGCGCGGACCCGCACGACCCTCGCCCGCCGGTTCGCCGCACCCGTGCTGCGCACGGCGCCGACCGTGCGGCCCGCACGCTGGGCGGCCGTCCCGAGCGACGTCACCACCGCGCCGCTCGCCGGCGCGCCCACGACCTGGGCCGAAGCCCGCGGGGCGGCCCTTGCCGCCGAGGACCCGACGGCCTGGCTGGTCGTCGCGTCGCAGGAGGTGGCGGCGTCATGACCGAGGCGGACCTGGTGCTCCTGCCGTGGGCCCGGCGCGGGGTGCCGAGCGAGGTCTTCCCCCCTGACCCGTTCACCCCGGCCGTCCCCGGCGAGGTGACGACCACGGCGTCGGCGACCGTCAACAGCGCATCGCCGGCGTCGGTGCCGGTCACCGTCATGGGGCCCGGCCACGTCACCGGTCTCGACCGCCGCCAGGTCGTCCGCACGGACCCGGTCGCCGGCTCGCGCACCTTCGAGCCCAACCACCTGGCCCTCGTCGAGTTCGACGAGCCGAGCCTGCCGTGGCTGTTCACGCCGCTGCGCGCCGGTGCCGGACGACGCCTGCGGCCGTGGTTGTGCCTCGTGGTCGTGCGCCGTCAGCCCGGTGTCACCTGCGGAGCGTCGGCCACGGGCGGCCTCGCCCGGCTGCGGGTCGACGCGCCGGCCGTGCTCGCCGCCGAGCTGCCCGACCTCGCGGACAGCTGGGCGTGGGCGCACGTCAGCGCCGTCGCCGAGTCCGGCAGCGCGGCCCTCGTCGACGAGCTCAGCTCCAGGCCCGAACGGTCGGTCTCGCGGCTGCTCTGCGGGCGCGTCCTCCTGCCCGACACCGACTACCTCGCCTGCGTGGTGCCCACCTTCGAGCTCGGGCGCAGGGCCGGTCTCGGCCTGGAGGTCACCGACGACGACCGCGCGCACCTCGTCGACGCGTGGACCCAGGCGCAGCCCTCGGTAGAGCTTCCCGTCTACCACCAGTGGGAGTTCACGACCGGCGCCGGAGGCGACTTCGCGTCGCTGGCGATGCTGCTGCGGGCGCGCGAGCTCCCACCGGGCCTGGGCGTGCGCAGCGTCGACGTCAGCGCCAGCGGCCTCACCGGGGTCGTCCCGGCCGGCACCACCGTGTCGCTGCCCGGGGCGCTGCGCCCGGCCAAGGCGCCGCCCGTCCCGCTGCCCGACCCCGCTCTGGGGACCGCGCTCCCGGCGGCGCTCGCGGGCGTCGTCAACGCCCCGGCCGCCGTCACGCCGCAGCAGGACCCGTTGCTCGCCCCTCCGCTCTACGGCGCGGGGCCAGCCGGCAGGTCGACGGTCTCGAGCACGGCGACTCGTTGGTTCGACCAGCTGAACACCTCCCCCGTCCACCGCGCCATCGCCCACCTGGGCGCGCTCGTGGTGCAGGCCGAGCAGGACCACCTCATGGCCTCCGCGTGGGCGCAGGCCGCCGACCTCCGGCACGCCAACGACCTGCGCCGCCGCACCCAGCTCGGGGCCTCGCTGGCCACGAGCCTGCACGCCCGGCACCTCGCGCGGATGGACCCCGACCGGGGCCTGCAGGTGCTCGCTCCCGCCCGCGAGCGCCTCGTCCGGGGACCGGCCGGGCCCGCCCTCACCACCGCGCTGGAGGCCACCGGTCTGGGTGCGGCAGCCCTGTCCGTGACGACTCGGCGCCTCACCGGACGCGCGGGGCGCGGGGGGGGCGTCCTGCGGCGGGTGCGGCCCCGGCCCCTGCAGCCGGCACTGGGCTGCATCACGCTGGAGGCCGTCGCGGCTCACGTCTCCCCGCCACGGTCGGACGTGCAGTGGGCCGAGGCCACGGCGGCGGCGTTGCGGGCCGCCCCACGGCAGCCGTGGTTCGCGTTCGTGCCGATGGGCGCACCGGTGCCGACCGGACCCTCGCTCGGCCCCGTCCCGGAGCACCTGCTGCCGCACGGCGGGGGTCACGAGCCCCCGGACCCGCCCGACCCGCCCGACCCGCCCGACCCGCCCGACCCGCCCGTGCACCCGCACCCGCACCCGCAC
>JBKJQN010000045.1:0-38791 GCA_046593925.1 Mycobacteriales bacterium
GATGACCTGCGAGCCGGTCAGGATCGCGATGTCCTGCAGCATGGCCTTGCGGCGGTCGCCGAAGCCGGGCGCCTTGACGGCGGCCGACTTGAAGGTGCCACGGATCTTGTTGACCACCAGGGTCGCGAGGGCCTCGCCCTCGACGTCCTCGGCGATGATCGCCAGCGGCCGGCCGCTCTGCATGACCTTCTCCAGCAGCGGCAGCAGGTCCTTGACCGAGCCGATCTTGGAGTTGACAACCAGGATGTACGGGTCGTCGAGGACGGTCTCCATGCGCTCCGGGTCGGTCACGAAGTACGGGCTGATGTAGCCCTTGTCGAAGCGCATGCCCTCGGTGAGCTCGAGCTCCAGGCCGAAGGTGTTGCTCTCCTCGACGGTGATGACGCCCTCCTTGCCGACCTTGTCCATGGCCTCGGCGATGATCTCGCCGACCGTGGTGTCAGCAGCGGAGATGGAGGCCGTGGAGGCGATCTGCTCCTTGGTCTCCACGTCCTTGGCGGCCAGGCCGATCGCCTCGACGACGGCGGCGACAGCGGCCTCGATGCCCTTCTTCAGGCCCATCGGGTTCGCGCCGGCGGCGACGTTGCGCAGGCCCTCGCGTACCAGGGCCTGGGCGAGCACGGTCGCCGTGGTGGTGCCGTCGCCCGCGACGTCGTCAGTCTTCTTGGCGACCTCCTTGACGAGCTCGGCACCGATCTTCTCGTACGGGTCCTCGAGCTCGATCTCCTTGGCGATCGAGACACCGTCGTTGGTGATCGTGGGGGCGCCCCACTTCTTCTCCAGCACGACGTTGCGGCCCTTCGGGCCGAGGGTGACCTTGACGGCGTCGGCGAGCTGGTTCATACCCCGCTCGAGGCCACGACGGGCCTCCTCGTCGAAGGCGATAATCTTGGGCATGCGGTGGTCCTCCCGGTCGGGACGTGCCGACCTCGGCAACGCCCGCGACGGACGACCGGGTCTTCCCGGCCTCGCTGCCCAGATCTGGCACTCGGCACGTGTGAGTGCTAGGTCCTTGTTAGCACTCACACCCCTTGAGTGCAAGGCGGCCGACGGCCGCCCGGCGCGCCGCCTTGCCGTCCGGGGTGACCGTCCGCCACAGTGCTGGCAGCGCTCCCGGACCCGTCCGGCGGGCTTCGAGGAGGGCCGGTTGGCCGAAACAGCGCATCGTCGGTACGCCGCAGCACTGCTGTTCATGCTCGTGGTAACGGCGTGCGGCGGCGGTGCGCCGGGCGGCGTCCGCCCGGCTGCGACCGCCAACGGCGGCACAGGTCCCTCCCGGGCAGGTCCCTCGAACGGTGGCGCCTCGCCGCCCGCGAGCCGTGCGGCGCCGATCACGCTGGCCTTCGCCGGCGACGTGCACTTCGAGGGCGTCTCGGCGGCCGCGCTGTCCGGCGGACTGGCGGCGATCGCTCCGCTGCTGTCGGCGGCTGACGTCACGGTGGTCAACCTGGAGACGGCGGTGACCAGCCGGGGCACCGCCGCGGCCAAGCAGTTCACCTTCCGCGCGCCGCCGTCGGCGTTCACCGTGCTCAAGGCCGCCGGCGTCGACGTGGTCACGATGGCGAACAACCACGCCCTCGACTACGGCCAGGTCGGTCTCACCGACTCGCTCGCCGCGTCGCGGGACGCCGGGCTGCCGGTGGTCGGCGCGGGGTCCGACGCCGACGCCGCCTTCGCCGCGCATGTCGTCGACGTACGCGGCACCCGCGTTGCCGTCGTCGGCGCGACCCAGGTGCTCGACGACAACCTCGCGGCGGCCTGGACCGCCGGGGCCGGCAAGCCCGGGCTCGCCTCCGCCAAGGACGAGAACCGGCTGGTCCGGGCTGTCGCCGACGCTCGCGGCACGTCCGACGTCGTTGTCGTCGACCTGCACTGGGGCACCGAGCAGGAGTCCTGCGCGACACCGACCCAGCGCTCGCTCGCGGGCCGACTCGCCGCTGCGGGCGCCGATGTGGTCGTCGGCTCGCACGCGCACGTCCAGCTCGGCGGCGGCTGGCTCGGCGACAGCTACGTCGACTACGGCCTCGGCAATTTCGTCTTCTACGCGCGCACGCCCGAGACCCAGGCCTCGGGCGTACTGACGCTGACGCTGCAGGGCCGCCGTACGACAGCCGCGCGCTGGGCGCCTGCCCGGATCGCCAACGGGGTGCCCCTGCCGCTGACCGGCGCCGCCGCGGCGTCCGGCGCCGCCGCCAAGGCCCGGCTGCGCAGCTGCACCGGCCTGGCCGCCGCGCCCGGCTGACGCACCGGTCCGGAAGGTGCCAACCCGTCCCACTGTGCGAGGGTGACGGGCAAGGCGCTCCCCGGAGCAGCGTCGACGCGTACGAGGAGGCTGGACGTGGGTCTGAAGGACACCTTCCTTGGCTGGCCGGTGCTCAAGCAGCTGACCGGCGGGGACCCCCTCGCCCGCGGCACCGCAGCACAGTCCAGGCACGCCGCGCAGCTGCGGCCGCGGACCGCCACCGCCGACCGGGTCGTGCAGAGCATCTGTCCGTACTGCGCCGTCGGTTGCGGGCAGAAGATCTACGTCAAGGACGAGAAGGTCATCCAGATCGAGGGCGACCCGGACTCCCCCATCTCCCGGGGACGGCTCTGCCCGAAGGGCTCGGCCAGCGAGCAGCTCGTGAACAGCCCGACCCGGGTCACCACGGTCAAGTACCGGGCTCCGTACGCGACGGAGTTCACCGACATCCCCCTGGACCGGGCGATGGAGATGGTCGCCGACCGCGTGAAGGACAGCCGCGACCGGACCTGGCAGGACGTCGACGACCAGGGCCGCAAGGTCCGGCGCACGCTCGGGTTCGCCTCGCTGGGCGGGGCGACGCTCGACAACGAGGAGAACTACCTCATCAAGAAGCTGTTCACCGGCCTGGGCGCCATTCAGGTCGAGAACCAGGCACGGATATGACACAGCGCCACCGTCCCCAGTCTGGGGTCTTCGTTCGGACGCGGCGGTGCCACGTCTTTCCTGCAGGATCTGCAGAACTCTGACTGCATCGTCATCCAGGGCTCCAACATGGCCGAGTGCCACCCTGTCGGGTTCCAGTGGGTGATGGAGGCAAAGGCGCGCGGCGCGAAGGTCATCCACATCGACCCGCGGTTCACCCGCACCTCCGCGGTCGCGGACATGCACGTCCCGCTGCGGGCCGGCAGTGATATCGCTTTCCTGGGCGGCATCGTCAACTACATCCTGCAGACCGAGACGTTCTTCCGTGAATACGTGGTCAGCTACACCAACGCCGCGACGCTGGTCGGTGCGGACTTCCAGGACACCGACGACCTGGACGGGCTGTTCTCCGGCTACGACGACAGCACCAGCACCTACGACACTGCCTCGTGGTCCTACCAGGAACCCGGCACGCCCTCCGCGAACCCCGGCGACGCAATGTCCGAGGGCGCGCAGGACACCGGCTCCGAGTTGGAGCACAGCGGGAGCGGGCGCGACGAGACTCTGCAGCACCCGCGGACCGTCTTCCAGACGCTGAAGCGGCACTACGCGCGATACACCCCGGAGATGGTCGAGCAGGTCTGCGGGGTACCCCAGGAGCTGTTCCTGCAGGTCTGCAGGGACGTGACGGCCAACAGCGGCCGCGAACGGACGACCTGCTGGGTCTACTCGGTCGGCTGGACGCACCACTCGGTCGGGGCGCAGTACATCCGCGGCTCGGCGATCATCCAGCTGCTGCTGGGAAACATGGGTCGCCCGGGCGGTGGCATCCTGGCGCTCCGCGGGCATGCCAGCATCCAGGGCTCGACCGACATCCCGACGCTGTTCAACCTGCTGCCGGGCTACCTGCCGATGCCGAAGGCGGGCGTGCACGAGTCGCTCGCCGACTACCTCGCCACCATCGCCAGGCCCGACCAGAAGGGCTTCTGGACCAATGCGGACGCGTACACCACCAGCCTGCTCAAGAGCTGGTGGGGCGACGCGGCGACCCCGGAGAACGACTTCGCGTTCGACTACCTGCCGCGCCTGACCGGCGACCACGGCACCTACCAGACGGCGTTCGACATGAACGACGGCAAGATCGATGGCTTCTTCGTGGTCGGCCAGAACCCCGCTGTCGGGTCGGCGAACGGCAAGCTGCAGCGCCTCGGGATGGCCAAGCTGAAGTGGCTCGTCGTCCGCGACCTGCAACTCATCGAGTCGGCGACGTTCTGGAAGGACGGCCCGGAGATCGCCACCGGCGAGCTCGAGACCGAGCAGATCGGTACGGAGGTGTTCTTCTTCCCGGCCGCCACGCACACCGAGAAGGAAGGCAGCTTCACGCAGACGCAGCGGCTGCTGCAGTGGCGGCACAAGGCGGTCGAGCCGCCGGGCGACGCGCGCAGCGAGTTGCACTTCTACTACCATCTGGGCCGCCTGCTCAAGGAGCGGTACGCCGGTTCAACGGATCCGAAGGACCGTCCGCTGCTCGACCTGACCTGGGACTACCCGGTGCACGGCCCGACCCGGGAGCCCGACGGCGAGGCGGTGCTGCAGGAGGTCAACGGCAAGTACCTCACCGGTGAGAGGGCCGGCCAGTTCCTGCCCAGCTTCACCGAGATGAAGGCCGACGGCTCGACCTCGGGCGGCTGCTGGATCTACTGCAGCGTGTACAAGGACGGCGTCAACCAGTCGGCCCGCAGAAAGCCCAGCAGCGAGCAGAGCTGGGTCGCCCCGGAGTGGGGCTGGGCCTGGCCGATGAACCGCCGCACGCTCTACAACCGGGCCTCTGCCGACCCGGAGGGCAAGCCGTGGAGCGAGCGCAAGGCCTACGTCTGGTGGGACGGGGAGAGCTGGACCGGCCACGACGTGCCGGACTTCCCGGTCAACAAGGCGCCGTCCTACCGGCCCGCCCCCGGTGCGAGCGGCCCGGACGGGATCGCCGGTGACGACCCGTTCATCATGCAGGCCGACGGCAAAGGCTGGCTGTACGCGCCGAGCGGCCTGGTCGACGGGCCGCTGCCCGCGCACTACGAGCCGCACGAGTCGCCGGTACGCAACCCGCTGTACCACCAGCAGGCCAACCCGACCCGCGAGGTGTTCAAGCGCAAGGACAACCTGTCCAACCCCTCAGCGGGGACGCCAGGCGGCGACGTCTTCCCGTACGTCTTCACGACGTACCGGCTGACCGAGCACCACACCGCCGGCGGGATGAGCCGCTGGCTGCCCTATCTGGCAGAGCTGCAGCCCGAGTTCTTCTGCGAGATCTCGCCCGAGCACGCCCGCGAGCGGGGCATCGAGCACCTCGGCTGGGCCACCATCGTCACTGCCCGGACCGCCATCGAGGCACGCGTGCTGGTCACCGACCGCGTCGTGCCACTCAACGTCGGCGGCAAGATTATCCATCAGGTCGGGCTGCCGTACCACTGGGGGGTCGGCGGCGAGGCGCTCAGCACCGGTGACTCGGCCAACGACCTGTTCGGCCTGGCCCTGGATGCCAACGTGTACATCCAGGAGTCCAAGGTCGCCTCGTGCGACATCCAGCCGGGGCGCCGCCCGACCGGGCCGGCGCTGCTGCGCTATGTCGAGGAGTACCGCAGCCGGGCCGGCATCACGGTCGAGACCGGCAACACCCGGCGTACACCGCTGCCCGAGGGGATCACGTGAGCAACTCCTACTTCGGCCCGCTGGCCGACCCGGCGCACGACGCCGGGTGGGTGCAGGAGCGCAAGCCCCGCAAGGGCTTTTTCACCGACACCTCGATCTGCATCGGCTGCAAGGCCTGCGAGGTGGCCTGTAAGGAGTGGAACGCCGTCCCCGATGACGGGATGAACTTCCTGGGCTCGTCCTACGACAACACCGGTGAGCTCGGCGCCAGCACCTGGCGGCACGTGAAGTTCATCGAGCAGCCCAAACAGCTCGGGGCGCAGGAGCCAGGCATCGCAGGCACCCCGGTCGGGCCGTCCGCGACCGACGTGCTGAACCGGACCGCCGACAGCGCGCTGACCGGCGACCGGTCGATGCTCGGCACCGACATGCGGGCGGTCTCGCTGGCGCCCGCACCGGTAGACCTGGGGATGCCGAGGACCGTGCTCCCCGGCCAGGCGGACGGTGCGCCGCGTACCGAGTTCCGCTGGCTGATGGAGAGCGACGTCTGCAAGCACTGCACGCACGCCGCCTGCCTGGACGTCTGCCCGACCGGTGCGCTGTTCCGTACCGAGTTCGGCACCGTGGTGGTGCAGGACGACATCTGCAACGGCTGCGGCTACTGCGTGCCGGCCTGCCCGTTCGGTGTCATCGACCGTCGGATCGGCGAGAAAGGCGTGACGAAGAACGAGGGCGTCGCCCAGAAGTGCACGCTGTGTTACGACCGGATCGGCGACGGGCTGGAGCCCGCCTGCGCCACCGCCTGCCCGACCCAGTCGATCCAGTACGGCGACGTCGACGAGCTGCGGGAGCGCGCCCAGGTCCGTGTCGACGCACTGCACGCCGCCGGCGTCCACGACGCCCGGCTCTACGGCGAGAGCAGTCACGACGGCATCGGCGGGCTCGGCGCGTTCTTCCTGTTGCTGGACGAGCCCGAGGTCTACGGCCTGCCACCGGACCCGATCGTCACGACCAAGGACCTGCCGCAGATGTGGCGCAGGGCCGGGCTGGCTGCGGTCGCCATGCTCGCGGGCGCTGTCGCCGTGTTCGCGGGCGGCGGGGTGTGAGCGACACCCAGGCCAGGGCCACCGGCATGGCCGGGCCAAACACGGTCACCCGCAGCGGGCCGCAGGGCCAGCGCGGCGCCGAGCAGGCCGTGGTCGGGCAGGCCGGGGGCCGGCGCAAGCGGGGTGACAAGAACGCCGTCGTCCCCGACGCGGAGTTCACCTCCTACTACGGCCGGCCGATTCTCAAGGCCTCGCCGTGGGAGCGGGACATCCCGGCGTACCTGTTCCTCGGCGGGCTCGCCGCGGGTTCCTCACTGCTCGGCGCGGGGGCCGACCTGACCGGCCGCGCAGCGATGCGCCGCACCGGCCGACTCGGCGGGATGGTCGCGATCCTGGTGTCGTTCGCCGCGCTCGTGCACGACCTCGGCAGGCCCAGCCGCTTCGTGCACATGCTGCGGGTCGCCAAGCCCACCTCGCCGATGAGTGTCGGCACCTGGATCCTCACCGTGTACGGGCCGCTGGCGGGCCTGGCCGGGGCCGCCGAGCTCCGCGGTCTGCTGCCGGCACGGCTGGCCTGGGCCAGCCGGCTGCTCGGCGCGCTGGCCCGGCCGGCCGGTCTCGGGGCAGCCGTCGTCGCCCCCGCCGTGGCGTCGTACACCGCCGTGCTGCTGTCCGACACCGCGACGCCGACCTGGCACGACGCGCACCAGCAGCTGCCCTTCGTCTTCGTGGGCTCGGCGTCGGTGGCCGCCGGCGGGCTCGCGATGATCGGCTCCTCGGTGGCCGAGGCGGGACCCGCCCGGCGGCTGGCCGTCGGCGGCGCGGTACTCGAGCTCGCGGCCGAGCTGACGATGGAGCGGGCGATGGGGCTGACAGCGGAGCCGCTGCACCTGGGCGCCGCCGGTCGGCTGATGCGGATCAGCAAGGCGCTGACCTTGCTCGGAACCGCCGGCACCGTCCTGGTCGGCCGGCGCAGCCGCCTGGGCGCCGCGCTATCGGGGGTGGCCCTGCTCGGCGGCTCGGCCTGCCTGCGCTTCGCGGTGTTCGACGCCGGCCAGGAGTCAGCCCGCGACCCGAAGTACGTCGTTGTCCCGCAGCGCGAGCGCATCGCCGCACGTGGTGTGAAAGCGGGTCCCTAGGGAAGATTGCCAGGCGCTGGGGGCCGACCGCTTGGGGAGTGACGCGATGTCCACAACAGTGACCGGGGCACCGGCGGGTGCCAGCACACGGGGCAGGTGGGGGTTGGTCGCAGCCGCGCTGCTGCTGCAGTTCGCGATCGGGGCGGTGTATGCCTGGAGCACCTTCGCCAAGGCCCTACAGGCCGCCGGCCCGTTCCACCTGAGCAAGACCGATGCGGCGCTGCCCTTCGAGGTCACCATTGGCATGATCTTCATCGGGACGTACATCGGCGGCCGGATCCAGGACCGGCGCGGCCCCCGGACCGTCGCCGTGGTCGGCGGCGCGCTGTACGGCATCGGCACCGTGCTCGCGTCGCTCGCGCACTCGCGCGAGGACCTGTGGCTGCTGGTCCTGGGCTATGGCGTGATTGGCGGCTTCGGGCTCGGGGTGGCGTACATCGTGCCTATCGCCATGTTGCAGAAGTGGTTCCCGGACAAGCGCGGGCTCATCACCGGGCTGGCGGTCGGTGGTTTCGGCTTCGGCGCCGTGTTCACCTCGCCGGTGGCGAAACGGCTCATCGACCACGACCCGAGCATCCCCACGAAGGCGTTCCTGCCGTTGGGTATCGCGTATCTGGTGATGGCGCTGGTGGGTGCGTCGTTCTTCCGCAACCCGCCGGCCGGCTACGCGGTGCCGGGCTTCACGCCGGCCGCCGGGAAGGGCACCGGCGACGAGGGCTACACGCAGGGCGAGGCCCTGCGTACCCGGCAGTGGTATCTGCTCGCCGCAATTCTGACGCTGAACGTGACCGCCGGCATCGCGCTCATCTCGCAGGCCGCGTCCAGCTTCAGCGACATCGCCGGCTACAGCGCGGCCGCGGCGGCCAGCGCGGTCGGCATCCTCGGGCTGTTCAACGGTGGTGGGCGCATCCTGTTCGCAGCCGTCTCGGAGCGGACCGGCCGGATGCCCGCGTTCGTCGCGATGCTGGGGCTGCAGGGGGTGTGCTTCCTGCTGCTGCCGCACGCCACGAACGCCGCACTCTTCTTCGCCCTCGCCGCGGTGATCTACCTCTGCTACGGCGGTGGGTTCGGCACCATGCCGGCGACGGCCGGGGACTTCTTCGGCGTCAAGAACGCCGGAGCCATCTACGGCGCGATGATCATCGGATGGAGCCTCGGCGGGGTCGTCGGGCCGCAGATCGTCGCGCGGCTGATCGGTGCCGACAAGGGCTACACCAGGGCATACACCACGATCGCCGTCATCGCCCTGGTCGCGATGGTCCTGCCGCTGCTGACCAGGCTGCCGAAGGACCGGGTGGCGGTCGCTGCCGGCCGCGGCGACATGCCCGCGGGCGCGGGTCGCTGACCAACAGTCAGCCGTCGAGCACGTGGACGACGTCGCCCTCCACCAGCGGCAGGTCCTGGCCGCACAGCCGGCCGTCGACGACGGCGCGTGCACCGTTGGGCAGGCGCAGCCCGGCGACGGTCAGCGAACGCACCCGGCGGCCGCCGGGCTCGACGGTGACCAGCGGTGCCGGTCGGGCAAAGGCGTCGACGTACTCCTGCGGGGTGTTGATGTTCACGACGGATTCGAGCCGCGGGTCGCCGGAACGCAGCGTGGGGTCGCTGAGCAGGGCCGCCGCGTCCAGGCGCAGGGTGCGGCAGGCGTCGAAAAGAAACGCCGGTTTGCGGCGACCCTGACTCACGAGCTCGGCACAGAGCCCGGCGAGGTGGGTGCCGTAAGCAGCGGCGAGGGGCTGGCGGAAGCCGCCCACGACCGGCAGCGCGACGTCGTACCCGGCTTGCGCGGCCAGCACCCGGCGTACGTACGCGACGTGCAGGAACGGCAGGTCCGTCGAGCAGACGAAGGCGGTCCGGGCCCCGAGGGCGGCTGCGGCGGCCAGCCCCGCGGCCAGCCCCTGCAGCGGGCCGAGCCCTTCCACCGGGTCGTCAACGACGACGACGCCGGTGGGTAGCGCCGGCAGCTGCTGGCCGGGCGCCCGGACGACCACCACGCCTGCTGTCGTCACCCGGGCCAGCAGCGCCGCTGTCCGGCCCAGCAGGGTGTCACCGTGCCAGGCAAGGTCGGCTTTGGCCGTCCCCATCCGCGCGGAACGACCTCCGGCCAGCAGCACGCCGGCAGCCGGCGCAGACACATCGTCGCTCACGCCTGAGCGTAGGACCGTGGTTGCGGCGTACGCAGCGGTGGCATGCTCACCGTGAGCCGGCGCCGTCCGGCGGAGCAGGAGACTCGCGGTGCCCCCAGCCGCTCGGCAGCGCAGGACCCATCGGCCGCTCCTGCTCTGCGCCGCGCTCGGCGTGCTGGGGGGCGGCGGTCTGGCCTGGCTGCGACGCCCGACGACCGCGCCCGTACCGCTCCCGGAGCCGCTGCCGGGGCGACCGCGGCTGGTGGCCGTCATCGGCGGCTCGATGCCACACGGCGCACCGGTGCAGCCGCACGAGACCGAGCTGCGAGAGGGCCGTCAGGTACTGGGCCGTGACCGCGACGCCGACGTGCACCTCGCCGATCTGACTGTCTCGCCTCGGCACGCCCTGGTCGAGGCCGACCACGAGGGCCGTGTCGTTGTACGCGACCTCGGCACCCGTAACGGGCTGGTGGTCGACGGCATCCCGGTCGCCGAGGCCGAGCTGCACGACGGCAACCGCCTGCAGCTCGGCGACGTCCAGCTGGTCTATCGGGTCGACCCCGGGCGGCACGACGGCGGGCGGCACGACCGCGGGCGAGGCGACGGCGAGTTCGGGGACAACATCGGGACCTGAGCCCGGCAGGGCTGCCGGTCAGCCGTGCGGGGAGTCGCTCACCGAGACGACCGCTGCCCACGCCACCCGCTTCCGGGTGGCTCCCGCCGCGTGGCGGGGTCGCCGCTTGCGGGCAGATCGTCGGCCGCATTCCCGCCGAGAGGCTCAGCGCACCTGCAAGACGGCGTCGCGCGGCAGCACGACCTCACCGATGACGGGGTAGCCGGGGACCTCACCGACGACGAGAAGCCCGCCGCTGGTCTGCGCGTCGGCCAGCAGCAGCAGCTCGTCTTCCCCGACGGCACTGGACAGGTGCGGACGCACCCAGTCCAGGTTGCGCCGGGTGCCACCGCTGACAAAGCCCGCAGCAAGCGCGTCGCGCGCTCCGTCCAGGTAGGGCACGGCTGCGGCATCGAGCACTGCGGTCACCCCACTTGCCCGCATCATCTTGTACAGGTGGCCGAGCAGGCCGAAGCCGGTGACGTCGGTCGCGGCCCGGGCGCCCGCCGCGACAGCCGCCTGCGCGGCCCCGTTGTTCAGGTCCGCCATCGACGCCACCGCGTGGGCGAACACCTCGCCGGTCGACTTGTGCCGGTTGTTGAGCACCCCCACGCCCAGCGGCTTGGTCAGCGTGAGGGGCAGACCGGCGTGGGCGGCGTCGTTGCGCAGCAGGTGCTGCGGGTCGACGATCCCGGTCACGGCCATGCCGTACTTGGGCTCCGGGTCGTCGATGCTGTGGCCCCCGGCGACGTGGCACGCAGCCAGCCGCGCGACGTCGGCGCCGCCGCGCAGCACCTCGCCGAGCAGCTCGATGGGCAGCGTCTCGCGCGGCCAGCCGACCAGGTTGACGGCGACGAGCGGCCGGCCGCCCATCGCGTAGACGTCGGACAGCGCATTGGCCGCCGCGATCCGCCCCCAGTCGTACGCGTCGTCGACGACGGGCGTGAAGAAGTCGGCGGTCGCGACGACCGCCGTGTGCTCGTCCAGTCGCACCACGGCCGCGTCGTCGCCGTCGTCGAGCCCGACCAGCAGGTCCGCGGACGCCGGCCCGGTCAGGCCGCGGACGACCTGCTCGAGCTCGCCCGGCGGGATCTTGCACGCGCAGCCGCCGCCGCTCGCATACTGGGTGAGGCGGTACGTAGTGCTTGTCGCGGTCATCGGCCGACGCTAGTCCGCGACCCGGGGCGGGGGCCCTTGGGGGGTCGCGGCTTGGAGCTGCGGCTTGCTGGCCGCGTACTCCGTCAGGTGTTGCGCAGGACCACCCGAAAGGGCTGCGGGACTGGCTGCCGAGCGAGCTCGCGCCAGCCTTCGGGCTGCGGCGCCCTTGGTAGTAGGACCAAGGTCGTATCGCTCTGCCGACCGGGTGCAGCCGAGAGTGACGAGGACGAACGACACCCGAACTCCGGAAGAGGTCTGATGAAGAAGTCCGCGCTCCTGCTGCTCACACTCGGCGTGGCGGTCGGTGCGCTCGCCGCGCCACCGGCCGCGTTCGCGGGCGGGACCGGCGCGACGTCAGGCACCGGTGCGACCTCGGGCACCGTGGCAACCGCTGCGCCGTCGTTGTCGTCGATCACGCTGAGTGCCACCGACGTCCTGGGCGGCACACCTGTGACGGGCACCGCGACGCTGTCCGCGTCGGCGCCCTCCGGCGGCGTGCTGGTCGCGCTGTCCAGCGACGACCCGGCAGCGGCGACCGTCCCGGCGGGGGTCACCGTCCCGGCCGGCTCCCGCAGCGCGACCTTCCCCGTCACGACGCTGACCGTGCCGAACCCGCAGTCCGCCCTCATCATCGGCACCGCAGGTGGAGTCACCACCTACGCAATCATCACGGTGCGCACCCCGTCGACCTTCTCAACCGGCAGCATCTCCGTCCTGACGGCGGGCAGCGGCCGAGGCAGCGTCACCTCGCAGCCCGCAGGGATCAGCTGCGACTACAACTCCGGTACGAGCACGGGGGTCTGCACCGCGTCGTTCCCGGTGGGCACCGTGGTGCGGCTGTCGGCGCAAGCGGCCGCCGGCTCGAAGTTCCAGGGCTGGCGGGGTACGCCCGGCTGCAGCGACCCCTCGCGGATCACCGTCGCCCGCGGCACGAACATCACCTGCCAGCCGGGCTTCGCACTCAAGTAGGTCGCACGGCGCTGCCAGCTGGGCAGCGGCTAGCCTGGGACTCCGGTCGCGAGGCTGCTGCCCAGCGACCGGGGAGGCGTACGCGTTCCTGGTGGGCGCCCCGGTCTTCAACACCGGTGAGGGTCGGTATCCGGTCCTGGTGGGTTCGATTCCCATCCGCCTCCGCCCTCAGGCGCGGGCCGGGAGCTCCTCCAGCGCGGCGAAGACCCGCCCGGTGACCTCGTCCACCTCGCCGACCGCGTCGACCCGGACCAGGATGCCGCGGCCGTCGTAATAGGCCAGCAGCGGCAGCGTCTTCTGCTCGTACTCCTCGATGCGATGCCGGACGGTCTGCTCGTTGTCGTCGCTCCGGCCGGTCTCGCGGCCGCGCTGCTCGAGCCGCTCGATCAGATGCTCGTGGCCGATGTCCAGGCAGACGACCGCGTCCAGCACCCGGTCGGTCGCGACCGCCTGCTCGTACGCCGCCCTGGCCTGCGGGACGGTGCGCGGGAAGCCGTCCAGGACGTAGCTCTGCGGCGAGTCAGCGCCGAGCACCTCCTCCAGGACCATCGCCATGACCAGCTCGTCCGGTACCAGGTCACCGCGGTCCATGTACGGCGACGCCTGCCGCCCCAGGTCGGTGCCCTCCCTCACCTGGGCGCGGAGCAGGTCACCCGTGGACACGTGCCGGACGGCGAAGCGCTCGGCCAGCCGGGTGCCCTGGGTGCCCTTCCCCGCGCCGGGCGCACCCAGCAGGAGCAGGCGGATGGACGTCGGTGCGATGGCTGGCTCGGCTGCGGGCACGCCACACTCAACCGCGGCCCACGCTTGAGGGCCAGCACCCCCTCCCGGTCGCCGACCAGCAGTGGCGGCGGGACCGGGCCTGGCCTGGTACTCACGGTGCCGATCACGCGCTGAGCGGCGATCATGCGGAAATGGTCGGCAAGCACGCTCGGCAGATAACAATTGCTGCATGATCGCTGGCAAGATGCGGTATCTCTCCAGAAGCCGCCACCCAGTCGCTGACGCCGACGGCGTTCGGGTGCAGCCCGGCTGCGTACTTCCCGCGGAACGGCGGGGCGGTCGCCCGCCAAAGGTCGACGACGGGCAGGCCGCGTTCGGTAGCCAGTGGCCGCAGCACGGCGTTGACGGCTCGAGCCCGGGCCGGCTTGAGGCCCTGCGGGAGGGTGGCGACAGCTGCGGCAGCTGCCCGTCGAGCGGGCGCAACGACCTGGTCCAGGCTGCGCCGTACCAGCGGCACAGCCCGCAGCAGGAACCCACCCCGGCCGACCACCCGCGGCCCCCTCGCTCACCCGCCGCTGACAGATGACCACACTGTCTGCGTGCGGGCCCTGGACGAGACGACGTGGCGCCGGGCGGCCTTCTCGCTGTTCGCGGTCGCGGCCGGCACGAACGTGCCGACCCCGCTGCTGCTGGTCTACCGCGACACCCTGCACCTGTCGCCGGACGTGCTGACGGCCGTGTTCGGGGCGTACGCCGCGGGGCTGGTGCCCGCGCTGTTCCTGGCAGGGCCGGCCTCGGACCGGCTGGGGCGGCGCCGGCTGGTGGTGCTGTTCTCCGGGCTCGCCGGGCTCACCTCGCTGCTGCTGGTCGCGGCAGCCCACTCGCTGCCGCTGCTGTTCGCCGGCCGCTGCCTGCAGGGCGCGGTCAGCGGCGCGGTGTTCAGCGTCGGCAGCGCGTGGATCACCGAGCTGTCCGGGCCGCGCGCCGGGCAGGCCGCCGGGCGCCGGGCCGCGGTGGCGATGACCGCCGGCTTCTCGCTCGGCCCGCTGACCTCGGGGGTGCTCGCGGAGTACGGCCCGGCGCCGACCACGATCCCGTACCTGTTGCACGTGGCGCTCGTGACGTGCGGGCTGCTGGTCGCGCGCACCGTTCCCGAGACGGTGGCCCCCCGGCTGGCCGGCACCGCAAAAGCTGGCGGCCCGCTCGTGCTGCCGCACGAGCGGCGGGTCCTGCTCACCGTGCTCGTGCCGATGTCGGTCTGCGTCTACGCCTTCCCCAGCGTCGTCATCGCCGCCGTACCGCTGCTGGTCAGCACCTCCGCGCCGCCCGTCCTGCTGACCGGAGTCCTGGCCGGCCTGACGCTCGGCGCGGGCACTCTGGCGGCGCCGCTGCAGCGCAGGTTCGGTCCGTGGAGCGCCACGATCGGCGTGCTGTCGGGCGCCTGCGGCTACGCACTGGCGGCGCTCGGCTCTGGCAGCGGGTCGCCGCCCCTGCTGCTGCTGGCCGCCCTGCTCCTCGGCGGCGGCGGCGGGCTGGTGCTTGCCGCGGGACTGGGGCTGATGGCCAGGGTGGCGCGCCCGGAGCGCCGCGGCGCGCTGTCGGCTGTGTTCTACGCGTGCGCCTACCTCGGCTTCGCCGGCCCGTACCTCACCGCAGTCACAGCGCAGGCGACCGCGGTTCAGGTGCCGCTGACCGCGGCTGCGCTGCTCTCGCTCGCCCTGGCTATCCGCCTGGTGCTCGCCACCCGGGCGGGGCAGCTGCGCACGCAGCTGCCGTCGGCCGTCCCGACGTAGAGTCGGGCGGTGGCCGACGACCCGCGCCGGCGCGTCCCACGTACCGACGCGCTACTGGCCGACCCGCGGCTGGTCGCAGCCGGCAGCCGCCTCGGCACCCACGTCGTGAAGGCCGCGGTGACCGGCGCGCAGGACCGCGCCCGTCGTGGTGAGCTTGACCCCGAGCAGGTGCTCGAAGCGGCCGTCGTCGCCCTTCCGGCCCTTGCGACGACGCTGCGCCCGGTCCTCAACGCCACCGGCGTCGTGCTGCACACCAACCTCGGTCGGGCGCCGCTGTCGGCCGCCGCCATCGAGGCGATCGGCGTCGCCGCCGGGTACGTCGACGTCGAGTACGACGTCGTCGGTGGCGAGCGGGCCCGGCGTGGCCGTGGCGCGCTGGCGGCGCTGGCCCAAGCCGTACCCGACGCCGAGAGCGTGCTGGTCGTCAACAACGGTGCCGCGGCGCTGGTACTCGCGACGACGGCGCTGGCGGCCGGCCGCGAGGTCGTCGTCAGCCGCGGCGAGATGGTCGAGATCGGCGACGGCTTCCGGCTGCCCGACCTGATCGCCTCGACGGGGGCGCGACTGCGCGAGGTCGGTACGACAAACCGCACGCACCTGCGCGACTACGCCGACGCCCTCGGCCCCTCGACCGGCTGCATCCTCAAGGTGCATCCGAGCAACTTCCGGGTGGAGGGCTTCACCAGTGCCGTCGGGGTCGACCAGCTGGCCGGGCTCGGCGTCCCGGTCGTCGCCGACATCGGCAGCGGACTGCTCGCCCCCGACCCGCTGCTGCCCGACGAGCCCGACGCCACCACCGCCTTGCGGGGCGGCGCCGCCGTCGTCACCTGCAGCGGCGACAAGCTGCTCGGCGGGCCGCAGGCCGGCCTGCTGCTGGGCCGCGCCGGCGAGCTGGAGCAGCTCCGGCGCCACCCGCTGGCCCGGGCGCTGCGGGTCGACAAGCTCACGCTCGCGGCCCTCGAGGCCACCCTGCGCGGCCCGCAGAGCCCCGCCTGGCAGGCGCTGCGGGCAGACCCGGCAGGCCTGCGCACCCGCGCCGAGCGGCTCGCCGGCAGGGTCGGCGGCGAGGTCGTCCCCAGCCAGGGCGCGGTCGGCGGCGGCGGAGGGCCGGGTCAGCTGCTGGCGGGCTGGGCGGTGGCGCTGCCTTCGTCGTACGCCCAGAAGCTGCGAACGGGCGACCCCTGTGTGGTCGGCCGGGTCGAGCACGGTCGCTGCCTGCTGGACCTGCGGTGCGTCCCGGAGTCCGCCGACGAGGCGCTCGCCGCGGCGGTGCTGGCGAGCGGGTCCCCAAGATTCGAGCCACCATCGTGCACGTCGTAGCGACCGCCAGGCACGTAGACCAAGGCGAGTCGGCACTGGTGGGCGCGCTCACCCGCCCGGGCTGCCGGCCGAGGTGGCCGCGCATGCCGTCGACGTCCCCGACCTGCGGCTGCTGGCGCCGCTGGACCCGTCGGCTCGACGGAGCCCTTCGTGAGGTCGTGCGCTGACCCGACCTACGTGGCGGTGGCGAACACCGCGCCCGTGGAGCCGTACAGCACGAGGTTGTCGTCGAGCTGCATCCAGAGCCGACTCGCCCGGCTGCCTTGGGTGCGCGAGTTCCACACCGCTGACCCGCGGTAGTCGTAGACGACCAGGTTGCCGTCGGCCTGCAGGACCAGTGAGGACAGCGCCGACCCGTTCGTGCCGCTGGCGAAGCGCACCCGACCCGCCACGTAGACGACCAGATTGCCGTCGGCCTGCATGACGACGGCGCTGTGGCGGTCCCCCGAGATCAGGGACTGGCCGGCCTCGAGCACGCCGCCGGCTGTGAGCTGGTCCCTGCCCGGCGCACCGTTCTGCCAGGCGGCGCCGCGGGCGCCGTACAAGACCAGGTTTCCATCGTCCTGCAGCACCAGGCTGCCGGCCCCCGCGCCGGAGGTACCGGTCCACCACAGCGGCCGGCCGCGGTCGTAGACGACGGCGTTGCCGTCGGACTGCAGCTCCAACGTGGCTCCGGGGTGCCCGCTGGTGCCGGTCGCCCACAGGGCACGGCCGTTGCCGTAGACGACGACGTTGCCGTCGTCCTGCACCAGCGCGGTGTACTGCCCGCTCGGCGAGCCGACCCTGGTGCCGGCGCTCTGGTGCGCGGGAGCGCCGACGCTGGACGGGTAGGTGGGCTGCCCCACGGCCTCGAGGTCGGCCCGGGAGCCGGCGAAGCGGTTCTGGTCGACCGCGGAGGCGATCCCGGGCAGATAACCCGAGCTGCTGTACTGCCACAGCGTGTACGTCGGCCAGCCGCCGACCGGCAGCGGTGCGCTCGCGCTGGTGTAATGCGCCTCCCACAGCCGGTACTCGTTGAACGACCGGGTGCCGCCCATCGAGGTGCTCCAGAAGTTCGGCCCGGTGTAGATCATCGGCACGATGCCGGTCGCCGCCTGCAGTCGCTGCAGGAACGTGCGCGTCCACGTCTGCAGGTTGGCGACCGACAGGCCGCCGCCGTCCTCAAGGTCCAGTACCGGCGGCAGCGCGGGCGCCGGCAGCCGGCCGATCGCCCCCGCGAAGGCGTCCGCCTGCGCCGTGGCGTCGTAGGCCGGCCGGGCGAAGGCGTACGCGCCGACCACGAGCCCGGCGGCGTGCGCGCCGTTGATGTCGCTGCCCAGCCACGGGTTGACGTAGCCCGCCTCGGTGGCCTTGATGATCGCGAAGGACTGGCCGGCAGCCGCCACCTGCCGCCAGTCGATCGCGGCGTTGTTGGGGTGCTGGTAGCTCGCCACGTCGACGCCGGCCTGCACGGTGGTGCTGCTGGCCAGCCGTGCCGCGGCGGCTGGGGCGCCCGTCACCAGGACGGCGTCGGCGCTGCCCTCGGGTTGCATTCCGCGGGACCACTGCTCCTTCGGCAACGCCGTCGCGGCCGGAGCGGAGGGCACGGTCGCCGCGAAGGCGCCAGCGGGGACCACCCCGGCCAGTAGGCCGCCGAGCAGCGCGACAGTGCCGGTCCGGGCAAGCATGGAGAAGTGCACAGGGGATCTCCAGGGGGTGGGGCGCCGGGACGTCCGACGTCGGCGCCGATTCCCCACTGATCGTGCTGATCAGGGCGGTGGAGGAGACGCCAGCCCTGATCGTGATCGGACCGTTACACCTGCTGGTCCACTTCTCGGGGTCAACCGGCGATCCGCGCACCGGTCGCGGTGTCGAACCAGTGCAGCTGCTCGGTGGCCGGAAGCAAGGTGATGCGCGAGCCTTTCGCGGGCGGGTCCTTGGGGTTGACCCTGGCCACCAGCAGCGCGCCGCCGGCGTCCTGGCCGTTCATGCTGCCGTGCAGGAAGGCGTCGGAGCCGAGCGCCTCGACGATCTCCACGGTCACCTCGATCCCCTCGCCGAGCGGCACGAGTTTCAGGTCCTCCGGCCGCACCCCGACCGTGACGCTCGACCCGGTCACCGACGACCCCGCCGTACGCGGCAGCGGGATCTCCCAGTCACCGAGCCGCACGGTGCCGCCGGGGCCGACCGGCGCGGTCACCAGGTTCATCGCCGGCGAGCCGATGAATCCGGCGACGAACATGTTGGCAGGGCGGTCGTACATGTCGCTGGGGCGCGCGACCTGCTGCAGGACACCGTCCTTCAGGACCGCCACCCGGTCGCCCATCGTCATGGCCTCGACCTGGTCGTGGGTGACGTACACGGTCGTCACGTCGAGCCGGCGCTGCAGCGACGCGATCTGCGTACGGGTGGCGACCCGCAGCTTGGCGTCGAGGTTGGACAGCGGCTCGTCCATGCAGAACACCTGCGGCTGCCGGACGATCGCCCGGCCCATCGCCACCCGCTGGCGCTGGCCGCCCGACAGCGCCTTGGGCTTGCGCTCGAGATAGTCGGTCAGGTCCAGGATCGCCGCCGCCTCCTTGACCCGCGTCTCGATCTCCGGCTTGGGCAAGCCAGCGATCTTGAGCGCAAAGCCCATGTTGGCAGCCACCGTCATGTGCGGGTAGAGCGCGTAGGTCTGGAAGACCATGGCGATGTCGCGCTTGCTCGGGTCGACGTCGGAGACGTCCCGAGAACCGATCATGATGTGCCCCGAGTCGACAGGCTCGAGGCCCGCAAGCATCCGCAGACAGGTGGACTTGCCACAGCCGGACGGGCCGACGAGGACGAGGAACTCGCCGTCCATGATCTGCAGGTCCAGGGCGTCGACGGCGGGGCGGTCGCCACCCGGGTACTGCCGGGTGGCGGCATCGAAGGTCACGGTGGTCACGAGACGTCCCTTCCGGCGTGGCAACACGAGTGGCGGCACGGTGCCACGGAACGGTCGTCGCGTCGAGCACCTTGGCCACCGAACCGCGTGTTCCGGTGCCGTGACGCGATCGTTACGGCTTCTCCCCTTCGCAACCGTTGCGCTCTCCGTGTGTAAACGTTATGACTCCCGTCACACACCCAGCCCGACACGACGCCCCGCAACCAGGGGTCGGCCGGGCCCAGACAGGGAGGCACGTCGCATGTCCGTCCGCCCAAGCAGGCCCCCCCTCCGGCGCCTTCCCCTTCCCCGCGTGGCGGTGGTCGGCGCGCTCGGTCTCACGCTCGGCGTCGCGGGCTGCGGGAGCAGCAACAACGCCACGGGCAGCACGCCCTCGGCCGGTGGCGGCTCGAGCTCCGCGTCCGGCAACGCCTGCGACGCCTACAAGGCGTACGGCGACCTCACCGGCAAGACCGTTTCGGTGTACACCGGCATCGTCACGCCCGAGGACACCCCTCAGATCAACTCCTACAAGCCGTTCGAGAAGTGCACCGGCGCGACCGTCAAGTACGAGGGCGACAAGTCCTTCGAGGCGCAGGTCCTGGTCCGGGCCAAGGCCGGCAACCCACCCGACATCGCGATCGTGCCGCAGCCGGGCCTGATCAAGCAGCTCGTCGCGACCGGCACGGTCAAGGCCGCGCCACCCGAGGTGTCGGCCAACGTCGACAAGTTCTGGACCAAGGAATGGAAGGCCTACGGCACCGTCAACAACACGTTCTATGCCGCACCGCTCGGCGCCAGCGTCAAGAGCTTCGTCTGGTACTCGCCGAAGGAGTTCAAGGACAAGGGCTACCAGATCCCGAAGACGCTGGACGAGCTGACGGCGCTGTCCGACACGATCGCCAAGACCGGCAAGAAGCCCTGGTGTGCAGGCATCGCCAGCGGCGAGGCGACCGGCTGGACGATCACGGACTGGATGGAGGACATGATGCTGCGGCTGTCCGGTCCGGAGACCTACGACAAGTGGGTCAACCACACCATCGCGTTCAACGGCCCCGAGTCCGTCGCCGCGCTGGACGCCGTCGGCAAAATCCTGAAGAACCCGGCCTACGTCAACGGTGGCCTCGGTGACGTCAAGTCGATTGCCACCACCACCTTCCAGGACGGCGGCCTGCCGATCCTGGACGGCAACTGCTCGCTGCACCGACAGGCGAGCTTCTACGCCGCCAACTGGCCCAAGGGCACCAAGGTGGCCGAGAACGGCGACGTCTTCGCCTTCTACCTGCCCGGCAAGGACACCGCCAGCAAGCCGGTCCTCGGCGGCGGCGAGTTCATCACGGCCTTCGCCGACCGGCCCGAGGTCAAGGCCTTCCAGACCTACCTGTCCACCGACCTGTGGGCCAACAACAAGGTCGCCAGCAGCCCGGACGGTGGCTGGGTCAGCGCCAACAAGGGCTTGGACACCGGCAAGCTGACCAGCCCGGTCGACCAGCTCGCGGCCTCGATCCTGCAGGACCCGAAGGCGGTCTTCCGGTTCGACGGCTCCGACCAGATGCCGGCGGCGATCGGCTCCAACGCCTTCTGGAAGCAGGCGACCAACTGGATCACCGGCACCAGCACCCAGGCGATGACCGACGCCGTCGAGGCGGCCTGGCCGAAGTAGCCGGCCGCGCAGCTCCATCCCTGTACGCGGGCCGGGTGCGCCGACAAGGTGCGCCCGGCCCGTCTCCAACCCGCACTCGGAGGCGCCGGTGAACAGCTCGGAGAAGTTTCTGCAGATGGCCGCTGCCATCGGCGCGTTCGCCGCCGTCATCGGCCTGATCCTGTTCATCGCCGGCCGGTTCTCCGGCCGGCGCGGCGACCGGGTCGTCGCGCTGGCGTTCCTGCTCCCCACGGTCGGGCTGCTGCTCGTCGGCCTGGTCTACCCGGGGCTGCGCACGATCTACCAGTCCTTCTTCAACGCCGCAGGGTCCGCCTTCATCGGCATCGACAACTACAAGACGCTGTTCACCACCCCGGACGAGCTGACCGTGCTACGGAACACGGTGCTGTGGGTCGTCATCACGCCCTTCGTGGCGACGGCGGTGGGCCTGCTATACGCCATCCTGGTCGACCGCGCCCGCCTCGAGAGCCTGGCCAAGGCGCTGATCTTCCTGCCGATGGCGATCAGCTTCGTCGGCGCCTCGATCATCTGGAAGTTCGTGTACGAGTACCGCCCGGCGCAGGGCGGCATCAGGCAGATCGGGCTGCTCAACCAGCTGGTGGTCTGGGCGGGCGGGTCCCCCCAGCAGTGGCTGCTCGAGAAACCCTGGAACACGCTTTTCCTGATCGCCATCATGATCTGGATCCAGGCCGGGTTCGCGATGACGGTGCTGTCCGCGGCCATCAAGGCCATCCCGGACGACATCGTCGAGGCGGCGCGGCTGGACGGCGTGCGGCGGCTCGGGATGTTCCGCTACATCACCGTCCCGAGCATCCGCCCGGCGCTCATCGTGGTGCTGACGACGATCGGCATCGGCACGCTGAAGGTCTTCGACATCGTCCGTACGGTCACCGGCGGGCAGTTCGACACCAGCGTCGTGGCGAACGAGTTCTACAGCCAGAGCTTCCGCTCGGACAACCAGGGCCTGGGCGCGGCCCTCGCCGTCCTGCTGTTCGTGCTGGTCGTCCCGATCGTCGTCTACAACGTGCGCCAGCTGCGGGCGCAGGAGGCCCGATGACCGCCACCGCACTCCCGCTGACGACCACCCCGGCACTGGCCGGCACGGCGCCGGCGGCCCGCACCGCCCGCAAGAAGCTGACCTCCCCCTGGGCGTCGCTGTCGGCCGTCGTCCTGGCGGTGCTGTGGACGCTGCCGACCTTCGGACTGGCGATCTCCTCGATCCGACCCGAGAAGCAGATCAAGACCACCGGTTGGTGGACGTTCTTCACCAACCCGCAGGTCACCCTGGACAACTACCGCGCGGTCCTGTCGTCCGGCTCCGGCGGTCTCGGCGCGTACTTCGTCAACTCGTTCGTCATCACCCTGCCGGCGGTGATCATCCCGCTGTGCCTGGCGGCGCTTGCCGCGTACGCCTTCGCCTGGGTCCCCTTCCGCGGCCGCGACGGCCTGTTCGTGGCGGTCTTCGCCCTGCAGATCGTGCCGATCCAGGTCACGCTGATCCCGCTGCTGTCGCTGTACGTCAAGGCCGGCCTCGCCGGCAGCTTCTGGACGATCTGGATCTCGCACTCGATCTTCGCGCTGCCGCTGGCGATCTTCCTGCTGCACAACTTCATGCGCGAGATCCCGCGCGAGCTCATCGAAGCCGCCCGGATGGACGGCGCCGGGCACGTCCAGATCTTCTTCCAGGTGCTGCTGCCGCTGCTCACCCCGGCGCTCGCCGCCTTCGGCATCTTCCAGTTCCTGTGGGTGTGGAACGACCTGCTGGTCGCGTTGACCTTCGCCGGCGGCACCCCCGAGGTCGCCCCGATCACCGTCGGCATCGCCAACCTGGCCGGCACCCGCGGCACTGCCTGGCACCTGCTGTCAGCGGGCGCGTTCGTGTCGATCATCGTGCCGGTCACGGTATTCCTGTCGCTGCAGCGCTACTTCGTCCGCGGGCTGCTCGCCGGTGGGCTGAAGGGCTGAGCGTGCCGGCCCCGCGCCCGGTCAGGATCCATGACGTCGCACGCGTAGCCGGGGTCTCGACCGCTACCGTCTCGCGCGCCCTGCGCGGCCTTGACCGGGTGAGTCCCGCCACGCGCAGCCGGGTGCTGGCGGCCGCCCGCGAGCTGGCGTACGTCGTGTCGCCGACCGCGGCGAGCCTTGCCTCCGGGCGCACCCGGGTGGTGGGGGTGGTGGTCCCGTTCCTGAACCGGTGGTTCTTCGCCAACGTCCTGGACGGCACCGAGGAGCTGCTGCGCGCGCACGGCTACCACCTGCTGCTGTTCAACGTCGGCACCCGGTCCTCGGTGCGCACCCTGATGCTCGACCACGGCCTGCTGCGTGGGCGGGTCGATGCGCTGCTCGTGCTGTCGGCCGACCTCGAGCCCGAGGAGGTCCAGGTGCTGTCCGGGCTGCGCGTGCCGATCGTCACGGTCGGGCTCGACGTCCCCGGCTGGGACCGGGTGCGCATCGACGACGTCGAGACCGCCCAGGTCGCCGCCCGGCACCTGATCGGGCTCGGGCACCGACGGATCGGCTACCTCGGGGGTGACCCCGAGCACGACGTGCACACGGCCACCGCGCTGGACCGCCTCGACGGCACCCAGAAGACGCTTTCGGGGGCGGGGCTGCACCTGGCCCCGGAGTGTGTCCTGCAGGGTGACTGGACCGTGCGGGGCGGGATCGCGGCAGGCGCCCGCCTGCTCGACCTGCCGGAGCCGCCGACGGCAGTGCTCGCCGCCAGCGACGAGATGGCGATCGGGGTCCTGCATGCCGCGCGCACCCACGGGCTGCGGGTGCCGGGGACGCTGTCGGTGATGGGGATCGACGACCACGAGATGTCCTTCGCGCACGACCTCACGACGATCGCGCAGCCGGTACGGGAGCAGGGCCGCACGGCCGGGCAGCTGCTCGTCGACGCGATGGCCGGCCCGCGCGGGGCCACCCGGGACCGGCAGGTGACGACCTTGCCGACCCGGCTGGTGGTCCGCGGCAGCACCGGCCCGCCCGGCGGCGGCCGGGAGCGGCGGCACTAGCGTCGGTGGCGTCAGCTGACCGGCACCGGCAGGACCCCGCCGCCGCGCGCACCGGCTGCCGCCAGGTACGCCGACCTGGCGCGCTCGAGGGCTGCCAGCAGCTCGGGGTGCGGCTCGTACAGCACGTCGAGGTCGGCGGCGATGCCGGCCAGGTAGGCGGCCCGCAGGTCCAGGTAGCCGACGTAGGCCTGCCGGGCCCGGCGCTGCTGGGCGTGCCACGGGAGGACGGCAACCCCGGCTGTCGCGGCGCGCTGGTCGCGCAGGTCGGCCACCCGGTCCCCCGCGGCCCCGCGGACGACCTGCTCGAGGCTGGTACGGACCCCGGCCGGTACGCCTGCGCCGCCGAGCGCCGGTGCGGCGTACTGCTGCGCGGCCCGCACCCGGCCGTCGGCGTAGCGGACCGCCTGCTGGCCGGCGGCGGCCCGGGCCACCAGGGCGTCGACCTCGCGCCCACGCTGCCAGCGGTCGGCGAGGACGGCGAGCAGGGCCAGTGCGACAACGGCCGCGACGGCCACCCGCAGTCCGCGGTGCGGCCGGCGCTGGCTGCCGGAGGCGAGCAGATCGGCCACGTCCGGTCAGCCCCTCGCGGCGGCGATGTGCTCGGCGTACCGGCGGAAGGAGGCCTTGGGGGTGCGCTCGGTGGTGACCGGGTCGACCGAGACCAGACCGAACGTCTGCCGGTACCCCTCGGCCCACTCGAAGTTGTCCAGCAGCGACCAGGCGAGGTAGTCCAGGACCGGGGCGCCGGCCTGCCGGGCCCGCTCGACGGCGGCCAGGTGGTCGCGCAGGTACGCCGTGCGGTCGTCGTCGACGACCGCGCCGCTGCCGTCCCGCTGGTCGTCCGGCAGCGCGGCGCCGTTCTCGGTCACCCGCAGCGGGATCCCCGGCGCCCGGCTCGCCAGCCAGCGCACGATGTCCTCGAGCCCGGTCGCGTCGGTCTCCCAGCCCATCGAGGTGTACGGCGGGTAGGGACAGAAGTCGAAGTCGGGGGCGTACGGGTAGGCCGCGCTGTCCTGCCCGACGGCGTGCCCGACCGGCCCCGTGCCGGGCGGTCCGGGACGCAGCGGCGTGTAGTAGTTGACGCCCAGCCAGGCCGCCGAGCCGGCGATCCGCGCGAGGTCGCCGGCCTGCACGGCGCCGCCCTCGCGCAGTACCGGCGACTGGGCGAGCAGCACGTCGGGGTAGCGGCCGTCGACGAGCGCGTCGACCCACAGCCGGTCCTGCAGGGCGTCGACGAGGTCGGCGGCGAGCGGGTCGGTGCCGGGCTCGGGGCGTACGGGGGCGAGGTTGAGCACGATGCCGACGTCGGCACCCGGCACAGCGTCGCGGACGGCGTCCGCGCCGAGTGCGTGCCCGAGCAGCAGGTGGTGGGCGGCGGCGAGCGAGGCGTCCCGGTCCTGCCGGCCCGGCGCGTGCACACCGGAGGCGTAGCCCAGGAAGGCCGAGCACCACGGCTCGTTCAGCGTCGACCACAGTGCCACCCGGTCGCCGAGGCGGCCCGCTACCAGGGCGGCGTACTCGGCGAAGCGCAGCGCGGTGTCGCGGGCCGGCCAGCCGCCGGCGTCCTCGAGCGCCTGCGGCAGGTCCCAGTGGTAGAGCGTCACGTTGGGCGCGATGCCACGCTCGAGCAGGCCGTCCACGACCCGCTCGTAGTGGTCGAGCCCCCGGTGCTCGGCGGGGCCGCGCCCGGTCGGCTGCACCCGCGGCCAGGCGACCGAGAAGCGGTAGGAGTCGACGCCGAGCCGGGCGACGAGGTCGAGGTCCTGCTCCCAGCGCCGGTAGCTGTCGCAGGACAGCGAGCCGTCCGCGCCGTCCGCGACGGCGCCCGGCCGGCCGCAGAAGGTGTCCCAGATCGACGGTCCCCGGCCGTCCGCGGTGGTGCTGCCCTCGATCTGGTAGGCGGAGGTGGCGACGCCGAAGCGCAGCGGGAGGAGCTGCTCGGGGGCCATCCGCCGACCTTAGGGCGACGCGCGCAGGACGAGCACGGGTACCTCGGGGGTGACGCTGCGCAGCGGCAGCGATGACGTGCCGATGCCGGGGCTGACGTACATCCGCTCGCCGGGGTACCAGCCGGTGCGCCAGCGGTTGCCGTGCACCCGGCTGATCCGGTGTACCGGTCGGCCGAGGACGGCGAGCTGGCCGCCGTGGGTGTGACCGGCGAGCACCAGCGGCACCCGCGCCGGTACGTCGAGCACGACGTCGGGGTTGTGCGTCAGCAGCACGACGGGCGCGCCGTCCGGGACGTCCGCGAGTGCGGCCGGCACCGAGGGCGAACGCGTCCACAGGTCGCCGACGCCCGCGACCCACAGCCTGCCGTCGAGCACCGGTACGGCCGACTCCTCGAGCACCGGCAGGCCGGCGTCGTCGAACGCGGCGCGCACCGCCTCGCCGTCGCCCGACCAGTCGTGGTTGCCCAGCACGCCCGCGACCGGGGCGGCGTCACCCAGCGCGGCCATCGCCCCGGCGACCGGGCCGGGCGGGAGGCGGGTGCCGAGCCGGACGTCGGCCAGGTGGTCGCCGAGCAGCAGCACCAGGTCGGGGCGCGCGTCGACGACCCGGCGGACCACCTCGCGGACCCGGTCGAGCCCGACCCACGGCGCACCGGCGTGCACGTCGGCGACGACGGCGACGCGCAGCCCGTCGAGCGCGCGGGGCCAGCCCGCGACGGCAAGTGGGACGTCGCGGACGACGAGGCGCCTCGGGACGACGACGGCGGTGTGCAGCGTCGCGCCGGCGGCGGCCAGCGCCAGCGCCCCGAGCGCGAGCTTCAAGCCCGGGTCACGCCAGGCCGGCCATGCTCAGGCCAGCCCGGTGCGCGCGAAGGCGCCGTACGACGGGGGGATGGTCGCGTCCGGGCCGACCAGCCCGGCGACCGCGTCGATCGTCTTGAGCCCGTCGCCGGTGTTGTACAGCACCGTCTCGGCGTCGGGGTCGATCTCACCGCGCTCGAGCAGCTGGCGAAGGGTCGCCACCGTCACCCCGCCCGCGGTCTCGGCGAACACCCCCTCGGTCTGGGCGAGCAGCCGGATCCCTTCCACGACCTGCTCGTCGCTGACGTGCCCCATCGCCCCGCCGCTGCGGCGGACGGCGTCGAGCGCGTACGGCCCGTCGGCGGGGTTGCCGATCGCCAGGCTCTTGGCGATGGTCTTGGGCTTGACCGGCCGGACGGTGTCCCAGCCGTTCTCGAACGCCGTCGCGATCGGCGAGCAGCCGGTCGCCTGCGCGCCGTACACCTTGTAGGGCGTGGCCTCGACCAGACCGAGCCGGCCGAGTTCACCGAACGCCTTGTCGACCTTGGTCAGCAGCGAGCCGGACGCCATCGGCAGGACGACCTGCGGCGGCAGCCGCCAGCCGAGCTGCTCGGCGACCTCGTACCCCAGGGTCTTGCTGCCCTCGGCGTAGTAGGGCCGGACGTTCACGTTGACGAACGCCCAGTCCTCGTTCTCGGCGATCTCGCTGCACAGCCGGTTGACGTCGTCGTAGCTGCCCTGCACGGCGACCAGCGTCTGGCCGTACACCGCGGTCTGCACGACCTTGCCCTGCTCGAGGTCGTCCGGGATGAACACCACTGAGCGCAGGCCGGTCGCGGCGGCGTGGGCGGCGACGGAGTTGGCCAGGTTGCCGGTGCTCGCGCAGCTGACCGTGGTGTAGCCGAAGGCCCGAGCGGCCGACAGCGCCACGGACACGACGCGGTCCTTGAAGGAGTGCGTCGGGTTGCCGCTGTCGTCCTTGACCCACAGCTGCCGCATCCCGAGCGCCTTCGCGAGGTTCGGTGCGCTGCGCAGCTTGGTCATACCGGCGCCGATGTCGACGCGGGTAGTTAGGTCCTGGCCGGCGGGCAGAAGACCGGCGTAGCGCCAGATGGTCTGCGGGCCCGCGGCGATGCTCTCGCGGGTCACCAGGCGCAGCCGATCCTCGTCGTACGCGACCTCGAGCGGCGCGAAGCACTCCATGCAGACGTGGAC
This sequence comes from Mycobacteriales bacterium, assembly GCA_046593925.1. GTDB lineage: Bacteria > Actinomycetota > Actinomycetes > Mycobacteriales > SCTD01 > JAYVYM01. The sequence goes on from JBKJQN010000045.1 coordinate 27,953, forward strand.
GGGGGCCAGCGGGACCGTGCGGCGGCACTCGCGACAGATCAGGCCCGACGCGGGTGAGTCGGCGAGCGCAGCAGGGCGGGTGTCAGCCGGGAGGGTGACGGCGGGGTCAGTGACAGCGGTCATGCGGGAGGCCTCTCCTCATCTTCCCCGCGCGCCGATGCCGCGGGACGGAGTTGGCACCTGACGCGACGGCCCCACCGGTGGCGGGTTCTCGCGCTGGTTGCCGGGGCGTCGTCGGGCCGTGTCCCTGGTGCCCCTCGGGATGAGCGGTGCTGTGCAGTTGTGCTGGCGAGCATACGGGGCCGCTCGATAGCCTGCGCGGGTGGCCGACCTGCTGCTCGCCTCGAACCGGGGCCCGGCGTCCTACGTCGAGGACGACGCCGGTCGGCTCGTGCTGCGACGCGGCGGCGGCGGCCTCGTCAGCGCGCTCGCCACGGCGGGTTCGCCGCAGGCCGTCTGGGTCTGCGCGGCGCTGTCCCAGTACGACCGCCAGGCGATGCGTACGGGCGCCCTCGACCTACCCGGCGTACGGATGCTCGACATCGACGAGGTGGTCTTCCACCGGGCGTACGACCGGGTCGCCAACTCGCTGCTGTGGTTCGTCTCGCACCTGCTGTGCTCGACGGCCACGACCCCGACGTTCGACGCGGCAAGCCGGCGTGAGTGGCGGGGGTATGAGGCGTACTGCGGGGCGTTCGCCGACGCGCTCGCGGCCGAGGCCGGCCCGGGGGCGCAGGTGCTCGTCCAGGACTACCACCTCACGCTGGTGCCGGCGATGCTGCGCGAGCGGCGCCCCGACCTGCGGATCGCGCACTTCAGCCACACCCCGTGGGCGCCGCCGGAGTACTTCGCGCTGCTGCCCGACGAGGTTGCCCGCGCGCTGCTGACCGGCCTGCTCGGCGCCGACGCGCTGGGCTTCCACTCCGCGCGCTGGTCGCGCGCCTTCGGCCGGTGCTGCGCGGAGGTGCTCGGCGCCGACTGGGACGGCCGGGCGGTGTCGTACGCCGGGCGCACGACCCGGGTGTCGGTGCACGCCCTCGGCGTCGACGGCGACGCGCTGCACGAGCGGGCCGCCCAGCCCGACGTGGTCGCCCGGCTCGAGAGCGTGCGTGAGATCGTCGGCGACCGCCGGATGCTGCTGCGGATCGACCGCACCGAGCTGAGCAAGAACATCGTGCGCGGGCTGCTGGCGTACGGCGAGCTGCTGCGCACCCGGCCGCAATGGCGCGAGCGGGTGGTGCACCTGGCCTTTGCCTACCCGTCGCGGCACGACCTGCCGCAGTACCGGGAGTACACGGCCGCCGTGCAGCGGACCGCCCGCGAGGTCAACGACGAGTTCGCGACACCCGGCTGGCTGCCCGTCGTGCTGCAGGTACGCGACGACTACGCGCGCTCACTGGCCGCCTACCAGCTCGCGGACGTGCTCGTCGTCAACCCGGTGCGCGACGGCATGAACCTGGTCGCCAAGGAGGGGCCGGTGCTCTCACGCGAGGGCGTCGTGCTGGTGCTGTCGCGGGAGGCGGGGGCGGCCGACGAGCTCGGCGCGGACGCGCTGGTCGTCAACCCGTACGACGTCTCGCAGACGGCCGACGCCCTGCACGCGGCGCTGCTGATGCCCGCGGCCGAGCGGCGGGCGCGCTGCGACCGGCTCGCCGACGCCGCCACCGCGCTGCCGCCGGCCGCGTGGCTGGCCGAGCAGCTGGCGGTACTGGCGGCCGTACGCGGCTGAGCGCCCCGGTGACGGTGGCTGGATGTCCGTGAGCCTGCCGCGCCCGACGATCCGGACGTTGCGCCCAAAGGCAAGGCTGCGTCAGCCGAGTCCGCGGAACGTGAGCAGGCCACGCACCACGACGCCCGCTCCCACGACGAGGACGACGCCGGCAGTGACCAGGGGCAGCACCCGGACGGCCTTCGCGCCGCGCCCGGACGTCCAGCCGCGCCGGTCCATCACCGCCTGCGCGCGCAGCAGCAGCAGACCGGCCAGCGTCAGGGTCAGCGCCATGCCCACGCCGTAGCCGACGACGAGAAGCGCGCCGAAGACCGGCCGACCGAGGGCGGACGCCCCCAGCAGCACGACCAGGGCCGACGGGCTCGGCACCAGACCGCCGGCGATGCCCATCGTCGCGAGCGTGCGCCAACCGATCGGTGTGTCGGCTACCGGCAGATGGCTGTGCGCCCGCCCGCCGTGACTGTGCACCACGGGTGCTGATGCGGTGTGCAGGTCCGCCACTGTCGGATGCGCCGTCGCCAGTGCCGGTCCGCCGACCGGCACGAGCTCCCGGTGGCCGCCGCCCTCGTCGTGGTCGTGGCCACCGTGGTCGTGGCCACCGTGGTCGGGGCCACCGTGGTCGGGGCCACCGTGGTCGTGGCCACCGTGGTCGTGGCCACCCTGGTCGTTCAGCAGCCGCCGCGCCCGGATGGCCCGGCGCAGCAGGAACACGCCGACGGCGCCGAGCAGCACGCCGGAGGCCACCTCGGTCGCCGGGACGAACCGCTCCGGCGCCGCTACCGACGTCAGCGACAGCAGTGCCCCGAGGGCGAGCACGCCGGCGGTGTGGGTGGCCGTGACGGTCGCGCCCAGCCAGACGGCCTGGCGTTTGGTGCCGCGCTGCCCCACCAGGTACGCCGCGATGACGGTCTTGCCGTGACCGGGCGCGACCGCGTGCCCGCAACCCAGCGCGATGGACAGCAGCACGGCGAGCAGCGCAACGGGGAAAGTCAGGTTCTGCCGGCTGACGAAGGCGGTGTAGCTGCTGGTCAACCGGTCGACCCCGCGGGGCAGGACGCTCGAGGGAGCCGGTACGCCACCGCCCTCGACCCGGCAGGCGACGCCCGCGGACACGCCGAACGAGGCGGCGGTGACGTCCAGCGGCGAACTCAGAAGGTCGGCCGGGTAGGCCGTCAGCAGCGCGCTCGGGCTGGTCTCGGGCAGCCCGCCGGTACCGGTCAGCCGGCCGCAGAGCGCGATGGCCGAGACCTCTTTCCAGCCGGTACGCCCGGCCGAGGTCGGGTCGGACAGGGCAACGCTCGACCGTGCCGGGCGGCCGGAGTCGAACGTGCAGTCCAGCCGCGAGGTGGGCAGCCCCGCCTGCCCCGGCAGCGACTTCGCGGCCGCCTCCGCGACCGTGAGTGCCACCCGCGAGCCATCGACCACGACACTTAGCTGTCCGGCGACCCGCGCGCACTCGCGGGTCGCGTACGCCGCGAGCTCGGGGTCGGTGATCTGGCCGTCGTGGTTGGCGTCCGGGCCGTCCGGTGACTGGGCGAGCTGCAGGGTCGGGATCTCGGCGGTGTCGACGACGTGCTGCACGCGCACGCTGTCCGCGCCGACGACGACCCGATCGGCGGTGTTGACGGTGAAGTTGCCGAGCGGGTGGGCGGACGCCGCCGGGGCGAGCACGACGAGCAGACCGCCGGTGAGCGCAGCGACCAGCAGCCCGCGCCTCATCGCAGCCCGTCGAGCAGGGCCCGCGCCTTCGGCGCCTGCAGCGGGTTCCAGCCCGGGTTCAGCGCCAGCGCCACCTGCAGGTCACCACGGGCGGCCGTCCGGTCACCGAGCGCAGCCTCGATGGCGCCCAGGTGGTATCGGAACGTCGCCGACCGCAGCCCGGTACGTACGGCTGCCTTCGCCAGTGGCAGCGCCTCGGCGTTGCGACCGGCCGCGTGCAGCGCCCACGCGTAGGAGTCCTGGGCGACGATCGAGTCGGGCCGGGCGGCGTGCGCCCTGGCCGCGAGCTCGACGGCCTTGGCCGCATCCCCGTGGTCGGCCTCGAACAGGGCCAGCTCGGCGTCGACGACCTGCCCGCTGGCGGCGTACAGCTGCTGGGTGGCGCGGACGACGGCGTACTGCTGCTGCGCCTCGGCGATGCGACCCTGCGCCTCGAGCAGCTCGCCGAGCTCGACCAGCGTCGCCGGCTGCGGCTGCTGCAGGATGGCCGCGCGGTCGTCGGCGAGCGCCTTCTCGACATTGCCGCGCAGCGCCTCGACCTTCGCCCGGCCGGTCAGCGGCGGGACGTACGCCGGGTCGTCCGCGATTGCCGCGTCGTAAGCCTTCGCGGCCGCGTCGATGTCGCCGGTGTTCCAGGCCAGCTCGCCCAGGTAGTAGTGCGCGAACGCCCTGTCGGACGGGGCCGCGGCCACGTCCAGCGCCCGCTGCAGCGCGCTGCGGGCGCCGTCCACGTCGCCTTGCAGCTCGTAGGCATAGGACGCCCGGCTGAAGGAGTCGACGCCCGGCCGGAGCATCAGCAGCCGTTCCAGCACGGTCCGGGCCGCCTGGTACTGGCCCAGCTCGACGAGCCCGTCGACCTTGGTCGCCATCGCCGCCGGCGAGTACGCGTTGAGCGCCAGGGCCGCGTCGCTCAGCTCGACGGCCCGGCTGAACTCGTGCCGCGCAGCGGCCAGCGAGGCCTGGCCGGATAGCGCGGCGTCGTTGGCGGCGGGCCGCAGCCGCAGCGACTCGGCGAAGGCCCCGTCGGCGCGCGTGTAGGCGCCGGGGTCCGCGGTCAGTCGGGCCTGCTGGACGTACGCCGCCCCCAGCTGCGCCCACGCCCGGTCGTTGTTCGGCACCCGGCGCAGGTCGTTCTGCAGCGCGGCGATCGACGCCGACAGCCCGGCAGTCGCCGGGGCCGGCCGGGCGGCGGCCGGCGACTCGGTCGCGGGGGCGCCCGACGGGCCACCGAAGGCAGCGCCGGCGGCCAGCAGCGCGACAGCCAGAACGGCGACCCCGGCAACGACCAGCAACCCGCGCCCACGGCGCGACCGGGTCGAAGCGTCGCGGGTCACACCGCATCTTCGCGCACCGCCTTGCGGCGGTTCAGTCCGCGGCGGCTCTAGGGTCCGCACGTGCTGTCCCTCACCGCGGTCCTGCACCCCTCCGCGCTCGATGCCCGGCGCGGTGTCGTGCGCTTGCACCCCGAGGCGATGGCCGCCCTCGGGATCGCGCCCTGGGACGCGGTGCTGCTCGAGGGCACCCGGGCGACCGGGGCGCTCGCGGCGTACGCCCCGCCGGGCTCCGCGCCGGGGCAGCTGCTGTGCGACGAGCTGGTCCTGGGCAACCTGGTCGTGCGGGACGGCTCCCCCGTCAACGTCGGCAAGGCGCCCGAGCTGGCTGCCCGGTCGGTGGTGCTCGCCGGTGAGCCGCAGGTCATCGCCGCTGTCGACCCCGCGCTGCTGCGTACCGCCATGCTCGGCAAGGTGGTCACCCGCGGTGACAACGCCAGCCTGGTGCCGCAGGACCTCGCCCCGGCAGGCGCCCCGGATCCCGCGACCGCCAGGCGCAGTCTCAAGGCCCGGCTCGGCCCCGCAGCAGGCACCGTGCTGCTGACCGTTGCCGAGGTCGACCCGCCCGGACCGGCGCTGGTGACGATGGGGACGGTCGTCGGCTGGCAGGGCGGCGCGAGCACGACCGGCAGCGCGACCTCCGTTGTCGCGAGCGCCGAGGCGGCGCCGCGGCTGGCCGACCTGCCGGGCCTGGAGACCCAGGCCGCGCAGCTCCGCGAGTGGCTGGACCTGGGTTTCCACCACCCCGACCTGCTCAGCCGGCTCGGCACGTCCGCCCGGATGGGCGTACTGGTCACCGGCGCCGCCGGGTCGGGCAAGGCCGCGCTCGCCCAGGCCGTCACCGCCGAGGTCGGCGCGCGGCTGGTCCGGGCCTGGGGCCCACAGCTGGCCGGGCTCGAGGTCAACGCCGGCGCCGCGCAGGTCCGCGCGCTGTTGCAGCCCGGCGGTTCGCCGACCGTTCTGCTGGTCGAGGACGTCGAGGCGCTGGTCCCGCGCGAGGGCGGCAACCCACTGGCGAGCACCTTCCTGGCCGAGCTGCGCACCGCGATCCAGGTCGGCCGACTGGCAGTGGTCTGCACGACCGGCCGCCCGGAGGCCGTCGACCCGGGCCTGCGGGCTCCCGGCCTGCTCGACCACGAGCTCGCCGTCCCGCTGCCCGACAAGCCGCAGCGCCACCGCCTGCTGGCCGCCGTCACCGCCCCCGTGCCGCTGGCGGCCGACGTCGACCTCGACGACGTCGCCGCACGTACGCCCGGATTCGTGGCCGCCGACCTGATCGCGCTGGTCCGCGAGGCCGGCCTGCGGGCGGCGGTGCGCCAGCGGGACGAGCACTCCCCGACCGTCTCGCGGGCCGACCTCGACGCGGCGCTGGAGGTCGTGCGCCCGACCGCCCTGGGGGGTGCTCCGCTGCGGCTCGGCGGCCTCACCCTGGACGACGTCGGCGACATGGCCGAGGTGAAGGCGTCACTCACCGAGGCGGTGCTGTGGCCACTGCAGTACCCCGACACGTTTGCGCGGCTGGGAGTCTCCGCGCCGCGCGGCGTCCTGCTGTACGGGCCGCCCGGCTGCGGAAAGACCTTCCTGGTCAGGGCGATCGCCGGGTCCGGGCAGGCCAACGTCCTGTCGGTCAAGGGCGCGGAGCTGCTCAGCAAATGGGTCGGCGAGTCCGAGTCGGCGGTCCGCGAGCTCTTCCGCCGGGCCCGCGAGGCCGCGCCGACGCTGATCTTCCTCGACGAGGTCGACGCCCTCGCGCCGCAGCGCGGCGGCTCGACCGACGGCGGTACGACCGACCGGGTCGTCGCGGCGCTGCTGACCGAGCTCGACGGCCTGGAGTCCCTGCGCGACGTCGTCGTGGTCGGCGCGACCAACCGCCCCGACCTCATCGACCCGGCCCTGCTGCGGCCGGGACGGCTCGAGCGGCTGGTGTTCGTACCGCCGCCGGACGCCGGGGCCCGCGTCCAGGTGCTGCGTGCGGCGGCCAAGGACGTGCCGGTCGACGCCGTCGACTGGACCGACCTGGGCCGGCGTACCGAGGGCTACTCCGCTGCCGATTGCGCAGCTCTGATCCGCGAGGCCGCGCTGACCGCGATGCGCGAGTCGGTGCGGGCCGCGACGGTCACCGCCGCGCACCTCGACGCGGCGCTGCGGGTCGTCCGGCCCTCACTCGATGCCGCCCAGGTCGCCGAGCTGGCGGCTTACGCCGAGCGCCGGGCGGCCCGCTAGTACAGCCCGCGGGCGTACGAAGGCCCGTAGTAGGCCTCAAGCTCGGCAAGCGACGACTCGGGCCGCTCGAGGCGCTGCGCGATCCGGGCCCGGGACGGCAGGGCGGCCGCGTTCCAGGTAGCCGGGTCCCAGAGCTGTGAGCGCAGAAAAGCCTTGCTGCAATGGAAGAAGACCTCCTCGACGTGCACGACGAGGGCGAGCAGCGGGCGGTGCCCCGCGACGGTCATCTCGTCGAAGAACGGTGCCTCGCGCAGCAGCGTCGCCCGGCCGTTGATCCGCAACGTGTCGCCGCGGCCAGGGACGAGGCACAGGAGTCCGACCTGCGGGTTCCCGAGCAGGTTGCGCAAGCCGTCGGCGCGCCGATTGCCCGGTCGCTCCGGGATGGCGACGGTGACGTCGTCGAGGACGTGCACGAAGCCGGCCGGGTCGCCCTTGGGCGAGACGTCGCAGCTGCCGTCGTGGCCGGCGGTTGCGACCAGGCACAGCGGCGAGTGCGCCAGCCACGCGCGGTCGACCTCGTCCAGGCTGCGGCGGGCCTTGTCGGCCACCCGGGGCGAGGGCGTGCCGAGCAGCTCGGTGAGCTCCTCCGCGGTGGTCACCCGCACGGTGTCGCGGTCGTCGGTCACGGCTCAGCGTAAGAGCAGCTCCTGCAGCAGCGCCACGATGCCGGATGGGCCATCGACGACAAGGTCGGCGCGGCTGCGCAGCTCCGCCGGCGCCTCCGGGCTGTCGCTGCAGATCGTGATCCCGGGGACGCCTCGAAGGCGGAGCTCGTCGACCGCGTCGAAGGCCGGCAGATCGCCGACGTCGTCACCGGCGTACAGCACCGCCGACGGCAGCGGAGTGCACAGCGACAGCAGCGCGGTGCGCTTGTCGCGGCCGGGGGGCCGTACCTCGAGGACGAGCCGGCCGGGATGCACCTCCAGGCCGTACGCGGCGGTCAGCTCGCGCAGCCGCGGGGCAATGGCGTCGAGCACCGCCTGCGGGTCGGCGAGCCCGCGGGCGTGCACGACCAGGGACCGGCCCTTGTCCTCGAGCCGCGCAGGACCGAGCAGCGCCGGCAGCTCCCGCCGCAGCCGCGCCAGGCCCGGCGCCGGTGGGTCACCGACCAGGGCGCCGTCCCAGCGCTCGGCGCCGTACTGCCCGAGCACGACCAGGCCCGGCACGTCCGCCAGCCCGGCCAGCTGCACGAGCACGTCGGCGGGCCGACCGGTGACCAGCGCCAGCAACCCGACTGGCCCGGCGAGTGCCCTCAACGCGTCGAACGCCCCCGGAGCCGGCACGGCGTCCGCCGGCCGGTCGACGACAGGGGCGAGCGTGCCGTCGTAGTCCAGCGCCACCAGCGCACTGTCGAGGTGCGCCCTCAGCGCCGTCAGCCCGGCGCGGCCGGCGGCGGTGCTGGGGACGCCGGACACAGCCCCGTCAGAGCAGGTCGCGGGTGACCACGACGGTCAGCCCGTTGCCCGGCAGCCCGACGAACCGCGGCAGCACCCGCGGGATGCCGAACGCTGCGGCGACCTCGTAGGCCTGCCCGCGCTGTCCCGGCAGGTAGTAGACGGTGGTCGCGACGATCCGGCCGCGGAAGCTGCCGACCGTCTCCACCGGCCACCCGGCGGCGCGGTAGCGGCTGGCAGCGCTCTGGCCGAGCGTCGGGACCCGGGAGTTGTTGAGCACGGTCAGGGCAGGGTGCGCGGCCGGGGCAGGGGCCGGGACAGGCAGCGGCTGCGATGCGACCGGTGCAAGCTGCTCCGGGGGCGGCCGGGTGGCCTGCGCCGCGGTGTCGGCTGCCGCGCGCGAGGCGTCCGCGCGGGACGGGTCGGCGGCCGCGTGCACCCCGGACGGGTCGGCGCCCCGGACCAGCAACAGTGCCCCGATGCCGAGCGCCACCAGGGACAGCGCCGCGCCGGCGCCACCGGCGGCCACCCACGCCGGCGTGCGGTGCGCCCCGGCTGGGTCCGCCCGCTCCACCACGCCCGCCCCGGCCGGCACTGCCGGCACGACCGGCGCGGGACGCAGGTCGCTCGCCGGTGGATCGGCCGGCAGGACGGGCGGGAAGGTCCAGTCGGTGGACCCTGGGCGCCCCGTAGCGGTCAGGCGTCCAGCCCCAGCCGGCGGGCCGAGCGGGTGCGCTGGCGGCCGGCCCGCAGCCGGCGCAGCCGCTTGACGAGCATCGGGTCGGCGACCAGCGCCTCGGGCCGGTCGATCAGGGAGTTCAGCACCTGGTAGTAGCGGGTCGCGCTCATATCGAACAGGTCGCGGACCGCCTGCTCCTTGGCGCCGGCGTACTTCCACCACTGTCGCTCGAAGGCGAGCACCGCACGGTCCCGGTCGGACAGGCCGTCCGCGACATCAGCGGCCCTGGCCTCGGCAGGTATTGCGACCACGTGTCCTCCTCGGGCGAATCACAATCATGTGGTTCGGCCCATGCAACCACGACTCAGGGGTAGAGCCCGCGGGTGCGGTGCGCGTCGGCGACCCTTTCGACGGCGATCAGGTGGGCGGCGGCCCGCAGCGACATGCCCCGCTCCCTCGCGACCGTCGACACCTCGGCGTACGCCCGGCGCATCAGCTGCTCGAGACGGTCGCCCACCTCGTCCTCGGACCAGAAGTAAGCCTGCAGGTCCTGCACCCACTCGAAGTAGGAGACCGCGACGCCGCCGGAGTTCGCCAGGATGTCGGGCACCACGACCACCCCGTTGTCCTCCAGCACCGCGTCGGCGTCCGGCGTGGTCGGGCCGTTCGCGCCCTCCACGACATAGCGGGCACGGACGCCGGCCGCGTTTCCCTCGTGCAGGACCCCCTCCATCGCGGCCGGTACGAGCACGTCGACCTCCAGGCCGAGCAGCTCCGCGTTGGTGATCGCGTCGGTGCCGGGAGCGCCCACGATCGACTCCGCCCCTTCGCGTACGTGCGCGATCAGCGCGGCCGGGTCGAGCCCGCGGCCCAGGTGCACCCCGCCCTGCACGTCGGACACCGCGACGACGTTGCAGCCGGCGTCGTGCAGGTACTGCGCGGCCAGGCCGCCGACCTTGCCGAAGCCCTGCACCGCGACGGTCGCGCCGCGTGGGTCGACGCCGTCCTGCTCGAGCGCGCAGAAGGCGGCGTGCATGACCCCTCGCGAGGTCGCCCCGCCCCGCCCGAGCGAGCCCCCGATGCTGACCGGCTTGCCCGTCACGACCCCGGTGACGGTGTAGCCGGTGTGCGCGGAGTAGGTGTCCATCATCCAGGCCATGGTCTGCTCGTCGGTGCCGACGTCCGGCGCCGGGATGTCCTTGTCCGGCCCGATGATGGGCATGATCTCGCCGGTATAGCGGCGGGTCACCCGCTCGAGCTCGTTCCTGGACAGCTGCCGGGGGTCGACGGCGACCCCACCCTTGGCGCCGCCGTACGGGATGCCCATCAGGGCGCACTTCCAGGTCATCCACATCGCGAGCGCGGTGACCTCGCCGAGATCGGTGTCGGGGTGGAAGCGCACGCCGCCCTTGGCAGGACCGCGCGACAGGTTGTGCTGCACCCGGAATCCGTTCAGCACCTGCAGCGAGCCGTCGTCGCGACGCAGCGGTACGGCGACCGTGAGGGAGCGCCGCGGCGTGGCCAGCAAGGCGTGCGTGCCCTCGTCCAGGCCGAGCGCGCGGGCGGCGCCGGCCAGCTGGTGCAGCGCGCTGTCGAGCGCGGACATGCGTGGCACGAGGGGACTCCCGTCCGATGGCCGCCGGAGCCGTGGCCGCAGTCACCCTGCCATGCCGGAGATCGAGAGCCTGTCGCCCCGGCGCGCGGCACCCGTTGCCCCCGCCGGCGGCCGGTGCAAGTGTCTCGTGGTCAGCCCGACCCAGCTGC
>JBKJQN010000081.1:0-26094 GCA_046593925.1 Mycobacteriales bacterium
AGCTTGGTCTGGTTGTCGCTGTTGATCGAGCTGACGCTGCCTGCGTCGAGCTCGAAGTCCTCCGGCGCCATCAGCACCTCGACGTTCGGTGAGTGGTCGAGCTCGCGCAGCTCCAGCGGAGTGAACTTTGCCTGGGCCGGCCCGCGGCGCGCGAAGATGTGAACCTCTTTGACCGGCGAGTCCTTCAGTCCCTGGTAGACGTTGTCGGGGATCTCGGTGGCCAGCAGCTCGTCGGCGGTCTTGCTGAGCATCCGAGAGACGTCCAGCCCGACGTTGCCCGCACCGATGACCGCGATGCTCTCTGCCTCCAGCGGCCACGTCCGAGGGACGTCCGGGTGGCCGTCGAACCAGGAGACGAAGTCGGCGCCGCCGAAGCTGCCGGGCAGGTCGATACCGGGGATATCGAGGTCACGGTCCTTCTCGGCGCCGGTGGTGAACACGACCGCGTCGTAGTGCTGCCGGAGATCGTCGAGCTTGATGTCGACGCCGTACTCGACGTTGCCGAGCAGCCGGACCTGCGGCTTGCTCAGCACCTGGCGCAAGGCGGTGATGATGCCCTTGATCCGGGGGTGGTCCGGCGCGACGCCGTACCGGATCAGCCCGTACGGCGCTGGCAGGCGCTCGAACAGGTCGATCGAGACGTCCGTGCCGGACTTCATCAGGACATCGGCGACGTACACGCCGGCGGGGCCCGCTCCGACGATCGCGACGCGTAGCGGGCGGCCCGGCACGGCGAGCGACAGGTCCTGGCTCTGCTGGGGGGCGGTCACGGACTCTCCTCCGGGCGGGGTACGACGATCGCGGTCCACCCCAGAGACAACACCCGCGGGGGGGCGGGACATGCCCGGTGTGCCGCAGCCCACGGGGCCGTCACCAGCCGGCGCTGCCCGGGGAGCCCTTGAACGGGCCGACGACGTCGTCGGTGATCCAGCCGCCGTAGAAGCCGCCGTCCTGCGGACGGACGACCTGGCCGTCGACGGTGCACCGGTCGACAGCGGCCGGGTAGAGCGCGACGGCGTCGCGGAGCACGGCGTACGCCGCGACCGGATCGGGGTAGCTCCAGGCCGCGGCCTCGGCCCGCCGGCCACCGCCGACCACGGTCAGGTAGCGGGCGGCGCCCTTCCACTCGCACCACGACGAGCCCGGCGCCACCTCGAGGGTCCCTGGCGTCCAGTCCGGCGCCGGCAGGTACCAGGTCGGCGGGTGGCTGGTCTCCAGCACCCGCAGCCCGCGGCGGGTACGACAGACCTCGACCCCGCCGAGCACGACGACCACCTCGCGGCCATCCGGTTCCACCCGCGGCGGCCGCGGGTAGTCCCAGACCGACTCCTGGCCGGCGCCCGCGGGCAACGGCTGCGGGCCCTTCACCGCGAGCGGCGACGGCGGAGCAGCCAGAGCGCGACGAGGGCGACGGCGACTCCCCCGGCGATGGCTTCGCGCGGCAGGCCGTACACCGTGGACGAGGAAGGACCGGAGGGTCGCGGGGACAGGCCGGGCACGGCGACCCCCGTGGTCGGCGGCAGCTGCGCTCCGCCGGCTGGGCTGTCCAGGACGGCTGCCGGTGCGCCGGCGTGCTCAGGAACAACCCCCCTGGCGGCGGCCACCTTCTCGGTGGCGAGCGCCTTGGCGGTGGCGGCCTTCTCCAGCACGACCACCTTCGTCGACGCCGTGACCTCCTTGAGGCGGGCGGCGCTGCGCTTGGCGACCCGCTTCGGGCTCACCCGGTCGGCGATGGCATCCAGGGTCTCGGCGAGATCTTCGCGGGTGCGCTCGATTTCAGCGACCAGCTGCGCCGGGTCCGGGGACTTCTCGCGCTGCTCGGCCGTCTTGGCGGCCGTACGCGCGGCACCCGCCACGCTGCTGCCGCTGTCCTCGATGCGCTCGCTCGCCACGCCCTGGCTCCCTCGGTCGGCCGCTGTCGCGGCGCCTGTCGACTGCGGACGGCTCGCACCGGCCCACTCCCCCCGTGCCCGGCCGGGCGAGGGGGGAACCGCTCCCGCCCAGCAGGCCGAAGGTGGTCGACATCGTGCACCCGGGCAGGTCACCCGACAGCAGCGCCCCGGGAGTCGGGCGGCAGGATGACGGGGTGACCGAGACGCCCAGGCTGTCCGCCGGCGACATCGCGCCGTCGTTCGCGCTCTGCGACGCCGACGGACGCACGGTGTCGTTGCGGGACTTCGCCGGGCGCAAGGTCGTCGTCTACGCCTACCCGGCCGCGGCCACCCCCGGCTGCACGGTGCAGGCCAGCGACTTCCAGGCCGGGCTCGCCGACTTCCAGGGTGCGGGCTTCGCCGTGGTCGGCATCTCCCCGGACCGCCCGGACAGGCTGGCGTGCTTCCGGGACGACGAGCGGCTGAGCTTCCCGCTGCTGTCCGACCCGGACCATCAGGTGCTGACCGCCTACGGCGCGTACGGCGAGAAGCAGCTTTACGGCAAGACCGTCGTCGGCGTCATCCGCTCGACCTTCGTCGTGGATGAGCAGGGTGTGCTGCTCTCGGCGGCGTATGGCGTACGTGCGAAGGGGCATGTCGCGAAGCTCTCGCGCGAGCTCGGGGTGCCCTTAGGCTGACGTCCTCGCGCGGTTGGCGGAACTGGCAGACGCTGCGGCTTTAGGTGCCGCCGCCCTCGGGCGTGGGGGTTCGAATCCCCCACCGCGCACCGCGCACCGGGCCCAGCCGGCTGGCGGGGCTGGATGTCCCGACGTCCCTGCCGGTGACACGGTCGGCGCGGCTGAACGCACGCCGCCGTAGTCGGTCCAGCTGGCCCCGACGGCGGCCACGCACCCGGGTGGCACCACGGTGCCGGGCCGCGGTCGGCGCGTTGGTGCCCGTCGTCGCGCTGCGTGTCCGGGATCGGCGGCCCGACCGGTCCCGCGGATGGCGCTACCGCGACATCGTGTGCTTGCTCGAGTGATGATGCACACGATGTCGGCCTTCGCGGGACCCACTGAGCGTGCGGACTGGTCCGCGCTGCCGAGTTCATGTGTCGCGCCCGCGGCGCCGACACACAAACCCCGGTAACCCGAGTCCCGCTGCCACACCGAGGACCTACCCGGGGCGGGTCCGGGTGGCAGGTGTCCACGGGTACGGCTGGAAATCGGAATAGGGTCTAGCGGGTGACGACGCGCGCGGTAGTGACGGGCGGCGCCGGCTTCCTGGGTTCACACCTGTGCGAGCGGTTGCTGGACGACGGCTGCGAAGTCATCGCCCTCGACAACTTCCTCACCGGGCGGCCTGCGAACGTCGAGCACCTGCTCGGGCGGGACGGTTTCCGGCTGCTGCGCTGCGACGTCACCGAGTACGTGCACGTGCCCGGCCCCGTCGACCAGGTGCTGCACTTCGCCTCGCCGGCGTCGCCGATCGACTACCTGCAGCTGCCGATCGAGACCCTGAAGGTCGGCAGCATCGGAACCCTGCATGCACTCGGGCTGGCGAAGGAGAAGGGCGCCCGGTTCGTGCTGGCGAGCACCTCCGAAACCTACGGCGATCCGCAGGTGCACCCGCAGCCCGAGACGTACTGGGGGCACGTCAATCCGGTCGGGCCGCGCGGGGTGTATGACGAGGCCAAGCGCTACGCCGAGGCCCTGACGATGGCCTACCGGCGTACGCACCACGTCGACACGGCCATCCTGCGCATCTTCAACACCCACGGGCCGCGGATGCGTCCGAATGACGGCCGGGCGATCCCGGCGTTCACCAGCCAGGCGCTGACCGGCAAGCCGATCACCGTGGCCGGCGACGGCAGCCAGACCCGCTCGATCATCTACGTCGACGACCTCGTCGAGGGCATCATGCGGCTGTTGCGCAGCGACCTCGTCGGGCCGGTCAACCTCGGCAACCCTCGGGAGGCCTCGGTGCTCGAGATAGCCGAGACGATCAAGCGCCTTGCCGGCAGTGACAGCGAGATCGTCTTCATACCCAGGCCGACCGACGACCCGACGGTCCGCCAGCCCGACATCGCGCTGGCCAGGCGAGAGCTGGGGTGGCAGCCACAGGTCGGCTTCGAGGAGGGCCTGTCGCGCACCATCGCGTGGTTCGCCTCGCACCCCGAGCTGGTGGGCATCTGATGGCTCAGGCGGTCCGTTCCAAGAGCAGGTCGTCGCCGATAGGCGTGACGGAGAAGCCGGCCGGCAACGTGGCGAGGATGCGGGCCCGCGAGGCGGGGCCGTACTGCCCCGCGCCGTCCTGCGGGCCGCCATGGACCACGACCCAGCGCACCCCCAGCTGTCCGAGCCGGGTGACGGTGTCGGGCGCCGGGAAGCTCACGAACAAGAGCGTGTCGGCGTCGTAGCCGGGCGGCGCATAGCCGGAGTAGCCGTTGACACGGGGGTGGAAGTCGAGCGTGGCGTAAAGCTGCCGGGGGGCCTCCACGTAGGGGTACTCCGGGCCCGACGGGCGGGGTATCGGCAGTTCGAGCACCGTGCCGGGGCCTAGGCGGTCCAGCGCGCGGTAGACCGCGAGGGTGCGGTCGTCGACCGGGAGCGTCGCCCACGGGATCGGACCACCGGTCTCCACCAGCACAACGAGGCAGGCCAAGCCGGTGAGCAGCTGCCGGCTGCGGGCCGATAGCCGGCCAGTGAGCGCGGCCCAGCCCACCCCCGCGAGTGCGGCGGCGGCAAGCATGGCGACGACCGCAAATCGCGCGGGGACACGTACGCCGTTGAAGCCCGGGACGTGGTCGAAGAGGAACGCAAACGGCGCCGGGTGACCAGCGATGACCGGGCCACTGGACAGCACTGCCGCGACTGCGCCGGCCAGCACGAGTAGCAGCAGGGCCAGCCGCCGGTCCGAGGGACTCCCCGGCCCAGGGCGGTCGACCGCCGCGGCCGGCCTGCTGAGCACCGTGAGGAGACCGATCACCGTGAGGACCGTGACGAGCAGCCCGGGGAACGCGGCGTGTTCGTTGCGGAAGCCGAAGGTGGTGGACAGGACATGCCAGACCGGGTTGCCCATGATGGGTATCAGCAGGTCAACCCACTCGAAGCTGCCCCCGGAGAACAGCGGTCGGGCGAACGCCGGGTCGCTCTGCAACGCCAGGTAGGGCGCAGTGACCGGCACCAGCAGCGCGACGGTGACGACCGCCGCGAGGCCGAGCGCCCGGACCTGTCGCCCACTCACCCGTCGTCGCACCAGGAACCAGCCAGTCACGACCAGCGCGGCGGACAGCCCCCACAGGACGCCGAAGTAGGCGGCTGCGAGTACCTGCCCGACGGTGACGAGCGCGAGCGCGACCGCGTCGCGTAGCCGCGCCGCGACCAGCACCCGGAACAGCAGCAGGAAGCCGGCCGGCAGGAACCAGGCCGCGAGCAGCTGGGGATTGCCGACGTGGCCGAGGAAGAACGAGCTGAAGACGAACCCCAGGGCCGCCACCAGGGCCGCATCGGCCCGCCCGGTCAACCAGCGCACCAGCGCGTAGGTCGCCGCGAGGTTGGCCATCACCAGCGCGACCAGCGTGACGTTGAACGCCAAGGCCCAGCTCGCGCTGCCGGCCACCGCATGAACCGGCCCGAACACGGCCGCCTGCGGCAGCAACGAGTCGGTGTAGGCGGTCGTCCCGGTGTTGGGCGCAAAGATCGGGGCGTTGAAGTAGTGCGCCGGGTCCGTGACGACCGAGTGCGCGGCCCAGTCCATCAGCCAGGCGATCAGCGCCGGGTCACCGAGGTTGGCCGGCAGGCTGCCGGTCAGCCGCGCCGGCGTCAAGCGCAGCATGACCAGCGTCAGCACGAGGAACAGCAGCCCCAGCGCAACCGGATGTCGGCGGGGGCCGGCCGGGGTGGAAGGCACAGCGTCCGGCGTGGGCCGTAGCCGCAATCGCTGGCCTGACATCGGCCCAGCCTAGCGGCGACCCAGCCGTCGAGGCCCTAACCTCGCCGTCGTGAAGCTGTCGATCCTGATGCCGGTCTACAACGAGGCGAAGACGCTGGCGGCCGCCCTCAAGCGGGTGCTCGACGTGGACTACCCGTGCGAGGTCGAGCTGGTCGTGGTCGACGACGGCTCCCTCGACAGCACGGCCGAGGTGCTCGCCGCCGTCGATGACCCGCGGGTGAGCGTGCACCGGCACGTGGCCAACCGGGGAAAGGGCGCCGCGATCCGGACGGCCGGCGCCCAGGCCACCGGCGACTGGATCATCATCTGTGACGCCGACCTGGAGTACTCCCCGGAGGAGATTCCACTGCTGCTGCAGCCGGTGCTCCGCGGCGACGCCGAGGTCGTCTACGGCACCCGGTCCTTCGGCAGCCACAACTCCTACAGCTTCTGGTACGTGATGGGGAACAAGGGCGTCACGCTGTGCGCAAACCTGCTGTTCAACGCCTACATCTCCGACCTGGAGACCTGCTTCAAGCTGATGCCACTGGCCGTGTACCGCGAGCTCGACGTGCAGGCTGAGGGCTTCGGCATGGAGGCTGAGATCACCGGCAAGCTGCTGCGCCGGGGGGTGCGGCCGTACGAGGTGCCCATCAGCTATCGGGCTCGTTCCCGCGCGGAGGGCAAGAAGCTGACCTGGAAGGACGGCGTCGAGGCCGTCTGGATCCTGGCCAGGATCCGGAGCGCCACCGCCTGACGGTCAGCCGAGCAGCGCCCGCGCGAGCCGCGGGGCGAGCGCCCGGAACGCCTGGCCGCGATGGCTGATCGCATCCTTCTCGGCCGCCGACAGCTCTGCGGTCGTACGCCCGTCGGCCACGGCGAAGACCGGGTCGTAGCCGAACCCGCCGTCGCCCCGCAGAGCTCGGACGACGGTTCCGCGCAGCTCGCCGCTCGCGACGCCTTCCCGCCCGTCCGGCAGTGCCCAGGCCGCCGCGCACACGAAGGCAGCACCCCGCCGGCCGTCCGGGACGTCGGCGAGCTGACCGAGGAGCAGCTCAAGGTTCGCCCGATCGTCACCGTGCCGACCTGCCCAGCGGGCCGACAGCACCCCGGGCATGGCGTTCAGCGCGTCCACACACAGGCCGCTGTCATCGGCCACGGCCGGCAGCCCGGTGTGCACCACGGCCTCCCGGGCCTTCGCGAGCGCGTTGTCCTGGAAGCTCGCGCCGGTCTCGGGCCCCGGCTCGTAGGCCCCGTCCAGGCCGCGAAGGGCCAGGCCGTGCGGCGCGAGGATGCGGCGCAGCTCGGCGAGCTTGCCCACGTTGGCGGTAGCGAGCACGACCTGCGCTCGGTCGTTCACCACGCGGTCGACATCACAGTCCGGTCGACATCACAGCGCGGTCGACATCACAGCGCGGTCGGGACGCCCTGGTGCTTGACGCGCAGCGGCTCACCGAGCGCCTCGGCCTGCAGAGACGTCAGCGTGCCGATGCCGGCCAGCGCCAGGTCGAGCAGCGCGTCGAGTTCGTCGCGCCGGAACGGCGCGCCTTCCGCGGTGCCCTGCACCTCCACGAGCTCCCCCGCGGCGGTGGCGACGACGTTCATGTCGGTGTCGGCCTTGACGTCTTCGATGTACTCCAAGTCCAGACGCGGCTCGCCGTCGACGATGCCGACGCTGACCGCTGCGAGCGGCCGGATGACGGCAGCCGGTCGCTCGAGGTGCCGGCAGGCGTCGGTGAGTGCGACGAGTGCGCCGGTGATCGCCGCCGTACGGGTGCCGCCGTCGGCCTGCAGGACGTCGCAGTCGATCGCAATGGTGTTCTCACCGAGGGCCTGCAGATCGATCGCCGCGCGCAGGCTCCGGCCGATCAACCGGCTGATCTCGTGGGTACGGCCGCCGAGCTTGCCGCGTACGGACTCCCGGTCGCTGCGGGTGTGCGTCGCCCGGGGCAGCATCGCGTACTCCGCGGTCACCCAGCCCAGGCCCGAGCCCTTGCGCCAACGCGGTACGCCCACCTGCGCGCTGGCGGCCACCAGCACCCGGGTGGCACCGAACTCGACGAGGCAGGACCCCTCGGCGTGGTCGAGCCAGCCGCGGGTGAGGCTGACATTGCGGAGCGCGTCGGGCGCACGGTCACCGGGTCGAGTCACGTCCCGACCCTAACCAGTGGGCGCTCAGGGGTCGTACTCGCCGCCGCAGCTGACCAGCTCCAGCGGACCGGCGTAGGACTCGCGCGCCTCGGCGAGCACCACGGCGGGGTCGGTGTACGGCATCAGGTGGGTGAGCAGAAGCCGGCGGGCCCCCGCCCGGGCGGCGTGCTCACCAGCCTGTCGGCCGGTGAGGTGGATGCCCGGCGGCGGCTCGTCCCCGGTGACCCAGGAGGCCTCGCACAGCAGCAGGTCGCAGTCGCGGGCGAGCGTCACCAGGGCCTCGCTGGGGGCGGTGTCACCGCTGTAGACCAGGCTCCGGCCACCCGCGGACAGCCGCACGGCGTACGCCTCCACCGGATGCACCACCTGCGCAGCCGTCACCTCGAAGGGCCCGATCCGGGTCGTCCCGGCCCGCACGATCGTGTACGTGAAGACCTCGTCGAGCCCGTCTGCGGGCGGCGCCTCGTAGGCCGCCATGACCCGCTCGGCAAGCCCGGCCGGGCCGTGCACGGGTAGCGGCGGCGGCGGTCCGGCCGGGTGGTAACGGCGCGCGTAGGAGTAGCCGACGAGGTCCAGGCAGTGGTCGGCGTGCAGGTGGCTGATCCAGACGGCGTCGACAGCGAGCAGGTCGCAGTGCCGCTGCAGCCGGCCGAGGGCGCCGCTGCCGAGGTCGAGCACCAGCCGGAAGCCGTCGTGCTCGACCAGGTAGCCCGAGCACGGTGAATCCGGCCCCGGGAAGGTGCCGGAGCACCCCAGGACCGTGAGCCGCACGGGCTAGGCCCAGAGCTGGCCCTCGAGGGCCTGCTCGGCCTCCTCGAGGGTGCCGGCGTACGCGCCGGTCGAGAGGTACTTCCAGCCGCCGTCACAGACGATGAACGCGATGTCGGCGCGCCGCCCGGCCTGCACTGCCTTCGTCGCCTCGCCGACCGCGGCGTGCAGGATGGCACCGGTCGAGATGCCGGCGAAGATACCCTCCTCCTCGACCAGTTGGCGGGTGCGGCGCAACGCCTCACGCGGACCGACCGAGAAGCGCGAGGACAGCACCGAGCTGTCGTACAGCTCCGGGACGAAGCCCTCGTCGATGTTGCGCAACCCGTACACCAGCTCGCCGTAGCGAGGCTCCGCCGCGATGATCCGGACCCCGGGCACGTGCTCACGCAGGTACCGGCCGGTGCCCATCAGCGTGCCGGTCGTGCCGAGCCCGGCCACGAAGTGCGTGATCGAGGGCAGGTCCTCGAGGATCTCCGGGCCGGTCGTCTCGTAGTGGGCGAGGACGTTGGCCGGGTTGCCGTACTGGTAGAGCATCACCCAGTCGGGGTTCTCCGCAGACAGCTGCTTGGCGACCGCGACGGCCTGGTTGGAGCCGCCGGCGGCCGGTGAGGTGACGATCTCGGCGCCGTACATCGTCAGCAGCTGGCGACGTTCGACGGAGGTGTTCTCCGGCATCACGCAGATCAGCCGGTACCCGCGCAACCGGCAGACCATCGCGAGCGAGATGCCGGTGTTGCCGGACGTCGGCTCGAGCACCGTGCAGCCGGGCCGCAGCAGGCCCTCCTTCTCGGCCTGGGCCACCATGTACATCGCCGCACGGTCCTTGACCGAGCCGGTCGGGTTGTCGCTCTCCAGCTTGGCCCAGAGGCGGACGTCCGGCGACGGGGACAGCCGGGGGAGGCCGACGAGCGGCGTACGCCCGACGGACTCGACCAGGGAATCGAAGCGCACGGCTAGCGCGCGCCGCCCGCGACCGCCGGCAGCACGGTCACGCTGTCGCCGTCCTTGAGCGGCGTCTCGAGGCCGCCGAGGAAGCGCACGTCCTCGTCGTTGACATAGACATTCACGAACCGGTGCAGGGCGCCCTCGTCGGTGACGAGCCGGCCGCGCAGACCGTTGTGCCGGCTCTCCAGGTCATCGAGCAGAGCGGTCAGCGACCCCCCGGAGCCCTCGACGGCCTTCGCCCCGTCGGTGTACGTACGCAGGATCGTCGGGATCCGGACCTCGATGGCCATGACGGGGGCGTGCCTCTCGTTCGGGGGACGGGCGGGCTCGAAGGGTTCAACAGAGGCAGCCGAGCGCAGCATTCCGCGCTACGGCGTGATCTGCACGGGCTCCTCGGTGACCGCGCCGTCGAGGATGCGGAAGGAGCGCACCTCCTCGGTGTGCGCCCGGGTCGACACCAGCAGGTAATGCGCGTCCGGTTCGGACGCCAGGCTGATGTCGGTACGCGACGGGTGCGCCTCGGTAGCGGTGTGCGAGTGGTAGATCACCATCGGTACCTCGTCGGCATCGTCCATCGCCCGCCAGACCCGCAGCTGCTCCTGCGCGTCGAAGCGGTAGAACGTCGGCGAGCGCTCCGCGTTCTGCATCTCGACGACCCTGGTGGCCACGCCGTCCCGACCGACAATCACGCCGCACGCCTCGTCCGGGTGGTCGCGGCGCGCGTGGGCGACGACCTGGTCGACCATGGCGCGGGTCAGGGTCAGCACCGGGCCAGGCTATCCGCGCGGATCGAGACAGCCGATCAGGGACTCCTGCAGCCAGCCGAGCCAGCCGTAGATCTGCAGAGCCTGGGCGCGCGGGTCGTCCGGGTCGAGGTCCTGCAGGTCGGTCTGCTCGGTGACATCGAGCCGGGTCCCGATCACCAGCCGCAGGTCGTTGAGGCAGCCCAGCCAGGCATCCGCCTCGTCGCGGTCGAGCACCAGCCGCCCCGAGGTCGGCAGCGTCGCGAGCACCGTGCTGGCGTACGCCCGCTTGCCGGCCCGCAGGTCGCCCTCGGTGTAGCGCCGGAACTCGGTACTGGCAGCCGGGTCCTCGCTCGGGTACGCGTCGGGGAGCAGGCGGGCGAGGGCGGCGTCGGCGGGCCGCTCGACCACGCCGCCGGGCATCCCCAACAGCGCCTCGAGCGGGTCGCCGGACGGCTCCGGCTGCTCCCCCAGCAGCGCGAGCAGGTCCTGCACGCAGCGCCTCAGGACAGCCGACTCGACGTCGTCGGGCTTGGCCTCCACGCCGCGCCGGGTCCGGGTGAACCGCATGTCAGTCCTGCTGCAGGGTGGCCCACAGGCCCTTCGCGTGCAGCCGGGCGACGTCCAGCTCCATCTGTTCGCGGGTGCCGGTGCTCACCACGGCCCGACCTTCCTCGTGTACGGCCATCATCAGCTGGGTCGCCTTCGCCTTCGAGTACCCGAACAGCTCCATGAGCACGAACGTCACCCAGCTCATCAGGTTGACCGGGTCGTTCCACACGATCGTCACCCAGGGGCGGTCGACGTCCGACGACTCGTCGACCGACGGCTGGTCGAGCTGCGCGGGGGCTGTCACCGCTCTCGCCTCAGCTCCCGTTTCAGGATCTTGCCGGTAGCGCCCCGGGGCAGCTTTTCGTGGAACAGCACCTGCCTCGGGACGGCGGGTCGGGACAGGTGGTCGCGCACCCAGTCCTGCAGCTCGAGAATGTCGACCGGCCTGGCCGCGACCACGTGGGCGACGAGACGGGCGCCGTACAACGGGTCCGGCACGTCGACGACCGCGACGTCGTCGACCGCGTCGTGCTCGAGCAGGATGTCCTCCACCTGACCGGTGAAGACGTTCTCGCCGCCGACGACCACCATGTCGTCGTCGCGACCGAGCACCGTCAGCCGGCCGCGTTCGTCGAAGGTGCCGAGGTCGCCGGTCGCCACGAGGCCACCCAGCCGGTCCTGGTCGCTGCCGTCGGTGTAGCCGGCGAACGCCAAGTGGCTGCCGACGAAGATCCGGCCCGGCCTGCCGGGCGGGCAGTCGTGACCGGCCTGGTCGACGACCCGCAACGTCACGCCGAGCGGGGCACGGCCGGCGGTGCGTGGGTCCTCGGCGAGGTCCTCGGGCGTCGCCACCGCGGCGTACGCCACCTCCGTGGAGCCGTACAGGTTGTGCAGCACCGGGCCGAAGGCCGCGGTCGTGCGCTGCACGAGGTCACCCGGCAGGCCGCTCCCGCTGGAGGCGATGACCCGCAGCGACGACGTGTCGAAGCGCGACGGATCGGCACCCAGCAGCCTGTCGAGCAGCACGGGGACCACGACCAGGGTGGTCGCCCGAAACTCCTGCACCGCCGCGAGCACAGCCTCGGGGTCGAAGGCGCGGTGCAGCACGACGGTCGAGCCCAGCACCATCGCCAGGTTCAGGTGGCCCAGGCCCCAGGCGTGGAACACCGGGCTGGCGATCACCGTGGCCTCACGCGCCCGCAGCGGGATGAGTGACAGCGCCGCCACGGCGTCCTCGGCGCTCGCTCCGCTGCGGGCCGCTCCGCGCGGTGCACCCGTCGTACCACTGGTCATGATCACCTGACGTCCGCTGCGCCGTACCCGGCGTGGCGCACCCGGTCCCGGGCTGCCCGCCAGCCACCCGAGCTCCTCGGTGGTGACGGTCTGCCGGCCCACGGCTTCGAGCTCCGCGTCGTGCACACACAGCCTGCTCCCCTCCCGGTCGAGCACCTGCCGCAGCAGTTCGGGGGCGGTGGCGGTACCCAGGTACAGCACATCGGCACCGCACTTGGCGAGCGCGACGGCGGTCTCGACGAAGCCGCGGCCGTTGCGGGCCAGCAGGCCGACCGCGTCGCCCTCCCGCACCCCGCGCGCCAGCAGCTCGCCGGCCATCCGGTCGGTGCGCCGGTCGATGTCACGAAAGCTCAGCCTGCCGTCGTCGTCGACCAGCGCCAGCCGGTCCGGGTGTCGCGCCGCGCCGGCCGCGTAGCCGGTGGCCGGGGTGATCCGCCAGCGCGCGAGCGCCAGACCCATCCCCAGCAGGCGATCGGGCCGCGGCGGGGAGAGCAGCCCGGACCGGGCGAGCACCCGGGCACCGCCGACATCCAGCACGCTCACAACCTGCCACGCCCCCGGACACGGCGTGACGCCGGTACGACGCTGTGGTCATGGCGGTTCTGCCGGTGACCGGGCGCGGTGACTGGCCGGCCGGCGCCCGCGACGGCGACGACCGGGCGCTGCGGGTCTCCTGGCAGCACGACTGTCGGCAGGGCGCCGCCCTGGGTTTCCCGGAGCCGGGTTGGGACATCCCCACCTCATCGCCCCCGGAGGACGCATGAGTGAGCAGGACCCACACCCCGTTGTGCAGCCGTCGGCCTCGGCCGGCATCCCGGGGGGACGGTCGCCGAGCGGTGCCACCTCACCGGGGAGCACGCCCGCCGACAGCCTGCCCGCGCAGGATGTGCCGGCGCGCGACACGTCGGACGGGCAGCCGCCGACGCAGGTGCCCGGTCAGCCGCCCGGCGCGGTCGACAGCCCGGTGCCCTCCCCCGGTGACGTGCCCGGCGCGTCGCTCCCCGGTGTTGCCGCCGGTCAGGGGGCCAGCCCCGACGACGGGATCCACCTCGGGGACAAGGCTCCGGGGTCGTCCTCGAGCATTGTCTCGCCCGGCTCGCAGGTCTCCCTCAGCACGCCCGGGCATCCAGACGGTGAGGTCGATACGCGTACCCGTTAGTCGCCGTCAGCCCCAGGGAAGGTCGACCTGCAGGCGCTCCGCCACGTCCAGGACGCGTGCGTCGGCGCCCGCCGGGCCAACAACCTGCAGCCCCACCGGCAGGCTGTCCGCGTCCAGCCCGACCGGCACCGAGCAGGCAGGCAGCCCGCACAGGTTGGCCAGGACCGTCAACGGCAGGACCGCGTCGCGCACCGGGCCGAGCACGGAGGTGTCTGGTGCAGCCGTCGTCGACGGGCCGCAGCCGGCCACCGGCAGGAGCAGGACATCGACGGTGCCGAACAGGTCGGCCATCCGGGCCCGCAGCTGCTCGCGGCGCGACAGTGCCGCGCTGAGCCGGTCCGGGCCGGCCCGGTCGGCCGCCTCGAGGTAGCTGCGGACGTCGGGCCCGTAGGCGTGGGCGTGCGCCGGCCACCGCCCGCTCTGCCGATGCCACGCCAGGGACTCGCCGGCCTGTACGCCGATGTAGACCTCGACGAGATGGTCGGCGAGCGGCAGCTCGACGTCCCGCAGCCCCAGCCCGTGCGAGGCGGCGCGTTTGACGGCCTGCTCCAGCAGGGCGGCGATGTCCGGGGTGGTGGAAACGTCGCGAACCACCCCTGCCCGTAGCCCCGCGACCGGTCCTGGTGCGTCGAGGCGGCCGTCCCCCAGCACGCTCAGCCAGAGCCGCGCGTCTGCCACCGTGCGCACCAGCGCTCCGCCGTGGTCCAGGCTCGGTGCCAGTGGCGTGCAGCCCGCCAGCGGCACCGCTCCGAAGGTCGGCTTGTGACCGACCAGGCCGCACCAGGCTGCCGGCAACCGGATCGAGGCGCCGGTGTCGGTGCCCAGCGCCAGCGGGACGATGCCGGCGGCGACCGCGGCTGCCGACCCGCCGCTGGACCCGCCGGGCACCCGGCCGGTATCCCAGGGGTTGCGGGTGCCGCCGAGCTCGTGGTGCTGGGTGGTCAGCCCCCAGGCGTACTCGTGGGTGCGGGTCCGGCCGATCACGAGGGCGCCGGCGGCCCGCAGCCGGGCGACGGCCACGGCGTCCATGGTCGCCAGCGGGCCGGCCGGGACCACCGAGCCGGCCCGGGTGACCTGCCCGGCGACGTCGAACAGATCCTTGACCGCGACCGGCACCCCGCGAAGGGGCCCCTCGTTGGGGTTGCGGGCAGCGGCGAGCGCGGCCTGCACGTCGACGTGCACGAAGGCGCGCACGTCGGCGTCGCAGGCCTCGAGCCGCGCCAGCGCCTGCTCGACGAGGGCCACCGGATCGGTGCGGCCCGCCCGCACATCGGACGCCAGGGCGACGGCCGACGGGGCGGCGACCGCGTGCTTCACGAGCAACGGGTCCGCCGCGGCCACCCACGCGCCAGGTTCGGCCGCCCCGGGCATCGCGCTCAGCGCAGCTCCTTCTTGAGGATCTTGCCGGTCGCGCCCTTGGGCAGCTCCTCGACGATGCGGATCTCGCGCGGGTACTTGTACGCCGCGAGCCGCTCCTTGCAGTAGGCCCTCAGCTCGTCCGGGGTGACGTCGGCGCCCTTCTTGAGGGCCACGACCGCGACGACCTCCTCGCCGAGCTTGTCGTCGGGTTTGCCGATCACGGCGGCCTCGGCGACGGCCGGGTGCTCGTAGAGCACCTCCTCGACCTCTCGCGGGTAGACGTTGTAGCCGCCGCGGATCACCAGGTCCTTCTTGCGGTCGACGATGAACAAGAAGCCGTCCTCGTCCTGGTAGGCCAGGTCCCCGGTGTGGAACCAGCCGTTCTTGAACGCCTCGGCGGTCGCCTCCGGCTGCTTGTAGTACCCCTTCATGATGTTGTGGCCGCGGATGACAATCTCACCGACGTGCTGCTCACCGGTGGGCAGCGGCCGGTCCTCGTCGTCTACGACGCGCACCTGCACGCCCCAGATCGGCTTGCCGATCGACAGGACCTTGCGCTGCTCGGCACTCACGTTGAACGTCGTGGTGCTCGCGCTCTCCGACAGGCCGTAGCCCTCCAGGATCACGCACTGCGGGAACTTCTCCTCAAACGCCCGGACGGTCTCGCCGGGGATCGGGGCGCCTCCTGACACCCCGACCCGCAGCGAGGACAGATCGCGACCGGTGAGGTCCTGGGCCAGCAGCGCGAAATACATTGTCGGGACGCCCGAGAAGATCGTGCAGCGATGCTTTTCGATGGCATCGACGACGGGGTCCACCTCGAACCGCGGCACCAGCACCAGCGTCCCGCCGTAGCGCACCGTCAGGTTCAACACGCTGGACAGGCCGAACACGTGAAACAGCGGCAGCACCGCCAGGCCGATGTCGTCGTCCCGGAACGCGAACAGCTCGCCGGCGACCGTGCAGTTCATGAACAGCTGGAAGTGCGTAAGCTCGGCGCCCTTGGGCTTGCCGGTCGTGCCGCTGGTGTATAGCAGCACCGCCGTGTCGCCGGGGTCCAGCGGAACCAGGTCGCGGGTGTCGTCGGCGAAGTACAGCTCGTCGAAATGCCGCGTCCCCGCGGGCCGCTGGTCGTTGCCCGGCAGGTTCACCACGTACGTCGTCACGCCGTCGACCTGTGCCGCGCCCCGGCACGCCTCGGCCGCGAACATCTCGAAGGTGATCAGGACCTTCGCGTCACTGTCCAGCAGGTGGTAGGCGACCTCGGGGGCTCGCAGCAACGGGTTGAGCGGAACCATCACCAGGCCGGCCTTCAAGATGCCGAAGTACGCAAACAGGAACTGCGGCAGGTTCGGCAGCTGAACGGCGACCTTGTCGCCACGCCCCAGCCCCGTCGCGAGCAGCGCGCTCGCCACCCGACCGGAGATCTCGTCGACCTGCCCGTAGGTGAAGGTCAGGTCCCCCAGGTGAGCCAGCGGCTTGTCGGGGTGCGCGTCGCGCGATTCGCGCAAGATGGTGGCGAGGTTGAAGCTCATGGCCCGATCGTAGTGACCGTTCTGCCCGCGCCGGACGGTTCGCCGGTCCTGCTGTGACGCCGCGTCGGCGCCGTCGCTCCCGGGGCACAAGGGGACGCTCCACGACCGGATGCGCCTGCCGCGCGCCGAGCGGCAGGCTGCCCGGTGCCACGTCCGGGGTACCCGGACGAGGCCACCCCTCGACCGCCGCGCGGTGCGGTCACACCGATGATTCCGCGCCCGAGCTGCCCGAGACCGCGCAGAGCGCCGACACCAGCCCGCCCGGCCAGGCCCCACAGGGCGGGGCCGTAGCGACCCACCAGACCGGTGACCACCACGGCCGCGGTGGACGTCAGTACCACCGTCGCTGCCGGCAGCCACGCCGGGGAGCTGGTCACAAAGGCGGCGATCACGGCGGCGACCGCGGCCGCCGCGGCGAGCCCCGCGGCCGCCTTGACAAGCGCCAGTCGGAGCGACAGGCCGCTGTGCAGGTCGAGCACCAACCCGAGCAGCACACCGCCCACGCCGAACTTCGAGAGGCCCCTCAGCAGCGGACCATGCTCGAACGGCTTGCCGAGCCACCGGAAGGCCTTGACGAAGGGGGTCTGCTCGAGCCAGCTCCCGACGCGGCGCATGTACGCCTCGGTCAGCTGCCAGAGATCGTGCAGGAGCGACCCGGCGTCCAGCCAGCCCGGGAGCCACCAATGCCCTTGCGGCATGGGCAGCGACGGGGCCGGGTGGAGCGGCCCGGGCAGCGCGGTCGCCACCCAGGCGCGCTCATCCGGAGCCAACCGCTCCAGAGCCTCGCGGAGCTGGACCGGGCCGGCCTGGGCAGCAGCAAAGACCGTGACGGCAAGGCCGAGCCGCGGTGACCCGAGCAGCCCCGGACCGACGTCGGCCGCGGCCAGCAGGTCGGCAAGCTGGCGGGCAGCGGTGGCTGCCACCGACCAGTCGGCCGCCGCGCCGGCCAGTGGCGAGCGGGCATCGGCCAGCGACACCAGCCAGGACTGCGAACGACTGCCCTGCAGCCCGTACGGGTCGAGCAGGGCCAGCCCGAGGGCGGTCACCCGATGCTCGATTCGACCCCGGACTGCGTCGGCCGCTCCCGAGCAGGCGCCGACGACAGCAGCCAACCGCCGAACGCCGTCGAGGTCGGCCTCGACGATGCCCACGGGGCTGGGCGGGACGGCGCTCGGCCGCGGGCGGCGGACATCGGGGGGCCCGACGGCCCCGACTCCGGCCTTCGCCGCCCAGGACGGGTCGAGGACGTCCGGGACGGCGGCGAGCAGCGCGGCGCCCTGCGCAGGTGTGCCGGCGAACGTGCCCGCCAGCCGTGCGGCCTCCAGGGCAGCGGTTCGCAGCCGCCCCGCTGCCGCAGTCAGCTCCTCGATGGCGGCGGCGAGGGCCCGCAGGTGCAGTGCGCCGGCGTCGAACCCGAAGCAGGCTCCGACCGCCTGGGCCTCGGCGCCGGCCAGCCGTCGGCGGACGTCGTCCACGTACGGCGCGGCCCAGCGTGTGGAGGCGGCCGACGAGGCGACGTCAATCCGCTGCTGCTGCACCTCGGCGGCGCCCTGCGCGAGGGCGGCTGCCGCGGCGCGCAGGGCGGACGGGTCGGGCAACACGCTGGTTCCTCCTGACCGGTGCGGTGCGAGCGGGCTCTGACCAGATCGCAGGCCGGCCTCCGGTGCCAGGGGCGGCAGCGACCTGTGGACGGCAGGGCGGCCTGTGGACGGCGGTCGCCTGACGGGCCGATGCGGTGTAGGCGGTCCGAGTTGTGCTCTTGAAGAACCTGCAGTAGCAAGCGCCAACCAGCCGTCCCGGCGCGCAAGCCGGGCGCAACCGCCGACCCGAGGGGCTCCATGCGCAGGACCACTGCCGCCCTCAGCGCGATCACGCTCGCGCTGACCGGCCTCACCTTCTCCGCCACCACCAGCTCAGCCGCCCCGGCGGTGGCCGACGCGGCACCGAGCAGCGCCGCGACCATCGACTTCGGACCTTGCGACGACCCCACACTGCAGCGCTTCGGCGCAGAGTGCGGTTTCGTCAGCGTGCCGCTCGACCACGACCGTCCCGACGGTAAAAAGATCAAGCTGGCGGTCTCGAGGATCAAGCACACCGTGCCCGATGCGCAGTTCCAAGGCGTGATGCTGGTCAACCCCGGCGGCCCAGGCGGGTCCGGGCTGCGCCTGGCAGTTCTGCAGGGCTTCGTACCCAAGAGCGCGGGCCTGGCGTACGACTGGATCGGCTTCGACCCGCGAGGTGTCGGCAGCAGCATCCCGTCGCTGTCGTGCAACCCCGGCTTCTTCGGCCCCGACCGGCCCGACTACGTGCCGCTCACCGCCTCGATCGAGCAGCGCCAACTGGACCGCTCCGCCCGCTACGCCGAGGCCTGCGGCAAGGTCGGCGGTGACCTGCTCGACCACATGAAGACCGTCGACTGGGCCAAGGACATGGAGTCCATCCGGGTTGCCCTGGGCCAGCGCCAGATCAACTACTACGGCTTCTCCTACGGCACCTACCTCGCGCAGGTCTACGGGACGCTGTTCCCGGAGCGCCTGCGCCGCGCGGTCCTCGACAGCAACGTCGACCCACGCAAGGTCTGGTACGACGCAAACCTCGGGCAGGACGTCGCCTTCGACCGGGTAGCCGGGATCTTCTTCGACTGGATCGCCCGGCACGACAGCGCCTACCACCTCGGCACCAGCCGGCGCACGGTCGAGAACCTGTACTACTCCGAGCAGGACCGGCTCCGGCGCTTCCCGGCCGGCGGCAAGGTCGGACCCGACGAGTGGAACGACATCTTCGTACCGGCCGGCTATGCGCAGTTCCTGTGGCCGAGTGTCGCCGCAACCTTCGCCGACTGGATCGCCAAGGGCGACCCGGCGCCGCTGATCGCGGCGTACCAGTCTGCCGACGGCGTCGGTAACGACAACACTTTTGCCGTCTACAACGCGGTGGAGTGCACCGACACGTCCTACCCGCAGTCCTACGCCAAGGTGCGTACCGACGCCTTCGACGTGTACCGGACGAAGCCTTTCCTGACCTGGAATAACGTCTGGTACAACGCGCCCTGCCTGACCTGGCCCGCGCAGGCCGGTAGGGCCGTGGACGTCGATGGCTCGAAGGCCGGCTCGGTGCTGCTCATCGGCGGGACGCTCGACGCGGCCACGCCGTACTCCGGCAGTCTGGAGGTGCGCAAGCGCTTCCCGAGGGCCCGGCTCGTCGCGATCGAGGGCGACACGACACACGCCGACTCGCTCAACGGCAATGCCTGCGTCGACAACACGATTGCGGACTACCTGCTGTCGGGCAAGCTCCCGACGCGCAAGGCGGGTACCGGCGCCGACCGCACCTGCCAGACGCTGCCCCAGCCCCAGCCCACCACCCCCGGTGCTGCCTCCCTGACGGTGAACGGCCTGGACCGACACGACCTGATGCCGCTGCGCGGCTAGCGCCCCGGGTACCCCGAAGGCCCCGACCAGGTTGGTCGGGGCCTTCGGGTTGGACAGGAGAACTACGCAGCCAGCGCCGGGTAGTCGATGTAGCCCTTGGCGCCACCGCTGTAGAAGGTGTCGCTGTCGGGCTCGTTGAGATCGGCACCGGTCTTGAGTCGCTCCACCAGGTCGGGGTTGGCGATGAACGCCCGGCCGAAGCAGAACAGGTCGGCCTCGCCACTGTCGACGGCCCGCTGAGCCGTCCCGAGGTCAGACGGCCCGGTGAACCCGGTGTTGAAGATGAACGAGCCCTGCCACTGCTTGCGCAGCTGCACGTGGAACTCGGTGTCGGGGCCTTCGACGACATGCAGGTAGAGCAGGCCGAGCGGCGCCAGCCCCTCGAGCAGCGCGGCGTACGTCTGCGCCGTCTCGGTCTCGCTGATGTCGTTGAAGGTGCCGGCCGGCGAGATGCGGATGCCCACCCGGCCGCCGCCGATCGCGTCCGCGACGGCGGTGGCGACCTCGATGACGAAGCGCGCCCGAGCCTCGGGCGAGCCGCCGTAGGCGTCGGTGCGGGTGTTGGTGCCGTCGGCGAGGAACTGCTGGAGCAGGTAGCCATTTGCGGAATGCAGCTCGACGCCATCCAGGCCGGCAGCGACCGCGCGGCGGGCGGCGTCGACGAACTCGGCGACGACTCCGGGCAGCTCGTCGGTGTCCAGGGCGCGGGGCTCCTCGAACGCCTTCATACCGCCCTCGGTGTAGACCTCGCCGGCAGGCGCGACGGCCGACGGCGCGACCGGCTGCAGTCCGGTGATGTCCGGGTGGCTGATTCGGCCGGCGT
This sequence comes from Mycobacteriales bacterium, assembly GCA_046593925.1. Lineage (GTDB taxonomy): Bacteria > Actinomycetota > Actinomycetes > Mycobacteriales > SCTD01 > JAYVYM01. Next base: position 20,567 of record JBKJQN010000081.1, read on the forward strand.
GCATGAGCTGCACGACGATCTTGCCACCGCGGGCGTGGACGGCGTCGGCGACCAGGCGCCAGCCGGTGACCTGCTCGTCGGTGTGCAGGCCGGGAGTGTGCGGGTAGCCCTGGCCGACTGCCGAGGGCTGGGTGCCCTCGCTGACGATCAGCCCGGCGCCGGCGCGCTGGCTGTAGTACTCGGCGGCAAGCTCGGTGGGGGACTCACCGGCACCGGCGCGGTTCCGGGTCAGCGGGGCCATGACGAAGCGGTTGGCGAGCGACAGCTCACCGAGCGTGTAGGGGGCGAACAGGTCGGTCATGTGGACTCCAGGGTCATAGGTGCTTGTGGCAGCAACCACTGTTCGAGACCTGATATGCCCGTCCTGGAGATCGGGAACCCGGACGTGACGAAGGCCCCGACAGTTGTCGGGGCCTTCGTCGTCTCGAGTGTGGAGGTGGCGGGAATCGAACCCGCGTCCTCCGGCACCGTGACAGGGCTTCTCCGGGCGCAGCTGGCTGTGTGTTTCTCGGCCCTCCCGGTGGCACCAGCACCCCGGGAACGGGCTCAGCCACGTAGGTTCACCACCCGCCCCCGTAGCCGTGACGGGTGGTGGTCCTCCTGTCGATGCCAGGTCCTGAGCCGGAGGCGCTCTCAGGCTGACAGCTCAGCTACTAAGCCGCGAGGGCGTAGTGCTGTGCGCGCGGACTGTTGTCGGCGCTTGTATGGTGTGCAGCGTTGTTGGTTAACGAGATCATCGCTGCCTTCCTCGGCCCGCTTCCCCTGCCTCGACATCCGGAGTCGAGACCTGTCACCCCCTCCTGGTGGTACGCCTCCACGCTACTCCGGGGCGAACCCGCGCTACAGGTAGCGCAGCGGGTCGAACGACGCGATCGGGATGATCCGTACCCGGGGCAGGGCGACGGTGAAGCAGCGGGTGTCGTCCTCGAGGTCGAACAGCTGCAGGCCCTTGTCGGCCAGGGCGGTGTAGCCCGACGACAGGTACTCCCGGAAGCCCAGCACGCCGACCTTGCGGGTGCCGTCGAGCAGCGCGCCGATCTGCGGCAGGAAGTCGCCGTCGTGGCTGGCGAGCAGCACGTCGCCGGGCCGGCCCACCAGCGCCTCCAGCGTGCGCTGGATGCCGATGTCGACGACCTTCTCGCCCGGCCCCCCGGACAACGGGATCGGCCGGTACTCCAGCGCCATCAGCGCCTGGACGAAGGCCATCGGCAGGTTGCCCGAGCTGGCGTTGAGGAAGAACAGCGCCTTGACGTCCTGCTCCCACGTCGAACCGGCGAAGCTGCGTACCCGCTCCCAGCGAGGCCGCTCCTCCGCGGTCGGCCGCCGACCGCCCAGCAGGTGGTTGCCGAGCGTCGCGTCGATGTTCTCGCCGTCGACAAGCAGGTACGTCGGGGTGCCGGCGGGGGTCGTCATGGTGCCTCCAGGCCGAGCAGTCGTGCGCCGTTGTCGTGCAGGACCGCGCGCAGCCAGTGATCGCCGAGCCCGAGACGGACCAGCGCGTCGAGCTGGTGGAGGTACGGGTACGGCGTGTTGGGGAAGTCGGTGCCGAGCACGACCCGCTCCTGCAGGTCGACAAGCGCCGGCAGCAGGTCCGGCGGAAACGGCATCGTGGCGTGCGTGAAGTCGGTGAACGCCATCGTCGTGTCCAGGTGCACCCGCGGGTACGTCCGGGCGAGGCCGATGAAGTCGGCGTACTCCGGCATACCCAGGTGCGCGACGACGGCAAGCAGCCCGGGATGCCGGGCGAGCACCTCGCCGAACGGCCCCGGGCCGGTGTACGGGCCCGGGGTCGGGCCGCTCCCGCAGTGCACGACGACCGGCACGCCCGCGTCCGCCAGCTCGCCCCAGACGCCGTCCAGCAGCGGGTCGCGCGGGTCGTAACCCCCGACCTGAACGTGCGCCTTGAACAGCCGGGCACCCTGGTCCAGCGCGCGGGCCACATAGCCCGCCGCGCCCTCCTCGGGGAAGAAGGTGGCCGTACGCACCGCGTCCGGCTGCCCGGCGGCGAACTCCGCCGCCCAGGCGTTCAGCCACTCGGCCATCGCCGGCCGGTGCGGGTAGACCAGGGACGGAAACGCGCGTACGCCCATCGCGCGCAGCCGCGCCAGCCGGTCGGCCTCGTCGGTGCGGTAGGCGATCGGCCACGGCGTGCCGGTCAGCGGCCCCGCCCGGTCGAAGTACGCCCAGACCTTGTCCATGACGTTCTTGGGCATGAAGTGCACGTGCAGGTCGACCAGGCCGGGCAGGCCGAGGCCCTGCCAGAGCGCGCGGACCTGCTGGGCCTCAGCGACTGCGGCTGCCCCTGGTTCAGCGACTGCGGCTGCCCCTGGTTCAGCGACTGCGTCGACGCTCGGCACGCATCCCCTTGGCGTTGCGACCCATCGCGTTGCGGATCTCCTTGGCGGCGTCCCGCTCGGCAAGCACCTGGCGCTTGTCGTGCGCCTTGCGCCCGCGGGCGAGTGCGATCTCGACCTTGGCGCGGCCGTCCTTGAAGTACAGGCTCAGCGGCACCAGCGCGGTGCCGCTCTCCTTCGTCTTGCCGACCAGCCGGACGATCTCCGCCTTGTGCAGCAGGAGCTTGCGGACCCGCCGCGGCGAGTGGTTGTTCCAGGTGCCCTCGGTGTACTCCGGGATGTGCACCCCGAGCAACCAGGCCTCGCCGCCGCGGATATCTGCGTAGCCGTCGACGAGCGACGCGCGGCCGAGCCGTAGCGACTTGACCTCGGTGCCGGTGAGGACCAGGCCGGCCTCGAAGGTGTCCTCGATCGTGTAGTCGTGCCGCGCCTTCTTGTTCTGCGCGACGAGCTTGGTAGGGGCGCCCTTGGTCCCGTGCTCCGGCCCCTTCACCCGACCAGCCTACGGGCCGACGGCTCAGACCTTCAGGTAGCGCTGCAGGCTGACCAGGGAGGCTAAGCCGCTGATGACGACGCCGAGCAGCAGCAGCTTCCACGACTCCCCCCAGATGTCGTGGTTGCTGATGGAGGGGACCACACCGCTGCGGAACAGCCCGCCGAGGCTGCGGTCGAGCACGAAGGTCTTGCCCAGGAACAGCAGCCCGACGGCGAGGCCGGCACCGACCACCCCGGCGACCATCCCCTCGATGAGGAATGGCAGCTGGATGTACAGCCTGGTCGCTCCCACCAGGCGCATGACGCCGGTCTCGCGGCGCCGCGAGAACGCGGCGACCCGCACGGTGTTGCCGATCAGCAGGGTCGCCGCGATCAGCTGCACGAGCGCCGTCCCGAAAGCGGCGTTGCGCAGTCCGTCGAGCACCGAGAACAAGTCGATAAGGAACTTGCGGTAGTCGACGACCTGCCCTACCCCGGGCAGATCCTTCACCGCGCTCGCCACGACGTCGTACTGCTTGGGGTCGGAGAGCTTGACCCGGTAGGACTCCGGGAGTGCCTCCTGGGTGACGTTCGCGATCAGGTCGGGCTGGTCCCTGAACTGCAGCTGGAAGCGCCGGTAGGCCTCAGCCTTGCTCTCGTAGACGACGTTCTGCACCAGCGGCAGCCGATCCAGAGCCTGGGCGATCTCCTGGCGCTGCGGGTCGGTGACGTTCTCGTCCAGGAAGATCGAGATCTCGATCTGGGTGTAGAAGATCTGGCGGAGCTCGCCAACCGTCTGCCGGACCAGCAGGGCGGTGCCGACAAACGCCAGCGAGATGGCGACGGTGACGACGGCCGCGACGGACATGACCAGGTTGCGGCGCAGGCCGAGGACGGCTTCGCTCGCGACAGTACGGACGCGCATGAGGGTCTCTTCCTGCCGACTGCGGGTGGCCGGACGCCGGTACGGGCGCCGTGGGTGCGCTCAGGCGCCGTAGCCGTAGACGCCGCGGGACTGGTCGCGCACCACCCGTCCCTCGGACAGCTCGACGACCCGCCGGCGCATCGAGTCGACAATGGCGGCGTCATGCGTCGCCATCACGACGGTGGTCCCGGTGCGGTTGATCCGGTCCAGCAGCTTCATGATCCCCACGCTGGTGCCAGGGTCGAGGTTGCCGGTCGGCTCGTCCGCGATCAGGATCATGGGACGGTTGGCGAAGGCGCGGGCGACGGCGACCCGCTGCTGCTCGCCGCCGGACAGCTCGTCGGGCATCCGGTCGCCCTTGCCCTCCAGCCCGACGAGCTCCAGTACCTCTGGGACGATGCGGTCGACCTGGTGCTTGGGCTTGCCGATCACCTCGAGCGCGAACGCGACGTTCTGCGTGACGTTCTTGTTCGGCAGCAGCCGGAAGTCCTGGAACACGCAGCCGATCGAGCGGCGCAGCGCAGGCACCTTCCACTGCGACAACCGGGTGAGGTCCTTGCCGGCGACGTGCACCTTGCCCGCCGTCGGGGCCTCTTCTTTGAGCATCAGCCGCAGGCAGGTCGACTTTCCCGAGCCCGATGAGCCCACCAGGAAGACGAACTCACCCTTGTCGATGTCGACGTCGACGTCGTCCAGAGCGGGCCGCGTACCCCGGGGGTAGCTCTTGCTCACATGCTCGAGACGGATCACGGGACCGAAGTGTAGGCCGACAGGCACCGGGGCCGGCGGTGCGACACGATGGGTGCCGGACGGGGACGGGAGCGGGGATGGGCGTGGACGACCTCGTATGTGCTGCCTGCGGCGGCCGGGTCGGTGACGCGCGCTGCGCCACGTGCCGCGCCGCTCTCGCCCACCTGCGCGCCCAGCGCCATCCACTGCCCGCGGCGGCGTTCCTCCTGCTGACTCTGCTGATGCTCCTGGTGATCCTTGCGCTGTCGCGCTAGAGCGCCACGGGCGGCGCGTCGGCCTGCTCTCGACGCCACCGTATCGCCGCCTCGATGAAGTCGTCGATCTCGCCGTCGAGCACCGGGCCGGTCGCGCCGGACTCCATCCCGGTCCGCAGGTCCTTCACCATCTGGTACGGCTGCAGCACGTAGTTGCGGATCTGCGAGCCGAACGCCACGTCGGCCTTGGCCCCGCGGATGTCGTTCATGGCCGCGAGCTCCTCCTGGCGTTTCAGCTCGAGCAGCTTGGTGGCGAGCACGATCATCGCCGTCGCGCGGTTCTGGATCTGGCTGCGCTCGTTCTGGCAGCTGACGACGATCCCGGTCGGCAGGTGCGTGATCCGTACCGCCGAGTCGGTGGTGTTGACGCCCTGGCCACCGGGCCCGGAGGAGCGGAAGACGTCGACCCGGATCTCCTTCTCGTCGACCTCCACGGCGTCGGTGTTGGCGACGACGGGGGTGACGTCGAGCGCGGCGAAGCTGGTCTGACGGCGGGCCTGGTTGTCGAACGGGCTGATCCGGACCAGCCGGTGGACGCCGTGCTCGCCGGCGAGCGTGCCGTAGGCGTACGGCGACTTCACCTGGAACACCACGCTCTTCACGCCGGCCTCCTCGGCCTCCTGCCACTCGAGGACATCGACCGGGTAGCCCTTGCGCTCGGCCCAGCGGGCGTACATCCGCCAGAGCATCATCGCCCAGTCCTGGCTGTCGACGCCGCCGGCACCGGGGGTGATCTGCACGAGCGCGTGCCGCAGGTCGTACTCGCCCGAC
>JBKJQN010000104.1:0-72991 GCA_046593925.1 Mycobacteriales bacterium
GGCGATGGCGCGGTAGACGTTGGGATCGACGCTGCGGCCGCGGGCCGCGCTGACCCCGGTCAGCACCTCCCGGGCGAGCGGGTCGGCGTTGTCGTCGCTGGAGTCCACGAGCGGGAGTCGGGCCATGACCACAACCTAGAAGACTCCTGCACGGCGGGTTGGTGGCGGGGCGCCTCGAGGCGCTCGGTGGCGCTGGTCGGTCAGACCCGGGGTCGACGAAGAGGTCGCCCTGCCGCTGTTGACCGTGCGGGTGGGGGTGGCGGCTGGTCGAGCGCTTCCCGGGCGGCTCGTGCGGCCGCCCGCGGGCGTCTTACGCGAGCCTGAGTGCAGGCGTTAGTGTTGTCGAGGACGCCGATATACCGCGCGATGTCTTTGCGGGCGTGTTCCCGGGTTGGGGACACGGTGCGGTGCACCAGCTCGTTCTTCAGGGCCGCGGAGAACGACTCCGCCATGGCGCAATCATTGCAGATTCCAGCGTTCCGGCGGTCATCGCTTTCGACAACCCGCGCGAGCTGCTGCGTCTCGTCGATCTCGTAGCGGACCCGCCCCGCCCCGCCGCGCACGCGTCCAGCCCTTCGAAACGGCGCCCGCAGCGGTGCGTCAACCCGGCGCGTCGCGTCGCGTCGCGTCGGGGGCGTCGGCGAGCTGGTCGCCAGGGCGAACAACGCCGAGGTCCCCGCGGTGTGCGCTGCTGCGGTACGACGGCCCGAGGGGCGAGGTCGTGATGGTCGGCAATCACGTGCGTCAGCAGATCTACCTGGCCCGCGCCTCCGGACTGGAGTTCGACGTCCTCACCGAGTTCTGAGACCTGGGGGCTTGACAGTCCTTTCATTCGCAATACTGTCGAGTGAGAGGACCTTCCCCGCCGCGACCCGCGGGGACGTGGGACGGCCTGACGTTCGATGTCCGCGCGGGACCGGCGTCGGCGTGGAGTCGGAGTATCGAGATGGGCGCCCTGGGACTGCTGTTCGTCGGAGCGGCGCTCTTCGTCAATCAGCTGGCCCCGATCGGTGTGGTCGACGCCCGCGCGGCGGCGCCGATCAACCTGTTCGTCGGCACGCTGCTGGTGGTGGTGGTCCTGTCGCTGGCGCTGCCCGCGGGGGGCGACCTCACCCCGGTCTTCACCGCCGCCGGCTTCCCGCTGTTCGGGTTCGGGTGCCTCTACGTCGGGATCGGCAACCTGACCGGCCAGGGCGCCACCGGGGTCGGCTGGTACTGCGCCTGGGGCGGCAGCTCGCTCGCCATCGCCCTCGTCACCTTTGTCCGGGACGACGTCAAGCTCGGCACCCCTGTGGCTGCTGTGGACCCGGCTGGCCGCCGCTGCCGCCGCACTGTTCGCCGTGATAGGCGCCCGCACCTTCTCCGGCCCTCCGGAGTCCGCCGCCCGCCCCTGACCCCTCGCTGAACTCCGGCCGCGGATGCGCGGCGGGGGACCGCTTCGACTTCCGGAGGACGGCATGCCACGTGGCACGCACGAGACCTACCACCTCGGCGACCTGGTGCTGCAGGGCGGCGCGACGCTGCGGGACGCGACGCTGGCCTACGCGACGTACGGCACCCTCGCCCCGGACCGGCGCAACGCCATCGTGTATCCGACCTGGTACTCCGGGCGCCACTGGGAGAACGAGTGGCTCATCGGTCCCGGCATGGCGCTCGACCCCGACCGCTGGTTCATCCTCGTCCCCAACATGCTCGGCAACGGGCTGTCCTCGTCGCCGAGCAACACGCCGCCGCCGTACGACCGGGCGCGGTTCCCGCACGTCACCGTCCTGGACAACGTGACGGCCCAGCACCGCCTCGTGACCGAGCACTTCGGCATCGAGCAGCTGGCCTGCGTGACGGGCTGGTCCATGGGCGCCGGGCAGACCTTCCAGTGGGCCGTCAGCCACCCGGAGATGGTCCCCAAGATCCTGCCCTTCTGCGGCTCGGCCCGGACCAGCGAGCACAACAAGGTGTTCCTGGAGGGCGTTCGAGCCGCCCTCACCGGCGGCGGTGGCTTCCGCGGCGGGTGGTACGACGCCCAGCCCACCGCGGGGCTGCGGGCTGCCGCCCGCGTCTATGCCGGCTGGGGCTTCTCGCAGGCCTTCTACTGGGAGCGCCTCTACCGGCAGCTGGGCCACAGCTCGCTCGAGGACTTCCTCGTCGGCTTCTGGGAGGGCTTCTTCCTTGACGAGCGGGACGCCAACAACCTGCTCACCATGCTGTGGACCTGGCAGCACGGCGACGTCGGAGCGACGCCCGGCTTCGACGGTGACCTGGAGCGCGCGCTCGGGTCCATCACGGCCAGGGCCATCGTCATGCCGGCGGAGAAGGACCTCTACTTCCCCCCGGAGGACGAGGCGTACGAGGTCAGCCACATGCCCAACGCCGAGCTCCGGGTCATCCCCGGCGTCTGGGGCCACTTCGCCGGCGCCGGCGCCAACCCGGTGGACACCGCCTTCATCGACCGTGCGCTGGCCGAGCTGCTGGCCGAGTGACGCCGCGGATCCGGACCGAGACAGTGACACCGAATTTTGAGAGAAGGAAGTGCACATGCCCGAGGTCATCTTCGAGATCAACCGCGACCTGAGCGTGTCCATGCGTGACCAGTTGGTGCCTGGCCACAACCGGTGGCACCCGGACATCCCGCCTGCGGCAACGCTGCGGACCGGGTCGACGTACCGGATCGAGTGCAAGGACTGGACCGACAACCAGGTCCGCAACGACGACAGCGCCGACGACATCCGGGACATGAACATCGACCCGTGCCACATGCTCAGCGGGCCGTTCGCGTTCGAGGGCGTCGGGCCCGGCGACCTGCTGGTCGTCGACATCGTCGGGATCGGGCCTTTCCAGGAGCAGTCCTGGGGCTACACCGGCGTGTTCGCCAAGGAAAACGGCGGCGGCTTCCTCACCGACTACTCGCCCGGGGCGTCCAAGGCGATCTGGGACTTCGACGGCATCTGGACCAGCTCCCGGCACGTTCCGGGCGTCCGCTTCATCGGCAACTCCCACCCCGGGCTGTTCGGCTGCGCCCCCTCCGCAGACCTGCTGGCCGAGTGGAACCGGCGCGAGCAGGCGCTGATCGACCAGAACCCGGACCGCGTCACGGGCGACCAGCCGGCCAACGGCGGCGACGTGCCGGGAACCCCCCAGGTGCCCGGGCTCGCCCTCCCACCGCTGTCCAAGGACGCCCTGCTCGGGACGCTGTCCGGCGGCGCCTTCGAGCGGGCCGCAGCCGAGGCGTGCCGCACCATCCCGCCGCGCGAGCACGGCGGGAACGTCGACATCAAGGACCTCGGGATCGGCAGCCGGGTGTACATGCCGGTGTACGTCCCGGGCGGGCTGTTCTCCATCGGCGACCTGCACTTCGCCCAGGGCGACGGCGAGATCACCTTCTGCGGCGCGATCGAGATGCCAGGGTTCATCGACCTGCACTTCGACGTCATCAAGGACGGCATGAGCAAGTACCCGTCGACGATGCCGTTCTTCAAGCCCGGCCGCGTGGGCCCGAACTACTCGGAGTTCCTCACCTTCGAGGGCATCAGCGTCGAGAACGGGCGCAACTTCTACATGAACGCGACCGTCGCCTACCGCCAGGCGTGCCTCAACGCCATCAACTTCCTCATGCCGGCGATGGGCTGGACCTTCGAGCAGGCCTACCTGTTCCTCGGCGCGGCGCCTATCGAGGGCCGTCTCGGTGGCGTCGTGGACATCCCCAACTGCGCAGTGTCGCTGAGCATCCCGCTGTCGATCTTTGACCGCCACATCCTGCCCCCCGAGGCCGGCGGCCGCGACCTCGTCGCCGAGTAGGCGGACGCGGGCGCCGTCCAGACCCGGCGGCACCCGTCCCGATCCTTCGCCACCCTGGAGCCTGCCGTGCCCCTGTACGAATACCGCTGCGACGACTGCGGGCCCTTCGACCTGCGCCGCGCTTTCGAGCATGCGGTCCAGCCCGCGTCGTGCCCGGCATGCTCTTCGCCCGCCCGTCGCGTCTACACCTCGCCCGGGACGCGGAGCCGCAGCGGCCCGTTTGCCGGGGCGAGCGCCGCCGACCGCGCGGTGCTGGACCGGGCGCGTAGCGGCGCGCCCACCGTCACGACCTCGAGGTCCGGGCGGCGGCTGCCGACCCGGCCGCACCGGCACTGACCCCGGCACGACTCCCCCAACTCGACGACACCCGCAGGAGCGCCCATGGCAACTTACCAATACCGGTGCGACGAGCACGGGCTCGTGGAGACGACGCGACCGATCGGGACGGCGCCCGAGCACCTGGGCTGCCCGACCTGCGGCGGCTCGGCCCGCCGGGCGTACTCGGTCCCGCGGCTGTCGCTGGCCGACCGCCGGGCCGTCGCCCTGCTCGACAGGACCGAGCGCACCCGCGAGACGCCGGACGTCGTGCGCTCGCTGCCGGCCCGGGCGTCCGCCCGCCCGCAGGTGCGCGCCTCGCCCGCGCAACGGCGCCTGCCCCGCCCCTGAGCACGACACCGCCGCCTGCCCACGAACCCAAGGTCCCCAGGAGGAACCATGCCTCAGTTGCTCTACCCACTCGACTCCAGCAAGCCCTTCACGCAGCAGAAGTACACGGGGCACAACCGCTGGCACCCCGACATCCCGCCCAACGTGACGGTTCGACCCGACACCACCTTCCGGGTGCACTGCCGGGAGTGGTTCGACGGAGCCATCCACAACGACGACTCCGCCGAGGACGTCCGGGACGCTCCGCTGAACAACGTGCACGTCCTCAGCGGTCCCTTCGCCATCGAGGGCGCCCAGCCCGGGGACCTGCTGGTCGTCGACATCGTCGACGTCGGGCCCATCCCCCAGGAGGACTCCGGGCCGTTGGCCGGGCAGGGGTGGGGCTACACAGGCATCTTCGCCACCCAGAACGGCGGCGGCTTCCTGACAGAGCAGTTCCCCGACGCCTACAAGGTCATCTGGGACTTCCGCGGGCAGCAGGCCACCTCCCGGCACGTCCCGGGGGTGTCCTTCACCGGCATCGTCCACCCCGGCCTCATGGGCACCGCGCCCTCGGCCGAGCTGCTGTCGCGGTGGAACGCCCGGGAGGGCGCCCTCATCGCCCAGGACCCTTACCGGGTACCGCCGCTGGCCCTCCCGCCGCAGCCGGACGCGGCCATCCTCGGCACGCTCGAGGGCGAGGCCTTCGGGCGCGCCGCGCGCGAGGCCGCACGGACGGCGCCGCCGCGGGAGAACGGCGGCAACCAGGACATCAAGAACTTCACCAAGGGGACGCGCGTCTTCTACCCCGTCTTCGTCGACGGCGCCAACCTCTCCATGGGCGACCTGCACTTCTCCCAGGGCGACGGCGAGATCACCTTCTGCGGGGCCATCGAGATGGGCGGCTTCATCGACCTGCACGTCGACCTGATCAAGGGCGGCATGCAGACCTACGGCGTCTTCGAGAACGCCATCTTCATGACCGGCAACACCGACCCGCAGTACAGCCAGTGGCTGGCCTTCTCGGGCACCTCGGTCACGCTCGACGGGGAGCAGCGCTACCTGGACTCGCACCTGTCCTACCAGCGGGCGTGCCTGCACGCGATCGACTACCTCACGACCTTCGGCTACTCCGCCGAACAGGCGTACATGATCCTCGGGGCCGCACCGATCGAGGGCCGGCTGTCCGGCGTCGTCGACATCCCGAACTCCTGCTCAACGGTCTACATCCCCACCGCGATCTTCAACTTCGACGTGCGCCCGTCCGCGAGCGGCCCGACCCGTATCGACCCAGGCATGGGCGTGCCCCGAGCGAGCTTCTGACGCGTGGCGCTGCCGCCGCTCGCCGCGGCGGCGGTGATCAACGCGGCCGCAGGCACGCTCTTCAGCTGGAGCGTGCTCCTGCCCGCACTTGCGACCGACTTCTCGGCCGGCAGCCGGCTTGTGGCCAGCACCTTCTCCACCGCAATCGCCGCCTTCGCGCTCGCTGTGGTCGCTGCCGGCCGCGCCGTCGACCGCTACGGCCCCCGGCGCACGTCGGCGGCGGCCGGTGTCCTGTCCGGTGCCGGCCTGACGGTGACCGCGCTGGCGCAGCACCTCATCGTGCTGCACGTCGGGTACGGCCTGCTCTTCGGCGCCGGCAGCGGCCTGGCGTACTCGAGCGTCGTGACGTGGACCAGCACCCGCACCGACTCGTCGTCGGGCTCGGCGACGTCGGTCGGCGTGGTCGTCGCCGCGTACGCCGCCGGGCCGATCTTCGCCGGGCCGGTCGCCGGGCTGGGTACGTCCGCGTGGGGATGGCGCCCGACCGTCCTGGTCGGCGCCGCCACGGTCACCACGGTGACCGTGCTGGCGAGCCGGCTGCTGCCCGACGGGGTGGCCGCGCGCCGTGCGCCCGGGGAGCCGACCAGGGACAGTGACCGACCGGCACTGACCGCGCTGTGGCTGCTGTTCCTGGCTGGGACCATGCCGGGCCTGTTCGCCTTTACCTACGCCGCCAGCCTGGCCACCGATCGGGGGCTGCCGCCGCAACTCGGCGGCCTGGCCGTCGCCGCGATGGGGTCCGGCAACCTCTTCGGTCGCCTGCTCGCAGCCGCGCTGGCCGACCGCGTCGGCCTGCGGTGGGCGCTGCGGGCCGATCTGGCTCTCCTCGGCATCGCGCTCGCGGCCCTCGCCTGGCTGCCCGGGCGGGCGGCGGTGCTGCTGGCGCTGCCCGCGGTCGCGGTGCAGTACGGCGCGCTGTCTAGCCTCCTGCCCACCGCCGTCCGACGGGTCTGCGAGCCCTCGCACTTCGGCAGCGCCTACGGGCTGGTCTTCTCCTCGTGGGGGCTCGCGGGGGTGCTCGCCCCAGCACTGCGGGACCCGGGGACGTCCGCCGCCGCACTGGGCTCCTGGCTGCCGCTGACGGCCGCAGTGCTCGTGGGGCTGGTGGCGTACGAGCGCCGCCTCGCACCGCGTCGAGGCTGACGGTCGCCGCTGACCTCACCCGGGCGGCCAGCGCGCCGCACGGCGACCGTGGGTGCGCAGGACCTGAGGGTCCCCGAGGTAGGCGCGGGCAACGGTCGACCCGCGGCCAGGGCGGCCACGGGCGTCCTTCCGTGCTCGGCAAGCAGCGCGACCTCGGACGGCACGGCACCGACCACATCGGAGCGTTGGTCGTGGCGGTGCGCCAGATCCGGCTGTGGAGCGTCCGCGGCCGCACCGCCCGGCCGGTCACCGTCCGCACCAGCAGGTCGTCCGCGCCGCCGGCCGGCGGCCATCGGCGCAGGTGCCCCCGATCGCGGCGGCAACAGTGTCGGGCAGCGGCACCGTCCGTGCGCTGCTGCATTTCTTGGGCGGACGCAGGGCCAGCGGCTGACCGGGCAGCGCATGCACCTGCCTCCCGGTAAGCGGCCGCACTACCGGCCGCGGCGCCGTGCGCGGCGCAGGGTTCCTGGCCAGATAGCCGTCCTCGACCGCCCCACGCAGGACCGAGGACAACAGCCCATGCGAAGGATGTGCCGTGGACAGCGCGAGATTGTCGGTCAGCCGCCACGCCAGCGTCCGCACATCCGTCGGGGTGATCGACGCCGACATCCGCCCGCCCAGCACCGGCAAGATCCAGGTCCGCAGATGACTGTGATAGGTGCGCCGGGTCGACGGCCGCACCGACAGCGAGGCGAGCCAGCTCGCGGCGTAGGCCGACAGCGCCGTGCGGGACCGGCCCGGATCGACGTAGCTGCCGCGCAGCAGATCGGCCTGCACCAGCGTCAGGAAGCGGACCGCGGCGGGCTTGCGGGCAAACGACCGCGGCCGCTGCCGACCCTGCACATCGCGATAGCGCGCCCGCCACCGCAACCCCCCGCCGCAGCGCTCCCCGCGGCCTCCGCTCGTCGGAGTCGCCGCGACCGATCCGGCTGGGCCGTTCTAGCCCTGCTGATCGGCCACCACTGGTCGACACCGCGCCGTCGGCGATCGCGACCGCCACATCGACCAGCACCCGGCCGGGATCGTGACCAGCGCGGCGTTCCCAGAGGCCGTCACAGTGGCCTCGCCCAACGCCGCAGTCAGACCGATCCGGTCCGCCAACTCAGCCAGCAGCACCGTCCCGGCGTGCGACACCACCCCGTCCCGTCACACGTCACGGTCGGCGCCGTCCTACTCGTTGTGGGTTGCACCCGCAAGGTGGCTCTCTCGTTGGTCTTCTTGTCCCTCAGCAAGACAAGGATCCCAGCAGAGAGGGGCACTTTCGCGCCTCCACGGCCCGTGTCGAGGCCAAGCTCAACCCGCTGCTGCAACAGCGGGCTAGTCGTCCGCAGAGGCTGAGACGCCTTCCGTCAAGCTCTCGAACCGGTCCAGAACTGGCTGCCCGCGAGATCGGCGGCGCTCTGTCCGGGCAGCAGGGGCCCGCCGCACGGGCACGGAGCGGGCAAGCACTCGCTGGGTGAGATGACGCGCGGCGTGGGGCCAGCGACAGCCGGCGGCGGCGTGCAGGAGCCAGATGGCGCCGAGGGCGAGGGTGACGTCACCGATGCTGAAGACGTTGGCGATCGGTGCGAAGGCTTGGGGGACGGCGAAGACGTCGCCGAGGAACGCCAAGCGGGGGTGGGCGACGGTGGTGGAGTTGGCAAAGTGGTCGGCGTTTCGGCTGATGCCGGCGGTGCGCAGGGCTGAGGCGGTGGCCGGCATGATGCCGCTGTTGGCGGTGATGGCCAGTAGGTTGACGGCGCCGCCGGCGGCGGTGAGGTGCAGTCCCGGCAGGCGCCGGTTGGCCCACAGAAAAGCGCCGGCGAAGCCGTAGGAGGTCAGGTGCAGACCGGCCGCCAGCTTGTGCGGCGGGTCCCGTAGGACGGAGATCGTGAGGATCTGCAGGAACAGCGCGATGACGAGCTGGCTGCGGCCACGCAGTTGCAGCTCGGCCAAGGCGGTGAGCCGCCCACCGGCCACGCGCACGGTGAGCAGCCCGGTGGCGAGCACGATCAGGAAGAGCATCGGAGCACCTTCTTGGCTCGGCGGGTGTGGTCACAAGCGGACGCGGTGCGCCGCGGGACCGGCTCGCGGGCCGGTCCCGCGGCGGGTCAGGTGGCTAGTTCCACTTGGAGGCGGCCTCGAGCACCGCGACGAGCGCGGTGACGAGGGAGCCGACGCCGATGAGCCTGGCGGTCATCTTGATGCGCATGTTGACTTCTCCTTTTGAGGGCGTGGTCGGTGTGACCGGCTGGAAAGTGCTGTGCGGATGAACCTGAGCGAGCGCGGTGACAGGCCTGGGAACGGGATCAGTCCCACTTCTGCCCTTCACGCTGACGTGGAGTCCGGACCATCTGCTCACCTCCTCCTGGTGGCTGCCGCCGGTTGTATCGGCGTGTCAGGCTCGTGCCGGCACGTCCGTTCGGGTGACGACCTGCGCGCCGGGCGGGTGAGAGCGGGAGCCCGTGCCCCGGCGGTGAGCGGGTTGCGACGCGAGCCAGGCCAGAACGTGATCGGCGTGCATGGGGCGGGCGATGTAGTAGCCCTGTGCGCTGTCGCAGCCCCAGCTGCACAGCAGGTCGAGCGCGATCTGGTCCTCGACCCCCTCAGCGAGTACCCGCAGTCCGAGGTTGTGCCCGAGCTCGATGGTGGAGCGGACGATGACCGCGTCGTCGTTGCTGCTCGACAGCTGCATCACGAACGACTTGTCGATCTTGATCTCGTCGACGTGCAGCTGCCGGAGGTAGGCCAGCGAGGAGTAGCCGGTGCCGAAGTCGTCCACGGCCAGCCCAACCCCTAGGTCGCGCAACAGGGCCAGGACGCCGACGGCCCGGCTCGGATCGGTCATGATCAGGGTCTCTGTGACCTCGAGGATCAGGGCCGAGGGGGGCAGGTCGTAGGCGGCCAGGCGCTGCTGGATCTGCTGGGGCAGGGACAGGTCGGTCAGGTGCCTGACGGAGAGGTTGACGGCGATGCTGAGGTCGTGCCCGGCACCCCGCCAGGAGGCCACCGCCTGCAGGGCGAGCTCGAGGACCTGCAGGGTCAGCGGGCCGATCAGCCCGGTGTTCTCCACGACCGGCAGGAAACTGTCCGGCATCAGCACTCCGTGCTGGGGGTGCTGCCAGCGCACCAGCGCCTCGAAGCCCGTCACCCGGCCTGTGACGGTGTCGATCTGCGGTTGGTAGTGCAGGAACAGCTCGTCGCGTCCGAGACCGTCGCGCAGGTCGCTGGCCAGGGCGAGCCGCTCGACGGTGTGCGGGTCCTGGTCGGGGTCGTAGACCCGGAGGCAAGACCGCTCTACCTTCGCAGCGTAGAGCGCGATGTCGGCCTGGCGCAGCAGCAGGTCCATGCAGTCGCCGTGGTCGGGGTGCAGCGCAACGCCCAAGCTGGCCTCGACGTCGAGGCGGACGCCGTCGACGGTGAATGGTTCGTGCAGTGCCTGCAGCAGCCGCTCGCCGATGGCGACCGCACCACCGGCGCCTACCAGGTCGACGGCGAGGACGGCGAACTCGTCGCCTCCCAGGCGTGCGACGCTGTCCCCTGGACGCAGGCTGGCGGTGAGACGGTCGGCGACAGCGATGAGGAGCTGGTCGCCGATGTGGTGGCCGAGGGTGTCGTTGATCTCCTTGAAGTGGTCCAGGTCCAGGAACATGACCGCGCACCGGTCTGCGGAGCCTGCGCCGCGGCGTTCGCAGGCGCGCTTGACCCTCAACCCGAACAGGGTCCGGTTCGCCAGGCCGGTCAGCCCGTCGTGCAGTGCCTCACCCTCGCGTCGCCGGGCCAGATCTGCGCTCACGTAGATCGCACCCATGGGCAGCACCACCAGCGGAAGCACAAAGACAGTCAGCTGGAATGTCACCGCCAGAATGGGTGAGAACGTCAGCTGCAGCCCGTTGGTCGCGACCTGGAAGGGCAGGTCCGCGAGCAGGCGACGCCCTACGGACTCGCCCAGTGCGAGGGCGGTGACCGTGCCGGTCAGCACTGAGTTGACGATCCAGAAGGCGCTGGCTGCGGCCAGTGCTGCGGGCAGCTCGCCCGGTAGCGTCAGCGGGCGCATCTGCTGTAGCGCTGACTGGTGGGTGAGCAGCGCGAACAGGCCGCCGGCCGCAGACAGGCTGAGGGCGTACTGGGCGGCGTTGAACGCCTGCTTGATCCCGGCCTTGCCCGCGCGCACGTCCTCGATGACCACCGACACGCACATCACCAGGATCGACATCCAGAGTGCTCCGACGAAAGTCAGTGCCAAGGCGAACCCGGTCGACAGCGTGATCTCATCCTTCACGTCGCCCCGCGCCACCTCGATCGGACGCAGTTCGCCCAGCAGCACCAGCAGCGCGAGCGCCGCACAGGCCGGCACCCCGCGCCGCACCGACGCCATGTCTGAGGTGACCAGGACCCCGGCTGCCGCCGCCGCTCCCAGCGCGCAGACCATCACCACGAACACCCGCAGCCGCGGCCTCATGCACGTTCCGAGAGCAGCGTCACCCGGGATCGGCGCGCAGCCGTCTCCACCCAGCGCGCGGGCACGAGCAGACAGTCCGGCCGGCTGCGGCCGGCTCGCGCCAGCAACATCGCAGCCCGATCACCGGCCATGAGCGAGCCCTCCCGCTGTGCTCCCGGGACGCCTCCCAACGCACGCGTCCTCTACTCACCGGTCGGCTAGAAGACGAACCAGGTGAAGCGCGCAGCCGGGTGATGCCGCCTCAGGACGAAGCGAGCATTCGGCACCGGATTCGTCTCATCGAAGATCGTGGTGACCCGACTCGGATCGTGGTTTGCTCGCACACAGCAGGTGCATCTCCAGCCGGTGGACTCTGACCTCTTGACAAGGTCATCGCCGAGGCCAGGAGGGCATTTGCGCTTCCGGCCCGCCGTCCAACATCAACGTTCAGCGGTGCATGCCTGGTTTGCGGTGAACTTCCCCTGTTACTTGGAAGAGCCGTCAGGGCGACCCTGCGACCTCGCCATCAGCCTGCACCGCCTCGGCGGCGCCACCAACATCACCGCTGCCTGCCGGCTCGACGCTCGCCCCCCGGCAGCAGGGCTGCCTGTGCTGCAGCGGCTACTGAAGCAATCCAGTTCTTCAGACTCATCGATTTCTCCTCGAGTATGGCGACCGGCAGGCGCCAGGCGGTCGCGATCCGGCTGGCCAGCCGCCAGTCGGTGCACGCTCATGCCGCCCGTCGTCACTCCACTGGCCGATGGCAGACGCGGGCGGCGCGGCGCACCGTGGCGGCAAGGCGGCTGTCAACGCCTCCTCCGCTCAGTCGCGTGAGCTCGGCCTCGCGGCCGTTGCCCACCTGTCCCGCTATCGCGGCGCCTCGCGCGAGCACACCGAGTCCGACCCGCGGGTGGTCCTCGGCGGGGGCCAGGACCGGCAGCTCGCGCCGCTGGACGCCCCACGCAACGATCTCGTGCGCTCGCTGCGTGGGATGCAGGACGCGCGCCGGTTCAAGCCGTCCACGGTGGCCTGCCGGCTGTCGGTCGTCGCGGGCTTCTCACGGACCTGCGTCCTCGATGGCGTCCCTGAGCGCTCTCCGGCGGACTGCGTCCGCCGGCCGACCGTCCCGCCGGAGTCACCGACGCTCGGGCTGACGCACCTGCAGTTCGAGGCGGTGCTCACCGCCGCCAGACGTTCAGCGAACCCGTTCGGCTTGCGCTCGTGTGTCGTTCCGGGCCGCTCGCCCTGCGGATTTTCGAGACCGTCGGCACCGACATCGACGACCTGGGCGAGGAGCCCGGGCACCGGGTGCCCGGGGTGCAGGGCGAGGCCGGCGGTCAAGGTCCGTGGCAGCCGTCGCCTGCAACCTCTCAAGGATCGCCTGACGCCCCGCGCAGCAGCGAGCGCTCGAGGGTGTCGCGGAGCCAGGTCTCGTACTGCTCCCGTGTCCAGCCGCGGATAACCAGCAGCATGTGATGCACCTCGGGGCTGGTCAGCGTCCACACGACGTCGGCCGCGGTTTCGACATCCACCCCTTCTCGCAGCGGCCCGCGGGCGCGGATCCAGCCGACGACGGTGGTCATCGCAGCGTGCCGCTGGACGTCGTTCTGCAGGCGCCGCACCGCGGCGACATCGGGATCGGCCGCCGCTGCGCTGCGGAGCACGTCGTCCAGCGGGCGCATCCGCTCGAGCTTGCCGGCCATCCCGACGGAGAACAGCGCGAGCTGCGTCCGCTGGTCGGTCTCGGCGCGCATCCGCTGCGGCAGCTCGCGGTCCAGGACGGCCACCGGCTCGTCGTCGCCGCCGACGTTGACGTTTATGACGGCGGCGAGCAGGCCGCGTTTGCTGCCGAAGGAGTCGTAGACGGTGTCGACCGAGAGACCGGCATCGGCCGCGACCTCCGCCAGGGTGGTCGAGGCATAGCCGACCTCGACGAAGCGGGCGTGCGCCGCACGCAAGATCGCCAGCCGCGTCTGCCGCGCCCGCTCCCGGCGTACGGGCGAGTCGTACCTACGGCCCTTGACAGGCTTCACCATTTCGCTCCAGGCTCACTGGGTCGAATCGCAACGAGCGTACAGACCCTGGCGCACAGCTGTGCGCCCGGCCCGTCGGACCAGGAGCGGCCATGACCACCGGCTACGCCCTCGCCTACCGCCTCGGCCTCACTCCCTGGGAGAAGGCAGGCCGCGATGCCGCCGCGCAGTTCAACACGCTGCTGGACCGCGAGCAGGAGGGGGGGCCGCCGTACGGCAGGGCGCTCGACATCGGCTGCGGGACCGGCGACCACGCGCTGAACCTCGCGCAGCGGGGCTGGCACGTGACGGCCGTCGACAACGTGCCGCGGGCCCTCGCGTCGGCCCGGGCCAAGTCGGTCGAGGCCGGCCTGGACGTCCGCTATGTCCAGACTGACGTGACGGAAATGGCGGCGCAGGTCGGTTCGGGCTTCTCGCTCCTGCTCGACGTCGGCTGCTTCCACGGCCTCAAGCCCCCGCGGCGCCCCGCGTACATCCAGCAGGCGGAGGCCGTCAGCCAGGCCGGATCCACGCTGCTCATGCTCGCCTTCCAGCCGGGTCGCCGCCCCCCGGTGCCGCTTCCCCGCGGGGCGTCCCGGGAGGAGCTCCAAGACACCTTCCGGAACTGGGACGTCATCGGCGACGACGCCGCCGACACCTCGTGCATGAGCGGACCCGCCAAGCGGACCGCGCCGCACTTCTTCCGGCTGCGCCGCAAGGACTGAGCCGGCCGCGGCGCCGACCTACGCTTCGGCGGTGTCCCCGCAGCGCATCGTGGTGATCCTGGTGTACGCGGACGTGGCGGCAGCCCGGGACTTTCTGGTCGAGGCCTTCGGCTTCGAGGTCGGCCGGACACACCGCGACGACCACGGTCACCTGGTGCATCTCGAGATGACGCTGCACGACGAGTCCATCCGGCTGCACCCCCCGGCACCCGACCGGGGGCTGGCCAGCATCGCGGAGCTGGGCTCGGCCACCGGCACGCTCGTGGTCATCGTGGAAGACGTGGATGACCACCATCTGCGCGCCACCGGTGCAGGTGCGGTCATCGTGTCACCGCCCGCCGATCAGCCGGGTGGCCATCGCACGTACAGCGTGTACGACTCCGAGGGCCGCATCTGGTCGTTCACGTCTGGAACCTGACCCGCCGGCCGGTGCGGGCGCGTCTCCCCTTCGGCGGGTCACCTCCCCTGCGGCAGAGCCTCCTGGGTGCCCCGGATCGTGACCAATCGAAGGGGAAGCGGTCGGCCCTCAGATCATGGCAGCGCGCGACCCGGTGGGAGCCGAGTGCCGTGGCGCGACCGGCAAGCGCCGGTCGCCGAGCCGGTAGAGGGAGGTGACCAGGCCCAACACGACCACCACGATGGCGCCGTTACCCAGCACGGTGGCGTAGCCGTGCGAGACGACGTCCAGGAAGGGGTACGGATACCAGCTGGTGACGGCGCCGTCGACGAGGGTGTACGCAACCCAGGCGACCGGGTAGAGCAGTGACAGCACGATGGTGCGGGCCTCGATGCGCGGTCGAGGGCCGAACAGCAGCCAGCCGACGACCATCATGAAGGGCACCAGGTAGTGGAAGACGGCGTTGGAGAAGGTCTCTTTCCAGCCGTGGGGCTCGTGCACCCGGGCAAGCACCGTGGCATAGATGACGCCGGTGATGATGATGCCCACCAGCGACGCCAGCCGCACCGCGCGCCAGACCCGGCCGTCACGGTCACAGTTCCGAGCCAACTGGGCCGAGACGACCCCGCTCAGTATGTTGCTCTGAATGGTGAAGAAACTCAGCACGCGCACGATGCGACCTGCAAGCGGGGTCCCGGCCAAGGTGCCGACGGCGTGCGCAGCAGGACTGCCGGGTGCCCCCACGGCAACCCACAGCTGCAGGATCAGGGCGACAAGCACGACCACCGCAATGCTCGCGTGCCAGGCCCGCATCACGGACGGCACCTGCGGGGAAGCCATCTGCCTCATCTCGACGACGACCGGGTTCGGCCGGGTGCCCCGACGGCGTCGCGGTGCCCATCAGGATAAGCATGTCCCCGCCCAGCGCAGGTTGCTGTATGCCATGACCGGTTGGTCAACGTCTTACTTCGTCATCGTCGTACTTTGAGGCGTCGCGCGGGGGGACGCCTGATGGCGGCGCGAGACGAGGACGGCGGCCGCTGAGCACTAGCGACGTCCCGGCCGCCCGGCCAGGGGCACGGCCGACGCACCGCCCGTGCCGGCGCCCCTGGACAAGACACATCTTCCGAGTTCCAGAGGGCATTCGCCTGACGACCCGACTGACAGGAGCACGTCATGAAAGCGCCCGACCTTGAGGAGTTTGGCCTGTTCATCGGCGGCACGTCCGTCGGTGCGTTGTCAGGCAAGACCTTCGAGTCGGAGAACCCGTACCGGCAGCAGCCATGGGCACGGCTGGCCGACGGGGCGCCGGAGGACGTCGACGTCGCCGTGGCGTCGGCCCGCGCGGCCTTCGATGGGGAGTGGGGCCTGATGACCGGCTTCGAGCGCGCCGCCGTCCTGCGACGGGTGGCCGCCGGGATCGCCGCGAACGCCGAGCGGCTGGCCGTACTGGAGGTGAACGACTCAGGCAAGCTGCTGCGCGAGATGCGCGGTCAACTCACCGCCCTGCCCCAGTGGTACTACTACTTCGCCGGCCTGGCCGACAAGCTCGAGGGCCGCACCGTGCCGCCGGTCAACCGCAACTACTTTGCGTACACGACCCGCGAGCCGGTCGGCGTCGTCGCCGCGATCACGCCGTGGAACTCCCCCCTGCTGCTGCTGACGTTCAAGCTCGCGCCGCTGCTGGCCGCCGGCAACACCTGTGTGGTCAAGCCCTCCGAGCACTGCCCGGCCTCCACCGTCGCGTTCGCCCAGGTGCTGTATGAGGCCGGTCTGCCGGCGGGGGTGCTCAACGTCGTCACCGGCTGGGACCGGGCTACCGGCGAGGCACTCGCCGCCCATCGAGGTGTCGACAAGGTGGCTTTCACCGGCTCGTCCGCGACCGGCGCCCGGGTGGCGCAGGCCGCCGGCGCGAACCTCAACCGGGTGACCCTGGAGCTCGGCGGGAAGAGCCCGCAGATCGTGTTCGCGGACGCCGACCTCGACGCCGCCGCGAACGGCCTGGTCGCCGGCGTATTCGCCGCGACCGGCCAGACCTGCATGGCCGGCTCCCGGTTGATCGTGCACGAGGACGTGCACGACGCCCTGGTGGAGAAGGTCGCAGCCCGGGCTCGGAGCATCACGCTGGGAGACCCCACTGACAGCGCCACGGAGATGGGCCCGATGGCCAACCGCCCGCAGTACGACAAGGTCCTCGGCTATCTGCGGGGTGCCCGGCAGGAGGGCGCGACGTTCGCCTGCGGAGGCGGGCCCGATGCTGACCGCGGCGGGCTGTTCGTCGAGCCGACGGTCGTCACGGGGGTCGGGCCGCTGAGCACGATCGTCCGCGAGGAGGTGTTCGGGCCGGTGCTCGCCGCGTACACCTTCACCGACGAGGAGGAGGCGCTCGAGCTGGCCAACGACACGCCGTACGGGCTGGCCGGCGCGGTCTGGACCAAGGACGTGCACCGCGCGCATCGGGTCGCCGCCAAGCTGCGGGTCGGGACGGTCTGGGTCAACGCCTACCGCGTCGTCGCGCCCAACATGCCGTTCGGCGGGTTCGGCGCGAGCGGCATCGGCCGGGAGAACGGGATCGAGGCGCTTAATGAGTACACCGAGACCAAGTCCGTCTACATCGAGCTGACCGGCGGTACCCGCGACCCGTTCCAGCTCGGCTGACATCTCCAGCGGCGTACGGGCCCGGGCCGGCAAGCACCTCGGCGGCGACCCGGCGAGCGAGGTGTTCGAGATGGCCGTCCTGCACCAGGCGCAGGCCGCGGAGCCGGGCTACCGGACCCGGGCCAGCCGCTTCGGCCTGCCCGCCGAGGACGTCGACCATGCCGGCGAGCGAGCGCCGGCCGCGGTGGGCAGCTCCGTCACGGCCTGGCGGCCGCTGTCCCCCGCAACGTGCTCACCGACGTCAGTGAGATGGAGCTGGTGATCGCCGGGCTGCGGCCGCCGGGCACGGGCTACGTCCGCGGCGGCGGGTCACCGCCGCCAGGGCAGAGACGCGGTCCGGCCGCGCACGACGGCGGTGCCGGCGACCCCGACCAGCGCCCAGGCGAGCAGGACCACCACCGGCCGCGCTGTCGCGTGCCCCTCGAAGTAGGTCAGGTTGCGCAGCAGGTCGGCGCCGGCGCCGTCGACGAGGTAGCCACCGACGAGCCGGTAGGGGGCCGGCTGGAAGGCGTTCGCGACGGCCTCGCCGGTCGCCGGGCTGCACACCGCAACGAACAGGGCGAGCCCGACGACCGGCCCGGGCACGCCGAACAGGTCCCGCAACAGCGTCACGACAGCGAGCGTCGCCAAGCAGACCAGGGCCATGGCCGCGACAGCCTGCACCTCGTGACCTCGTACGACACCGAGAGCGGCACGGCTGACAAGCACCACTGCGGTCGCGCTGAGCACGGCGTACGCCGTGCAGGTGCCGAGCCGGCGCAAGCCGCCGCGCAGCCCCCTGCCGCCCGGCATGGACACCAGTCCCAGCAGACCTGCGCCGAGGAACCCGCCGAGCATCGCAGCGAGCGTCAGGTAGGACGAGGCGACGCCGCGCCGGTCCTCCCGCGACAGCGGCACGAGGTCGCGGACGGTGAGGGTGCGCTTCTGGGCCTTCTCGAAGGCCTGGAACCGGGTCGCCAACGACAGGCTCTGGGCCTGGCCCGCGGCAGACGCCACCACCAGCTCGTCGGCGGTTCCCGACCTGGCGACGAAGGCCGCCTGCACGCTGCGGTCCCGTATCGCCTGCATCGCGCGGGCGCCATCCACCATGACGACCGCCTCCAGGGACTGCGACCCGGTACCACCGATGCGGCGGATCAGGTCGTCGGCAGCGCTCGCGCTCGGCGCCGCCACGGCGATCTTCAGGCGGTGCGGCGCCGTGCCCTGGGAGACCCAGAGGTAGGACAGCGCGAACAGCACCGGCAGGACGAGCGCTGCCGTGATCAGGAGGGCGGTACGCCTCACGACCGGCCGCGCCGGGGCGGGCACAGGAGCGGCGGGTGCTCGAGTCAGGGTGTCGGTCTTCACGCGAGCTCCTCGATGGGTGGACGACCGTTGCAGCCTGCATCCGGGGCGTCACAGGGCCGTCAAACGAGCGTGGCAGTCGCGCCAGGAACAGGCGGGGGCTGCGAAGGCAGCCATAGGGTTGGCTCTGTAGCCGCGTCCCGTGCCTAGCCTGGAGTGCCGCCCGTGAAGACCATCGCGCACTGGATCGGCGGCCGGCCAGCCGTCGGCAGATCCACCCGCACCGGCGTCGTCTACGACCCCGCGACAGGGCGGCAGTCGGCCGAGGTGCTGCTGGCCGGCGCTGCGGACGTCGGCCAGGCCGTCACGTCCGCGGCGGCTGCGTTCGAGCAGTGGTCCCAGTCCTCGCTCAGCACCCGGACCAAGGTGATGTTCGCGTTCCGCGAGCTGCTGAACCGCCGCAGCGGCGAGCTCGCTGAGGTGATCTGCGCGGAGCACGGCAAGGTGCTGTCCGATGCCCTTGGTGAGGTGCAGCGCGGGCTGGACGTCGTGGAGTACGCCTGCGGGCTGGCCACGCTGCTGAAAGGTGAGTACTCCGACCAGGCGTCCGCTGGTGTCGACGTGTTCTCCTTCCGCTCCCCGCTCGGCGTCGTCGCAGGCATCACGCCGTTCAACTTCCCGATCATGGTGCCGATGTGGATGCACCCGGTGGCGATCGCCTGCGGCAACACCTTCGTGCTCAAGCCGAGCGAGCGCGACCCCAGCGTCTCGCTGATCGTCGCGGAGCTGTACGCCGAGGCGGGCCTGCCCGACGGTGTCTTCAACGTCGTCAACGGAGACCGGGAGGCGGTCGACGCGCTGCTCGACTCCCGCGAGGTCGCTGCGGTCTCCTTTGTCGGCTCGACGCCGATCGCCCGCTACATCCACGAGCGCGGTACCGCGACGGGCAAGCGGGTCCAGGCGCTCGGCGGTGCCAAGAACCACGCGGTCGTCCTTCCCGACGCCGACCTCGACGTCGCCGCGGACCATGTGGTCTCGGCCGCGTTCGGCTCCGCCGGCGAGCGGTGCATGGCGATCTCGGCAGCGGTGGCCGTCGGTGGGGTCGGCGACGACCTGCTCGCCGCGGTGAGCGAGAAGGCCCGGGCGGTCAGGGTCGGGCCGGGCAACGCCGCCGGCAGCGAGATGGGGCCAGTTATCACCGCCGCCGCGCGCGAGCGCATCCTGGCCGTCATCGGCAGCGGCGAGCAGCAGGGCGCCACCGTCGCCGTCGACGGCCGCGGCCTGGTGGTGGCCGGGCACGAGGCGGGCTTCTTCGTCGGCCCGACCGTCCTGGACCGGGTGACCACCCAGATGGCCGCCTACCGCGAGGAGATCTTCGGTCCGGTCCTGTCGGTGCTGCGGGCCGGCGGGGTCGACGACGCCATCGAGCTGATCAACGCCAATCCGTACGGGAACGGTACGGCCATCTTCACGGCGAGCGGTGCGGCCGCCCGGCGCTTCCAGCGCGGCGTCCACGTCGGAATGATCGGCATCAACGTGCCGATCCCCGTACCGATGGCCTACTACTCCTTCGGCGGCTGGAAGGACTCGCTGTTCGGTGACAAGCACGTGCACGGTCCTGAAGGGGTGTCGTTCTACACGCGCGGCAAGGTCGTCACCTCCCGCTGGCCGTCCCGCGACGCCGCGAGCGCGCCGAGCTACTCCTTCCCGAGCGGCTGACGTCGTCGGCACGCTGTACGGCACCGGCCGGACAAGGACCCGCACGACTGGGTGACCGGCGACGGGCCCGCGACTTCACCGCAGGAGAACTACCTGTCGACCTTGGTGCAGCAGTCCGACGGTGAGGTCGAGACCGCGGGCATCAGCAGGGCCGACGCCACGATGAAGGTCGAGGAGCTGACGGAGAAGACCGAGCGGTGGTGCGCGGAAGCCACCTGCGCCCGGGCCCGGTCAGCGGCCCATGTGCGGGTAGGTGTGGTCCCGCGCCGGGTCCAGCGTCTCCTTCAGGGTGCGTGGGCTCGTCCACCGGAGCAGGTTCAGTACCGAGCCGGCCTTGTCGTTCGTACCGCTGGCTCGCGCCCCGCCGAAGGGCTGCTGCCCGACGACGGCGCCCGTCGGCTTGTCGTTGACGTAGATGTTGCCGGCGGTGAAGCGCAGCCGCTCCACCGCCTGCGCGACGACGTGCGCGTCGCGCGCGAACACCGCGCCGGTCAGCGCGAACGGCGCGGTGTCGTCCACCAGCCGCAGCTCGTCCTGCCAGTCGGCGTCGTCGTAGACGTGCACGGCAAGCAACGGCCCGAAGTACTCCTCGGAGAAGATCTCGTGCGACGGGTCGCTGCCGACCAGGACCGTCGGCTGTACGAAGAAGCCCTCACTGTCGTCGGCCGTGCCGCCGGCGAGCACCTCGAGTGTCGGGTCCGCGGCGGCCATCGTCTGCACCCGTGACAGCCGGTCGTACGCCCGCTGGTCGATGACCGCGCCACCGAATATCGACATATCGGTAATGTCGCCGTAGACCAGCGAGCGGGTGCGGTCGGCGAGACCGTCGCGCAGCCCGGCCTCCCACAGTGATCGCGGGACGTACGCCCGCGATGCCGCCGAGCACTTCTGGCCCTGGTACTCGAACGCCCCGCGGACCAGGGCGACCTCGAGTGCCAGCGGGTCGGCCGAGGGGTGCGCGACGACGAAGTCCTTGCCGCCGGTCTCCCCCACCAGCCGCGGGTACGTGCGGTAGGTCGCCAAGCCCTGGCCGACCTTCTGCCACAGCGCCTGGAACGTCCTGGTCGAGCCGGTGAAGTGGATGCCTGCGAGGTCCGGATGCGGTACCGCCAGCTCGCTGACGGCCCGGCCGTTCCCGGTGACCATGTTGACGACGCCGGGCGGCAGGCCGGCCGCCTCCAGCAGCCGCATCGTGAAGTGCGCGGCGACCTGCTGGGTGGGCGAGGGCTTCCAGACGACGGTGTTGCCCATCAGCGCAGGAGCAAGCGGCAAGTTACCGGCGATGGCGGTGAAGTTGAACGGCGTGATCGCCAGGACGAAACCCTCGAGCGGTCGGTGGTCCATCCGGTTCCAGACCCCGGGCGAGGAGACCGGTTGCTCGGCCAGCACCTGGCGGCCGAACGCGACGTTGAACCGGAGGAAGTCGATCAGCTCGCAGGCGCTGTCGATCTCGGCCTGGTAGCAGCTCTTGCTCTGGCCGAGCATGGTCGCGGCGTTCAGGGTGTCCCGCCACGGGCCGGCCAGCAGCTCGGCCGCTCGCAGCAGCACCGCGGCGCGGTCGTCGTAGGACAGCGCCCGCCAGGACGGGGCGGCCGCCCGGGCGGCGTCGACGGCGGCCCGGACATCGTCGGCACCGGCCTCCCGGGTCGTACCGAGCAGGGCGGCGTGCCGGTGCGGCTGCACCACGTCGATCGGCGGGCCGCTGCCGAGGCGCTGCTCGCCGTCGACCGTCATCGTGAGGTCCAGCGGGGAGGTGGCGAGCTCGCACACCCGGGCCTGCAGCGATGCGCGCTCGGGGCTGCCGGGGACGTACTGGCGGACGACTTCGTTCACGGGGAGCGGTACCACGGTGGTGGCGTCGAGCACGAGGGTCTCCCTGGGTCGCGCGGAACCCAAGCGTGTCACGGCGGCTCGACCGGTCCTGAGGAGGCGCAGCATGAGCCCGGCCCGCCGCCTGCTGCTGACCGGTCTCGCGGTGGTTGCTTCCCTGCTGCTGGTCGTGGGGATCGGCCTACATCTGCTGAGCGGCTCGGCGCGGTCTGCGCCCTTCACAGCCGTCGCACAGGACCGGCTCGGCACCGTGGTGCTGGTGCCCGGTTACGGCGGCTCCACCTCGGCGCTCGAGGTGCTGGCGGACCGGTTGCGCGGCGCCGGCCGCCAGGCGGTGGTCGTGCAGCTCCCCGGCGACGGCACCGACGACCTGCGGTCGTACGTGCCGGTCCTCGACGCCGTCGTGAAGGTCGCGCTGCGCGGCGGGGCGCCGTCGGTCGACGTCGTCGGCTACAGCGCCGGCGGGATCATCACCCGGCTGTGGGAGGCGGGTGGGGGCGCGTCCGTCACCCGGCGGGTCGTCACCCTCGGCTCACCGCACCACGGGACGAATGTCGCCGGGACCGGCGCGCGGCTGCTGCCGATCGCCTGCCCGCAGGCCTGCCGGCAGCTGGTACCCGGCAGCGACCTGCTCGACGGGCTCAACCGCGGCGACGAGACCCCCGCCGGCCCGCAGTGGCTGTCGCTGTGGACCACCGCCGACCAGACGGTGACACCACCCGACTCGGCGCGGCTGGCCGGTGCCGTCAACCTGCAGCTGCAGGACCTGTGCCCCGGCGCCACGACCTCGCACAGCCTGCTGCCGCGCGACCCGCACGTCGAGGGCATTGTGCTGGCCGCGCTCGGCGCCGGCCCGCTGGCCGCACCGACCGGATGCCCGTAGTCGGCCGGGCAGGGGCGCTCCGCAAGACCCCAGGCGGCGAGGTCTCCTGTCACGGCAGCACGAGGGCGGCCTCGAGGGTGGGCGCAACCTTGTGCCTGTAGTTGGTGCACAGCACCACCAGGTCGGCGCTGGACAACCCGCCCGGCCGCTCTCGTACGAGCTCGTTGGCGAGCCGCTGGTACAGCGCGGTGGACTCCCAGCTCATCCCGCCGAGCATCCCGATCGTCCGCATCAGCTGGTCACGTCCTTGGTGGTGAAGTTGGCCCAGGCCCCGCCGAGGAACACCGCGATGTACACCGCCTGCAGCGCGATCCCCCGGACGATGTCGCGGTAGGCGACCGGCTCGCGGAAGAAGTCGACGAAGGCCAGCCAGTACCGCGTCGGCAGGTAGGGCTGCACCGAGCTGGCCGCGTCGAGCCCGACGAGCACGCCGCTGGTGATCAGCACGGCGATCGCGCCGAGCGACGCGGCCAACGGGCTGTCGGTGATCGTGGACAGCAAGATCGCCACCGCCGCGACGCCGAGCATCGACCAGCCGACGTACAGGATCGCCAGCACCGTACGGACGGTGGCCTGCGTCGTGGTCAGGTCGGGCCCGGACAGCGACGCCACGGCGGGCTGGGTGCCGAACAGCCAGGTGCCGACGACGTACGCGCTGACTGAGACCGCCGCGACCGCCAGTACGCAGAAGGCGATCACCGAGACCAGCTTGGCGACCAGCAGCCGGGTGCGCCCGACGGGGCGTACGAGCAGGTAGCGCAGGGTGCCGGCCTGGGCCTCCCCGGCCACGGCGTCGCCGGCGATCAGCGCGACCGCGACGGGCAGGAACAGCGGCAGCACGATCGCGAGGGCGGCGGCGGGGAAAAGCGCGCCGTTCTGCAGCACCGCCGACAGGAACGCCGGGCCGGTGCCGGGGCGCGGGGCGACATCGCTGGTCTTGAGGAAGACCGCAACGATCGTCGGGAGCAGGCACAGCAGGGCGATCATCACCCAGGTGCGCGGGCGGCGCAGCATCTTGCTGAGCTCGACGGTGATCACGAATGTCCCCCGGACGCGCTGAGCCGGTCGCTACCGTCGCTGGTCAACTCGAGCACGGTGTCCTCCAGCGTCCGCCGCTCCGGCCGCAGGCCGCGCACCCGCACCCCGGCCTGCACCAGGCGGGCGTTCGTCGCTGCCGGGTCGGCGGTGCGCACCAGCAGCCGGTCGCCCGCCACCTGCTCGACGCTGCCGTCGAGCAAGGCATGCGCTCGTGCCACGTCGGGGGTGTGCACCTCGGTGCGCCCGGTCGGTGCCTGCAGCGCGGCGAGCTCGTCCTGCACGACGAGCCGCCCCCTGTCGAGCACCCCGACCCGTGTACACAGCGCCTCGATCTCGGCCAGCAGGTGGCTGGACAGGAAGACGGTGGTGCCCTGTGCGTTGAGCGCGAGCAGCAGCTCACGGACCTCGCGGATGCCCTGCGGATCCAGCCCGTTGGTCGGCTCGTCGAGCACCAGCAGACGCGGCCGTCGCAGCAGCGCACCGGCGATCCCGAGCCGCTGCCGCATGCCCAGGCTGTACGCCTTGACCGGCCGGCCGTCGACGCCGTCCAAGCCCACCTGCTCCAGCACCTCGGTCACGCGCGCCCTACGGGTGCGCCGCGGGCTGCCGCTGCCGGCAGCGTCGGCGAGCGCCAGGTTGGCCCGGCCGGACAGGTGGCCGTACGCCGCCGGCCCCTCGATCAGGGCTCCCACCTGCGGCAGCACCCGCTTGACCTTGGTGGTCCCCAGCAGCTCGAGCTCTCCGGAGGTCGGCAGCACGAGCCCGAGCAGCATCCGTACGGTCGTGGTCTTGCCCGAGCCGTTGGGGCCGAGAAAGCCGTAGCGGTCCCCCTCGCGCACGTCGAGGTCGACCGCGTCGACGGCCGTCAGCCGGCCGAAGCGCTTGGTGAGGGCCGTGGTCCGGATGACGGAGGTCACCGGTTGTCCGTCCGGGGGGGTGGGTTCCTGGCGAGCTCCGCGAAGGCCCGGTCCAGGACGTCCTGCGGCACCGAGCCGACCAGCAGGTAGGTGCGCCGGGGCGTGCTCGCGACCAGGGCGTTCACCAGCGGGGTCGACAGCCGGGGGCCGCCGACGGCCTGCAGCTTGCGGGTCAGCCGGTCGGCGACGTCGCGCGGCAGCGGCACGACGGCGAACACCGACAGGCCCGCGCCGTACGTCCCGACGCCGCGGGCCTGCTCAAGACCGGCGACCACCTGCCGGCTGGCGCCCGCGAGCCGCCCGGGCAGCAGGTACGGCACCGCCCGGTCGACCTGCGCGGCGAGGTCGGGGGCCTGGTCGACGGTCCGGTCGGCAGTGCGGGGCACGTCGAACAGGGTGCGCTCGCGGGCCGGCGCCGTCCGGTCGAGGTCCAGCAGCAAGGTCGTCAGCACCGGCCGGTCCTGGCCGCGGGCGCGCAGCTCCACCAGCAGCGGCAGCCCGGTCTGCGGGTCGGCCCACAGGTCGACGGCCGCCACGGTGCTGCTGCCCGGGTCGCGCGGCACGATCCGCAGGCCCGCGCCGCTCAGGCCGGCGACCCGCCGCTCGGGCAGCCGGCTGAGAACCGCGTCGGGGGCGCCTGCGAGCCGCTGGCCGAGCACCGGGGCGAGCAGGTCGGCGGCCCGCGGCAGCCGCACGGGCAGGGCCCCGAACAGGTCGGCGACGGTGTTGTCGGCGCTGGTCCAGGTGGTGGTGCGGGCGCCGTCGACGATGACGTCCTGCTCGCCGGTCAGGCGCTGCTCGTCGACCCGCCAGGACACCGGCGAGCGCCACCACACCCGGGTACGCACGGTGCCGCCCAGCAGCGCCGGCAGGTCGCCCAGGTCAGCTACATCCGGCAGCGCCAGACCGGACCGGCTCTCCGACGTCCCGGACCAGCCGACGGAGCCGCTGCCCCGCACCAGGTCGCGCAACTGCGCGGCCGTGAGCTCGCTCCGGCCCGCGGGCAGCGCGCGGACCGCGGTCGGCAACGCTGCGAGCGCGGTGACCAGCGCCGCCACCGCGGCCCACCGCCATCCCACACGTCGCACTTCACCTGATGACGTACGGAGCACGCCGGCGGTTCCCCTCACCGGCAGCTCAGGACAGCTCCAGCAGGGGGCCGATCTCCTGCGTGGCGTACCACTGCAGCTCGTGCCCGGCGGCCTGCTCGACCCGGAAGGCGGCGTCCTCGCTGCCGAGGTCGGCTTCGATGACGGCGTCGGCGGCGACCGTCACGTCGGGCACCGCGGCGGGGTCGTCGACGTGCACCGCCCGGACGTCGCGCAGCTGCACCGCCGACGTCACCCGGACGGCCGCCCGGTCGACGTGCGGCGCGGCCTCGACGGTCTCCACGTCGGCGACGACCACCACCCGGCGACGGGGCGCGTCCTGGTCGGCGTCGAGCAGCCGCACCGACGCGGCAGCAGCCAGCGCGGTCGCGGCGTACTCCAGCTCGTCCTGGTCACCCCCGTCGTACCACTCGCGCAGCGCCGGCGTGACGGCGTAGGCCGGCAGCGGTGGGCTGCCGAGCTCACCGTCGTCGAGCAGGGCCCGCAGGCCGGGCAGGGTGGCGGGCAGGTAGACGCGCACGGTCAGGCGGCGCCGCGCAACGCGGCGCCGCGCAGTGCCGTCCGCGAGGTGCGCACCGACGTCTCGAGGACCAGCTCGCGGCGCCGCGGGTCCATCATGTTCGCGCCGATCGCCGCCAGGTCGTCGGAGCCAGGCCCCAGCAGGGTCACCCGGGTGCCGGTCGCCGTCACCTTCTTCACCTCACCGAGCAGCCGCTTGGTGACCAGCCGGCGGAAGCGCCGTTCGATCCGGGCGGCGACCGAGGGCGGGCTGTCGTACTCCATCGAGGTCATCGGCGACAGGACGACCACCTCGTCCAGGCCGAGCCGCGCGACCACGTCCAGCGAGGTCGGCGAGCAGGCCCCGCCGTCGACGTAGCGGCGCCGGTCGATGCGTACCGGGGTGTACCAGCCCGGGATCGAGCAGGATGCCATCACGGCATCGCGCAGCGGTGCGACCGGCGCACCGTCGCGACCGAAGACCACCCGCCGGCCGCTGTCGTAGTCCATCGCGACGACCCAGGTCTGCGGGTGCGGCGCCCATGCGCCGCGCGGGACGATGGCGTCAACGAGCAGCCCGACCGGCTCGATCGAGCCACGACCCTGTGGGAGGACCGTCGACAAGGCCATCATCGGCGTCGTCCGGAACGGGTGCAGCGCGCTGTGGACCAGCCCGCGGGGCGAGCCGATGCCGGGGCGCGGCAGCGGTGGCAGCGCCCCGCCGGCGGCGTCGTGGTCGTAGTCGATACCAGGCACCGGGATGCCGCGCTGGTGGTCCAGCAGGTCCTCGACGCCGATGCCGCAGCCGAGCGAGGCGGCCAGCACCGACCCGGCGGACGTCCCGACGAGCACGTCGGCCTCGCGCGGGTCCCAGCCGTACTGCTCCTGCACGGCGGCCAGCGCGCCGATCGTCCAGGCGGCACCGAGCACCCCGCCGGCGCCCAGCACCAGCCCCCGGCGCGGTGCCGTCACTGGTCCACCGTCCCGACCAGCTCGGCGAGCGACTCCTCCAGGCAGGCGGCCAGCACGTCGACGTCGGGCATCGCGTCGCGGTCGGCGTTGAGGCCGAAGTAGACCCCCCCGTCGTAGGAGGTCAGGCCAATCGACACCGCCTGTCCCTTCGCCAGCGGTACCACCGGGTACATCTCCAGCATCCGGGCGCCCGCGGCGTACAGCGGGAACTGCGGGCCGGGGACATTGGTGACGACCAGGTTGAACACCCGGCGGGTGAAGCTGGAGGCGACCCGCGCGCCGAGCAGGTGGATCGTCGGCGGCGCGAACCCGGACAGCTGTACGAGAGCGTCGGCGCCGACCGCCTCACCGGACTCCTTGTGGCTGCGCATCGCAAAGCTGACCTGGGTCAGCCGCATCACCGGGCTGCCCTCGCCGACCGGCAGGTCGACGAAGTACGACGACACCCGGTTGCCATTCACGCCGCGGGCATCCGGCTCGCGCACCGAGACCGGCACCATCGCGCGCACCGTGGTCTGCGGCGACACCGGCTCACCGCGAGTCAGTAGCCAGCTGCGCAGGGCGCCCGCGACGGTCGCGAGGACCACGTCGTTGACGGTGCCGCCGTGCGCCTTGCGTACCCGCTTGAAGTCGTCGAGGTCCATGGCCGCCATGCCGAACCTGCGCTGCTGTCCGATCGTGGCGTTCAGCGGCGAGTCGGGAGCGGTCCGCGCCATCGTGCGCACCGACGACAGCACCCCGCCCGCGACCTCGACCACCCGGCCGGCGGTGTGCCGGGCGTCCAGGACAGCCGTCCTGGCCGTCTCGACCGCCTGCGTCGGCCGCTTCACCAGGTCGCCGAGGGCGCCCGCGACCAGGGCTGCGCCGCTGGGGGCGTGCGCCGGCCGCCAGTCGTCGGGCGGGATCTCGCGTGGCGTCGGGGTGAGGTCGAGCATCACGGTGCCGATGTCGACCGCAGCCACGCCGTCCACCATCGCGTGGTGGGTCTTGGTGACGATCGCGACGCGGCCGCCTTCGAGCCCCTCGACGAGGTAGATCTCCCAAAGCGGCTTGTCGCGGTCCAGCTGGCGGCTCTGCAACCGGCCGACGAGCTCGCGCAACTGCGCGTCGCTGCCCGGCTTCGGGAGCGCGCTGCGGCGTACGTGGTAGCCGACGTCGAAGCTCTCGTCGTCGACCCAGACCGGGTTGGCCAGCCGACCGGGCACCCAGCGCACCTTCTGCCGGTAGCGGGGGACCAACGCGATCCGCTGGGTGATCAGCTCGACCAGGCGGGCGTGGTCGAAGCCGGTCTCCGGCGGCTGGAACGTCGCGACCCCGCCGACATGCATGGCGGTGGTCGGGGTCTCCATGTAGAGGAAGGAGACATCGAGGGGGTTGAGCCGGTCGACCACAGGGCTCCTCGGGCTAGCGGGCGTCCGCTCAGGATCACACAGCGGGACCGGGTGGCGCGGCACGACAGCGACGCGGCTGGCCATGCGGGCGGGCCGGCAGGCACACTCGGACCAGACCTATTCGCACCTGATGGAAGGCACCTCGTGGACTTCGCTCTCTCGGCCAAGGCCGAGGACTACCGCGGCCGCCTCAACGACTTCATGGATACCCACGTGTTCCCGGCCGAACAGGCCTACGAGGAGTATCGCCGGGAGAAGGGGTATGGCGACCACACGCTGCCCCCTGTCGTGGAAGAGCTCAAGGTCGAGGCCCGCAGCCGCGGCCTGTGGAACCTGTTCCTGCCCGACGTCTCCGGCCTCACCAACCTGGAGTACGCCAGCCTCGCCGAGATCACCGGCTGGTCGGTGAACATCGCGCCCGAGGCGATCAACTGTGACGCACCGAACACCGGCAACATGGAGGTGCTGCACATGTTCGGCACCCCGGAGCAGAAGTCGCAGTGGCTCGCACCGCTCATGGAGGGCGAGATCCGGTCGGCCTTCGCGATGACCGAACCCGACGTGGCCTCCTCGGACGCGACCAACATCGCCACCTCGATCGTGCGGGACGGCGACGACTACGTGATCAACGGCCGGAAGTGGTGGATCAGCGGCGCCGCCGACCCGCGCTGCAAGATCATGATCTTGATGGGCAAGACCAACCCTGCCGAGTCGGTGCACCGCCAGCAGTCGATGATCCTGGTCCCGATGGACGCTCCGGGTGTCGAGAACGTCCGGGCGCTGCCGGTATTCGGCTACCAGGACCAGCACGGCCACAACGAGCTGCGCTTCCACGACGTGCGGGTGCCGGCGAGCAGCCTGATCGCCAACGAGGGCGACGGCTTCATGATCGCCCAGGCCAGGCTCGGCCCCGGCCGCATCCACCACTGCATGCGCTCGATCGGGGTTGCCGAGCGCGCGTTGGCCCTGATGATCGGCCGGGCCACCTCGCGGATCGCCTTCGGTAAACCGCTGGCCGAGCAGGGCGTGGTCCAGCAGCAGATCGCCGAGTCGCGGATGGAGATCGAGCAGATCCGCCTGCTGGTCCTCAAGGCCGCCTGGATGATCGACAACGTCGGAGCCCGCGGCGCGCGGACCGAGATCGCGGCGATCAAGGTGATTGCGCCGCGGGTCGCGCTCGCGGTGCTCGACCGGGCCATTCAGGTGCACGGTGGGGGCGGTGTCTCCGACGACTTCCCGCTCGCGTCGATGTGGGCAGGCATGCGTACGCTCCGGCTCGCCGACGGGCCCGACGAGGTGCACGTCCGCACCGTCGCCCGGGTCGAGATCGGCAAGCACCTGAAGAAGATGGCGGCCGAGCCGGGCCCGGTCGCGCCGGCCGCCGAGGCTACCCAGGGCGGGACGGCCGGTGGCGCCAGCTGACCTCACGGCGCCCGTCAGCGGTGCAGCAGCCGGCGCCGCCGGGCCGGCGGTCTGACGCCCACCAGGGAGGCCGCGAGTGCGGCCAGGGCGGTGCGGGCCGGGCTGGTCGGCACCGCCTCGGCCAGGGTGCGCCCGGCGGCCAGGGAGGCGTCGAGGCCGGCGACGTCCTGCGGGACGAACACCACGTTCTGGATGCCGGCGTACCGCGCCAGTGCCAGCCGGACCTCAGCGACAGCGTCACCGGGCACTGCCGTGCCGCGCAGCCGGTTGACCACGACCTGCGGCCGGATGCCGGGAACGGCCTCCTTGAGCTCGCTGAGGCCGCGGACCAGCCGCTGCAGGCCGACCGGGTCGCTGCTGCCGACGGCCAGCACCGTGTCGGCCTGCTCGAGGACCACGAGGGTGGCTCCGTTGCGACGCGGTGCCGTGGTGTCGTAGGTGAGCTCCTCGTCCTGCTCGAGGCCGAATCCACAGTCGACGACGGTGGTGCCGGCGAGCAGCCGTGACAGCGCCAGGACCACCTCGATCGATGTCGGCCGCAACTCCGGCCAGCGGTCGGCACGGGAGATGCCCGACAGCACCCGCAGCGTCGGGGTGACGCGGCGGGCCAGCCCGGCGAGGGCGGGGACGTCGAGGTTGCCGGCGTTGGCCAGCCGGCAGGCCGCGGCCAGGCCCGGCGCCTCGTCGAGCAGCCCGAGCACCTGGGCGACGACGCCGCCGTAGACGTCGGCATCGATGAGCAGCGTCGGCCGGCCGAGCGCGGCCACCTCGCTGGCGATCCCGACCGCGACGGTTGTCCGGCCCGGGGCGCCGGTCGGTCCCCACACGGCGATCAGCTGACCTTCGCCGCTCGTGGGTTCCACGGCCGGGTCGGGTGGCAGCCGGACGGGCAGCGCAAGCCGCGGGTCCTCGTCGCCGGCCAGCGACAGGACCGGAAGCGGAGTGTCGACCGGGCCGCCGCCGACCGCGAGGACGACCGCATCCGAGATCTCGGCCGGCGTGGCGTCGGCGGCCAGGACCGTGCCCACGCCCAGCTGACGCAGTCGGCGCTCGGCGTCCTCGTCCCCCGGTGGGAACAGCCCGACCACGGCCAACCCCGCTCCGTCGAGCCGGGCCAGCGCGTCGCGGTCGAGGCGACGCAGATCGGCGGAGAGCAGCACCGCACGCGCCGAGCCGGTGCTCGCCGTCGCCAGCAGGTCGGCCAGATCGACGCAACGCCGGACGACCGCCACGGCCAGATCGCCGCGCTCGAGGGCGGCGACCAGGTCGGCCTCCCACACCGCGTCGGAGACCGCGGTGAGGACCGGCACCCGCATCAGCCGGCCACGGCATTCGGTGGCAGCGTCGCCAGCGGGGGCAGCTGGTCGCCACGCGGCACCCGTACGAGGTCGATCCCGCCGGCCTGCACCGCCGCGACCAACGCCAGCGCATCGGGCTCCGAGACCGACAGGACCACCCCGGTGGCTGCGGTCGCCCCGAGCCCACCGGTGCGGGGGCGCAGCGTGACCGACACCCGGGAGAGCACCAGCCGGGTGCTGGCGGTGGGCGCGGCGCTGCTCGAGGGCGCGCCGCCCGCCCGGCCCTCGGGGGTGACGTAGACGTCGACCTGCTGGCCGGACTGCAGGTCGTCGGGCAGGTGCCCGGGGGCGACCGGCACCGAGATGTCCCGCAGCGGCCGGCCGACCTGGTCGGGCCTGGTGAGGCTGTCGCGCGGCAGCAGCTCGTCGGCGCCTACGCCGCGCTGCAGCACATAGCCCACGGGCTTGGCGCCACCTGCGCCGAGGTAGCGGCCACCGTTGTCGAACAGTCGCACCTGACCCGGTCGCAAGTCCCCCTCGGCCAGCGTGCTGCCGGGCGCCAGGTCGCGCGTCGCCACCCAGACCCGCTGCGAGGCATCCGCCGAGGACAGCAGCCGGGCGCCGACGACGATGCTGACCAGGACCAGAAGCACCCCGAGCACCAGCCGGCCATCCAGCCAGCTGGGGGCGCCCAGCCGCGAGGCCTGCGGTGACCCGGGCGGCTCCGACACGCGATCCTCCTCCGGGTCGCTCCCCTGGGCGGGTGGCGGGGCCCACTGTGGCGTACCGGGCGCGGCTCCGGTGGGCGCTCTCCACAGCCCGGTCTGCCGGATCAGCGGGCTGTGGATGGCGGCGGCGCCCTGGGCGGCGGCGGTGCGAGACTGTCCAGGCGGTCCGTGGGGGCCCTTCCGGCGTACCGCCGGACGCGCGGGAGGTGGAGCCGGTGGCCGCGGAGCGGTTCCTGCTGCTGTCCGACGTCGCCGAGGTGCTCAACATCTCCGCCTCGCAGACCTACGCCCTGGTGCGCAGCGGCGAACTGCCCGCCATCAAGATCGGCGGGCGCGGTCAGTGGCGCGTGGAGCGGGCGCAGCTGGAGGACTACATCCAGCGCGCGTACGCCGAGACCCGGGCCTTCGTCAGCGCCCACCCGCTGGGCCGCGACGGCGAGCCGGCCGACGACGAGGCCGCCCACCCGGCCTGACGGCACCCATGTGCGCTCGGCCAGGCGCAGCGCTCGGCCAGGCGCAGCGGTCAGCGTGGCGGTCAGCGTGGCGCACCCGCTGGCAAGCATGCAGGAGCAGGCCGCACTCTCGGCGACCATGCCAAGACTTGGCGATCATGCAGCAATGGGGGCGGGCTGGGCGTGGCCACGCCCATCACTGCATGATCGCGGTGCTGCGGGGTCGGGACGAGCTCAGGCAGACCGCAGGAGCCCGAGCGCGGACAGCGGCAGCAGACGTACGCCGCTGACCGCACCCGCGCGGCGCAGCTCCCCCTGCGGGTGCTCGGCGAGATCCACGTGATCCGCGGCGACGCGGTCGAGGGTGCCCGCCAGCGCACTCCCGTCCCGGAGCATGACCTGCAGCACCGCTCGGTCGCGGGTCAGGCCGCGCAGCGCCCACCGCAGGTCCAGCCGTGCAGCTACCTCGCCCTCGGCGGGCTCGGCCCGCCGGGTCAGGCCGGTGACCGCCAGCACCGCCGCCAGCGGGACGAGCGCGTCACGGCCGACGGACTCCTCCATCAGCAGCCAGTCGGGACCGACGTCCAGTAGCCGACCCCGCACCATCCCCGGGCCGTGGACGGTGAGCACGACGGGACCACCGATGGCTGCCCGCAACCGGTCGGTGGTGCGCACCAGCCCACCCTCGCGCCGGGTCCGGTCCCTGACCTCGGCATCGAGCTGGGCCCGCTCGGCGGCTTCGCCCTGCGCCTCCAGATCGTCGAACAGCGCCTTCCACCTCATGGGTCACCCTCCCGTGCAAGTCAACAAAGGTCGCGGATCCTTGACTGGGCCCAGTGGACCCTGTACACAGGCAAACACAAGCAAACGTAAGCAGGAGGGCCCGTTGCACCGTCTCGTCACTGTCGGCGCGACCACCTCGGCCGCGGCCATGCTGCTTGCCGCTCCGGGGCCGCGGGCCGCTCTGCACACCGTTGCCGGCGCGGGTCAGCCCCAGTCCGACCCGACCGCCGCACTGGTTGCCGCCGCCACGCTGATTGCGTGGGCGCTGGCCGGCTGGCTGGTCCTTACCGCCGTGCTGACCTCCGGTGCCGGGCTGGGGGGACGGACAGGTGGGGCATGCGCCGCGCTGCTGCGCCGTACGGCGCCTGCGGCCCTGCGGCGCGCGGCCGCCCTCGCCCTCGGCGTGGGGGTCGTACTCGGCGGCGCAGGGACCGCATCCGCAGCCGGACCCCCGCCACGACCGACAGTCTCAGCAGCCGCGGCTCTGGACTGGCCCGGCTCCCCCATCAGCGCATCCGCGGCGGCGGCCGGCAGTGCGCCCAGCCCACGGCCGGCCGGAGGGGGGTCCGGCCTGGACTGGCCGGGCTCCCCCGCACGGCCCGGCGAGGTCGTCGTCGCGACCGGCGACACGCTCTGGGGACTCGCAGCAGCACGCCTGCCCGCTGGCGCAAGCGACACGGAGGTCGCCGTGCTCTGGCCGACATGGTGGGCCGCCAACCGGGCCGTCATCGGCGACGACCCGGGCCTGCTGCACCCCGGCCAGCACCTGGTACCGCCCGATCAGCCTGCAACCGGACGGTAGGCCACCCGCACCGCCCGCGCCACGTACTTGCCCTGTCCCTCGGCCGGACTACCCGGCCCGTCCCCGGAGTGCGCCATGACCGAAACCGCCGCCGTACTGCCCGACTGCCTGCCTGCCGGGCGACCGACCCAGCCCACTGCCGGCCGGGCAGCGCTCGCGCTGGCACCTGCCGCCGCCCCGGCGCTGCGACTTCTCGCCGTTCCTGCGAGCGAACCGCCGTTCGACGACGAGGTCGTCTCCCGGCCGACGCTGCGACTGGTCCCCGCTCCCGTG
Organism: Mycobacteriales bacterium; assembly: GCA_046593925.1. Taxonomy (GTDB): domain Bacteria; phylum Actinomycetota; class Actinomycetes; order Mycobacteriales; family SCTD01; genus JAYVYM01. The sequence goes on from JBKJQN010000104.1 coordinate 34,515, forward strand.
CACCGGCTCGTCCGGGCGCTCCCCGCGCCGGTCGACGGGCTGACCGGAAAGGGCGACCTGCCGGACGCCAGGCCGTTCGCACAGGCGCTTGTGCAACGGCTGCTGGAGGTCTGCGGCGGGGTGCGACCGGTACCCCAGCTGCAGCGCGACACCACGCCGGGGCTGTACGCCGAGCTCGAGCGCGCGCTGCTACACCGTCCCAGGACCGCAGGTCCGCGGCCGGGCGCCCGCGACGTCCGCAGCGTGCACGTCCAACAGCCCACATTCGGCGTCGCGGAGGTCTGCGCGACGGTGCGCCGCGGCGACCGCTGGGGTGCCATCGCGCTGCGCCTGGAGGCGGTCCACGGACGCTGGCGGTGCACCCGGATGACGGGTGTCTGAGACCGGGGCGGGTCAGCCCTTGTTGCGCGGATCTCCGTGGCAGCGCTTGAACTTCTTTCCCGAACCACAGGCGCACTGCGCGTTGCGCGACTGGTCGCCGTCGGTGCGCAGGACGCCGTCGAGCGCCGGGGTCGCCCGGGTCGTCTGCACGCCGCCCTCCGGCGTGGGCGCGGTGTACTGCAGCCGCGCCGGCCGCTCCGGCTTGCCGAAGTCGACGGGCAGCCCCGCCCTCGGCGCGGCGGACGGCCCCGGGACCCCGGACTGCTCGATCTCGAGCGACTGCTCCTGTACGAAGGCGGCCGGCGCCTCGGACGGCACCGGCTCGGCAACCACACCGGACGCCTCGCCGGCCGACGGCTCGGGTGCCGCGACCGGCGGGTCAAAGGTCTCGAGCCCCCCGGTGACACCTGCTGGCCTATCGGTCAGCACCGGCTCGGCGACGACCTCGCCGGCGCCCTCCCCCGGACCGGTCGCCACCAGCGCGTCCATGTCGAGCACCGGCGGTGGCGCGGCCTGCTCGAGCTGGACATCGACGTTGAACAGGAAGCCGACCGACTCCTCCTTGATGGCGTCCATCATCTGGTTGAACATGTCGAAACCCTCGCGCTGATACTCCACCAGCGGGTCGCGCTGGCCCATCGCGCGCAGGCCAATGCCCTCCTGCAGGTAGTCCATCTCGTACAGGTGCTCGCGCCACTTGCGGTCCATCACCGACAGCAGCACCCGCCGCTCGAGCTCACGCATCACCGGCTCCTCGTCCGGCGACACACCGAGCCCAGCCTCGCGCCGGTCGTACGCGGACTGGGCGTCGGTCTGCAGCTCGGTGACGAGGTACTCGGTCGACAGGATGCCGCGGTCGGCCTCGACCTCCTCCAGCGGGATCCCGACGGGGTAGAGGGTGCGCAGCGCCGACCAGAGCTGGTCCAGGTCCCACTCCTCCGGGTAGCCCTCGGCGGTAGCCGCGACGACATAGCCCTCGACGGCGTCGTCCACCATGTTGCGGACCTGCTCGTGCAGGTCAGCGCCCTGCAGGACCTTGCGACGCTCGTCGTAGATGACGGTGCGCTGGCGATTGAGCACCTCGTCGTACTTGAGGACATTCTTGCGGATCTCGAAGTTCTGCTGCTCGACCTGGGTCTGCGCCGAGCGGATTGCCCGCGAGACCATCTTGGACTCGATCGGCACGTCCTCTGGGATGTTCAGCCGGTCCATGATCGCCTCGACAGCCGTGGAGTTGAACAGCCGCATGAGGTCGTCACCGAGCGAGAGGTAGAACTTCGACAGGCCCGGGTCGCCCTGACGGCCGGAGCGGCCGCGCAGCTGGTTGTCGATGCGGCGGGACTCGTGCCGCTCGGTGCCGAGAACGTACAGGCCACCGGCGTCGACCACCTCGAGGTGCTCGGCCTGCACCGACTCCGCTGCACGGTGCAGCGCGTCGGGCCAGGCCGCTTCGTACTCGTCGGGGGTGTCGACGGGTGACAAACCCTTGTTGCTGAGCTCCGCTGCGGCGATGAACTCTGGATTGCCCCCGAGCATGATGTCGGTGCCGCGGCCTGCCATGTTGGTGGCGACGGTGACCGAGCCCTTGCGGCCGGCCTGCGCGATAATTGTCGCCTCACGGTCGTGCTGCTTGGCGTTGAGCACCTCGTGCGGGATGCCGCGGGTGTGCAGCAGCTGTGAGAGGTACTCGCTCTTCTCCACCGACACCGTGCCCACCAGGACGGGCTGGCCGGCCTCGTGCTTGTCGGCGATGTCTTCCACGACGGCGTCGTACTTGGCGGGCTCGGTCTTGTAGACGACATCCGCCTCGTCCACGCGCCGCGGGTCCTTGTTGGTGGGGATCGACACCACCCCGAGCTTGTACGTCTGGCTGAACTCGGCAGCCTCGGTCGACGCCGTACCGGTCATCCCGCCGAGCTTGGCGTACAGCCGGAAGTAGTTCTGCAGCGTGATCGTGGCGAGGGTCTGGTTCTCGTCCTTGATCTCGACGTGCTCCTTGGCCTCGATGGCCTGGTGCATGCCCTCGTTGTAGCGCCGCCCGGCCAGGATGCGGCCGGTGAACTCGTCGACGATCAGCACCTCGCCGCCGGTGACGACGTATTCCTTGTCCTTCTTGTACAGCTCCTTGGCCTTGAGCGCGTTCTGCAGATAGCCCACCAGCGGGGTGTTGACCGACTCGTAGAGGTTCTCGATACCGAGTTGGTCCTCGACCTTCTCCACGCCGGGCTCCAGGACCCCGACGGTGCGCTTCTTCTCGTCGACCTCGTAGTCGACGTCGCGCGCCAGCCGCGGCACGATCCGGGCGAACTCCTGGTACCACTTCGTCGCCTGGTCGGACGGCCCGCTGATGATCAGCGGCGTACGGGCCTCGTCGATCAGGATCGAGTCGACCTCGTCGACGATTGCGAAATGGTGCCCGCGCTGGACGAACTCCTGCGCGCTCCAGGCCATGTTGTCGCGCAGGTAGTCGAAACCGAACTCGTTGTTGGTGCCGTACGTGATGTCGCAGGCGTACATGGGGCGGCGCTGCTCGGGCCGCTCGTTGGCCAGGATCACGCCGACCTCGAGGCCGAGGAAGCGGTGCACCCGGCCCATCCACTCGGCGTCGCGTCGGGCCAGGTAGTCGTTCACGGTGACGATGTGCACGCCCTTGCCCTCGAGCGCGTTGAGATAGGCCGGCAGCGTGGAGGTCAAGGTCTTGCCCTCGCCGGTGCGCATCTCGGCGATGTTGCCCAGGTGCAGCGCGGCGCCGCCCATGACCTGCACGTCGAAGTGCCGCTGGCCAAGGGTGCGCCTGGCCGCCTCCCGGTTCACCGCGAACGCCTCGACCAGCAGGTCGTCGATGACCTCGCCGTCGGCGAGCCGGGCGCGGAACTGGTCGGTTTCAGCCCGCAGCTCGGCATCCGTGAGCTTGACGATCTCGTCCTCGAGGCCGTTGACCGCGTTGGCGATCGAGGTGAGGCGGCGCAGGATCTTGCCCTCGCCGGCCCGCAGGAGCTTGGACAGGACCACGCGCGCGACTCCCTCTGGCTGTGTTCCGGGCGGACACCCGCCCGGAACATCGTAAGCCGCTCACCCGGACGAAACGGCTGGCCGGGGCCGGACGTGCCCTGGCAGGGTCAGGGGGTGGACAAGACCGAGATCACCGCGGGCCGGCTGCACCTTCGGCCGTGGCAGCCCGGCGACGCCCCCGCGCTGCAGCGGGTCCTGGACGATCCCGGGGTCGCGCGCTGGACGCCGCACCCCGCGCCGTACACCGTGGCCCAGGCCGAGCGGCGGGTCGCCGAGGACGATGCGCTGTGGGCGAAGGGGAGCCGGGCCGAGTTCGCGGTACTGGACGCCACCACCGCCGAGCTGCTCGGGGTGGTCGGGCTGTACCGGGTCACCGCTACCGACGCGGAGGTCGGCTGGCTGACCGCGGCTGCCGACCGCGGCCACGGGACCGCCGCCGAGGCCGTCTGCGCGCTGTGCCGCTGGAGTTTCGGTGCGCTCGGCCTGCAGCGGCTGGCTGCCAACGTCGAGGTCGGCAACCTGGCCTCGCTGCGGGTCGCGCAGAAGGCGGCGTTCACCCTCGACGGGGTCGCGCGCGGGCTGATCCCGGTCGCCGCCGGGCGCGCCGACGGCTGGCAGCTCTCGCGGCTGCCGGGCGACCCGGATCGGGACACCGCGCCGTTCTCGGCGTACGAAGAACGCAACGACGGCGTCGTGCGGCTGCGCCGCTGGCACCCCGACGACGCCGCCGACGTCGCCCGCGCGTGCGACGACCCCGAGACGGCCCGCTGGCTGCCGGTACCGGCGCCGTACCGGCTGACCGACGGCCAGGCGTATGTACGGGAGATGACGGTGCGCGAGTGGCTCGTGGGCACGGCGGCGCAGGTCGCGGTGACCGACGCGGCCAGTGGTGCGCTGCTTGGGGCCTGCGGGCTGACCGTGCGCGACCGGGCCCTCGGGCTCGGCGAGCTGGGCTATTGGACCGCGCCGTGGGCGCGCGGTCGCGGCGTCGCCGGGCGGGCTGCCGCGCTGCACGCGAGCTGGGCGCTCGACGTGCTGGGCCTGGCCCGCATCGAACTGCTCGCGGACGTCGACAACACCGCCTCGCAGCGGGCCGCCGAGCGGGGCGGCTTCGTGCGGGAGGGCGTCGCGCGAAGCGTCCGGCCACGACCGCGCAGCCCCGAGCGGACAGACATGGTGGTCTTCGCACGGCTGCGATAACCCAGGCCGCCGGCTCAGGTGATCTCGAGCAGCTTCTCGCGCACAGCGTAGACAACCGCCTCCATCCGGGAGTGCAGCTGGAGCTTCTCCAGGATGTTGCGGATGTGGTTCTTTACGGTGTTCTCACTGATGAACAGCTGCTTGGCGATGTCGCGGTTGTTCAGCCCCTTCGCCACCAGCTTGAGGACCTCCATCTCGCGGTCGGTCAGCCGCGGGGTCGGCAACTGCTGCCGGTCGTCGGTACGGCGGCTCATCGAGGCGAACTCGGTGATCAGCTTGCTGGCCATCGACGGGCTGATCAGGGACTGGCCGCCGTGGACCGCGCGGATCGCGGTGGCGACCTCCTCGATGGAGATCTCCTTCAGCAGGTAGCCCATCGCTCCGGCCTTGATGGCCTCGTACAGGTCGGCCTCCTCATCTGAGATGGTCAACATGATGATTTTGGCGGAGGGCGCGGTCTCGTGGATGGCCGCGCAGGCCTCGATGCCGCTGCGGCGCGGCATCCGGACATCCATCAGGACGATGTCGGGGAGCGTCTCCGCGGCCGACTGCACCGCCTCGGCGCCGTCGCTCGCCTCGCCGACGACCTCGATGTCGGACTCCTGCTCGAGCACCATCTGAAGCCCGCGGCGAAACAGCGCGTGGTCGTCGACGACCAGCACGCGGATGGGCTCGGCCGGGCTCGAGACAGGACCCGCGGCGTGGTGGTCTGTCAACGGGACCTCCGGGGAGCTCAGCACCGGCAGTCGGCGCCTGCGGATGATGGCACGGCGAGGTCATTCGCAGGCCCGACGCCGAGGCTGGCACCGGGCGGACGGCGGACCGACCGCCCGGACGGGATCAGGAAGCGGTCAGCCGGATGACGCCGTAGTCGTAGCCGTGCCGGCGGTACACGACGCTCGGCAGACCCTGCTCGGTGTCGATGTAGAGGTAGAAGTCGTGGCCGACCAGCTCCATCTCGTGCAGCGCGTCCTCGGTCGTCATCGGCACCGCGCTGTGGGTCTTGTCGCGGACCACCAGGGTCGCGGTGTCGTCAGCCTCCACCGGCTCCTCGAGCCGGTCGAGCAGGGCGAGCCTGGCCTCGGGCAGGTCCAGCGGCAGCGCGGCCGTGGCCTCGGCGACCGACGCGGGGGTCTTGCCGCCGTGGTGCACGCGGCGCCGGTCGTGGGCCTTGCGCAGTCGGGCCTCGAGCTTGAGGACGGCTGCATCGAGGGCGGCGTAGAAGCTCTCGGCGCACGCTTCGGCGCGAATCACCGGGCCCTTGCTGCGCACTGTGATCTCTACGCGCTGGCACTTCGCGGACTGCCTGCGGTTCTTCTCGTGGCTCAGCTCGACGTCGAGGCGGATGACCCGGGAGTCGAAGCGTTCGGACGGCGCGAGCTTGTCCGACACGTGCTGCCGGAAATGGCCCGGCACCTCGACGTTGCGGCCCTTGACGACGATGTCCACGTGATCTCCTGACGGACGAGGCGGATCCGGCGCAGCCCCCTGGTGGGGCCCTCGATGCTCCTCCTCCCGTCGTCACGGACGCCGGCAGGCACCTGACGGTGCGTGGTCGGACGGTAGACCTCGAAAGGCCTGAGCGACAGCGCCGATCGGCTGCGGGTCACGGGTGCCGCCTGGCGACCGAGGCGACCACGGCCGATCCCCTGACCAGGGCCCCGCCGGCCCGCAGCGCGCGGGCTGCCTCCACCAACGTCGCTCCGGTCGTCACGACGTCGTCGACGACGACGACCGGCAGCCCCCCGAGCGGACGGCAGGCGGCCAGCGCCCCAAAGAGGTTGGCCGCCCGGCCGGCCGTGTCGAGGCCGGCCTGGTCCGAGACCGCCCGCGTCGGACGCAGCAGCGGGGCGGCGCTCAGCCCCGCCTGGGTGGCGGCCGAGCGGGCCAGCCGCAGCGCATGGTCGTGGCCGCGGGCCCGGACCGCGGCCCGGGACGATGGCACCGGGACGAGCAGCACGTCGCCCGCGTCCAGGGCACCGACCGCGCGCGCCAGCAGCCCGCCGAGCGGACGGGCCAGGGCGAGCTGCCCGCGCTCCTTGTGCCCGACAAGCAGGCCGCGGAGCACCCCCTCATAACTGCCCGCGGCCCACAGAAGGGGCAGCCCTGGGGGGCACGGGTCCGGCGCCGTACGGCGCGGGCGCACCCCCGCGAGGTAGCCACGGCACACCGTGCACAGCTGGTCCCCCGGCAGGTCGCAGCCAGCGCAGGCGCGTGGGAGGACGAGGTCGAGGAGCGCAGCGAAGGGGGGCACCCGCGCACAGTGGTCCGGCAGCGGGTACCGCGACAGGGCTGCCCGGTGATCTGTGGACGCCGGTGATCTGTGGACGCCGGTGTCACAGGGTGAGCCCGGCGCCGGCGCCGAGTCAGCGGGGGTACGACGGGCGCGCGGCGTCCCGCAGCCGCACCTCGAAGGCGACTCCGGCGTCGCCGCTGTAGATGGTCGACCGGGTGCCCGTGCGGGTCTCGACCAGCAGCGGCTGGTCGCCGAAGGCCGCGATCGCCGCCGGTTGGCCGCCCTCGGCCCCGACCAGGCCGCTGAACTGCGCCGACGTTCCATCGACGGAGAGCCGCAACAGCGGCAGCAGCGGCGGCTCGGTGTCCTCGACCAGGACCTCCAGCGTCGTGCCGGTCTGCCACGCCACGTCCAGGACGCCGGTGGCCAGCCGGCGCAGGGCGACCAGGTGCGGTCGCCGCCCACCGAGCTCGAGCCGGCCGACGAGCAGCACCCGTCCGGCGACCAGCGCGACCCGCGTCCCGTCCCGGGAGACCCTCAGCAGGGCGTTGCCGTCAAGTGCCGGCAAGCCGTCGACCTGAATCTCGACGGGAGCCGCCCCGGCCGTCGGGGGGACGAGCAGGACGGCCGGCCGCGGGCCCGTACGCAGCAGCCACAGCCCCAGCTCGCCGCTGCCCCAGGTCGGCGAGCGGAGCCCGACGTCCTGCAGCCCGGGTGTCAGCGGACCGGAGAACCGCCCGATCCGCAGCGTGCGGGTGCCGTCCTCACCGGTCAGCACAGCGACGCGGGGCTGCCGGGCGTCGACGGCGACGTCGAGGACGCCACCGACGTCGGCAGGCGGCTCGGTGGGGCGCTGGTCACCGTCCGGGGACAGCGAACGCAGCTGCCCGCCGACCAGCGCCACCCCTGCGGGCAGCTTCGCCGGGCCGTCCGGGGCGTACGAGGCCCAGGCAGTGCGCGGCTGGGGCTGGCTGGCGCCCGGAACGGTGAGCAGCTCGCCGTCGACGAGCAGGCGCAGCCGGCTGAAGGCCGGCAGCGCGTCCCGCAGTGTCCACACGACCTGGGCCGACAGGTCGGCGCGGGTCTGGCCCGACAGGGCAGCCGCCGGCCCGGTCAGGTCGACGGTCACGTCGCCGCCAGTGGTCGTCGTGACCGGGGCGCGCAGTCGGGTGCCCTTGGGGACGGCGGTGTCGACGCTGCCGGCCAGGCCGCTGGAGGGTCCGGCGAGCAGCCGGTCGACGACCTCGCGGGCGCGGTCGCCGTTGGCGGGCAGCCGCACGAGGTCGGCGACGAGGTGCCGGCTGCCGGGCGCGCCGCCAGGGGCCAGGAAGTGCACGGCCATCGCGTCGTAGGACCGGTCGCGAGCGGCCGGTGACAGCGTCAGGCCGTCGGGCACCGCGACGAGCTGCCACTGCCCGGCGTCGTCGCGGCGCAGCCGGTAGCGCAGGGAGCGCGCCTGCGGCGGCTGCACCCGCGCTGCACCGTCGGCCTCGACCGTGCCCACGACGTCGAGGTCCAGCGTGACGATCACGACGCCGTCGCCGTCCGGGACCGGCGGAGCCGTGGTGACGGTGCGCGGGTCGTACACCGTGATGCCCGCGCCGGCGCGCCAGGTGGCCCGGGCAGTGGGCGCCAGGAAGCTGCGCGCGATGCCGTAGTTGTCGCGGGCGCTGCCCTGCGCTGCCAAGAAGCCCGTCACGATGCCCTCCGGGGGGGCGCCCGGTTGGGGACCGGGCGGCAGGACGCTGATCGGCTGCGGCAGCCGCTGGTCAGCGGGCACCGCACCGGCCCGGTGCACCCCGCCCGTGAGCGGCAGCCCACACCCCGTGAGCAGCACAGACGCCAGCACTGCCGCCGCCGACCGGCGGAGCCTCATCGACGAACCACCACCGGCGGCAGTGCGGTGGGTGGTCCGGACGGCTGCGGTGCAGGCGGCCGCGGAATTGGCCCAGCCTCCGGCTCGGCATCGACCGGGCGACCGCTGCCGGGCGGCGGCGGGCCGAGCGGCAGCGGGCTGCCGGCTCCGACCTGTTCGCCGGCCCTCCTGGGCAGGGTCAACCGGAAGGCGGCACCCCGGCCCGGCCGGCCCCAGGCCTCGAGGCGTCCGCCGTGCAGGTGGGCGTCCTCCAGCGCGATCGCCAGGCCCAGCCCCGTACCGCCCGTTGTCCGGGCTCTCGACGGGTCACCGCGCCAGAAGCGAGTGAACACCAGGGCGGTTTCGCCGAGCCGCAGACCGATGCCGTGGTCGCGCACCAGCACCGCCACCGACACCTCGTCGCCGGCGACGGTCACGTCGACCGGCCGTCCCTCCCCGTGCTCCAGGGCGTTGACGACCAGGTTGCGCAGCACCCGCTCGATGCGTACGTGGTCGAGCTCAGCCACGACCGCCTCGTCGGCCGGGCTGTGGACGCGGATGTCGCTGCCCTTACGCCGCGCGAGTGCTCCCGTCTGCTCCAGGACCCGGGCGATGAGCCGCACCAGGTCGGTCGGGTCGGCTTCCAGCTCGGTCGCACCGGCGTCGTACCGGCTGATCTCCAGCAGGTCGGCGAGCAGCTCCTCGAAGCGGTCGAGCTCGGCCTGCAGCAGCTCGGCGCTGCGCCTGGTGTCCGGCGCGAAGTCCGTACGCGCCTCGTGCAGCAGGTCGGCGGCCATCCGTACGGTCGTCAGCGGGGTGCGCAGCTCGTGGCTGACGTCGCTGACGAAACGCTGCTGCACGGTCGACAGCTCCTCCAGTTGGCGGATCTGGCGCTGCAGGGCGTCCGCCATGGTGTTGAAGGTCGTCGCGAGCCGCGCGAGCTCGTCCTCGCCGCGCACTTCCAGCCGCTCCTCGAGGCGGCCGGCGGCGAGCTGCTCGGCGGTACCGGCCGCCAGCCGGACGGGTGTCACGACCTGGCGCGCCACGAGACCGGCGACCAGCGCCAGCAGCGCCACCAGGATGAAGCCCGCGGCAGCGAGGGTGCGCTGGACGAGCCCGAGCGTCTGCTCCTCCGCCGACAGGGGGAACAGGTGGAAAAGCCGGTAGTCCAGGCCGACGGGCGTACGCAGGACCGACCCGACGACGAGGCCGGCCACGGTGCCGCCGCTGCCATCCGGCACCTGGGCGTAGACGTACTGCGGTCCGCCGCCGTTGGCGAGCCGGTCGCGCAGCGAGGACGGCACCGCCGACGGGTCGACGCCGGCCGATGAGAAGGAGTTGCTGCCGGGGCGGGCGCCCAGGGCGACCACGGCGTACAGGTCACCCGCGGCGCCGCGGTCGCTGAGCTCTTGCACCACGTCGGACAGCTCGCCGTCGACGGCCGCGAGGCTGACGACATTGAGGTTGTCCAGCCGGGTCTGTGCCTGGGCGACGCCGGACTGCGCCTCCGACAGCGCGGTGCGGGTCTTGGTGTCGACCAGGCCGCGGCCCACCTGGTCGAGCAGCAGCGAGGCGAGCAGCCCCACGACGACCGCCGAGGCCACCAGCGTCGTCACGACCACCCGGGTCTGCAGCGACCGCCGCCAGCGGGCCCGCGCCCGACGGGCGGCGCGGCCGGCGGCCCGGGCCGCCGGCCGCAGCTCGCGGGCGCCCAGCGCCCGGACCGCTGCCCTCGCCGCTGTTGCCCGGGGCGTCGCTGATGCTGCCGGTGGCGTCGCCCCGGTCGTCGTCGGTGTCGCCCCCGTCGTCATCGTCAGGGCGGACCGGCCTTGTAGCCGACCCCCCGTACGGTCACGACGACCTGGGGCCGTTCCGGGTCACGCTCGACCTTGGAGCGCAGGCGCTGGACATGGACGTTGACCAGGCGGGTGTCGGCGGCGTGCCGGTAGTTCCAGACCTGTTCCAGCAGCAGCTCCCGACTGAACACGGTCCGCGGACGGCGCGCCAACGCGACGAGCAGGTCGAACTCCAGCGGTGTCAGCTGCAACTGCTCGACGCCACGGGTCACCACGTGTCCTGGTACGTCGATGCTCACCGGGTCGGACTCCGGCCCGATCGTCAAGGTCTCGGGCTCGAGGTCGTCGTAGGAGCGCAGCTGCGCCCGGACCCGGGCGACGACCTCCTTGGGCTTGAAAGGCTTGACGACATAGTCGTCGGCGCCGCTCTCCAGGCCGAGGACGACGTCAACCGTGTCACCCTTGGCGGTGAGCATGATGATCGGCACGCCGCTCTCGGCGCGGATCTGGCGGCAGACCTCCAGGCCATCGGTGCCCGGCAGCATCAGGTCGAGCAGCACGATGTCGGGCCGCTCGCGGCGGAACGCACCCAGCGCGGCGTCGCCATCTGCGACGACCGCCGTCTCGAATCCCTCACCGCGCAGCACGATCCCGAGCATCTCGGCCAGCGCTGGGTCGTCGTCGACGACGAGGACGCGGCCCTTCACCACGTTGCGCGCCCTGTACGCGCCCCGCCGGACCGTTCGCCGCTGCCTGCCACGCCCCGATTGTCGCACCACGTCGGTCTCCCGCCAGCCATCCCCAGCGCGGGCCCACGGGTCCGAAGTGAGCGCTGCGCCGTGCCACCATGACGACAGGGGGTCGCCGGGGCACCCGCGGCCATGGACGGAGGCGCAGTGTCTGAGCGGGGACCTGCGCAGCCGCCTGGCTGGACGTCGCCCGACGGGAGCCCTGCCCGTGACACACCGCCGTGCGCCGCCCCGCCGAGCTCGGCCGCGGTGCCCGACGGCGAGGTCCCGTCCGGTGCGCCGACTCCCGAGCCCGTGTCACTGGCCAAGGACGGCGTTCCGCCGTCGCCATCCGGCTGGGGCGCGCCGCAGCCGCCATCGGGCTGGGGCGTGCCGCCTTCGCCGCAGGGCTGGGGCGTGCCGCCTTCGCCGCAGGGGTGGCGCGCACCGCAGGGCTGGGGCGCACCGCAGGGCTGGGGCGGGCCGCCCGCCGCGCCACGCCCGGGGGTCGTACCGCTACGGCCCCTCGGACTCGGCGAGCTGCTCGACGGCTCCGTCTCGGTCGTTCGCGGCTATCCGCGTCCGACGCTCGGCCTCTCGGCCGCCGTCTCGGTCGTCACCACGCTGCTCGGTGTCGGGCTGCTACTGCTACTGCCCGCCAAGCTGTTCTCCGCCGCCGGGACCTCGCAGGACCTCACGGACGCGCAGCTCGGCGGGACGGTCGTCGGGAGCTTGGGCACGGTCGCGGTCGGCGGGCTGGCCGGGATTGTGCTGGCCGGCATCATCACCGTCGTGGTCGGCCGGGCCGTTCTCGGCGAGCCGCTGTCGACGGGCCAGGCGTGGCGGACGCTGCGGCCCCGCCTGCTGCGCCTGGTCGGGCTCGCGCTGCTGACCGGGCTGGTTGTGGCGGTCGTGGTCGGCGTCGGCATCGGGGTCGCCGTGCTCAGCGTCGTGGTGGCGGGCGGCGTGGGCCTGCTGCTGGGCGTGCCCGCAGCGCTCGCGGGTGCGGCCGCCGGCGTCTACCTGTATGCCAGGCTGTCCCTCGCTGCGCCCGCGCTGGTGCTGGAGAAGGTCGGCATCGTCGAGGCCATCCGCCGCAGTGGCGTGCTGGTGCGGCGGTCGTTCTGGCGGGTGCTGGGCATCCTGCTCCTCGCGGCGCTCATCGCCGGCTTCGTCAACCAGCTTCTGCAGCTCCCGTTCGTCGCCCTCGGCGGGGGAGTCGGCCTGTTCACCGGCTCCCGCGAAGTCGGCGTGACCGCGCTCGTCTCCGCCCAGATCGGCGCCGGCGTTGCCCAGACGATCACGGCGCCCTTCGCCAGCGGTGTGCGGGCGCTGCTGTACATCGACCGCAGGATGCGTGCCGAGGGGCTCGACGTCGCCCTCGCCGCAGCCGCCGCCACGCCACGCCGCTGATGCCCCTGTTGACCAGTGCGCCGCAGGTGGTCCTGGCAGCAGCCACCCCCCTGGGACGCGACGCCGCCCGGGACGCGGCGCGTGCTGAGCTCGCCCGTCGGCCGTACGCCGACGCGCAACCGCCGCTGCTGCTGCGCGTGGTGGGCCGGGTACTGCGAGCGATCAGCGACCTGTTCGCCGGAGCTGCGGCCCGCGTCGGCAATGGCCTGCCCGCCCGCCTGCTGCTCGTCGCCCTCGTCGTGGGCGTCGCGATCGTCGTGCTCGTCCGGCTCGGCCCGCTCAGCGGTCACCGCGCGGTGGGTCGACCGGTCTTCGACGGCAGCGGGACGCGGACGGCCGCTGAGCACCGGGCGGCGGCGGACGCGCTGGCCGGACAAGGCCGCTGGGCGGAGGCCGTCCGCGAGCGGCTCCGGGCGGTCGTGCGCGAGCTCGAGGCACGCGGGGTCCTCGATGCCCGGCCGGGCCGAACCGCCGACGAGGTGGCGCGCGACGCAGGCGCTGCCGTGCCGCTGCTCGCCGACGACCTCGTCCGGGCTGCCGGCGTCTTCGACGAGGTCTGGTACGGCGGCCGGGCAGCCGGACCGGAGAGCCTCGCTGTCCTGGTACAGGTCGACGACCGGGTCCGCGGCGCCGCCCGAATGTCGTCGTGACGGCGGGCAGGCTGCGCCGTTCGTACCGAGCGGGTCCACCGCTACCGGCGCCCGGACCTCCGGGACGCGGGCCGCTGGCCCGACCGGCAACCCTGTCCCGGCCTACGGCGATGAGGTTGAGGCGTCATGACCTGTCGCTCTGCGTCGGCTGCCTGTGGCTGACCTACGTCATCATCCCCTCGCTCGTCACCGGGCAGGGTTGGGGCGTTGTCGGCGCCGGCTGCCGTGCCTGCTGTCCCTCTCGGTGGGGCTCAAGCTCTGGGCGTACCGGGCTCCCGGCCCGCCGTGGGGCTTGTCTGTCGCACGGCAGCGAAGGAACCAGGTGAGCATCCTTCTCGCTGACAGCGTCACCAGCACCGCGCCGACCGGCCGCTCCCTGTGGCGGCAGTCGCGCGGTCCGCTGGTCGTGCTCGGGGGCATCGCACTGGTCTCGGCCGTCGTCGGCGGGCTGCGAGCGACCGGTGCAGCCGGACTGCTCGACCCACGTGCGTACGACCCCAGCGGCTCCCGGGCCGTGGCCACGCTGCTGGCCGACCATGGTGCGCCGGTGCGCGTCGTCGGCGACCTGACGCAGCTGCGGGCCGCCGTTCGGCCGGGCAGCATCGTTCTCGTGCCGCTGCCGCAGTCGCTCACCGCCGCCGAACTCGGGGAGGTCGCCGCGCTACGCGCGCCGCTGGTGGTGACCGGCGCCGGCCCGGCCGAGGTCGAGGCGCTCGGCCTGCCGGTCGACGTCGGCACGGCCGACCTCGCCGTCCGGCAACCCACCTGCAACCTGCCGGTGGCCGTCGCAGCCGGCCCCGTGCTGGCGGGCCGGCTGACGTACGACCCGCGCCCCGGCATCGAAGCCGTCGGCTGCTATGCCACCGGCGGGCGCTCGACACTGCTCGCCCTGCCCCGGCAGCGCACCGTCCTGGTCGGGGCGCCCGACCTGCTCACCAACGACAAGCTCGACACCGAGGGCGACGCCGCGCTCGCGCTCGGCCTGCTGGGCGATGCCAGCGACGTGCTGTGGCTCCTCCCGAACGCCGGCCGGTCGGTGGCCGGCGCCCAACGGTCGTTGCGTGACCTGCTGCCGGACGGCATCCGGCTCGGCGCCCTGCAGGCCGGGATCGCGGTCGTCGTGCTCGCGCTGTGGCGCAGCCGGCGGCTGGGCCGGGTCGTCGTCGAGCCACTGCCGGTCGTGGTCCGGGCCGCCGAGGCGGTCGAAGGGCGCAGCCGGCTCTACCGCGCTGCCGGCGCCCGAGGCACCGCGGCCGAGGCGTTGCGCGCAGGCGCACGGGACCGGCTGGCCCGCCGGCTCGGCCTGCCGGTCGACGCCGACCGCTCGGCGCTCGTGACGACCCTGTCCACACGTGCCGGCCTGGACCCCGCGACCGTCGACGGCCTCCTGTACGGTGCGCCTCCGCCCGACGACGCGGCCCTCGTCCGCCTCGCCGACAGCCTCGACGGCCTCACCGCATGACACCCTCGGCGATGCCCAGCCCGCCCCTCGAGCCCACCCCGGAGGTGGCCGGCCTGTGACCGCTCCCGAGCCGCACGGCCTGGCGCCGTCCGTACGCGCCGACCCTCGCGAGGCGCTTGACAACCTGCGGCACGAGGTCGGCAAGGCCGTCGTCGGCCAGGACCCTGCCGTCACCGGTCTGGTCATCGCGCTGCTGTGCCGCGGGCACGTCCTGCTCGAGGGGGTGCCCGGCGTGGCCAAGACCCTGCTCGTACGCGCCGTCGCCGCCTCCCTGGACCTGGAAATGAAGCGTGTGCAGTTCACCCCCGACCTGATGCCCGGCGACATCACCGGCTCGCTGGTCTACGACCGCTCCTCGGCGTTCACCTTCCGCGAGGGCCCAGTTTTCACCAACCTGCTGCTCGCCGACGAGATCAACCGCACGCCGCCGAAGACCCAGGCCTCCCTGCTCGAGGCGATGGAGGAGCGGCAGGTGTCGGTCGACGGCACTGCCCGGCTGCTGCCCGACCCGTTCGTGGTCTGTGCCACGCAGAACCCGGTCGAGTACGAAGGCACCTACCCGCTGCCCGAGGCCCAGCTCGACAGGTTCCTGCTCAAGCTCACCGTGCCGCTGCCCGCCCGCGAGGATGAGGTGCGCATCGTGCGCGCCCACGACGCGGGCTTCGACCCCCGCGACCTGTCGGGGCTGCGTCCCGTGGCCGGCGCGGCCGACCTGGCCGCTGGGCGTGACGGTGTACGCGCCGTGACGGTGTCGGACGAGGTCGTCGGCTACATCGTCGACGTCTGCCGCGCCACCCGAAGCTCCCCCTCGCTCTCGCTCGGGGTTTCGCCGCGCGGGGCGACGGCGCTGCTGGCGTCGAGCAAGGCGTGGGCCTGGCTGTCCGGCCGTGACTACCTGACCCCGGACGACGTCAAGGCCCTGGCCCGCCCGACGCTGCGACACCGGGTCGCCCTGCGCCCCGAGGCGGAGCTCGAGGGCGTGACGGCCGACGGCGTGCTCGACGGCGTGCTCGCCTCGGTGACCGTCCCTCGCTAGTGGCCGTCACCGGGCGCCTGGCGCTGCTCGCCCTGCTCGGGGTCGCCCCGGTGGCGTTGCTCCCCGACCCGCTGACCGTCCTCGCCGTCGCGCTGGTGCTGCTCGCGGCGGTCGGCGTCGACCTTGCGCTCGCCGCGCCGGTCGCCGGTCTGCGGCTGTCCCGCGACGGCGCCGGCGCCGTCCGCCTCGGCGAACAGGTGCAGGTCAGGCTCACCGTCGCCAATCCCTCGGGACGCCGGCTGCGCGGGGTCCTGCGGGACGCGTGGGTGCCCTCTGCCGGCGCGTCGCCGCCTACCCAGGTCCTCGACGTCCCGGCCGGCGAGCGGCGCACCCTCACGACCGAGCTGCGGCCCACCAGGCGCGGCGACCGGACCCCGGACCGGGTCACCGTGCAGGCGTTCGGGCCGCTCGGCGTCGCCGGGCGGCAGGGCCGGCACGTCGTGCCGTGGCGGCTGCGGGTGCAGCCGTCGTTCGCGTCGCGGCGCTTCCTGCCCGAGCGGCTCTCGCGGTTGCGCCGGCTCGACGGGCTGACGGCGGCCCGGGTCCGAGGTCAGGGCACCGAGTTCGACTCCCTGCGCGAGTACGTCGACGGCGACGACGTCCGCTCGATCGACTGGCGGGCCACTGCGCGACGGACCGAGGTGGTCGTACGTACCTGGCGCCCCGAGCGCGACCGGCAGGTCGTCCTCGTCGTGGACACCGGCCGCACCTCGGCCGGTCGGGTCGGTGACGTACCCCGGCTCGACGCGGCACTGGACGCGGCCCTGCTGCTCACCGCACTGGCGAGCCGGGCCGGCGACCGCGTCGACCTGCTGGCGGTGGACCGCGAGGTGCGCGCCGCCGTCAAGGGCGCGGGTCGTGACGAGCTGCTCGCGCGGGTCGTCGACGCGATGGCGCTGCTGGAGCCGGCGCTGGTGGAGAGCGACGGCCGGCTGCTGGTCAGCGAGGTGCTTCGCCGGTCCCGACGGCGCTCGCTGGTCGTGCTGTTCACCACCCTGGACGCCGCCGCGCTGCAGGAGGGCCTGCTGCCGGTGCTGTCCTCGCTGACCAGCCGGCACACCGTGGTGCTCGCCGCAGTCGGCGACCCCCGGGTCGAGCAGATGCTGCGCGGACGCGGCGATGTCGAGGCGGTGTACGACGCGGCGGCCGCCGAGCGCGCCCGGGCCGACCGGCGGCGCACCACCGCCCTGCTGCGCGCCCGCGGCGTCGAGGTCGTCGACGCGCCGCCCGAGGCCTTCGCGCCAGCCGTCGCCGACGCCTACCTCGCCCTGAAGGCCGCTGGGCGGCTGTGAACGTGTGACCGGCCGGGGGCTACCTGGCCTGGTGGCGGGCACGCTGTCGCACCCCGCGACACCCGGCTCTGACTCAGCCTT
Organism: Mycobacteriales bacterium; assembly: GCA_046593925.1. Taxonomy (GTDB): domain Bacteria; phylum Actinomycetota; class Actinomycetes; order Mycobacteriales; family SCTD01; genus JAYVYM01. The sequence goes on from JBKJQN010000104.1 coordinate 51,657, forward strand.
CGGGCTCGCCTTTGCCGTGGCGGCGCTGCCAGGCCTGCGAGCGCTCGGCCTCCTCGCGCTCGCTGGCCTGCTGTTCCCGCCGGGCCGCCGCCTGCCGCTGCGCATCGGCGCGGGCCCGCAGGCCGTGCAGGAACTCCTCGTCGTCATCAGGTGAGACCGCGGTGGCCCGGCCCGGCCGGTTGTACTGCGCCGGTACGTCGCGGTTGCCCTTGCGGGGCAGGCCGGCCGAGGTGGCCAGCGGCCGGCCGGCGACCAGCCAGGCGATGCCGCCGGCCAGCGGCAGCACGACGACGAGCACCAGCCAGACCAGCTTGGGCAGGTTGCGGATGTCGGCGTCGGGGCTCGTGACGATATTGAGGACGCAGTAGACGAGCAGGACGAGCTCGGCCAGGAACAGCCCCTCACCGGCAAAGATCATGCCGCATGGTAAGGGGTGGGGGCCAAGGATGGCCGCCAATCAGGCGGGCCGGCCCTTGTGCGGTCCGGGGTGGGGCGTCAGGCTGCTGCACACCGCGGCCAACGCGCCGCCGGCTCGCTCCGCCGGAGGACGCGATGGCCACCACGACGACGACCACGACGACCAGGACCGCGACGGCGACATCGGGCGCAGCTGCCCCGAGGCCACCCGCGCCGAGGGGCGCGGCGGCCCGGAAGGGCGCCACGTCGGCGCGCAGCACCGGACCGCTGCCGCGCGGCCCCCGGCTGCTGCGCAACGTGGTGCTCGTCGGCCGGTCGGGCGCCGGCAAGACGACGCTGGTGGAGGCGCTGCTGGTCGCCGCCGGGACGATCGGACGGCCCGGCCGGGTCGAGGACGGCACCACCGTGTGTGGCAGCAGCGACCTCGAGCGCCGCCAGCACCGGTCCGTGACGCTTGCGCTGGCCCCGCTCGAGCACGACGGGGTCAAGGTCAACCTGCTCGACACCCCCGGGCACGCCGACTTCGTCGCCGAACTGCGGGCCGGGCTGCGGGCCGCCGACGCGGCGCTGTTCGTCGTCAGCGCCGTCGACGGTGTCGATGCGCGCACCGAGCAGTTGTGGCGGGAGTGCGCGGCCGTCGGGCTGCCGCGGGCGGTCGCGGTCACGCAGCTCGACGCGCCGCGCGCCGACGTCGAGGGCGTCGTACGGGCCTGCCACGAGGCGTTCGGTGAGGGCGTGCACGCGGTTGAGCTGCCCCTCGCCGGCGGCCTGCTGGACCTGCTGACGCTGCGCGTACACAGGGGCGACGGGGGCGCCGAACGGGACGCCACCGCCGAAGAACTGGCGGCTGCCGAGACCGCCCGCGGCGGCCTGCTCGAGGGTGTCATCGCCGAGAGCGAGGACGAGGCTCTGCTCGACCGCTACCTCGACGGCCAGCCGCTGGACCCCGACGTGCTGCTCAGGGACCTCGAGAAGGCCCTGGCCGGGGGTGGTTTCCACCCGGTTGTGCCCGTCGATGCGCTGACCGGCACCGGTATCGCCGAGCTGCTCGACCTGCTCGTCCGGGCCTTCCCGACCCCGCTGGAACGCCCGGCGCCGCCGGTGGCCCACCTGGACGGCTCGGCCGCGCCCCCGGTCGGCTGCGACCCGGACGGACCGCTCGTCGGCGAGGTCGTCCGTACCGGCACCGACCCCTACCTGGGACGGGTCAGCCTGGTGCGGGTGTTCTCGGGCACCCTGCGGCCCGATGCGCCGGTGCACGTGTCCGGCCATGCGGGCAGCCGGCCCGAGCACGACTCGGACGAGCGGGTCGGCCCGCTGTCGAGCCCGCTCGGGACGACGAGCCGTCCGGTGACGGCGTGCGGCGCCGGCGACATCTGCGTGGTCGCCCGGCTCGGCAGCGCCCAGACCGGTGGCACGCTCTCCGGCGTCGACCTGCCGCTGCTGGTGCCGGCCTGGGAGCTGCCGGACCCCCAGCTGCCGGTGGCCCTGGTCGCCGTCTCGCACGCCGACGAGGACCGGCTCGACGACGCCCTCGCCCGGGTCGCCGTAGAAGACCCCTCGGTACGCGTGCAGCGCGACAGCGAGACCGGCCAGCTGCTGCTGTGGTGCCTCGGCGAGGCGCACGCCGAGGTGCTGCTGGACCGGCTTTGCGTCGCGGTCGAGCGCCCCGAGGTGCGGGTCGCGCTGCGCGAGACCCTCGCCGGCCCGGTCACGGCCACCGGCCGGCTGGTCAAGCAGTCCGGCGGCCACGGCCAGTACGCCGTCGTCGTCCTGGAGGTCACCCCGCTGCCGACCGGGTCCGGGCTGCGCTTCGAGAGCCGGGTGATCGGCGGACGCGTGCCGACGGCGTACGTCGGCAGCGTCGAGAAGGGCGTCCGCAGCCAGGCCGAACGGGGCGTGCACGAGGGCCGGCCGCTGGTCGACCTGTCCGTGTCCCTCGTTGACGGCAAGGCGCACGCGGTCGACTCCTCCGACGCGGCCTTCACCGCAGCGGGCGCGCTGGCCCTGCGCGAGGCGGTCGCGGCCGTCGGCATCGAGCTGCTCGAGCCGGTCAGCGAGCTCGAGGTGCAGATTCCCACCTGGGCGGTCGGGGCCGTGATGTCCGACCTGGCCGGCCGGCGGGCCCGCATGACGGGCAGCGTCACCGACGGACCGGACGTCACCGTCGTACGCGCCGAGGTACCCGACGCCGAGCTGCTGCGCTACGCCGTACAGCTCAGCGCCCTCACGCACGGCACCGGCCGCTGCACGCGCCACCACCTCCGGCACGAGCCGGCCCCGGTCGCCCGTAACGTCAGGCTGTGACCGCCCCGCACCCGTCCGGCACGGGGCTGCTGCCCGCGACCGCCCACCAGCTGCTCACCCGCACGGCACGAGCGCAGCGAGACAGCCGGGCCCCCGGCCTGGTCGCCGGGGTCGTCCGGGACGGCGCGCTCGCGTGGTCCGGTGCCCGCGGCGACGTCGCGGAGCCGCACACCGACGTGCAGCACCGGCTGGGCTCGATCACCAAGTCGCTCACGGCGGTGGCGGTCATGCGGCTGCGCGACGAGGGCCGGCTGCACCTGGACGACCCGCTCGAGCAGCACCTGCCCGGCACCCCTGCCGGGCAGCGGACCGTCGGTCAGCTGCTCAGCCACACTGCCGGCCTGACCGCCGAGAGCCCCGGGCCATGGTGGGAGCGCACCCCTGGCGGATCGCTCGCCGACCTCGGCCTCGCAGCGGAGCACCTGCCGCTCGGGGCGGGCCGGCAGTTCCACTACTCCAACCTGGGATACGGGCTGCTCGGCGAGCTGCTGGCGGCCCTCCACGGCCAGCCCTGGGCCGACGTCCTGCGCGGGGAAGTGCTGCTACCGCTGGGCATGCGGCGCACCACGCCGCGCCCGGACGGCCTGGCCGCCACCGGCTGGGCGGTGCACCCGTGGGCCGACGTGCTGCACCCCGAGCCCGAGCACGACCACGGCGCGATGGCCCCGGCCGGGCAGCTGTGGTCGACGCTGGACGACCTCGGCCGCTTCGCCACCTTCCTGCTCGGCGACACCGGCGACGTCCTCTCGGCCGCCACGCTCGAGGAGATGACGCTGCCGGCGGGCGTCGACAGCGCTGCGGAGGCCTGGTCGGCGTACGGGCTGGGCCTGCAGGTGCTGCGCGCGGGCGGCCGCACCGTGGTTGGCCACGGCGGCTCGATGCCGGGATTCCTGGCCGGCATCTTCGTCGACCGGGCCACCGGCGACGGAGCGCTGGTGCTGCGCAACGCGACCAGCGGCGCCGACGGCGGGCTGCTGCCGGACCTGCTCGACCTGCTCGACGCGCACGAGCCGGCGATCGGCGGCAGCTGGCATGCGGTGCCCGCGACGGTCGACCTCGCGCTGCTCGGCACCTGGTACTGGGGCCCGTCGGCGTACGTCCTGCGGCTGCAGGGCGACGGGCTGCTGCACCTGGGCGGCCTGCGCCGGCCGGCCCGCGACAGCCGCTTCGCCGACCGCGGCGACGGCAGCTGGCTCGGGCTCGACGGCTACTACACGGGCGAGGTTCTGCGGGTGACCCCCGACCTGCTGGTCGTCGCGACCTTCGTACACACCCGGACGCCGTACGACCCCGCCCAGCCGGTGCCCGGGGGGGTCGACGGGCGAGGCTGGCGGTAGCGGACCCACCCCCCACCACGCCGTCCGCCGTCGTGCGGGTCGCGCTCCCCGGCTGACCGGTGCGCCACATGACGGGCCAGCTCCCTGTCGTCGGCAGGGGCGTCAGGCGGTCGGCAGCACGTCGCCGGCTCGCGCGGATGTGACGTCGCCGGTGACGCCCGCAAGATGCGCGCGCCGGCCGGGCCCGAACACCCAGGCCAGAAAAGCCGCCTCGGCGAGGACGCCGATGCCGATGCGGGCCGCGGTCGGCAGCCCGCTCGGCGTCACGAAGCCTTCGATGAGCCCGGACACCAGCAGCACAACGGCCAGCCCGAGCGCGCCGGTCACCAGGGCCCTGCCCTCCTGCGCCAGAGCCGCACTGCGGGTCCGCCGGCCCGGGTCGACGACCGTCCAACCGAGCTTGAGGCCCAGCCCGCAGGCCACGAAGACGGCGGTCAGCTCCAGCAGGCCGTGCGGCAGGATCAACCCGAAGAACAACCCGGTACGCCCGTTCGCGGCGAGGAGGCCGCCGCTGACCCCGACGTTGAACGCGTTCTGGAAGAGGATGTACGGGATGGGCAGCCCCAGCAGCACCCCGAACAGGATTGCCTGCGCAGCCACGTACGCGTTGTTGGTGAACACCCGGGCCGCGAAGTCCTGCGCGGGCGCGGAGCTGTAGTAGCCCGCGAAGTCCTGGTCGACGAGCCGGCGGACCTTGTCGGGGTCGGCGATCGCGAGCTGGACCTGCGGGTCATTCGCCACCCAGAGGCCGAACGCGGTCGCGACGATCAGGAAGCCCAGTGCGGCTCCTCCCCACCACCAGCGAGTGCGGTAGCAGACCGCCGGGAAGTCCCGGGCGAGGAAGCGGACTGCGTCGCGCCACGACGCCTGGCGCGAGCCCGCGACCGTGCCCCGGGCCCGTGCGACCAGGGTCGACAGCCGACCGACGAGCTGCGGGTCCGGACCGGCGCTCTGCACGACCGACAGGTGGGTGGCGACCCGCTGGTAGAGGTCGACCACCTCGTCGACCTCGCCGCCCGACAGCCGCCGTGGCCGGGAGGCGCGCGCCAGCAGGTCCTCGAGGCGCTGCCAGTCGGCCCTGTGGGCGGCCACGTACGCGTCGAGATCCACAGAGGCAGACTAGGTCTGCCGGCGGACGCCCGTGCGCCGGCCGGGACGGAGTGTGGACGACCGTGAGCGACCTGGTGACCGGTGAGGCCGTCGCGCTCGATCTGCGTACCGCCGCGCTGCCCTCGCGGTCCGTCGCCGCGGCGATCGACCTTGCCGCGCAGCTCGGCGTGCTGCTGCTGCTCGGGCTGCTGGCAGCTGTCGGGTCGGTCGACGTCAGCGGGGCGCTCGGCGACGCACTCGGTGTGCTGGTCATCATCCTGGTGCTCGTGGTCTACCCGGTCACGTTCGAGACACTGCTGCGCGGGCGTACGCCGGGCAAGGCGGCGATGGGCCTGCGGGTCGTCCGCGACGACGGCGGCCCGATCGGTTTCCGGCAGGCGCTGGTCCGGGGCCTGTCAGGGGCGTTCCTGGAGAAGCCCGGGATCACCTTCTTCGTGCTGCCGGTCGTGGTCTCTCTGCTGCAGCCGCGCGGCAAGCGGGTCGGCGACCTGCTGGCCGGCACCGTCGTGGTGCAGGAGCGGGTGCCGGTGCGGAGCGGCACGGTCGCCGCCATGCCGCCGCCACTGGCAGGCTGGGCCGCTTCACTCGAGCTGTCCCGGCTGCCCGACAGTCTCGCGCTGTCCGTCCGCCAGTTCGTCGCCCGCTCGGCCGAGCTCACCGACGCTGCCCGCGAGGACCTCGGCGGTCGGCTCGTCGCCGCCGTCCGGGCCGTGACCGCGCCGCCGCCGCCGCCCGGCACGCCCGGCTGGGCCTTCCTGGCCGCCGTTCTCGCCGAGCGTCGCCGCCGCGAGACCGCCCGTCTGCAGCCGGTTGCGCCACCTCCGGCCGCGAGGGGGTGGGACGCACCGGGCAGGCCGGTCCCGGCGCCCGGACGGTCCGTCCCTCCCGAAGCCACACCTCCCGCAGCTGGCTCCCCCGCGCCCGGCCGTGGCGGGTTCTCGCTGCCGTCCTGAGAGCGGGAGCCGGTCAGTCCTGATCAGGCTGGCTGGTGGCGCCGAACCGGTTCCACTGCGCGGGCCGACCGACCAGGTCTTTTGCCCCGGCCGCCGTACTTCCCCACCAGCCGGGCCCGTCACCCACGAACGGTGCCGGGCCCGGTGTGCCGGGGACGTCTAGTACCGGTACATCTCGCTCTTGTACGGGCCCTCGACGTCGACACCGATGTACTCCGCCTGGTCCTTGCGAAGCTCGGTGAGGCGCACGCCGAGCGCGTCGATGTGCAGCCGGGCGACCTTCTCGTCGAGGTGCTTGGGCAGGACGTACACCTGGGTCTCGTACTCGTCGTTCTTCGTCCACAGCTCGATCTGGGCGATCGTCTGGTTGGTGAAGGAGTTGCTCATCACGAAGCTCGGGTGGCCGGTGGCGTTGCCCAGGTTGAGCAGGCGACCCTCGCTCAGCATGATGATCGAGTGCGCGGGGCGACCGTCGGCGGCCGCGAACACCCACTCATCGACCTGCGGCTTGATGTTGACCCGCTCGATGCCCGGGAAGCGGGTCAGTCCGACGATGTCGATCTCATTGTCGAAGTGACCGATGTTGCCGACGATGGCCTGGTGCTTCATCAGGGCCATGTCTGCGGCCATCACGATGTCCTTGTTGCCGGTGGCGGTGATGAAGACGTCGGCGGTGGCGATGACGTCCTCCAGCCGAGCCACCTGGTAGCCCTCCATCGCGGCCTGCAGGGCGCAGATCGGGTCGACCTCGGTGACGATGACGCGGGCGCCCTGGGCACGCAGCGACTCGGCCGAGCCCTTGCCGACGTCGCCGAAGCCGCAGACCACGGCCGTCTTGCCCGACAGCATGACGTCGGTGGCGCGGAAGATGCCGTCGACGAGCGAGTGCCGTACGCCGTACAGGTTGTCGAACTTGCTCTTGGTGACCGAGTCGTTGACGTTGATCGCCGGGAACAGCAGCGTGCCGGCCTTGTGGAACTCGTACAGCCGCATGACGCCGGTGGTCGTCTCCTCGGTGACGCCCTTGATGCCGGCGGCGATCACCGTGAAGCGCTGCGGGTCGCTCACCAGCGAGCGGCGCAGCGTCTCCAGGATGACCTTGTACTCGTCGCTGTGCTCCTCATCGAGTGCCGGCACGACGCCGGCCTTCTCGAACTCCACTCCCTTGTGGACCAGCAGCGTGACGTCGCCGCCGTCGTCCAGGATCATGTTGGGGCCCGCGCCGTCCGGCCAGCCGACGACCTGCTCGGTGCACCACCAGTACTCCTCCAGCGTCTCGCCCTTCCAGGCGAAGACGGGCACGCCCTGCGGGTCCTCGGCCGTGCCGTGCGGGCCGACCGCGACCGCGGCGGCGGCGTGGTCCTGGGTGCTGAAGATGTTGCAGCTGACCCAGCGGACCTTGGCGCCGAGCTCGACGAGGGTCCCGATGAGGACGGCCGTCTGCACGGTCATGTGCAGCGAGCCGGTGATGCGGGCCCCGGTCAGCGGCTTGCTCTCGCCGTACTCGGCGCGCATGGCCATCAGGCCCGGCATCTCGTGCTCGGCGAGGCGGATCTCCTTGCGGCCGAACTCGGCCAGCGAGAGATCGGCAACCTTGAAATCGGTCTGGGTGGTGGTCATGGGCGTCCTTCTCTCGGGGGTGCGGGCGGGTCAGGGGTCGAGCAGCTGCTGGTGCTTGGCCTGCTCGAAGCGGAGCCAGTCGGCGTCGTCGAGGGGCCGCTGGTCAGCGGTCTGCTCGGGGACGACGGGACGGCGGGGTCCGACTGCAAACCAGTTGTCGAGCGCATCGGCCAGCTCGGGCTCCCGGCGCAGCCGCAGGGCGAACCCCACGTCACCGAGCCCCAGGCCGTGCCGCTCCAGCAGCTCGCGCAGGGTGCGCAGCCGCTGCAGCTGACCGGGGCCGTACAGCCGGTAGCCGGCCGGGGAGCGCGGGGCCTCGATCAGCCCGAGCTGCTCGACGTAGCGCAGCATCCGCGCCGACCACCCGGTGGTGGTCGCTGCTTCGTGAATCGTCAGCGTCGTCATCGAGCACGACATTACCAGGGTCGTGTCAGACCAACACCTCGGCGGCCTGACACGGCGGCGTCAGGCCTGGCGGCGGGCGAGCAGCACCGGGTCGTGCGCGGTGACGACCTCGGCCGTGCCGCCGGCCTGCAGCTCGGCGAGCCGCCGGTGGTTGTCGCGGACAGCCCGCCGGTCCGCGGCCACGACCTGCTCGAAGGCCAGCAGGGCGCGGTTGCGCGGCGCGGCCGGTTCGAACGACGACCGGTCGAAGGCCGCGTCGCCCGCGTGCAGCAGCCAGCCGGCTGCCGTCTGGACCGAGACCGCGGCGTGACCACGGCTGTGCCCGGCCATCGGCACCAGCGCGAACCGCGCGTCGAGGCCCTCGAGCGCGTGCGCCGCACCGAAGCCGTTCCAGGTCTCCCCCGGCCGGTCGTACGTCCGCCAGCGCGGGCCGTGCGACCACTGGGCGGGGTGGTAGCGGGCCCGCTCGGCGACGCCGGGCGACACGACGGCGGCGGTGTGCTCGGCGGCGGTCGTGTGCACCAGCGCGTCGGGGAAGTCCGACAGCCCGCCCGCGTGGTCCAGGTCGAGGTGGGTGAGCACGATGTGGCGGACGTCCTGGGCCGCGAAGCCGAGGGCCTGGACCTGCCGCAGCGCCGTCCTGGCTGGGTCGTACGTCGGGCGCAGCACCCGGCGCACCGCCCCGAGCCGCCGCTTGCGATCGGTGAGGTCGGCCGTACCGAAGCCCGAGTCGACGAGCACCAGCGCGTCGTCCGTCTCGCACAGCAGCACGTGGCAGACCAGCCGGCCGACCAGGCGCGGCAGCATGGTGCCGCAGTCCAGCGAATGCACGCGCATCCTCAGGCCTGCCAGGACGACAGGTAGCCGACCTGGGCGGCCGTCAGGCCGTCGAGCGCCACGCCGAGGGCAGCCAGCTTGGTGCGCGCGACCTCGGCATCCAGGGCCGCCGGCACGGCGTGCACGCCGGGCGCGAGATCGGTCGCCACGAGGTGCTCGAGCACCAGGGCCTGGACGGCGAAGCTGACGTCCATGACGGCCGGCGGGTGGCCGTCGGCCGCCGACAGGTTGACCAGCCGGCCCTCGGCGAGCAGCAGCAGGCGCCGGCCGCCCGGCAGCACATGCTCGTCGACGTGCGGGCGTACCCGCTGCACGTCGACGGCGAGGGCCTGCAGACCGGCGACGTCGATCTCGACGTCGAAGTGCCCGGCGTTGGCGAGCACCGCCCCGTCGCGCATCGCCGGGAAGTGCGCGGGCGTCAGCACATCCCGGTTGCCGGTCGCGGTGACCACGACGTCGGCAAGCGGCGCGGCCTGCCCCATCGGCAGGACCCGGTGCCCGTCCAGGACCGCCTCCAGCGCCCGGCCGGGGTCCACCTCGGTGACCACGACCGACGCCCCGAGACCGCGGGCCCGCTCCGCGATCCCACGGCCGCACCAGCCGTACCCGGCGACCACGACGGTCGCCCCGGCGAGCAGCGTGCCGGTCGTCCGGATCACGGCGTCGAGCGTGGACTGGCCGGTGCCATGCCGGTTGGCGACCAGCAGCTGGGTCGCGGTGTCGTTGACGGCGACCATCGGCAGCCACAGCGCCCCGTCGGCGGCCATCTGCCGCAGCCGCAGCACGCCGGTGGTGGTCTCCTCGCAGCCGGCCCGCACCCCCGCACGCAGCTCCGGCCGGCGCTGCAGCACCTGCACGAGGTCACAGCCGTCGTCGAGCAGCAGCTGCGGCCGGGTCTCGAGGACCGCCTCCAGATGCGCGGCGTAGCCGGCCCGGTCGACGCCGTGCCGCGCGTGCACCCCGACACCCTCCTCGGCGAGAGCGGCAGCAACGTCGTCCTGCGTGGACAGCGGGTTGGACGCCGCAAGGTGCACCTCGGCGCCGCCGGCGGCCAGCGTGCGCGCCAGCGCCGCGGTTTCGGGCGTCACGTGCATGCAGGCAGCGACCCGGGTCCCGGCCAGCGGGCGGTCGCTGGCGAAGCGCGCGCGGAGCAGGCGCAGGACCGGCATCGACCGCTCGGCAAAGTCCGTGCGCCGCCGGCCCTGCTCGGCCAGCCCACGTACCGCGACGGAGGACGGCAGTGCGGGCACGCCTGGACTCTGCCACCGGGCGCGCGGACTAGGTTCGGGGAGCACCCTCCTGGGCGCCGACCCCCTCGCGCCACCAACCCCCGGAGGCACCCCGTGATCGACGTCACCGCCCGCCTGCACGACGCCGACGGCTTCGTCGGGCTGCTGGCCCCGCGGGTGCTGTCCACCTCGCGCGAGGGCGCTGTCCTCCGGCTGGACGCCGGCCCCGAGCTGCACAACCACCTCGGCGGACCGCACGCGGCGGCGATCTTCGGACTGGGCGAGACCGCCGCCTTCGCCGTGCTCCTCGAGGTGTTCGGCGACCTCGTCGAAGCCGGCGCGGTCCCCCTGGTCAAGGCCTCGCAGATCGCCTACAGCGGGATCGCCACCGGCCCGCTGCTGGCAGCCGCGACCCTGGTCGGCGACGAGGAGGGCGCCCGCGGCTCGTACGACCGGCGCGGCAGCGCGAGTTTCCCGGTCGAGGTGGCCTTTCGCCGCGAGACCGACGACGTCGAGACCGCCAGGGCCACCTACCAGATGGCGCTCAAGCGGGCCTGACACCCGTGCCGGGGCCGCCGGGGTTGCAGCACCTGTCTGCCGTGCCGACCGCGGCCGCACTCAGACCGTGGCGCGGTCCAGGTCAGGCTCGAGGTACATCACGCGGGCCTGCGGCTCGGCGGCGCGCACCCTGGCCTCGGCGTCGTCGATGGCACGGGCGACGCCGGGCAGGTTCAGGGCCGGGTGCATCGCGACCTTTGCGCCCACCAGGAGCTCGTCCGGGCCGAGGTGCATTGTCTTGAGGTGGATGACCCGGGTGATCCCGTCGCCGTCGACCAGAGCGGCACGGATCCGGTAGACGGCGTCCCTGGAGGCCGACTCGCCGAGCAGCAGACTCTTCATCTCCACAGCCAGCACGACCGCGACGGCGAGCAGCAGGACCCCGATGCCCAGGGTGCCGACGGCGTCCCAGCGCGGCTCACCGGTCAGCACGCTGAGTCCGACGCCGGCCAGCGCGAGCAGCAGACCGATCAGCGCGGCGAAGTCCTCCAGCAGGACCACCGGCAGCTCGGGCACCTTGGCATGGCGTACGAAGCCCCACCAGGTCTGCTCGCCCTTCAGCGGCCGCGACTCCCGGATCGCGGTGCGGAAGCTGAAGCTCTCCGCCAGGACCGCGAACAGCAGAATCGCGATGGCGATGCCCGCGCTGTCGATCTCCTCGGGTTTCTGGAGCTTGTGGTAACCCTCGTACAGGCTGAACAGGCCGCCGACGCTGAACAGCACGAGCGCGACGACGAAGGCGTAGAAGTAGCGGTCACGGCCGTGGCCGAAGGGGTGCTGCTCGTCGGCCTCGCGCTTCGCGCGACGGCCCCCGACCAGCAGCAGTGCCTGGTTCCCGGAGTCGGCGACCGAGTGCACCGACTCGGCGAGTATCGAGCTGGAGCCGGTGAGCAGGAAGCCGACGAACTTGGCGGCGGCGATCGCCAGGTTGGCGAGCAGCGCCGCGATGATCGCGCCGCCACCGTGCGAACCGCCACCGTTGGACTCGCCACCGTGGGACCCGGCGTCGCTCACCGCCTGGTCCTGCCCTTGAGCGCCGCGATCGCCAAGACAGGGGTCGGGTCGGTGCCCTGCGACAGCGCCAGGTAGGTGCTGGCGAAGTCGGTCAGCCCGACGAGCGAGGCGAGCCTGGCTGGCGCAGACCGGCCCTGCGCCAGCAGCGCGCTGACCCCGACGCCGCGCTCGGCGGCCAGGTCCGCGCAGATGTCGGCCCCCAGCGCCACCTGCGGGAGCTCGCCCTCCTCGCGCAGCAGGACCAGCCGCAGGGTGGGGCGGGTCGACTCGTCGAGCCGGTCCGAGAACAGGTCCTCCTCCGACAGGACGCCCCGCGCCCAGGGCCCGTCGAAGCTGACGACCTGGTTGTGCCCGGCCTCCGGGAGCACCCCCCAGGTCGCCGGTGTCTTCGCGTTCTCGTTGAGCTGGCAGGCGAAGCGGTACGCCGCGGCGCCGGTCAGCGGCGACGCCCCCCAGATCACCGGGATCGCGCCGGCGAGCTCCATCGCCAGGGCCTTGCCGGGGTTGGTCACGCTGTCGGCGTCGGGGCGGCAGCGGGTCGCGACCTGCTCCAGGACGGTGGCGGTCTCCGCCAGCTCCGCGGTTCCACAGCTGAGCAGGCCCAGGGCGTGCCCGGCCGCCAGCAGTGGCACCGACAGCGACCACACCGACGCGCGTGGCTGGCGGCCCTGCGTCACCGGCACGAAGAGCCCGCGCCCTCGCAGGGTCAGCTCCTCGACCGGCGAGCCGCCGGCACCGACCCCCAGCAACCGGCAGCCGCGGCGCACCGCCTCCTCCAGACCCGACATCGTCTCCGCCGTGCCGCCCGAGCAGGAGACCGCGACGACGAGGTCGGCGGCGCCCACCCAGGCGGGCAGCCCGAAGCCGCGATGACCGATGATCGGGACGGGGCAGGACGGCCCGGCGACGGCGGCCAGCACGTCACCGGCGATGCCGCTGCCCCCCATCCCGCAGACCACGACCGCGCGCGGCCGACCGTCGTCAGCCAGTGCGGACAGCCCGGCCTCGGCGGACCGGACAGCGGCCTCACGCACCTGCGCGGCGCCGCTCGCGACCTCCTGCAGCATCCCCTCGGGGTCTGCGGCCATCAGCCCCGCAGCGTCGTCGAGGTCGGGCGGTCCGCTCACGTGGACGGGCGCGCCTCGTCGATGAGCAGCACCGGGATGTCGTCGCGGACCGGGTAGGCGAGCCCGCAACCGGTGCAGACCAGCGCCCCAGCTCCGTCGAAGGCCACCTCGTCGACCCGCAGCGGCGCCTTGCAGGCGGGGCAGGCGAGGATCTCGAGCAGTCCGGCGTCCAGCTTCATGGCAGCAGCGTAGGGCTGCGCCGTCGTCAGGCCCGGATCAGGCCCAGGACGTCGTCGCGCACCCGCGCGGTGGTTGCCGCGTCGGGCGCCTCGACATTGAGGCGGAGCAACGGCTCGGTGTTGCTCGCCCGAACGTTGAACCAGACGCCGCCGCCCAGGTCGACAGTGAGGCCGTCGAGCTCATCGAGGCCCGCGTCCGCGTACGTCGCGCGCAGCTCGGCGACCTTGGCCGGCGCGTCCGGGACGGTGGAGTTGATCTCGCCGCTGGCGACGTAGCGGGCGTACGGCGCGAGCAGGCCGGACAGCGGGCCGTCCTGGGTACCCAGTGCGGCGAGGGTGTGCAGCGCGGCGAGCATCCCGGAGTCGGCGCCCCAGAAGTCTCGGAAGTAGAAGTGCCCGGAGTGCTCACCGCCGAAGACGGCGCCGGTCCGCGCCATCTCGGCCTTGATGAAGGAGTGGCCGACCCGGGTACGCAGCGGGGTGCCACCCCGCTCGGTGACCACCTCCGGGACGACCCGGCTGGTGATCAGGTTGTGGATGATCGTCGAGCCGGGCGCCTTCGCCAGCTCGCGGGCCGCGATCAGCGCCGTCAGCACCGACGGCGACACGATCTCGCCTCGCTCGTCGATGACGAAGCAGCGGTCGGCGTCACCGTCGAAGGCCAGCCCGAGGTCGGCGCCCTCGGCGGTCACCCGCGCCTGCAGGTCGGCGGTGTTCGCCGGCTCGATCGGGTTGGCCTCATGGTGGGGGAAGCTGCCGTCGAGCTCGAAATACATCTCGACGACTTCCAGCGGCAGGCCGGCGAAGGTCACCGGGACGGTCAGCCCGCCCATCCCGTTGCCACAGTCGACGACGACCTTGAGCGGCCGGATCGCCTCGATGCCGGGCACCAGGCCGGTGACGAAGGCCGCGTAGTCACCGAGCAGATCGAGCCGCGTCAGCTCGCCGCGGCGCGGGCCGGTGGGCAGCTGTCGGTCGAGGTAGGACTCGGCGAGGGCACGGATGTCGGCCAGCCCGCTGTCCTGCCCGATCGGCCGGGCGCCCGCCAGGCACATCTTGATGCCGTTGTACTGCGCCGGGTTGTGACTCGCGGTGAACATCGCGCCCGGCACGTCGAGGGTGCCGGCGGCGTAGTAAAGCAGGTCGGTGGACCCCTGGCCGGCGTCGACGACGTCGGTGCCCAGGCCGCGCGCTCCGTCGGCGAAGGCGAGCGCGAGCTCGACGCCGGACTCGCGCATGTCCCGGGCCAGCACGATCCGCGGTGCGCCGGTGAACGTCGCGAAGGCCGCCCCCAGGGCCCGGGCGATCCGGGCGTCGAGCTGGTCCGGAACGATGCCGCGGACGTCGTACGCCTTGATGATGGTCGACAGGTCGGTCATGGGGCGACCCTAGCCGCCGGTCAGCTCAGAGCTTGTGCTTCTTGGCCTTGACCAGCACGGTTGCGATGTCCAGCTGCCGTCCGGACTGCGCCCAGGTCCTGTGCTCGCAGGCGTGGCACGACGCGAAGTCGACGATCGAGCCGTCGGTGAGGGTCATCGTGATCGCGGTGACGCGCCGGCTGGTGCACGAGGGGCAGCTGGCGAGCTGGCGGGTGGGGGTGGTCACGAGCGACATCCGGGGGCTCCTGGGCGGGATCGGCGCCGGGGGCAGCTGCTCCGGCGTGGCACAGCGATGTTCGTCACTCCTGTGCCGGGCCTTGACCTGACCCGAACGGGCTATCCGCGAGCGCGTCGGTCGGGCCACCCGACCCTCGGGCCGGGCACGTGCACGAGCACGAGCTCCGGGACGTCGCAGCGCGGCCGACGGAAGCCGTCCCCGGCCGAGCAGGTGCTCCACGCTGCCCGGCCACCCCGATTGTCGCAGGGCACCGGCCACGGAGGAGCTTGTGTGTTGGCGTCGCGGGCGCAACAGGCCCGGACGGGCGCGCGCTCGAACCAGCTGCGGGGTCAGCCGGAGCTGGGGACGGCGCGCAGGTGACCGCGCCGACCGGCGCCGTCCCGGCCGGCCGAAGTCGGCGGGCGGGTCGGGCGGGCGGCCTCGCGGACCGCATCGGCCAGGGCGGTGAGGTCGTCCGCGGAGCGGTTGCGGGCCAGCGCCGGGTCGGCCTCGTGCCGGACGACCTCCCAGCCGCGCGGGGCGGTCAGCGTCCGGCCGTGCGCCTCGCACAGGTCGTAGCAGTGCGGCTCCGCGTATGTCGCGAGCGGGCCGACGACCGCGGTCGAGTCGGCGTAGACGTAGGTGAGCGTCGCGACGGCGGGCAGGCTGCACGCTGAACGCGAGCAACGCCGGACAGGGCTCACGACGTGGGAACCTAGCCCCTCGCCGGGCCGCGGCCCACTAGCCTCGCCGGGTGACCTCGACGCCCCTGCGCCGCCGGCGCCGCGACCGACACGGCCGGGGGCTGCGCGGGCCGCTGGTGCCGCCGGTCGTCACGGTCGGGCGGGTCAGTGCGAAGGTGCCGGCGTCTCAGACCCGCGGCGAGCGTTTCGACGACCTCGTGCTGGACGCGGTCGAGCATCTGGAGCAGCGCTGGGGCGCCCAGCTCGAGCAGGTCGAGTTCGCCGTCGAGGACGTCCCGCCGGTCGGGGCGATCGGCGCGTACGACGCCGACGTCGTGTTCGACGAGACCGCCGGCGGCGGCGTACCCCTGGGGCGGCTGCTGCCCGGTGTGCCCGGTCAGCCGCCGCGGGTCGTGGTCTACCGGCGGCCGCTCGAGGCCCGCGCCGTCGACCGGCTCGACCTGGCCGACCTCGTGCACGACGTGGTCGTCGACCAGGTCGCCCGGCTGCTCGCCGTCGACCCGGACGAGATCGACCCGTCCGGCCGCTGACCGGTCTGGGCCGACTAGGGCAAGGCGGCCCCCGGGTCGGCGGACACAGCCGGCCGCAGCCCCAGCCGCGGGGCGGCAGCCAGCGTCAGCAGGGTGGTGAACGGCCCGTCGGCGGCATCCTCGCGCAACAGGACCGACGCGTACAGCGGCGCCGAGCCGGCGGCGGGGGCGACCTGCACGGCCAACGGGCCGCCCGGGGTCACACCGAGGTCTGTCAGCCGCACCGCGACGGTGCTGCCGCCCGGGATGGCGACAGTCCGCGGCGTGAGGACCGGAGCGCTGGCGCCGGGCGCGGTAGCGGCGACCCCGAGCACCGGCAGCGTCGTGACCAGAGCCGAGGCGTCGTCGCCCAGTGCCGACAGCAGCAGCACGGAGGCGGAGCCGGCGGCGCCGGTGACCAGGGCCGGGCCGTCGAGGGCCCGGGCCGCCCCGGCGTAGGCGAGGTCCTGTCGCGCACCGGCCGGAGCCTCAGCACCGTCGAGCGCGACCCCGACCGCGAGCACCGGCCCGGCGGCGGAGGTGACGGCGACCGCGGCGGGTGCAGTCGCCAACAGTGCGGTCAGGTCGGCGCTGACCGTGCTGCCGGCCGGGACCGTGAGGGCGTCGAGGGCCACCGGGACGAACTGGCCGGTGCCGGTGGTGAGCTGCAGCTGCACGACCGTGGGGGTGTCGGTCGGGTTGGTGACGAGCACGCTGCGCGTCCCGGGGCCCGACGGCAGCGCAGGCACCACGACGCGGGTGGCCGGCGGTGGCGTCGCCGGCACCCACTCGACGCCCCCCGGCCGGCCGTTACTCGAGCGCAGCTGCTCCAGCGCGGCCGCGACCCGGCCCCGAGTCGCGACGACATTTCCGGCCAGGCCGCTGCGGCCTGGCGCGAGCGTGTCGAGGGACAGCACCGTACGACCGCGGGCCGGGACCAGCACGCCGCGGCCGGGGCGGGGGTCCACCGGGCCCTCGGCGCTCCACAGCTGTATGTCGACCACGGCTCCGGTGTCGTCGGGGTTGACCAGGAATAGCGTCGAGGACTCGCCCGCGGCCAGCGACCCGCCGGCGAACCAGGTCTCGCTGCGTGGGCCGGCGCATTGCAGCCCGGCGTACCCGCGCCGCGGACCCGTCCCGGCCCGGGTCAGCTGTTGTGCTTCCAGGCCTGCGGCCAGGCTCCCCCGGGCCCGCACGACGAAGGCGTCGTCGGTGATGTCGGCGCCGAGGCCGGCGGCCACCTGACCGGCGGACTGCAACGGCGACGACACACTTGACAGCGGCGCCGGGCCACCCGAAAGCGGCGCCGCGGAGACACTCGAAGAGCTGTCGGCCGGGGCGTCGCCGGACGGGACGCCGACAGCCACCTGGCTGGTCAACTGGTCCGCGTCGACCCGGCGCAGTGCCGGGCACACGACCTCGGCGCCCACCACTGCGGCTGCTGTCGTACGCCGTGGGGACGCGGGGGCGGGCCGGCTGGCCGTGCCGACGGCGATGGCGACGGCGACGGCCAGCACGGCGCCGAGCAGGGCGACCGGGGGCCGGTTCACCGGCGCCGGCTCACAGGGCGCCGCGCCGGTGTGACCGCGTAGGACGTGACCGCGCCGGCGCGCCGCGGGCGGGCGCCGACTCGAGCCCGTTGCTGCGCCCTGCCCCAGGGGCCGCGAGCACGACGACCACGACCAGCGCGACGGCCTGCAGCGCGAGCGCCGTACGTCGGCCGCCTTGCGCGTACGAGACCCGCAACGCCCCGCCCTGCTCGGGCACGGTGAAGGCCGCGGCCCACCCCCAGGCGGTCCTGCGCGGTAGGTCCCGGCCGTCCACGGTGGCGCGCCACCCGGGGTCGGCGGCCTCGCTGAGCACGAGCAGCCGGCCGGCGGGCCCGGGCCGGAGCCGTGGTTCGCCCTCGGCGACAAGCTCCGGCGGGGCGCTGCGCAGCAGGTCGGCGTCCGGTCCGGGGTCGCCGCGCAGCGCCGCCAGGGCGAGCGCGGGTGGCAGCAGGCCGAGCCGCGACCTCGGGCCGGTGACCTCCCACAGCAGCAGGCTGCCGCGGACCCGCCGGACCAGCCCGGGGCGGTCGTCCAGGACGGCCGCGAGGGCGTCGTTGCCCACCGCGGGCAGCGCGACGTAGCGCACCGCCCGGGTGGCCAGAGCGCTCGCCGGGTCGGAGCCGGTGGTGGCCGGCAGGTCGCCCACGACGGCGTCGAGCAGCCGTACCTGCGCCTCGTCCGGTACGAGGTCGGCAGCGCCGAGCCGGACGCCGCCCGCGCCGACCAGCGCGTACCCCAGACCCGCGGCACCGGGCCGCAGCAGCAGCACCCGCAGCCCCGGCTCTCGGCTCAGCTCGGACTGCACAAAGGCCGGCAGCGCGTCGACGTTGCCGCGGGCGAGCGGGCCGTCCGCGCCCCGGACCACGAACGCCACCGCGGCCGCCGCCGGGACGAGGCCGGCCAGCACCGCGGTAGCGACCGCGGTCAGCTGGCGCCAGCCGAAATCAGCGTCGGCGAGGCGAGCGCGCGCGCCGTCGGCCGCGACGAGGGCCGCGACGAGCATGCCGGCCGCGCAGACCTGCAGCGCCGGGCCCGGCCAGGCGGGTACGTGCAGCGTGCTGCCGGGCACGGCCGGCCGCGCGGCGCTGAGCAGCTCGGCGGCGACCAGACCGGCCAGGACGAGCAGCCAGCCCGCCAGCGCCAGTCGGCGCCGTTGATGGCGGACCAGCCCAGCCAGGGCCGCCAGCACGAGCCCACCGGTCAGCCAGACCGGCGGCAGGCCGGCGCCACCGGGCGACAGCAGGAGCAGGTGCCAGGTGGGCAGGGCCGCGTCCACGAGCGCCGGATCGGGCGCCGCTCGGCCGGGCCCGTGCAGCAACCTGCCAGCGGGTGCCAGGACGGTGGCGGACCAGGGCAGCAGCAGCACGACCGGTACGGCAGCCACGATCCCTGCCGCGCCCAGCCGGCGCAGGCCCGCGGCTCCGCGCAGGGTCACCGGTCGTGCCGGGGCCGCCCTGCGGTGGCCGCCTGACCGGATCCCGGCGACGAACGCGACCATCAGCAGCAGGCCGGCCAGCAACGGCCAGAGCGTCGGCGCGAACGCCGTGAGCACCGCCAGCCCGAGCCCCAGCGCCCAACCGTGCCGCCAGCCCACCTCGGCCGGGTCGTCGCGAAGTAGCCGCGCACCGGCCGGCAGCAGCAGTGGCAGGGCAACCTGCGCGACCGCGGCGTCGAGCCGCCCGGCGGCCACCGCCCCGGTGGCCACCGGCAGCAGCGCCCAGGTCGCCGCCGCCCACAGCCGCAGCGACTCCGACGCGACGAGCCGGCGGGCCGCAGCGTAGGCGGCCGCGCCGGCGAGCGGCACACTTGCCAGCAGCAGCACGTCCACCGCCAGCCACGCCTTGCCGAGCAGCACCGTCGCGAGCACCCCGAGCAGGGCCAGCATGGGCGGCGCGGGGGCGGCGGTGCCGACCGAGACCGGGTGCCAGCCGGTGGCGTACGCCGACCACAGGTCGCGGGCGCCCCCGGGCGCCGGGAGCAGCCGGCCGCCGGCGAGCACGCCGCCGTTCGTGGCGAGCAGCTGCCGCTCGGCGACCAGGGCGACGAGCAGCAACGAAACCACCAGCAGCACGGGTGGGCGACGCAACACCCGGCCGAGCAGGCTGCCGTCCGTGCCGGGGTCACCCACGAGGATTTGGCCGGCCGGGCCGGCCCCGGCGTTGCCGACCTCCGTCGCCGCGACGTCGCCGGGGCCGCCGAGTCGGCTGCCCACCGGACCCTGCACGCCAGTCAGCCAGCCGCGGAGCGCATCGGCCCGCTCCGCTGCCCGCCCCCGGCTGCTGGCGAACAGCGGCCGCAGTGCCCTGGCCGGCACGATCCGGGTGCCGGCTCGTACCCGCCGGGCGGCCCGTAACCGACGGGGGTGCAGCAGCTGGTCGGCCGCCGCCGTCAGCTCGTCGCCGGCCCGGCCGGGGCGACGCGTCAGCAGGAAGCCGAGCATCCGGACCAGCGTCGCCAGGGCGAGCCGCAGCACCAGCAGCGGGAGCAGCGGCGCGGGTGCGTGCGCGAGCAGCACCATCAGGGCGTGCCGACGGTCAATGGCCTCGGGGCGACCGCGAGCGGCGTGCAGCCGGCGCTGCCCCGTCGTGGCCGCGCGGGCATGTCGGACCACCGACGTCGGGACGACGACGGCCCGGTGGCCGGCGGCGTTGACCCGCCAGCCCAGGTCGAGGTCGTCGCGGAAAACCGGTAGGGCCGGGTCCAGACCGCCGAGTGCGTCCCAGACGTCGCGCCGCACCAGGGCGCCGGCCGTGCCGACGGCCAGCACGTCACGTACGCCGTCGTGCTGCCCGTGGTCCTGCTCGTGGCGCTCCAGACCGGTCTCGCGGTGGCCTGCGCGGTCGGTACTGAGGCCGACCTCGACGAGCACCCGCGGGTCGTCCCAGTCGCGGGCCTTTGCGCCGAGCAGCGCGACGGACGGACTGGCCGACGCCTGCTCGAGCAGCCTTGCGAGAGCGTCAGATGCCGGCGCACTGTCGTCGTGCAACAGCCAGACCCACGTCGAAGGACCACCCGATGCGTCCGCCTCGGCCTCGAGCCCGGCCTGCACGGCCGCGCCGTAGCCGAGTCGCCGGCCGGCCGTGACGACCCGGTCCAGGCACTGTCCGGTGGCGCCGGCGAGCAGGGCGGCCGTGGCGTCGGTGCTGCCGGTGTCGACCGCGATGGTGCGGCGCGGCGCCACCGTCGAACCGGCCAGCGCCTCGAGCACCGCGGGCAGCCAGCGGTCACCGTCGTGCGCGACCAGCACGGCCGTGACGTCGACGGTCGTACGCGGCGGCGCGGCGCGCGCACCGGACGCCGCTCGCCGGGGTCCGCGGCGCTCGGGGCCCAGCCAGGCGACGCCCTGCGGCGCGGGCTCGCCGGAACCCGGCGCGGGCTGGATGCTTCGGGCGGTCATCGGCGGCCGCAACCCTAGCGGAGCAGGCTCCGCGGGCGATCAGCCGTCCGTGCCGTCCACGCCCACCTTCAGACGGCGAGTCGCTTGAGCCGTCGGCGCTCCCGCTCCGACAGTCCGCCCCAGATACCGAACCGCTCGTCGTGGCCCAGCGCGTACTCCAGGCACTCGCTCTTGACCTCGCAGCCGACACAGATGCGCTTGGCCTCCCGGGTCGAGCCGCCCTTCTCCGGGAAGAAGGCCTCCGGGTCGGTCTGGGCGCAGAGCGCCTCCTCCTGCCAGCCCAGGATGGTCTCGTCGTCACCCTGGCCGTCCCACGCACCCACCGCAGTCAGACGCACCGGCTCGTTCATCTCGTCTCCTCGTCGACCTCGAACCCGGGCACGGGGTGTGCCCGGCTGCGGTGTCTCCGTGCGGTCCGAGGGGACCGTTCCGGGGGGAACGACACTGGTGTCATTACAGGCGTGTCATCCCCCGAAGTCAAGGCTG
>JBKJQN010000023.1:0-26232 GCA_046593925.1 Mycobacteriales bacterium
CTCGACGCCGCCGTCCGGGCGCAGGTCCACGCCGAGCAGGCCGGCGCTGCGGACCAGGACGCGCTCGAGCTCGGCCGGCGTGTACGGCTCCATGTGGGCGGTGAAGCCGAAGCGGTCTCGCAGCGGACTCGTGAGCAGCCCGGAGCGGGTGGTCGCACCGACCAGCGTGAAGGGCGCCACCTCGAGCGGGATCGCCGTGCTGCCGGGGCCCTTGCCGACGATGACGTCGACCCGAAAGTCCTCCATCGCGACGTACAGCAGCTCCTCCGCCGGCCGGGCGATGCGGTGGATCTCATCGATGAACAGCACCTCGCCCTCGGCCAGCGAGGTGACCAGCGCGACCAGGTCGCCGGCCCGCTCCATGGCCGGACCGCTGGTGATCCGGATCCCGGTGCCGAGCTCCGCCGCGATGATCATCGCCAGCGACGTCTTGCCGAGCCCGGGCGCGCCGGAGAGGAGCACGTGGTCGGGCGGCCGCCCCCGGCGCTGGGCGCTGTCGAGTAGCAGCGAGAGCTGCTCGCGGACCCGCTGCTGCCCGACGAACTCGGCCAGCCGACGCGGCCGCAGTGCCGCCTCGACCTGCTGCTCGTCCGCTAGGGCCTCCGGCCGGGCCAGCCCGTCCGCCGCCACCTCGGCGTGGGCCAACTCGGATCGGCGGGCCAGCTCGTCGGCCTCCTGGCGCTCAAGCTCGCTCACCGGGCCCTGCTCAGCAGCGTCAGGCCTTCGCGCAGCAGCCCTGGCACGTCGTCGTCGCCGGCGTCGGGGTGCGCCTGCCCCAGCCGGGCCACCGTGTCCTCCGCCTGCACGAGCGGCCAGCCCAGGCCGGTGAGGGCGTCGGTGAGGGTGGCGGCCCAGCCCGGTCGGGCCGTCGGCACGCGGGCCGTGAGCACCGCGCCCACCTTGTCCTTCAGCTCCAGCACCATCCGCTGGGCGCCCTTCTTGCCGATGCCGGGGACCATGCACAGGACCGCGAGGTCCTCGGTCTGCAGGGCGCGCCGGAAGGCGTCCGGCTCATGGACCGTGAGCACCGCCTGCGCCAGCCGCGGCCCGACCCCCGAGCTGGTCTGCAGCAGCTCGAACAGGTCGCGCTCGTCGGCGTCGCCGAAGCCGTACAGCGTCAGACTGTCCTCACGGACGACCAGCGAGGTCGCCATCTCGGCGTCGTCGCCGATCCGCAGCCGGGCCCGGGTGCCGGGCGTGGTCTGCAGGGCCAGCCCGACCCCGCCGACCCGCAGCACGACGCCGCCCACCGTCAGCGCAGTCACGGTGCCGGCGACGCTGGCGATCACCGGCGTGCCGCGGCGGCGAGGCGGGCCAGCGCCGGGCCGCGCCACAGCTGACAGAGCGCGAGTGCGAGCGCGTCTGCGGCGTCCGCCGGCTTGGGCGGCCCATCGAGCCGCAGCAGACGGGCGACCATCAGGCCGACCTGCTCCTTGTCGGCGCGGCCCGAGCCGGTGACGGATGCCTTGACCTCCGAGGGGGTGTGCAGGGCGACGGGCAGGCCCCGGCGGGCTGCGCAGACCACGGCCACCGCGCCCGCCTGGGCGGTGCCCATCACGGTACGCACGTTGGACTGGGCGAAGACCCGCTCGACGGCCACGGCATCGGGGCGATGCACGTCCAGCCAGCCCTCGAACTCCTTCTCGAGTGCCACCAGCCGCTCACCGAGCGGGGCGTCCGCGGGCGTCCGTACGACACCCACCGCGACGAGGGTCGCCCGGCCGGGCACACCCTCGACCACGCCGAGCCCGCACCGGGTCAGACCGGGGTCCACGCCGAGCACCCGCATGTCGCCTCCTTGTTCGAACAGTCGTTCGGGACCCTACGGCTCCCGGGCCCGTCCTGCCCGCAGGCGCGCCGATGCCCGCCGGCCACCGACGCCACCTTGTCGCCGAGGACAGCCACCCCGATCCCCGGCTCGAGTGGCCACGACGCCACGCTGAGGGGGCGAGCCTGCGGGACAAACGACGTGCACCTCGCAACATCATCTCCGCGCCTTGGCGTGACGCGTCGGATGATGCAGCGAGGTGCACGTGAGACGTTGCGCCGGCTGGCCGACAGCCACGCGCAGGTCGCGGGTACCGCAGGCACGCGCCCTGAGCTGCCGACGTCAGAAATCACCACCTGGCCGCTCCGGCAGCTCCGGTCGGGCCCGCTGGCTCCGCTCCCCTGCGAGAGGGCGCTTCGCAGGGCTTCACAGCGACCGCACGCAGGGGAAGTGCACCATCGAAGGGGAGCGCAGCGCGGCCTCTGGCAGGCGCTCTCCAGCGGTGGAACCTTCACCTCGCCCCTCGAGATTCAGAGGTGGGGAGGTCCGGGCCCAGCTCGAGCAGTGGCAGCCCCTCGGTCTGCAGGCTGCGCAGCCCCCAGTCACCGGGTGGCCCGGCTCAGGCACCCCGAGGTGGGAGCAGGGCCAACGGGCCGGCCGCCAGGTCTACCGGCGGCACCCGGCGTGACCACACCGCTGCTGCGCCGGCGTCCAGCATCGCCGCGATGCCGTCCTCGTGGGCGACCTGCGCGGCGATGAGCACCGAGGGCGCGCAGGCCGTGACCTCCCGCACCACGGCGGCACCGGTCAGCATCGGCAAGGCATCCTCGACCAGCAGCAGGTCGGGCGGCTCGGCGACCGCCACCCCCACCGCGTGCGCACCGTTGTCGAGCCGGGCCACGACCTCGAGCCCGGCGCCGATCAGCGCGTCCGCCAGCCTGCCCGTGAACCAGGCGTTGCGGTGCGCAACCACCACCCTGGGCGCACCGGTACGGTTGGGTGAGCGCCCGTTCTCGCGTAGCTGGCGGTCGGTGCTCGCGCACGATGGCCCGGTGCTGCTCGCGGGTGCCTTCCCTCCGACGCGCCAGGTCGAGCCGTTGTTCGCGACTGCGCTGGCCGACCTCGACGGCGTCGATCTGCACCCGTCGGCGGGCGTTCCAGATGTCCAACGCGTCTAGCTGCCGCCGAGCCAGGTCGTACTGCGTGTTCGGGCGGATCGGGGTGGTGTCTGCGCCCGCACCCATGGGGCCTCCCGTGACGTTCCCGCCGCACCACGACGGGGTGGCGGTCGCGGACGTCACCCCGCGGCCGGACAGTCATTCAGACCGACTCGAGGACCTCGTCGCTGACGTCGAAGTTGGCCCAGACGTTCTGCACGTCATCCAGGTCCTCCAGGACGTCGACGAGCCGTAGCACCTTGCGCGCGACGTCGTCCTCGAGCGGGACACTGACCGTCGGCAGCCAGGCCATCTCTGCGGACTCGACCGTCAGCCCGGCGTCCGTGGCGGCCAGTCGTACGGCGTGCGTGTCGCCGGCCTCGCAGATCACCTCGAAGGCCTCCCCCAGGTCGTTGACATCCTCGGCGCCGGACTCCAGCACAGCCAGCAGCACGTCGTCCTCGACCAGGTCGTCGGTCTTGGTGACCAGCACCAGGCCCTTGCGCCCGAACAGGTAGGACACCGAGCCGGGATCGGCGGGGTTACCGCCGTTGCGGGTGATGGCGGTACGCACGTCCGCCGCCGCCCGGTTGCGGTTGTCGGTGAGGCACTCGACCAGTACGGCGACACCGCCGGGGCCGTACGCCTCGTAGGTGATCTCCTCATAGGCCGCCGCGTCGCCCAGCTCGCCGCTGCCGCGCTTGACCGCCCGATCGATGTTGTCGCTGGGGACGGACTGTCCCTTTGCCTTGGCGATGGCGTCGGCGAGGGTGGGGTTGCCTGACACGTCTGCGCCGCCGGTGCGGGCGGCAACCTCGATGGTCTTGATGAGCTTGGCGAACAGCTTGCCGCGCTTGGCGTCGACGACGGCCTTCTTGTGCTTGGTCGTCGCCCACTTGGAGTGGCCGCTCACGGTGCCCGTCCTCTCGTCGCCCTGGCCGGGATGCTAGCCCGCACGATGGCGACGAACAGGGCGTGCAGCCGGCCGTCACCGGTCAGCTCGGGGTGGAACGAGGTGGCGAGCAGGTCGCCCTGGCGGACGGCGACCGGGTGGCCGCGGACCTCGGCCAGCACCGCCACGCCGGGCCCGGCCCGCTCGACCCACGGCGCCCGGATGAAGACCGCGTGCAGGTCGCTGTCGAGCCCGGCGACCGTCAGTGGCGCCTCGAAGCTGTGCACCTGGCTGCCGAAGGCGTTGCGGCGCACGGTCACGTCCAAGCCGCCGAGCAGCACCTGCCCGGGCAGCCCGTCGACGACCTCGTCGGCGAGCAGCACCATGCCGGCGCAGGAGCCGTACGCCGGCAGACCTTTGCCGAGGGCGTCCCGCAGTGGGTGCAGCAGGTCGAAGATGTCGAGCAACCGGCCGATCGCGGTCGACTCACCACCGGGCAGCACGATCCCGTCCAGAGCGTCGAGTTCGGCGGCGGTGCGTACCGGCCGGACGACCGCCCCCGCCGCTTCGAGGGCCCGCTGGTGCTCGCGGACGTCGCCCTGCAGGGCAAGCACGCCGACGAGCGGAGCGGTCACCAGCCCCTGGTCGCCAGCAGCTCGCCGGCCCCGAGGGAGTCCACCGCGATGCCGACCATGGCCTCGCCGAGCCCGCGGCTGACCTTGGCGATCCGGTCCGCGTCACGGAAGTAGGCGGTGGCCTCCACGCAGGCCCGGGCGCGCTGCACAGGGTCGCCGGACTTGTAGATCCCGCTGCCGATGAAGACCCCGTCGGCGCCGAGCTGCATCATCATCGCCGCATCAGCGGGTGTCGCGACGCCGCCGGCCGTGAACAGCACGACCGGCAGCCGGCCGAGCCCGGCGGTCTCTCGCACCAGTTCGACGGGAGCGGCCATCAGCTTGGCGGCTTCGAACAGCTCGGCCTCGTCCATGACCGTCAGTCGCTTGATCTCGCCGAGAATGGTCCGGATGTGGGTGGTGGCCTGGCTGACGTCGCCGGTGCCTGCCTCGCCCTTGGACCGGATCATCGCAGCGCCCTCGGAGATCCGTCGCAGTGCCTCCCCGAGGTTGGTGGCACCGCAGACGAATGGCACCGTGAAGGCCCGCTTGTCGATGTGGTGGGCGTAGTCGGCCGGGGTGAGCACCTCGGACTCGTCGATGTAGTCGACACCGATCGCCTGCAGCACCTGCGCCTCGACGAAGTGCCCGATCCGGGCCTTCGCCATCACCGGGATGCTGACCTCGGCCCGGATGCCGTCGATCATGTCCGGGTCGCTCATCCGCGCCACGCCGCCGTCGCGCCGGATGTCGGCGGGGACTCGCTCCAGCGCCATCACCGCGACCGCGCCGGCGTCCTCGGCGATCCGCGCCTGCGCGGCGTCGACGACATCCATGATGACGCCGCCTTTGAGCATCTCGGCCATCCCGCGCTTGACCAGGTTGCTGCCGGTGGTGGCTTCGGGCGGCTGGGGTGCTGCGGTCTGGGCGGACACGATGGACCCTCACGATCGTTGGGGTGGAGCCCTATCTTAGGTCAGCCGACCTCGCCCGGCCCGGCGGAGCAGACCGCTGCGGGCAGCGCGGTGTCGTCGATGTCGAAGTGCTGCGGGAGCACCCGGTGGCCGGCGAGCCGCAGCGTCCTGGGGACCCGCTTTACGCGCTGGGCGCGGGCGTTGGTGACCGCGCTGTTGTGGAAGGACCGAGCCAGCCCCACGCGTCCGGCGGCGTCGTCGAGCTCCTCCCGCACCGGCGAGCTGCCGAAGGTGGGCAGCAGCGGGAGCGCGGCCCGCAGCGCCACCGACAGCTCGTTCTCGACGGCTTCGCGGGCGACCGGGCCACCGAGCAGGGCAGCGGCAGCGGCGCGCTCCAGCACTGCGGTCTGCGGCGCGCGCGGGGGCAGGTGCAGCACGACCGCGCGGGCGGCGGCGGCCCGGCGTACCAGCGCAGCGTCGAGCCCGGCCCAGGCTGCGTCGACACGGGCGTGCAGGCGGTCCAGGCGCCCGGCGGTCCAGCTGATGTAGACGGCGACCAGCAGCACCGCGAGGGCCAGCAGCGTCCAGCCGACCGGGCTCACCCTCGCCCGCGCAGCTGATGAAGCAACCGGCGCAGCGCCGACGGGTCGGCGTCGTCTCCGGGCTCCTCGTCGGGTTCGTCGGGTTCGTCGGGTTCGTCGGGTTCCTCGACCGCGACCGGGCTCGCGGCGACCACGGTCTCGTAGACGGCCACCACCTGCCTGGTCACCTCCGACCAGTCGTACTGCCTGACGGCTGATCGGCCGGCCCGGGAAAGGGCGGTCCGCCGGTCCGGGTCGCTCAGCAGGTCGGCGAGGGCGCCGGCCAGGGCGGCTGCATCGCGTACCGGGAACAGCACGCCGTAGCGGCCGTCCTCCAGGACCCGCCGGAATGCCTCCAGGTCGCTCGCCACGACCGGCGTCCCGGTGGCCATCGCCTCCAGCAGCACGATGCCGAAGGACTCGCCGTGTGTGTTGGGGGCGCAGTAGACGTCGCCACTGGCGTACGTACGGGCCTTGTCGGCCTCGCTGACCAGCCCGAGCAGCTCCACCCGGTCGCGCAGCCCCGCCGGTACCTGGCCGCGGACCTGCTCGACGTCACCGGGCCCGGCCACCAGCAGCCGGACGTCGGGGACCCGCCGCACCAGCTCGGGCAGCGCCTCCAGCAGTACCGCGAGGCCCTTGCGCGGCTCGTCGATCCGCCCGAGGAAGACCACGGTGGGGACATCTGGCCGTCCCGGCAGCGGCTGCGCGCCGGCGTAACGCGAGACCTCGACGCCGTTGGGCACCAATACGGCGTCACCGCCCAGGTGCTCCATGATCACCCGGCGCGCTGCGGTCGAGACGGCGATCCGGCCGGTCAGCTTCTCCATCCCTGGTTGCAGGACGGTGCCGAAGACCTGCAGGATCCGGCTGCGCGGGGTGGAGGTGTGAAAGGTCGCGACGATGGCGCCCTTGGCGGTCCACATCGCGAGC
This sequence comes from Mycobacteriales bacterium, assembly GCA_046593925.1. Lineage (GTDB taxonomy): Bacteria > Actinomycetota > Actinomycetes > Mycobacteriales > SCTD01 > JAYVYM01. The sequence continues at coordinate 6,860 of JBKJQN010000023.1, forward strand.
ATCGACACCGACGGCACGGTCGGCTCGTGGATGTGCAGCACGTCGAAGCGGCCCTCCCGCAGCCACCGCCGCGTACGCGCGAGTGACAGCGGCCCGAAGCAGAGCCTCGCGACCGAGCCGTTGTACGGGATCGGCACCGCGCGGCCGGCCGCGACGACGTAGGCCTCCAGGGCCGGCGCGTCGGGCTCGTCCACCGGGGTCAGGACCGACACGTCGTGCCCGAGCTCGATCAGGTGCTCCGCCAGGTCGCGTACGTGCGCCTGCACACCCCCCGGAACGTCCCACGTGTAGGGACAGACCAGCCCCACCCTCACGCGGACGCCCGGCGGGGGTCATCGGCGGGCAGGTCAGCCAGCCAGAGCCGCTGGAGCATGTGCCAGTCGGCGGGGTGCGCGGCGATGCCGACCGCGAAGGCGTCGGCGACCGCCTGGGTCATCGTCGGCACGTCGGTGTGCGGGACCGGCTCGTGGAACGTGCACAGCCAGCCCTCGTCGGTGAAGGCGAGGGTGACGGGCAGCAGCACGGCGCCGGTCTGCAGCGCGAGGCTCGCCGGCCCGGCGGGCATCCGGGCGCGCTCGCCGAAGAACACCACGTCGACCCCCCTGGCCGACAGGTCGCGGTCGGCCAGCAGGCAGAGCGTGCCGCCCGCGCGCAGCCGCTCGGCCAGTACCTCGTACGGCGGGCGCGGGCCGCCGGTCAGCGCCAGCACCTCCATCCCCAGCGACTCGCGGAACGCCACGAAGCGGTCGTACAGCGACTCCGGCTGCAGCCGCTCGGCCACGGTCGCGAACGGCACGCCGGTGGCCCCGCACCACGCCCCGGCGTGGTCCCAGTTACCGCTGTGCGGCAGCGCCAGGACGGTGCCCGTGGGTGCGGCGACCGCAGTGCGCAGCCGCTCCTCCCCCACCGTCGTCATGCCTCGGACGACCCGCTCCTGCGACGTGACCGGCAGCCGGAACACCTCGCACCAGTACCGGGCGTAGGACCGCACGGCGGCCCGGGTGAGGTCCTGCCCGGGGGCGACCCGCGCGAGGTTGCGGCGGAGCTGGTCGACGCCCCGGCCACCCCGCCAAGCCGCCAGGTCCGCGCCGGCACGGAAAAGCCGGTGCGCCACCGGGTCAGGTAGCGCGCGCACCGCCGCCCAGCCCGCGGCGTACCCGATGTCGATCAGCCGGCCCCGCAGGCTGCTCACGCGGTGGCAGCGGCTTGCCGCCGCACCTCGACGGCACGCTGCACGACCGTGATGGTGGTGACAACAGCCAGCAGCCAGAGCAGGCCGGTCAGCACCACGTCAGGGGCCCCGAGGCCGACCAGCAGGGTGCCGAGGAAGACCAGCGTGAGGCGCTCGGCGCGCTCGGCGATACCGACGTCACAGCGCAATCCGAGGCCCTCGGCCCGGGCTTTGGCGTACGACACCACGACGCCGGCGACCAGGCAGTACAGCGCGACCGCCGCCAGCAGCCGGTCGTCGCCCCGGCCGGTGAACCACCAGGCGAGCGCGACGAAGACCGCGGCGTCGGCGACCCGGTCGCAGGTCGAGTCGAGCCAGGCCCCGAAGCGGCTGCTCGTGCCGCGCTCCCGGGCCATCGCGCCGTCCACTATGTCGGTGAGGACTGACAGGAATGCCACGACCGTGCCGATCAGGAACATGCCGCGGGCCAGGAACACCAGGGCTCCGGCGCTGACCCCGACCGTGCCGGCCACGGTGACGGCGTCGGGACTCACCCCCGCCCGCAGCAGGCGCCCGGCCACCGGCTTGGCCACCCGGCCGATCGCCGGGCGGAGCACGTTGAGCATCCAGGTCCGTCCGGTCGTGGGGCAGGTCGCCCGAGCCTACTGAGCGCCGGGTGCGGCAGGCTGGCTCCGTGGACGAGGGGCGCACGGTGGCGGTCGTGCTGCTCGGCGCACCGGACTCGGGCAAGACCACGCTCGTGCAGGCGCTGCTCGCCGCGGCCGGTGCTGCCGCCGCCGGGCCCGGCTGGCACCTTGCGCATGGCACCTACGACCTGCACGGTGTGCGGGTGGTCCTGCTCGACCCGCCCGGCGACCCGGACCTCGCGGGCGAGCTGCACTCGGCGCTGCGGGTCGCCGACGCCGCGTTGCTCGTCGTCTCCTCGGTGCAGGGCGTCGATGCGCGGACCGTCGCGCTGTGGGAGTCGCTGGAGCACCTGCCGAGGCTGGTCGTACTGAGTCAGCTGGACCGGCCGGGCGCGGACGCGGACGAAGCCGTTGCGGTGTGTCAGCGGGTGCTCGGGGAGGGGATCCTGCCGCTGCAGCTGCCGCTGCACGACGATGACGGCTCGGTCGGTGGCCTGCTGGACCTGCTGCACCTGCGGGTCACAGAGGGTGCGCAGACCCGGGCCGCGGAGGCCGAGCACCTGCCCCTGGTGGCCACGCTGCGCGCCGAGCTGGTCGAGGCCGTCCTGACCGGCAGCGACGACCAGGAGCTGTTCGAGGCTTACCTGGACGACCACGAGCCGGCCGCTGCCGTCCTCGACCGCGAGCTGGCTGGCGCGGTCGGCCGCGGTGACCTCCAGCCCGTGCTCGTTGCAGTACCGCGGCGCGGCGTCGGCCTGACCGACCTGCTGGAGCTCCTTGCCACCGCGCTGCCGTCCGGCCGGGCTCCGGTGCCCGCGGCCACGGGGCCCGACGGAGAGCCGGTCGCGGACGGCCCGGTCGTCGCCGAGGTGATAGCGGCCGGTCTGCTGCGGGTCTGGTCGGGCTCCCTCGAGCCGGGCATGCGGCTGACGGTCGGTCGGCGGGTTCTCGCGTACGACGGCGCTCCCGCTGCGTCCGGCGCCCTGGTAGAGGTCGACCTCGGCGCCGCGCCCGGCGACGTGTTCACCGCGGCTCCGGGTGACGCGGTCGGGGGCGGGGTTCCCGGCGGGGGCGGGTCCATCCAGCTGTCGCCGTGGCCGATGCCCGCCGCGGCGTTCCCGGTCGGCGCCCAGGTGGACGCCGGCCTGGCAGACCGGGTCCGCACCGATCCGGTCGCCCGGCTCGAGACCGACCAGCGCACCGGACAGCTGCTGCTGTGGACGTACGGCCCAGGCCACGCCGAGGCGCTGCTTGGCGGTCTGCCGTCGGCGCCGGTCCGGGTCGCCGCAGGCAGCCGGCCGGTCGCCGTACGCATCTGCATCCCCGCCTGGGCCGAGCGCAGCGTGCGCAGCGACCTCGGCGCGCGCGGTGGCGAGGTCCTGGCGGTGACGGCTCACGAGCACGGCATCCTGCTCTCCGCCGAGCTGCCGCCCGCTGAGGCCGTCGGCTATGCCCTGGCGCTGGCCCGCGCCAGCGCGTACACGGGGACGTTGGAGCGCACCTGACCGTCCGGCGACGTCCACCAGACGCCTGCCCTGGTCTGCCGCCGCACCTGGTTGCCCTGCCGCCGCCACCCTGACCTGACCGCCGCCGCCCGACAGCGACCCCGGCCGGCCGCTATCACCTCCTGCAACGCGGTCGGTCCGGATCGACTGCGGCCCCGGAACATGGGGTCGGGTGCTGAGCGGCCATCGTGGAGGTGGCCAGAACCTGTTGCCACAGCTCGCCAAGAACTCTTGCGGTCTGTCCACAATCCGTTGCCTGACAGGCGGTTCTGGCGGTGGTCGCCGGTAGGTTCGGGGTGTGCAGACCAGATTGACCGACAGCCTGGAGGCGGCCGGGATGGCCGCCGTCGAGGTGTTGGCGGGTCAGGAGGCGGTGCTGAATGCCGCGCAGGTGCACCAGCTGTACGACGCCGCGCCAGGGATCCGCCACGCGCCGGGGCGAGCGCGGTGTGGAGCAGTTCCTGGTCATCAATGTCGCCGCGACGCTGCGGATCGGTCAGCTCGCCGCCCAGTCCCGGCTGTGCGACGCCGAGCGGCTCGTCCAGGACGTGCCGCGCACCCTGGCCGGACTGCAGGCCGACCGGCTGCTGGTCGGGCAGGCCAAGATCGCGCCGCACGAGACCCGGCAATGCGCCGAGCAGGTCGCCGCCGAGGTCGAGCGCCGGGTCCTGGCCGTGGCCGTGGCGACCTGCCCGGCTGCATCGGCAGCCGGCTGCGTCAGCGGGTCAAAGCAGCGACGCTGGCGGTCGAGGCCGAGCTCGACGCGACCGTCACCGCCGAACGCGAACGGTCCGCGCACCAGGCCCGTCCCGGCACGCCGGACACCCCCACCCCGGCTGCCCGCCACCCCACCGCCGTCGCCAACGCTTTCACCCGACACCGGGACACCGATGCACGGCCCGCCGGGCCACCCGGACCCAAGGACGCATCAGCTCGTGGGCCCTGGTGAGCAGCTTGGTGTTGGGGTTGGCGTCGGGGTCGGGGTCGGGGTACCGGACGCCGTAGGTGTCGGCGTCGAGGCAGGTGAGGCGGTGGACGACGGCGTTCCCGTAGGTGAGGGGCTGCCCGAGGGTGACGGAGTGCGCGTCGGCGTCGGCGTCGGCGTCGGCGTCGGTGTCGGCGTCGGTGTCGGGCAGGCGGTTGCAGTCGGCGACGGCGTCGGAGTCGGCGACGGCGTCGGGGTCGGCGTCGGGGTCGCCGACGGGCTCAACGACGGTGTCTGAACCGGAGTTGGTGCGGCGGCGGGCGGCGGCGCCGGAGCAGTGAGTACGGGCAACGACGCGGCGACGACCGGGGCGGCCGGGGTGGTGGGCGGCGTACCGGTGTAGGCCTCTGTCAGCGCGAGCACCAGGTCGGCGTAGGCGTCGGAGTGGTTGTAGGCGAGGACTGCCGTCCGCTCACCTTCCGGCGTACCGAGGTCGCCCCCGGCGGCGCAGAGGTAGTGCCCTGCGGCCAGCGCGGCGTCCGGGAGGTTCTGTGGATCACGGACACCGTCGCCGTTGCCGTCGACGCCGTAGCTCGCCCACGTGCCGGGCAGGAACTGCATCGGCCCGACGGCGCGGTCGTAGGCCGGGTCGCCGTCCAGCCGGCCCGCGTCGGTGTCCGCGATCGCCGCGAACCCGCCGCTCCCGTCGAGCACCGGCCCGAGGACCGGGGGCACCACTGTGCCGTTCGCCGTCACGGCGCCCCCGGCTCCGAGCCGGCCGTGGTTGGACTCGACCCGTCCGATGCCGGCGAGCAGCTGCCAGGGCAGCCGGCACGCGCGGTCGGTGCCCGCGACCCGGGTCTCGGCAGCGATGTACGCCTCGTACGCAGGGCGCGGGATCGTGCCGGTCAGCAGCCGGACCTGCTCGACAGTGATCGTCGCGGGAGCCGATCCGGTGGGCGCGCCGGGGACCAGCGCCGCCGCCAGGGCGTCGCCACCCGGCGAGGCGGGCAGGTCGGGCAGCCCGACCGTTGTCGGGACGTCCGTGGTCCCGTCGCCAGACAAGAGCGAAGGGTCCAGTAGCGAGCGGAAGGCCTCGAGCCGGAACCGGTCGCTCTGCGGCGCAGGGTCCGCACGCGCCGGCGCCCCGGCCGTGGGCGCCGCAGGCGTCCCGCACAACGCGGCCACGAGGTAGCCCGACACCGCGAGCACGCACGCCGACCGGCGCACGACAGTCCTCAGCCCGGGCGGCATCAGCGCTGCCCAGGCGTGGCACAGGTACGGGCGAGGTCGCCGGAGGTGGGACGCGGCACGGTGCCACCCGGCGGCGGCGCGACGCCCTGCCCGACCCAGCGATCCAGCGCATCGAGCGCGCGGTAGTAGCCGGGCAGGATCGGCCGCGTCACGTCGGGGAACACGTCCGCGAGCTGGTCGACGTGGTTACCGGCCTCGATGACGTAGCACCGGTGCAGCGCGCCACCACCAGCCTGGTCGACCATCCGGTTGTACACGTGCCTGTCCTTTGCGATCGGCAGCAAGGCGTCCAGTGTGCCGTGCAGCGTGAGCATCGCCCTACCGATGCGTCCCGTCAGCGAAACCCGCCGAACGGCGTCTCTGACCGCCGTGGGCCGGCTGGCGTAGTCGTACAGCGTGTCGCACCCGGGACCGGTCCGGCAGAACGGGACACCGGCCTTCAGCGACCCGTCGTACGTCGGGTCAAACTCCTCGCGGTAGGCGCGCTGAGTGAGATCCCAGTACCCGGCGTAGTGCTGCTTCCACAGCGGCTCGGAGCCGGGGGCAAGACCGGCGGCGATGATCGCGTCATGGTCGGCCGGGCTGGTCTCGGCGGCCGGGTAGTGCTGCAGCGCCGTCGGCAGGTACGTGAACAGGTTGGTCTGCGGGGTGAACAGGGTGCTCGCCCAGTCGACACCGCCGTCGTCAAGCTCCGGGTGGTGCTCGAGCGCCCACCGCGTGAGGTAGCCGCCGTTGCTGATGCCCCTCATATACGTCCGTCGGGGCGAACTGCCGCAGACCTGCCCGACGGTCGCGTTAGCAGCCCTGGTCGGCTGCGTCACCCGCTCGTGCCACGCAAGCAGCGCGTCGCCGGGACGCGTACGCACCGGCCCGCCGTCGACCTGCATACCCGGGGTCGGCGGCTGGGCCGCGGTCCGGATCGACGTGAGCGTGGCCCAGTCGCTCGAGTCGGTGTTGCCGATGGCGACCAGCCCGGGGGTGGTCAGGTCGGTCAGGCACGCGGTCGGGTCCTGCTGACCGGCGCCGGGCACCACGACGGTCGTGGCCCGAGGGCAGTGTGTCGCCGCCGACGCCGGCAGGGCCGGCCCCCTGAGAGGGCAGCACCGGCCGTGAGCACGCGTAGCGGGACGACGGTGCGGATGCGCAGGTGGACCTCCTTGTCGTGTTGATCCCTGCTGGTTCGACGTCAGCAGCGCCGCCTCCTGCACGGCGCGGGCACCGGCCGGCCGGGATCGCGTCGCTGGTGCCCGCGGTCACGGTCACCGCACCGGTACTGCCGTCCAGGCGCAGGACCCGGCTGACCCCGGTCCCGGTGGACTGCAGCCGGCCGGGGTGGACTGCAGGCCGGCCGGGGTGGACTGCAGGCCGGCCGGGCTCACCAGCGGCCGCCCTGTCGACAGGCCGACGAGTGCGCTGCTCAACTCGGCCGCGAGGTCGACCTGGCGTACCGAGCTCGTGCCCTGGACGCGGACCCAGCGCACGCTGCCCTCAACGGCGAGCGTGCGCGGGCATTCGGCTGCGCCCTCGTGGCGGGCCCGCCGCCCCCGGCTCCAGGACATCGTGTGCGTGATCAAGAGGTGAAGCACCCAAAGTCAGGCCGCTCCGCGTTCACCTCTGGCACTCGTGCAACCCCTGGGCGGACTTCGTGTGCCGGGACCAGGAGGCTGACACACGAACTTCGCCGTCAGCTGCGACGCCCGTCATAGCGGCGCTGAGCTGGGAGCGGCACGCTGCCGGCCGCGACGTAGAGCGAGCCGTCGCAGCCGACCGTCCTCAGCGTCGGCCAGCAACACGTCGCCGTCCGGCTCGACCGGCCGGCTTGAGGCCACGGACGGGCTCAGAGCTCCGACCAGGCCTGCGCCAGCAACGCACGGGTGTCGGAGAGCAGCTGCGGCAGCACCCTGGTACCGCCGACGACGGGCATGAAGTTGGTGTCGCCTCCCCACCGGGGGACGACGTGCTGGTGCAGATGCGCGGCGATGCCGGCCCCTCCGACAACGCCGAGGTTCATGCCGACATTGAAGCCCTGCGCGCCGGTGGCGTGCCGCAGGGCCTGCAGGGCGTGCTGCGTCATCGAGGCGATCTCGGCAGTCTCCTCGCCGGTGAGTTCGTCATAGCCGGCCACATGGCGGTACGGCACGAGCATCACGTGGCCGGGGTTGTACGGGTAGAGGTTCAGCACGGCGTACGCCGAGCGGCCGCGCGCGACGATCAGCCCATCCTCGTCGGACAGGGCTGGGATCTCGCAGAACGGGCAGCCGTCACCGCGCGGCTTCCCCTCCCCACGGATGTACGCCATCCGGTGCGGGGTCCAGAGCCGGGCAAAGGCGTCCGGCAGCCCGGCACCGAGCTGGGGGTCGTTGCCCTGCGACCCGCCCTTCGACAACGGACCGCTGCTCATCGCGGCGCCCGCATCATGCCCGCTCGCGGATCGCGGTGACGATGCGCTCGACGGCCGCGTCGACCGGCACGCCGTTGTCCTGGCTGCCGTCGCGCAGCCGGAAGCTCACCGCGCCCTTGCCGACGTCGTCGTCCCCGGCCAGCAGCATGAAGGGCACCTTCTGCTTCTGCGCGGTACGGATCTTCTTCTGCATGCGCTCGTCCGAGGTGTCGACCTCCACGCGTACGCCCCGGGCCCGCAGCGTCGCCGCGACATCTGCCAGGTAGCCGTCATGCTCGTTGGTGATCGGGATGCCGACGACCTGCACCGGCGCCAGCCAGGCCGGGAACGCCCCCGCGTAGTGCTCGAGCAGCACGGCGAAGAAGCGCTCGATGGACCCGAACAGCGCCCGGTGGATCATGACGGGCTGTTGCCGGCTGCCGTCGGCGGCCTGGTACTGCAGGCCGAACCGATCGGGCAGGTTGAAGTCGAGCTGGATCGTCGACATCTGCCAGGTCCGGCCGATGGCGTCGCGGGCCTGCACGCTGATCTTGGGACCGTAGAACGCGGCGCCGCCCGGGTCGGGCACCAGCTCGAGCCCGCTGGCCGCCGCGACCTCCGCCAGCGTGCGGGTCGCCTCCTCCCACAGCTCATCCGACCCCACGTACTTCACCGGGTCCTTGGTGGACAGCTCCAGGTAGAAGTCGTCGAGGCCGTAGTCGCGCAGCAGGTCGAGGACGAAACGCAGCAGCAAGGTCAGCTCTCCCGGCAGCTGCTCACGGGTGCAGTAGATGTGCGCGTCGTCCTGGGTGAAGCCGCGCGCCCGGGTCATCCCGTGCACGACACCGGACTTTTCGTAGCGGTAGACCGTCCCGAACTCGAACAGCCGTAGCGGCAGCTCGCGGTAGGACCGGCCCCGTGCCCCGAAGATGAGGTTGTGCATCGGGCAGTTCATCGGCTTGAGGTAGTAGTCCTGCCCCGGGCCGTCCTCGGCGTCGAGGTGCATCGGGGGGTACATGCCCTCCGCGTACCACTGCAGGTGCCCGCTGGTCTCGAACAGCTGGCTCTTGGTGATGTGCGGGGTGTTGACGAAGGAGTAGCCGGCCTCCTCGTGCCGGGCCCGGGAGTAGTCCTCCATGACCCGCCGGACCACCCCGCCCTTCGGGTGGAAGATCGGCAGACCGCTGCCGATCTCCTCCGGGAAGCTGAACAGGTCCAGCTCGGCGCCGAGCCGCCGGTGGTCACGCTTCTCGGCCTCCGCCAGCATGGTCAGGTGCGCCTTGAGCGCCTCCTTGGACTCCCAGGCGGTGCCGTAGATGCGCTGCAGCTGGGGATTGGCCTGGTCGCCGCGCCAGTACGCGGCCGCGGTGCGCATCAGCCGGAACGCCGGGATGTCACGGGTCGTCGGCAGGTGCGGCCCGCGGCACAGGTCCTTCCAGGCCACCTCGTCGCCGCGCAGGTTGTCGTACATGGTGAGCTCGCCGGAGCCGACCTCGACGGTCGCCTCCTCGGTGGCCGCCCCCTTCAGCCCGACGAGCTCGAGCTTGAAGGGCTCGTCAGCCAGCTCGAGCCGCGCACCGGCCTCGCTGACCACCCGGCGGGAGAACCGCTGCCGCTGCCGGACGATGTCGTTCATCTTCTTCTCGAGAACCACCAGGTCGTCGGTGGTGAACGGCCGTTCGGGCAGGAAGTCGTAGTAGAAGCCGTCGCGCACCGGCGGGCCGATGCCGAGCCGGGTGCCCGGGAACAGCTCCTGCACGGCCTGCGCGAGCACGTGCGCCGCGGAGTGCCGCAGCACCGCGCGGCCCTGGTCACTGGCGTACGGCACGGCCTCGACGTTTGCGCCGACAGCCACGACGTGCGCCAGGTCAACGAGCTCCCCGCCGACGAGCGCCACCGCCGAATCGGTGACACCGGCTGCCCTGAGCAGCTCGCCGGCCGTCTGTCCCGCCTGCTCAGGGCCGACGACGAGAGCGGAAGTCAGGAGGTCGGCAGGCATGCCCCCAGCCTATCGAGCCGGCCCACCGAGAAAGCCCTGCCCGATCCCTTCACGACGACGGGCCGACCCGCTGGAACACAGCGGACCGGCCCGTCGGTACAGCGTGGGACGGACTACGCGAGCGAGGCGTCCAGCGTGATGTCCACACCGGTCAGCGCCTTGGAAACAGGGCAGCTGGCCTTGGCGGCCTCGGCGGCCTTGACAAAGCCGGCCTCGTCCAGTCCCTCGACCTCGCCGACGACCTTGAGCGCGATGCCGGTCAGCATGAAGCCGCCGTTGGCCTTGTCCGGGCCGAGCGAGACGTCGGCAGTGACCTCGAGGCTCTGCGGGGTACCGCCGGCCTCGGCGATCAGGGCGGAGAACTGCATCGCGAAGCAGGAGGAGTGCGCCGCCGCGATGAGCTCCTCCGGACTGGTGGTGCCGCCCGCGTCGTCAGCGGCGCGCTTGGGGAAGGAGACGTCGTACGTCCCCACGTTGCTGCTGGTCAGCTCGACCTGGCCGGAGCCGGTTTCCAGGCCGCCGTTCCAGGCGGTGCGTGCGGTACGAGTGGGCATACGAACTCCTCGGATCAGGGGGATACGTGATCGGGCCAAGCGTCCCTGCGCCGTCGGCATTCCGGAACCGGTGCCCATACGGCGACGGCCCTGGCGGCTGCGGGGCAGGGGGGTGGGCGTAGCAGGACTCGAACCTGCGACCTCACGCGTGTGAAGCGTGCGCTCTAACCAACTGAGCTATACGCCCCCGGGCGGCGGCGACACTACCGCAGCGCCGCGGACCCGCTGTCGGTGCTCCACGGAGGCGGGCTCAGAGCCCGACGGCCTCCTTCGCACGGGCCACGAGGTCGTAGTGGCTGACCGCCCAGAGGGCGATCGCGGCCAGCGTCAGGCCCCCGACGGTGATCAGCGTCGAGCGCACCGGCTGCTGCCTCGCGCTGCCCCATGCCTCGCGGCCGTTGTCCTTGGCCCGGTCGAGCAGCCGATCCGCCCAGACGAACTCCAGCGACAGGATGTACAGCCCGAGCAGGACCGGCGGGATCGTCAGCGGCCCGGGCAGCACGACCAGGACGAAGCCCATCGCGATCAGAGTCAGCCCGATCAGCAGGGCTACCGCCTTGAGAGCGAGTGCCCCACCGGGGGTACGCCGCACGCGGTCACGCCAGACGCCGGCCGGGCCGTCGTGCTCGCTTGCCACGGCCTCCAGCCTAGATGAGCGGGTCCTCACCCTGCTTGTTCACCCCGCCCGCGGACTGCGGACCTCGAACCACACGGTCTTGCCGTACGGGTCGTCGCGCACTCCCCAACGAGTCGCCATCAGCTCGATGATTAACAAACCCCGCCCGTCGAGGGCGTCGGGGTCGCTCTCCTGGGGTTGTGGATGCCGGGAGTTGTCATCCGCAACCTCGACGAGCAGCAGCCCGGGTGTCGCCCGCACCCGGATGCGCACGTCGCTGCGGCCGTGGATGAAGGCGTTGGTCACCGTCTCGCTGGTCAGAAGTACCGCCGTATCGCAGGCCTCATCATCGAAGCCGAGCGCCCGGCAGTGCTCGCGGACGAAGGCCCGGGCCCGGCCGACCGTCGCCAGGTCCGGGGCCAGGGCGAGCTCAACGGGGGCAGCCATCAGGTCGAGGGGTTGCGCTACGCCGCGCGCCCGGTCGCCAGCGCTGGCTGCACCGTGCTGTCCGGCGCGGTACGCCCGGGCTCACGGGTGATCAGGAACAGCTCGGGCATCTCTCCCCCGGTCGCCGACAGCGGCAGGTCGTGAACGACGTCGAGCTGGCCGTCGCGGACGTCGAAGGTGGCGAGTGCACGGTTGGCCTCCGCCCGGCTCTGGCCCCAAAGCACGTAGATCGAGGAGTGGGCGTCGTTGCGGGCCAGGCCGTCGACGATCAGGCTCAGCTTGTTGCCCTGGACCACGGCTACCGCGGTGACCTTGCCGTCGGGGCCGGCCAGCGGGACGGTGCGCGCGGGGGCCGTCTCCACAGCGCGGACGGCAGCTGACAGCCGGGCCGACATGGCGTCCTGAGCGTTGCGGTCGCGCTGGAGTGACGTGACGCCGACGGTCCCGAGGCTCACGACGATCAGGAACGCGGCGGCGACCGAGGACCAGGCCGCCACCTGGCGACGCGACGGACGACGCCGGGCGCGGGCCTGCGCGAGATCCACAACGACCGGCGCGGACCCAGCAGCTGCGCCGCTGCCCAGCGAGACCGGCTCGGCGAAGGCGCCGGGGCTCTCGGCCTCGATCCAGGTGCGGACTCCCTCCCATGCGCCGGCAGGCGGCGCCCCCTCGTCGACGGCGTGGGCCAGGTGCGACAGCGTCTCGAGGTGCGCGGTCAGGTCGCGCTCGCACGCGGCGCAGGTGGGCAGGTGGCTCAGCACCTCCTGCTCGTCGGCCGGCTCCAGTGCGTCCAGCGCGAACCCGGCCACCAGCTCCTCGTAGCGGGCGTGCCGCTGCGGGGCGGTCACGGTGTGCTTCCCGGGGCCGGCGCGGTGCTTTCGGACAGCTCGTCGGCGCGCGACAGACCATCAAGCGTGACGCGCATCCGGCGCATCCCGGTGAGCATGCGGGTCTTCACCGTCCCGAGCGGGGTGTCGGTCAGGCCCGCGATCTCGCGCTGCGTGTAGCCGCCGAAGTAGGCGAGCGTCAAGGCCTCGCGCTGCGCCTCGGGCAGGGTCAGCAGGGCGCCTCGTACCCGCTCGCGCCGCAGCGTGGACCAGACGGCGTCGTCAACGGCGGGGGCGTCGCTCTCCTGGTACTCAAGGGCCTCGGCGCCGGTACGCCGCTTGCGCAGGTTCTCCTCGCGCCGCACCGCGTCGACGGCCTTGTGGTGCGTCATGGAGAGCAACCAGGAGGAGAAGCCGCCGCGAGAAGGGTCGAACCGGGACGCGTCACGCCACACGGTCAGGAAGACCTCCTGCACGCAGTCCTGGGCGAACTGGTCATCTGCCAGGATGCGCCGCGCCAAGCCGTGGCACGCCCGCCCGTACCGCTCGTGCAGCACCTCGAGCGCTCTGCCATCACCTTCGGTGACCCTCGCGATGAGCGCCCGGTCGTCCAAGCCCGCCAGGGCGCCGGTCTCAGAGACCTCCGCGGGCACGACGGAGCCGACGGGGCGGCTCCTCGGCAGTGTCAACGCGGCCCTCATGTCAGGACGTTCGTCGCGGGGACCCCCGCGGTTCAGGTTTGACCACGGCGTGTCACAGCACACACACCCTTTGCGCTGCCGCCGACGGTACCCCGAAACCGCTTGGACGACGCCCGTCCGGTGCGGTTAGCGGGCCGCGCGGATGGGGAACCTCCGCAACCACAGGACTACCGGCTCCAGACCGGTCACTGCTCACCGTCGGAGGATCCGCATGGCTCGCCCCACCTGCGTCTCGGCCGACCTTCAGTTGCGGCTCGTCATCGCCGGGTCCGTCCCGCTGCCGGTCCGCGCCGGACTGCACTACGACGTCCTCGACCCGTACGCCGTCCAGGTCTCCTTCCACACCGGTACGGGCGGCGATGGCGAGATCGTGGGGTGGACCTTCGCCCGCTCGTTGCTGTCCGAGGGGGTCACCGCCCCCTCCGGCGACGGCGACGTTCAGGTCTGGCCGTCCACCAGCAGTGGCCTGCACGTGGTCTGCCTGTCGCTGTCGTCGCCGTCGGGTCAGGCGCTGTTCGAGGTGCCGCTGCCCGAGCTGGTGGCGTTCCTGGGGCAGACCTACTCCGCCGTCCCGTCCGGCAGCGAGAGCGAGCATGTCGACGTGGACGCCGAGATGGCGTTGCTGCTCGGGGCCGAGCCGGGCGCCTGAGCCGGGCGCCGGGGCCTGCTAGGTTTTCTCTCGGAGCCGCCATCTCAGGGCGCTGCTGCACGCGGACGTGGCTCAGTGGTAGAGCATCACCTTGCCAAGGTGAGGGTCGCGGGTTCGAATCCCGTCGTCCGCTCGGAACCGGCGCCGACAGGCGCCATGCCGGCGCCGCTCTCCGGCCCCGGCCGGGTGGCCGAGTGGTTCAGGCAAGGGACTGCAAATCCCTCTACGCGGGTTCGATTCCCGCCCCGGCCTCGCATCGACACAACTGCACAGCACGGGCGATTGGCGCAGTCTGGTAGCGCGCTTCCCTGACACGGAAGAGGTCACAGGTTCAAGTCCTGTATCGCCCACCACGAAACAGCAGGGCAGCGGCCTGGTTCCCGCTCTTGGGAGGAGGACCGTTTGCCTTTTGTCAGCACCTCGTAAGCAAGCCGCGCGCCCTGAACGTGCGCGGACACGCGCGGACGATGGCGAACTCCGGGCGGATGGCCGCCCAACTCAGCACTCCCAAGCAGCCACTCCTCGATCCGGTCCACGGTGGTGACTGGCGGGCGTAGCTGGCGGCTCTGGCAGCCGCTGTGTGGCCGCTCGCCCTCCTCAAGGCTGCGCAGGCGCGCATCGCCATGACGGCCAGATCCCGCGCTGGGCGGTGGTGACCTTGGCAACCCGGTGCAGCCGGGCCAGCTCGTACCGGCCGATGTAGGTCAGCCCGGGCTCGCGGGGCTACCAGACGTAGCCGATCCGGCCGCGGTCGGGGTCGTCGTAGGCCTTGAGCAGGCCGGGCGCCGGGGCGTCCTCAAGGTCGACCTTCACGGCCAGGGACGGGCTCACGGTGGTCGTGCGCCGATGATGGCGGTACGGTCCGAAAGGAGCTTGTGACCTACCGTTTCAGCGACTGCTTTGACTGGGCCGTCTTCCTGCTGCCGAGACGCAATTCCGCTCGAAAGTGGCCAGCCCTGCAGAGTCGTGCGAGCCCCCTTCTCTGCTTCCTCGCAGCGTCAACCGCCGTGGTCAGACCGTCAACGCCGAGCGACCACGTGCGGAGTCTCCGGGCTCGAGGCGGTGCGGAAGTGTGTCCTCCCAGGACTCTGGCTTCGTGGACCCCAGCCGAATCTGCTGACCCACTCGGAGCGTATAGCGAAGTGACGGAGGCACCGGCACGGCCGACGTTGCATGCCGTGATGAGAGTCATTCCTCAGTGAGCCCTTGGACGGTGAACTCGGCGTGGTTCTCAAGCCCTCTCCATTGATTTGCGGGGAGGGTCACGAAGGTGCCTTGCGCATTCCTCGCACCCATCTCGAGATCACACTGCAGGCGTCCTCCTGCGAGCCAGGAGGTGGCGGCTTGCCATGCGAGCGAGGCGCTGGCGAGGGCGAGCCCGCTCGCCGACAACAGCAGAGTGACGCTGTCAGATGAGGTCACCCGCGGAGCATAGGGAAGGCACGCAGCTCGGCGGGATGGTCGGACAGGGTCAGTCATCCCACGGTCCCCATTCGTCGATCACGGCGGCTCCTTGCCGACTTGTTTTGC
The DNA here is from genome assembly GCA_046593925.1 of Mycobacteriales bacterium. Lineage (GTDB taxonomy): Bacteria > Actinomycetota > Actinomycetes > Mycobacteriales > SCTD01 > JAYVYM01. The sequence continues at coordinate 22,065 of JBKJQN010000023.1, forward strand.
GCATGGATGCCCGCTCTGGATCCGGGCTCAAAACGCCGCCCGAACTCGCCCTCCCCTGAGGCGCCTGCAGCGATTACCAGCCCGGCGCACTGGGTATCTGACGAGACTGAACGGCAGCCACGAACTGCTGGTGATCCATCACCGTCTGGTCAGCATAGGCAACAGCGAATTGACCGAGGGCCTCGTCGAACTTGCGGCCCTTGCCGATGTAGGCATTGATCGCGGTCGGGTCCCCACTGCGCGCGTGGGAGCGAGCCAGGGCGCCCCCACAGGCGGTGGCGAACTCGGCCAGCCGGGGGGCGAGGATCTCAGCGTCGGCAATGACCTTCATGTCGCGGAACTGCCGCACATAGAAGTCGTGGTCCAGGGCAGTGGTCCAGCCGACGAAGATGTCAGTGGCGCTCTGGATGAGCCGCTGCCCGGCCACCACCCGCTGACCGTGGTTGCGGTGCACGCTGGCCCCACAGAACGGTTCGTACACCGACGGGCCGGCCTGCTTGATCTGCAGGAACAGCGGGTCGTTGTCGTGGCGTCCGTTGAGCAGGACCAAGTACACACGCATCCCGACGCTGCCGACCCCGACGATCTGCTGGACCCCGTCCACCGAGGTGAAGCGGTCCAGCAGGTGCCGCCGATCGTCGTCCAACGAGTCTCGGTACGCCTGGTAGACGGCCCCGGCCGCGAAGGTCTCGAGGTGGGTGCGTATCGGTGGTTCCTCAGTGATCCGCCACCCCCCGTCGACGCGCTCGGTGAGCTTCTTGGCTGCCCCGGCGCTGGTCTTCTTGGCCGCCGACTTGGCGATCAGTGCGCTGGCACGTTTCTGGTCCCCAGTAGTGAACACGCCGATGAGGTCGTCGACAGTCACCTTGTCGTACCAAATATCAAGCTGCTTGGCGGTGCTGTACCTCGCCATCCGCATCCGGTAGGCGGCCAGACACGCGGTGACCGCCCTGTCCGCCACCGCCTGCTTGAGCCCGGCGTCCCTGGCCAGGACGACAATGCTGGCAACCAAGCGGGACACGTCCCACTCGAACGGCCCGGGCAGGGTCTCGTCGAAGTCCCGCAGATCGAACGACAAGTGACGCTCCGGGGTGGCCCACAGCCCGAAGTTCAGGATGTGGGCATCCCCGCACAGCTGCACGGTGAGCCCGGTATTCGGCCGGGACCCCAGGTCCGCCGCGGCGACGGCCGCCGCACCCCGGTAGTACGTCCACGGGGAGGCGGACATCCTGCCGTGGCGGATCGGGAGGAGGTCCTCCTGCCGGATGTGCTCCTGCGCCAGGATGGTTTCCAGGGCGTCGTGGCCCCGGGTCTGCGGATCCCATGCGCCGAGGTCGGCGGGTGGCTGGTGATCCCGGGCGGCCAGACCCTCGGCCGCCCGCTCCTGCACCGTGAGGCCCGACGTCACCTGGATGGCCACGCGGTGGTGCAGGTCGTGACCCTCATGTGTCTGGTCCGTTCTTCGATAACGACGCCGACGACGTCAGCCCAGGGTGACAGAACGGCTCAGCAGGCGCCGATCCCGGGCGTTCTGCGCCTCGGGTTCGTGGTCGGTGAGGATGCCGGGAGTCTGGGAGCTCCCGAGTTGCCGCCGTGGTGAAATATCCCGTTGGTCCCTACAGCGGGAGCCGGCGGTACACATCCCCGTTGGCACAGCCTGGCTCTGCCCTGCCCACCGTGCCCGTCGCCGGCGCTTCACCCACACCACGGTCACCCGGCGGCCCCCGCGTAGGTAGGTCCCGCACCCACACCGGTCGCCGCGCGGGCAACCTCGCCACCGGCAGCCCGCCCGTCGAACCCGAGGCTGCACGACCGTGGAGCGGCACCTGGGGCCTCCTCGACTCGTCTGCACACCACGACTCCTGATACCGCCGGCTGGTCTCAAGCCCTGGACAGCAACCGTGTCACCCCCGGACAACAACGCTTAGCTGCGAAGACCCGGTATTCCCACTGATCGCCACGACACCGGCCTGAGCGTCATGCGGCGTGGTTCGATACCTTGCGCCTGCCATTGTCGGCACGCGGTGATCTGCAGGGGCTCAACCAACGACACGGAAGGCTTGCAGCAGTGAACGATATGGACGGAACCCGGACCCAGGTGATGCGGGGCCCGGGGCCCGTTGTGGTGACCCGGATGGCGTTCGCGCTGCTCGGTTTCAGCGCGCTGGTCACCGAGGTCGCCACGCTCGTCGACCGAGGCCGCTTCGTACCCGCCAACTTCTTCAGCTACTTCACCGTCGAGTTCAACATCATGGCTGTGCTCAGCCTCCTGGCGGGCAGCATCGCCGCCGCCACCGGCTTCACCAGCCGCCGGCTCGACGTCATCCGCGGGGCGGTCGCGCTGTACATGACCACGGTCGTGCTCGTCTTCGTCGTGCTGCTCTCCCACCGCCCCGCCGATGAGCTGACCGCCGTGCCGTGGGACAACACCGTGCTGCACTACGTCATGCCGGTCGCCGTCCTGCTCGACTGGCTGCTGAGCGGGCGGGCCGCCGCGGTCGGCCGCCGCCAAGCCCTGCTGTGGCTCGCGGCCCCCCTGGCGTACGCGGTCTACACCCTGGTCCGGGGCCCACTCGCGAACTTCTACCCCTACCCGTTCATGGACCCCGCCCTGAACGGGTACCCCACCGTCCTCTTCACGTGCGCCGTCCTCGGGCTCATCGTCGCCGCGCTGGCCGTCGTGATCGGCGCCGCCCCAGGCTGGGTCCGACCCACACGCCAGAGACCGCCCGCCTGACAGCGGTCGGTGCGGCAGGTCCGTTCCTGTCACGACAGGGCGCTGCCACGCGCGCTGAACCGCGCCCGGTCAGGTGACCCGTCTCAAGCCATGAGAAGGCAGCGGCGCACCATTGGGAGCACCCTCAGCCACGTCAGATCGTGGCCAAGGCCGCGAGTGCAGCGTCCTGGCTCGACGGCAACGCCCGGAGGTACCGCTCCGTCGTCCTGATGCTGCCATACCCAAGTCGCGCTTTCACGACCTGGATGTCAGCGCCCACCGCCGGGAGCCAGGACGCATGAGCGTGACGGAGGTCGTGGGGAGTCACCTTTGTCTCGATGCCTGCCTCGGCGACCGCAGGTGCCCAGATCGACCGTCGGAACCAGTCATTGCCGATGTGGCCGTCCGTCGCGACGGTCCGCTCTCCACGGGGATGGTCCTTGCCGCCCTCGCGGCGTCTGGCCCCGTAGTCGGGCTTCGCCGTCCGGCAGGCGGGACACCTGCGGCGACCGTCGGTGTAGGAGTTCAGGGTGCCGTGGCTGAAAGCTCGAGATCGTCCCCTTCCCCGAGCCACAGCAGGCCCGCGGAAGCTCAGGCTTCGCCCGCGCAGCCGGCGGCGCTGTCGGCATGACGCACAGCAGGTCATTTGCCGAGAGATCGGTCTGTGCGATGTGGTGCTCGAGCTTCTCGACCATGTGAGGGGCTACCCGGACGCGCCTCACCTGGCCGTCCTTGGGGTAGGCCTTCACGACGAACCGCGCACCCGAGGAGGCCGAACGCAGACGCACTACGGCCCGCTGCACCGTGATCACCCCGGTGCTGGTGTCGAGATCCTTGACTCGGAGTTCGGACAGCTCCCCCCAACGCAGCCCCGTCTCGATGTCGATCTTCACCATCAACCTCAACGGGCCGTCAGGAACAGCGACCAACAGACGCTCGAACAGCTCGACGGTGATCACCGGCCGCGGCTTGCTCGGTACGGGCGGGGTCCGTACTCCCTGGCCAGCGTGGAGCACCACGAGGCGGTCGTTGAGTGCCGTGGTCAGGATCGAGTCGAGGATGACCTTGCACTCGCGGATGGTCGGCGGCTTGGCGCCGTGGACCTCGCTCAGCTCAGTCACCCACTCCCAGACGTGCCCGGGAAGCATCTCCACCAGGGGCATCCCACCCAGGTTCGGAAGCAGGTAGCGATCAAGTAGCTGTAGGTCTCCCGCGTCGTCGCTTCGATGACGTGATGGGGAAGCCACTGCTGCACTCCCGAAGATCGCGGACCTGGAGCTGTTCTTTCTGGCCGACTACGCGTTCGGTAGGAAGAGCCCGGTCACAGCGCCGCGCCTAGCCCCGGCGTTTCAGTAGGGACGTCTGGGGACGTCTGATGATCTTGAAGTTTGTTGGCGGTCATTGGGGCAGCGTGGAGCGCCGGCGTGGGGTCCGGTGTCTCCGTGCTGGTGG
>JBKJQN010000075.1:0-47162 GCA_046593925.1 Mycobacteriales bacterium
GTCGAGCAGCACCTGCCGCTGGTGGAGTACCTCGCGCGACGCTTCCGCAACCGCGGCGAGCCGCTGGACGACCTGGTGCAGGTCGCGACGATCGGGCTGATCAAGAGCGTCGACCGGTTCGACCTCGAGCGCGGCGTGGAGTTCTCGACGTACGCCACCCCGACGATCGTGGGTGAGATCAAGAGGCACTTCCGTGACAAGGGCTGGGCGATCCGGGTACCCCGCCGGCTGCAGGAGCTCAAGCTCAGCCTGACCAAGGCGACCAGCGAGCTGTCACAGAAGAACGGCCGCTCGCCGACGGTGGCCGAGCTCGCCGGTCACCTCGGCCTCACCGACGAGGAGATCCTCGAGGGCCTGGAGTCCGCAAATGCCTACTCCGCGGTCAGTCTGGACGCCCCCGACGGCGGTGACGACGACTCGCCGTCGGTGTCGGACTCACTCGGGATCACCGACGACGCGCTCGAGGGCGTGGAGTACCGGGAGTCGCTCAAGCCGCTGCTGGAGAAGCTGCCGGCCCGCGAGAAGAAGATCCTGATGCTGCGGTTCTTCGGCGGGATGACCCAGAGCCAGATCGCTGGTGAGCTCGGGATCAGCCAGATGCATGTCTCCAGGCTGCTGGCCCGTACCCTCGCGCAGCTGCGTGAGGGCCTGCTCTCGGAGGAGTAGCCGCTCAGCCGGCGCCCCTGAAGACGGCCCGGCTGCCGGGCGTCACCAGCGCCCAGAGCACAGCGGCCGCGACGCCCAGCAGCGGGACGCCGACGACCAGGACGCCGCCCTGCAGCAGCCCGACGGCGACGACCACGACGAACACCTGGGTCAGGACGCTGGGCGACAGCGCCCATCCCCGGCCCCTGGCGAGGGCCCGTCCGACCACCAGCAGGGCCAGGCCGACGGCGGCGGCGAGCAGCCCGGCGAGCACGGTCGCACGTCGGTCCTCGGGCGAGCCGAGAATGCCGGATGCGCCGTACACCACCCCGAGGACGACCAGGGCTGCCGCCTGTAGCAGGACCAGCCCGGCGGCTCGGCGCAACGACCGCGGGGGCCTGGCCACCGGGGGCGGGTCCAGGTCACCATCCACCAGCCAGAGGCTAGCGGTGCCCCGGCCGGCGCTGACTAGGATGCCAGCGTGCGAGCGCTGCTGGTCGTCAACCCCACGGCCACGGCCACGACCGCGAGGGCTCGTGACGTGCTCGGCCGGGCGCTGGCCAGCGAGACTCGCCTCGAGGTCGTCGAGACCAAGGCCCGCGGTCACGCGACCGAACTGGCGAACGCCGCTGCGGGCGAGTTCGACGTCGTCGTGGCGCTCGGCGGTGACGGCACCGTGAACGAGGTCGTCAACGGTCTGCTGGCTGAGGGGCCGCGACCCGGGCTGCCGGCTCTGGCGGTCGTACCCGGCGGCAGCACCAACGTCTTCGCGCGCGCCCTGGGCCTCCCGAACTCCCCCGTGGAGGCCACCAGCGTCCTGCTCGAGGCACTGCGGCGCGGTCGCCGGCGCACCGTCGGGCTGGGCCGGGCCGATGACCGCTGGTTCACCTTCAACGCCGGTCTGGGGTTGGACGCCGGCGCGGTCCGCCGGGTGGACCGGTCCCGGGCCGCGGGCCGGCGCGCCACCCCGGGTCGCTACATCCGCGCAGGCTTCCTGCAGTTCCTCGTGCAGACCGATCGCCGGGAGCCGGCCCTGCTCCTGGAGCGTCCCGGCCACCGGCCCGAGCGGCTCGGCCTGGCCCTGGTCTGCAACACCTCACCCTGGACATACCTCGGCGACCGGGCCGTCGACCCGTGCCCTCGGGCGTCGTTCGACACCGGGCTGGACGTGTTCGGCCTGCGTCGGCTGCGCATCCTGCCGACGCTGTGGCACCTGCAGCAGATTGTCGCCCGGACGCCCCGCCCGCGCGGTCGCGACGTGGTGGCCATCCACGACGCAGCCGAGCTGGTCGTGTCATCGGGGCAGCCGCAGCCGTTCCAGCTCGACGGCGAGGACCTCGGCGACCGCACCCGCGTCGTCCTGACCAGCGTGCCCTCGGCGCTGTCCGTGGTGGCCTGACGCACCGCACCGCACCGCACCGCACCGCACCGCACCGCACCGCACCGCACCGCACCGCACCGCACCGCCTTGCCAGGTCCGGGTGGGCTGCGGGTTTGGCTGAGCTGGAACCCGGGGAGCGTGTCTGGCGAGGACGTGACGAACCCGACACGGCCCAACTCAAGACGCCGGGCAAGGCCCTTGCCTGCGCCTTCACCCGGTGCAAGTGTTAACACCCCGTGGCGCCAACGCGACGGGGGTACCGCGCCCAGCCCAGCAGGGTCGGCCGCACCAGACGAGGAGTTGGACCGCATGGACTGGCGCCACCACGCGCTCTGCCGTGACGAGGACCCCGAGCTGTTCTTCCCGATCGGCACCGCAGGCCCCGCCGCGGTCCAGGTCGAGGAGGCCAAGCTGGTCTGCCGGCGCTGCCCCGTTGTCGCCGACTGCCTGACCTGGGCCCTGGACAGCGGTCAGGACTCCGGTGTCTGGGGCGCCACCAGCGAGGACGAGCGGCGCCTCCTGGCCCGCCGGAGCATCCGGCTTCGCGCCCACTCCGGCTAGCCCTCAGGTCGCCAGCGGCAGCCAGAGGAGCGCCTCGGTCCCGCCGCCGTCTCGCGGCCGCAGCGCAATCGTTCCGCGAAGCTCGCCCTCCACCAGGGTGCGCACGATCTGCAGCCCCAGCCGCGGGGACGTCGTCAGGTCGAAATCTGTGGGCAGTCCCTGACCGTCGTCCTGCACCATCAGCCGTACCACTCCGTCGGCGCGTTCGGCACGGACCTCGATGTGCCCCGGGCCGGTGGGAAAGGCGTGCTCGACGGCGTTCTGGACCAGCTCGGTGAGCACCATCGACAGCGGGGTCGCGACCTCGGCGGGCAGCATGCCGACGTCGCCATGCCGGCGTACGACGACGTCGGCCTCCGGCGCCGCCACCTCGGCGCACATCGCGAGGACACGGTCGGCAATGCCGTCGAAGGCCACCATTTCGTCGAGCGCCAGCGACAGCGTCTCGTGGACCATCGCAATGCTGGCGACCCGGCGTACCGACTCCTCCAGCGCCGCTCGAGCCGACGGGTCCAGCAGGCGGCGGGCCTGCAGGCGCAGTAGTGCGGCCACCGTCTGAAGGTTGTTCTTCACCCGGTGGTGGATCTCCCGGATGGTGGCGTCCTTGCCCATGATCTGCCGGTCGCGGCGGCGCAGCTCGGTCACGTCGCGGACCAGGACGAGCGCGCCGCGGGGCTCCCCCGCGGGCAGCAGCGGCATCGCCCGCAGCAGCACGGTCGCCCCCTGTGCCTCCACCTCGGACTCCCGGGGCTCGCGGAACCGCAAGGCGGCGGCCAGAGCCGCCGACCCGCGTGGCTCATCGAGCCCCTGACCGGCTGACAGCGCTGCCACGGTGTGCCCGAGGTGCACCCCGAGCAAGTCGCCGGAGACGCCGAGGCGACGGTAGGCGGACAGCGCGTTCGGGCTGGCATACACGACGTGGCCGGTGCGGTCCAGCCGCAGCAGCCCATCCCCGACGCGTGGTGCGCTCTCCGGGTCGGCCCCGGGGCCCGGGTAGGGGAAGGTCCCCTCCGAGACCATCTGCAGTAGCTCACCGGCGCTGCTCAGGTAGGCCAGCTCCAGCTGGCTCGGGGTGCGGCCGGCGCTCTGCTGCTGATCGCGGGACAGCACCGCGACCACCGTCTTCCCGCGCAGGACCGGCACGCTCTCCCGGCGGATCGGCAGCCGCCCCGACGAGTCGGGCTCGCCCGGCCCTGCCGCCCGGGTCGCGGGCGAGGCCCGCTCGAGCCGCCGTGCCGGCTCACCACGCAGCTCGGTACCCACCACGTCGTACGGGTAGGCCGTCGGTCCGGTGGTCGGACGCATGTGGGCCGCCGCCAGCCAGCAGCCGTCCAGGGTGCTCACCCAGAGCACCAGGTCGGCGAAGGACAGGTCGCTGACGAGCTGCCACTCCGCGACCAGCCGGTGCAGCCAGTCGATGTCGGCGGGGGTGAGCGCGGTGCGGTCGTGCAGCAACTCGGCGAGCGTGGACACCCGGCCAGCCTAGGGACGGCGTGCCGACGGGGGCCTCAAGGCCTGACGCCAGCATTCTCATCGTCACAGTTGTCCTGGCCGCGGTTGGCATTGGCGTGCAGCAGATGAACCGCAGGACCGACCGTCGTGCCAACGCCGTGAAGGACGCCGCCGTGACAGCCGCGACCATGCCACGGGCCGACAGGACCCTGGAGCCCACCGGCGGGGGCAACTTCCTGCTGACGAACAAGGAGAAGGCGAGCGCCTACGAGGTGCACATTGACCTGGGCGACACCAGTGGCGCTTTCGGCAACGTCCTGCACCACGACGCCTTCTCGCCCGGCTCGGTCGTGGGTTTCGGCGCCGAGCCGGACTACAACGGCAAGAACAACACGTGCACCGTAAGGTAGGTGACCGAGCCCGGCGGCACGCCGACGGAGACGTGGAAACACCCGCTGCCGGCCCAGCCACCGAACGTCGTGGACAGCATCTGGTGACGGCAACACACTGACTAACCGGCAGTGTCACCGCCCAAAGTCGCCAGGTGTCCCAAGAAGCCAAGTGACACCGCTGCACGTCCAGGTCCCAGCAGCACCTCGTCGTCCTTGCCCCTTGCCCGTGACGAGGTGGCGGCACATAGTCCGGAGCGGCGTTCCAGGGCGCACGGACCCCTGCCTGTGCGCCGACCGCCGCCGAGCCGCGCCCAGTTCGAGCCGGTGCGGGCAAACTGGACCCATGCAGCAGCGCACCAAGGTGGTCTACAAGATCACTTATCCAAACGGCAAAATCTACGTCGGCATGGACCTCACCGGCACGTTGTCTTACTTCGGCAGCGCTCACGGCCCCTCGGTGGCGGCCGACTTCACGCCCGAGCAGCGGCGCGACTTCACCGCCCGCAAGCAAGTGCTCTGGGAGTCCGACACCGCAACCGACGCCGAGGTGCGGCAGCGCGAGAAGGAGTTCATCTGCGCTCTGCGGTCCAACGATCCGCAGGTGGGCTACAACCGCTGGCCTCGGCTGCGTCCCGGCGTCTGACACCCTGCCGCCCGCCACGTCGGGGGCTGGGGAGATGCCTCCGCCGGACTAGGTCGCGGTCACGCCGGGGCTCTTGCGTGTCGTGGCCAGGAACCATGGCCGCGCCGTCCTAGCGTCGGGGCCGGGGACGCCAGCGAGCAGCGCACCTTCTCTATGGGGCACCTTGCGGAGTGGGCCGGGCGCCTGGAGTGGCGCGCCGTCCTGGTGGCTCAGACGCTGGCTCTACGCAAACCTGGAGCGCGTCGCTTTCGGCCGACGTATCACGGAGATCGAGCAGCCCGTGGCCCAGTTCGGCGTGCCCGACTGGAGCAACGCAACAGTCCAAGACGTCAAGGGCTGGTGCAAGGCCGCTGCGGGTGCCATGGAGGAACGCAATGACTGGTTTCATGCCGTGCTGGAGCCGCGTTACCGCGATGGCGAGAGCACTTCTGAGTTCGTGAGCACGGACTTCGGCAAGAAAAGTCGCAGGACTCCTCGTGGGAGCAAGTGGTCCGCACTTGCGTCAAGGTGCAGCGAGCGGTGGCCGATGCCGACACGCTCGCCGCGAGCCTTCGCCCTGGGGGCGGATTCTTGCGCCTCGTCCCCGTCACGATGGGCTCCGTCATGATCGACCCGGCGCTGCTGGAGGACGTGCCGCTCCCCACGGAGAGAGGTATCACGTAGCGCGCTTGTGGAACCTCGTCCTGCTCTGCGACCGCCACCATCACGACCACCACGACCGCGGCCACGACCTGGAGCACCACGACGGACGCCGGATCACCCAAACCGGCTGGGGCACCCACCCACCCTGAGGATGCCCGGGCACGCCCGGCCCGGAGGGCGGGTCCCCGGCACCGTGCCAGCATCGTCAGGCGAGGGACAGGGACCGGGCGGGCCGGCAGGGAGCGGGCAGACGCGAGCCCTGACCGCGACGTCGAAGGTCAGGCGCGCGGGAGGATGACCTTCAGCGCCTCGTGGCATCGGCGTTCTTGGAAACATTGCGGGCATCCTCCATCTGCTCGACGGGAAGGGGTGGTTTCCACCTTCTCGGCGGCGATCAGGCCGCTGGCGACCTCGTCAGCAGTGTGGAGATGGACACGGTGCATGCGAAACATGCTCTGCACAGGGAGCGAGACAGCAGTGCCGTGGACGCCGATGGCGGCGATCGTGCCGCCGGGCCGGACGATCGCGGCCGCCTGGGGGCAGCGTCTCCAGGTGGCAGGCGGCCTCGATGGACACGCCCACACCGAGCCCGTCGCTGAGCGCGAGCCCCTCGGCGACCGGCCTCGATTGCGCCGGTCGCACGGAACTCGAGCCTTCCTGGGGCGGAGCGGGCGGGAGTCGACGGCGAGGACCCGGGACGCGTCCCAGGTGCCGGCCGGCAGGATCGCGGACAGCCCTACAAAGCCGGCGTCGGCATCGGCACCGGCAGTGGTGGCGGCCACGCGAACGTCACCCGCAGCGTGCCGGCAGCCGGACCACTGGCAGACTGCCCCGGTGACCGAGCTGCTGGACGCACCGACCGGGACCGCCGCCGATCCGCTGGTGGTGGCGCGCGAGCAGGTGCTGGAGCGTGGTGTCGGGCTGTCGCAACAGCAGGCCCTGGAGCTGCTCCGGCTGCCCGACGCGCAGCTGCCCGAGCTCCTGCAGCTCGCCCACGAGGTACGCGGGCGGCACTGCGGCCCCGAGGTCGAGGTCGAGGGCATCATCAGCCTCAAGACGGGCGGCTGCCCCGAGGACTGCCACTTCTGCAGCCAGTCCGGACTGTTCACGTCTCCCGTTCGGGCTGCCTGGCTGGACATCCCCTCGCTGGTGCGAGCCGCGGTCGAGACCAGGGCGACCGGTGCCACCGAGTTCTGCATCGTCGCGGCCGTCCGCGGCCCGGACGCCCGGCTGATGGCCCAGCTCGCGGAGGGCGTCGCGGCCATCCGGGCGGCCGTGGACATCCAGATCGCCTGCTCGCTCGGGATGCTCACCCAGGAGCAGGTCGACGCGCTCGCGGCCCTCGGCGTGCACCGCTACAACCACAACCTGGAGACCGCCCGCTCGCACTTCCCGAAGGTCGTCACGACGCACTCCTGGGAGGAGCGGATGGCGACCCTCGAGATGGTCCGCGACGCCGGGATGGAGGTCTGCTGCGGTGGCATCCTCGGGATGGGCGAGACCCTCGAGCAGCGCGCGGAGTTCGCAGCGCAGCTCGCCGTGCTCGAGCCCGACGAGGTACCGCTGAACTTTCTCAACCCCCGGCCTGGTACGCCGTTCGGCGACCTGCCGGTGATGGCGGCCAACGACGCACTGCGGGCCATCGCGGTCTTCCGACTGGCGCTGCCGCGCACGGTGCTGCGCTACGCGGGCGGCCGGGAGCTGACCCTCGGCGACCTCGCAAGGGACGGGATGCTCGGCGGCATCAACGCGGTCATCGTCGGCAACTACCTGACGACGCTGGGCCGCCCGGCCACCGAGGACCTGGACATGCTGACGGAGTTGAAGATGCCCATCAAGGCGCTCTCGCAGACGCTGTAGTGCGCTGCTTCGGCGACGGCGACCCGCTGTACGAGGCGTATCACGACACCGAGTGGGGCCGCCCGCAACTGTCCGAGCAGCAGCTGTACGAGAAGGTCTGCCTGGAAGGCTTCCAGGCCGGGCTGGCCTGGATCACGGTCCTGCGCAAGCGCGCTGCACTGCGAGAGGCGTTCCGCGGCTTCGACCCGGAGCGGGTGGTCGACCTGGACGTCGAGCCGCTGCTCGTCGACGCCCGGCTGATCCGCTCCCGCGCCAAGCTGCGCGCCTGCGTCACGAACGCCGGCGCGACGCTCGCGCTGCGGGAGCACGGCGGGCTCTCTGCGCTGGTCCTCGAGCACGCCTCCCCGGCGCCGGCGCCGGAGCGCTGGGGTGACGTCCCGGCGTCGACGCCGGGCAGCACCGCCCTCGCCGCGCGCCTCAAGCAGGCCGGCTTCACCTTCGTGGGCCCGGTGACGGCGTACTCGCTGCTGCAGGCCTGCGGGCTGGTCGACGACCATCTGCGCGGGTGCCTGGTGCGCGAGGAGGTCGAGGCCGAGCGGGCCACCGCGCTGCCACCGGGTTGAGGACATGCTGACGGCGGCTGTCCTGCTCGCCGTACTCGCGGGCACCCTCGCGCAGTCGGTCAGCGGCCTGGGTTTCTCGCTGGTCTGCGGGCCGCTGCTCGTCGCCGCCCTCGGGCCGCAGCAGGGCATCCGACTGTCGGTGGTGCTCTCACTGCTGCTCAACATGGTGCTCCTCAGCCGGCTGCACCGGCTGATCGAGCGGCGTACGACGTTGCTCCTGCTGGTACCCGCGGCCCTGGCGACACCCGGGCTGGCCCGGCTGGCACGCACCCTGCCGGAGCGGCCCGCCGCGGCGCTCGCGGGAGGCGTCGTCGTGGTCGGCGTCGCCCTGCTCGCGATGGGGGTGCGTTGGCGGGCGGCGCGCGGGCCGGTCGGCGCCGTGCTGCTGGCGGTCGTCGCAGCCGGCACCAACGTCGTGGCCGGCGTCGCCGGTCCCCCGCTCGCGTTCTGGGCGGCGAACGCGGACTGGCCGGTGAGCCGGTCACGGGCCAGCCTGCAGGCCGTCTTCCTCGGGCTCAACGTCGTCGCGCTGCCCTCGCTCGGGCTGCCGCGGGTGCCGGGCGGCCTGCTCGCGGGCACCGTCGGCGCCCTCGCGGCCGGTGCCGTCCTCGGTGTGCCGCTGGCGCGCCGGGTCGCCGAGCGCACCGCCCGGCGGCTGACCCTGCTGCTGGCCGGCCTCGGCGGGGGCGCCGTACTGGTGCGGGCCCTATGGGGCTGACTGCTCAGCGGCCGGCCAGGCGGCCCGGCTGGCCCGCACCGTGCCGAGTGCCTCGAGGAGGGCGGCCACGAACTCGCGGGGGCGCATCGAGCAGGCGTCGTGGTCGGCGTCCAGGACGTGCGGCGGCACCCGGAGCGCCTCGGCGAGCGCGTGCTGCTTGCGAGGCGGCACCAACCGGTCGCGCGCGGTCAGCACCACCGCCGCCGGCTGCGGCAGGTCTCCCACCCAGCCTGAGCTGTCGAAACGACCGAGCTCCCGGCCGGCCTCGGCGAGGTCGCGGGCACTGCTGCGTGACAGCTCGGCCGCGACCCAGCTGCGGTACTGCGGGTCGGCGCCCTGCACCCGCACGACCGCGCGCCAGACGCCGAGCGGGAATGCCCCGAGCACGAGCCGCAGGCCGCCCATCGTCCGCCAGACGAACTTCTGCCAAGGGTCGCTCCAGTCCAGCGCGGTCGCGCACAGCACGAAGCCCGCGACTCTGTCCGGGTGCCGCCGCGCCACCAGCTGGGTGACCGGTCCGCCCATCGAGTAGCCGACCACCAGCGCCGACTCGATCCCGAGCACCTCCAGCAGCCCTGCAGCGTCGTCGGCGCAGTCGGCGAGCCGGAAGCGCTCGCTGCTGCGCATCCCGCGGCCGTGGCCCCGCAGGTCCAGGGCGAGCACCCGGTAGCCGGCTCCGGCCAGCGGTGCGTAGGTGCGCAGCCAGTTGAGGTCGCTGGCGAACAGCCAGCCGTGCACGAGCAGGACGACCGGCCCGCTGCCGCCGGTGTCGCGTACGAACAGCTCACCGCGTTCGGGCACCACGACGACTCGCCCGGGCGGCAGGGGCAGCGGCGGGACGGGGGCGAACGGTCGGTGGCGGCGGGCCAGGCGGGGGCGCACGGGACTCCTCTAGGGCGGCGGAATCGGCTCTACTGCAGCGGGATCGACTGGCCGTGCTCGCTCTGTGGGCGTGGCCCGGAGATCCGTCGCTCGCTCGGCTCGATCGAGATGTCGTTGATGCTGGCCTCACGACGGGACAGGTACCCCTCGTCGTCGAACTCCCAGTTCTCGTTGCCGTGGCTTCGCCACCACTGGCCGTCGGCGTCGTGCCACTCGTACTGGAACCGCACGGCGATCCGGTTGGCCGTGAAGGCCCAGAGGTCCTTGCGCAGCGCGTAGTCGAGCTCGCGCTGCCACTTTCGCGTCAGGAACGCCTCGACCTGATCGCGGCCGGATACGAACTCCGACCGGTTGCGCCACACGGTGTCGGGCGTGTACGCCGACGCGACGCGCTGCGGGTCGCGGGTGTTCCAGGCGTCCTCGGCGGCCTGCACCTTTGCGCGGGCGCTCTGCTCGTCGAACGGCGGGACGGGCGCACGGGTCACGGGGCCTCCATCGGTCGGCATGCTGCTGCGGCATCGGCCACCCAGTGTGCTCCCGCAACACAGGTCCTCCTGCACCGCGGCACCCCGCCGGGGGTGACGCCTGTCGCGGTGCGGTAGGCACGGGGGGTGACGACAACGATCGAGGTCCGCCGCGCGCGGCCGGCGGAGTTCGACGCGGTCGGCGCGCTGCTCGGCGACACCTACCTCGCCGAGGGCTGGGCCTCCGGGGGCTACCTGCCGGTGCTGCGGGACGTCGCGGCACGTGCAGCGCAGTCGTTGGTGCTCGTGGCGCTCGAGGACGGCCGGGTCGTCGGCTCGGTGACGGTCGCGACCGGTGGCGGGCGGTACGCCGAGCAGGCCGGGCCGGGCGAGGCGGTGGTCCGGATGCTGCTCACCGACCCGGCGCTGCGCGGTCGCGGCGTGGGCGGCGCGCTGATGGACGCCGCGCTCGACGCGGCGGTGGCCGACGGCTGCACCCGGGTGCGGCTGTCGACGCAGGCCGAGATGGCGTCGGCGCACCGGCTGTACGAGCGGCTCGGCTTCGTGCGCACACCGGGCGACGACTGGTCGCCCGAGCTCGGGCTCACCCTGCTGACATACGCCCTGGACCTGGCGGTGTGGTGCGGGCACTGCGGTCAGCGCGTCGGGCCGGGCGGCGAGCGTGGCGGGCACCCGGCCTGCCGACAGGCGGCGGAGCTCGAGCCGCCGCGCTACTGCGCACAGTGCTGTCGCCGGATGGTCGTGCAGGTGACGCCGACCGGCTGGTCGGCCCGCTGCTCCGTACACGGCACGGTCACGGGCTGACCGGACTCAGGCGACCAGCCCGAGCCGGCGGAGCTCGACCGTCAGGTCGTGCGGGCTGGTGCTCGCCGCCATCGCGTCGTCGAGGGTGATCACACCGTCGCGGATGAAGGTCACCAGGTGCTGGTCGAAGGTCTGCATGCCGTAGTAGGTGCCCTCGGAGATCAGCTGGCTGATCGTGCTGGTCTTCTCCGGGTCGGCGATGGCGTCAGCGATCCGGCCGGTGCCCACCGCGATCTCCATGACGACGCAGCGGCCCGCCCCGTCGGCCCGCGGCACCAACCGCTGGCAGATGATGCCCTTGAGCGAGCCGGCGAGCGCCAGCCGTACCTGCTTCTGCTCGTACGGCGGGAAAAAGTCGATGATCCGGTTGATGGTCTCTGCGGCGTCGGTCGTGTGCAGCGTCGACATCACGAAGTGCCCGGTCTCCGCCGCCGCCAGCGCAGCTTTGACCGTCTCGTGGTCGCGCATCTCGCCGACCAGGATGATGTCGGGATCCTGGCGCATCGCGGCGCGCATCGCGGTGACGAAGTCATCGGTGTCGACGCGGACCTCGCGCTGGTTGACCATCGCGAGCTTGTCGAAGTGCAATACCTCGATCGGATCCTCGATCGTGACGATATGACATTCTTTCGTGGCATTGATGTGGTCGATCATCCCGGCGAGCGTGGTCGTCTTGCCGGAACCGGTCGGGCCGGTGACCAGCACCAGGCCGCGCGGCTCCATCGCCAGCGACGCCAGCACCGCCGGCAGTCCGAGGTCGGTCAGCGGTATCGCTCCGACGCTGACCCGGCGAAAGACCAGTCCGCAGGACCCGCGGGAGCGGAACGCGTTGACCCGGAAGCGACCGACGCCCGACAGCGAGTAGGCGAAATCGGCCTCGTTCGACTGGTGAAAAGCCTCGACGAGGTCCGCACGGAGCACCTCGCCGACCATCTGCAGGGTGTCCTCGGGCGTCAGGTCGCAGCTCTGCAGCTTGCGCAGCCGCCCGTCGATGCGCACCCGGGGCGGTGACCCGACCTTGCAGTGCAGGTCGGAGCCGCCGCAGTCCACCAGCGCACGCAGGAAAGGCTCGATGGAGGTCGTCACGCCGGTGTTGTCGGCGCTTTGCGCACCACGCTTGACCTACTCGAGCAGGCCTGCCATCCAGGCCTCGACGGACGCGCTGTCGCGGGGCAGCGCCGCCGACAGGTTGCGGCAGCCTCCGGAGGTGACAAGCACGTCGTCCTCGATCCGTACGCCGATGCCCCGCAGGTCCGCAGGCACCAGGAGGTCGTCCGGCTGGAAGTACAGCCCCGGCTCGACGGTCAACACCATCCCGACCTCCAGCGTGCCTTCGCGGTAGGTCTGCTCGCGGGCGTGTGCGCAGTCGTGCACGTCGATGCCCAGCATGTGGCTGACGCCGTGCAGCGTCCACCGCCGGTAGCTCTGGTCGTCCTCGGCGAGGGCGGCTTCCGCGTCGGCCAGCACCCCCAGGTCGACCAGCCCGTACGCGAGCACCCGCATCGCGGCGCGGTGCGGGTCGAGGAAGGCCGCACCCGGCCGGACCGCGGCGATCCCCGCCTGCTGGGCCCGGAAGACCAGGTCGTAGACCTGCCGCTGGCGGTCGGTGAAGCGGCCGCTGACCGGCAGCGTGCGGGTCACGTCGGCGGTGTACAGCTCGGACCCCTCGACCCCCATGTCCAGCAGCACCAGCTCGCCGTCACGCACCGGGCCGTCGTTGTCCGTCCAGTGCAGCGTGCAGGCGTGCACCCCGGCGGCGCAGACCGATCCGTACCCGACGTCGTTGCCGTCCACGCGCGCGCGCAGGCCGAACACGCCCTCGATCCACCGCTCGCTGGTCGCCTTCGCACGGCCCAGTTGGCGTACGACGTCCTCGAAACCGCGCACCGTCGCGTCGACCGCGTCCTGCAGCTGGGCCACCTCGTGGGCGTCCTTGACCAGCCGCAACTCCGACAGGGCAGCGGCCAGCTCGGCGTCACGCTCCTCGTCGGCCTCGAACAGGGCCTCGACGCGGGCGTCGAGGCCGCGGACCACCCGGGCCGCGGTCCCGCCGAGCTTGTCGAGCTCCTCCAGCGGACGGGTTGAGATGCCCAGCAGCGCGCTGGTCGCCGCCAGCGACGGCCGGGGCCCGACCCACAGCTCGCCCTGCATCCGGTCGGTGAAGAAGGCCGGCGTCGAACGGTCCATGGAGGGCGCCTGGTAGAGCACCGCCGCGCCGGCCGGGTCGACGACGAGGACCGCGTCGGACTGGTGCGAGCCGACCAGGTGGGCAAACTCGGTGCCGGCGCGGAAGCGGTGGTCGGTGTCGTTGCTGCGCACCCGGAAACCCCCGGTAGGGACCACCAGCCACTCCCCCGGGAAGCTCGCGGCGAGCGCCTGCCGGCGATGCGCTCGGAAAGCGGCGCCCGGCGCGGGAGCCGGCAGCTCCTCGGCGCGGGCCGCCCAGCCCGTCGTCATCAGCTCCAGCAGCCGCTCCGGACGCTGTGGGTCGTGGGAGGCTGTCCCCGGGGTCGCGCTTTCGGTCGCGTCGCTCATGCCCGGAGCGTACGGGGCGGGCAGACTGCCGCCGTGGGCCTCGTCGTCGTTGTGCTGCTGGTGTCGCTGGCTGTCGGGATGCTGTGCGGCGGCCGGCTGCGGTACCTCGGCGCCCTGGTGCTGCGGTCGCGGTGGCTGGTGGTGGGCGCACTGCTCGTGCAACTCGCCGGCGGCGTGGTCGGCGGGGTGGCGTACCGGGTCGGACTGGCGGTGTCGTTCGCACTGGTGGTGTTGTTCCTGGCACGCAACCGCGGACTGCGCGGCAGCGGCCTGATCGCCTTCGGGCTGCTGGCGAACGCGCTCGTGGTCGGGGCGAACGGCGCGATGCCGGTGTCGCTGCGGGCGGCCGCGCGGGCCGGGCTGAGCGCCGCCGACCTCGACCTGCTGGTCGACCCGCGGCACCAGGTGGAGACCGCCGGCACCCGGCTGCCCGCGCTCGGCGACGTCGTCGCCGTCCCGCTGCCACTGCGGCCCGAGGTGGTGAGCCCCGGCGACGTCGCGGTGGCCGCCGGGCTCGGTCAGCTGGTGCTGCTCGCGCTGCTCCCGGTCGCTCCTCGGCAGCGCGTGACCGGCTGACGAGCCGCGCCAGACGCCGGTGCGCCCGGGCACCAGGCCTACATCAGCAGCTGCTCACGCAGGATGTCGCCGTGTCCGGCGTGCCGGGCGAGCTCCCGAATCATGTGCAGGTAGATCCAGCGCAGGGACACCGGCCCCTTCCACGAACGCGGTGTGCGTGACCAGCCCGAGCAGGGTCGAGAGCGACGGTACGAGCCGCCGCGTGGCCTGCTCCTGGGTCACCCCGTCGAGCAGCGCGAGGACCTCGGCGCGTGGGTCCTGCAGGAACGCCTCGAGCTGCTCGCGCTCAGGAGAGCTCAGGGTGGCCTCGGAGCCCAGCTTCTCGGTGGTCACCGACTGATCGTGCCGGTGCCGGAGCTCAGCCGAGGTGCTCGACCGCACGGGGGCCGACGGGCGGCTGTGCCACCCTGGAGGGGACGCCCACCGAGGAGGACCCCATGGCCAAGAAGGGCCGCAAGAAGCGCGCGCGCAAGAAGAGCAAGGCGAACCACGGCAACCGCCCCAACGCCTGACCGCACCACGAGCCCCGGCCCGCAGGCCGGGGCTCGTCGCTGCTATCGGTGGCTCAAAGGTGGTCGCGGGCCGCGCGCCAGGCGTTCCAGGCGCTGTCGACCATCGCCACCAGGTCGCGACCGGCGCGAAAGCCCAGCCCCGCCCGGATCCGCTCCACGTCGGCGACGATCCGCGCCGGGTCGCCCGGCCGGCGGGCCACGACGTCGGGGGTGGTGTCGCGGCCGGTGACCTCGGCGACGACCCGCAGGACGTCCAGGACGCTGGAGCCGGCGCCCCGCCCGATGTTGTACGTCGAACCGGGCTCGCCCGCGTCGAGCGCCTTCGCGGCCGCGAGGTGCGCGTCGGCAATGTCGGCGACGTGCACGTAGTCCCGTACGCAGGTGCCGTCAGGTGTCGGGTAGTCGTCGCCGAACACCTGGGGACGCTCGCCTGCCTCGATCTTGTCGAAAACCATCGGCACCAGGTTGAAGATGCCGGGATCGCCAAGGTCGGGGGTGGCGGCCCCGGCGACGTTGAAGTACCGCAACAACATGGCCCGCATGCCGTACGCCCGCTCGCAGTCGCGCAGCAGCCACTCGCCGACGAGCTTGGTCTCGCCGTACGGCGACAGCGGGGCACCGGGGGTGTCCTCGGTGACGAGGTCGACGTCGGGCAGGCCGTAGGTCGCGGCGCTGGAGGAGAACACGAACCGGCCCACGCCCTTCGCCCGGCAGCCCTCGAGCAGCGCGACCAGCCCCTCGAGGTTCTCGCGGTAGTACAGCAGGGGGTCGGCGACCGACTCGCCGACCTGCTTCTTGGCCGCGATGTGCACCACTCCGGTGACCTCGTGCTCGCGCAGCACCCGGCGCACCAGCCCGCGGTCGAGCACGCTTCCCTGCTCGAACGCTGCACGCGGATCGACCCGGCTGGCCGCGCCGGTGGACAGGTCGTCCAGGGCGACCACCGACTGCCCGTCAGCGATCAGCGCACGCGCCACGTGCGCCCCGATGTAGCCGGCCCCGCCCGTCACCAGCCATGTCATGACCCGGAACGCTAATGGGCCGGTCAGTCGGCGCGATACTCCACAGCGTCGATCTCGACGCGTACCTGCTGGATGCGCACCAGTACGCGCTCGCGCAGCTCCCTCGGCACCGGGTCGCTGCCGCAGCACCGCGACACGAGGGCCTTCACCGCCTGCTCCAGGCCGTACTGCCGCAGGCACGGCGAGCACTCGTCGAGGTGGATCCGGACCCGGTCGTGAGAGGCGGAATCCTGCTCGCCGTCGAGGTAGAGGTAGACGGCCTCGAGGACCTCACTGCACGGGGTTTCGTGGGGATCACCGCAGCTCATGACGCAGCCAGGCCGTCCGGACCCGCACCGGCTTTGACCAGCCCGCGCTCGACCGCGTAGTCGGCGAGCTTGGTGCGCAACCCTCGGCGCCCGCGGTGCAGCCGGCTCATCACGGTGCCGATCGGCGTACCCATGAACTCGGCGATCTCCTTGTAGGAGAACCCTTCGACGTCGGCCAGGTAGACGGCCATCCGGAAGTCCTCCGGCAGCTGCTGGAGAGCTTCCTTGACGTCACTGTCGGGCAGGTGGTCCAGCGCCTCCGTCTCGGCGCTCTTCAACCCGCCGGAGGTGTGCCCCTCCGCGGCAGCGAGCTGCCAGTCGGTGATCTCGTCGGTCTGAGACTGCAGCGGCTGCCGCTGCTTCTTGCGGTAGTTGTTGATGAACGTGTTCGTGAGGATGCGGTAGAGCCAGGCTTTGAGGTTGGTCCCCTCCTGGAACTGGTGGAACGCCGCGAAAGCCTTGACGAACGTCTCCTGCACCAAGTCCTCGGCGTCAGCCGGGTTGCGCGTCATCCGCAGCGCCGCCGAGTAGAGCTGATCGAGGAAAGGCAGCGCATCGCGCTCGAAGCGCGCGCTGCGCTGCTCGCTGGTCTCGGTCTCGGTCGTGGCCACCTCCTGCGGGGAACGGTCGCCAGACCGCGCCCCCGAGACTACTCGGGCGGGGTGGAGGCGCCCGCCCGAAGCCGGGCGGGCGGGCCAGCTCTCGGCGGTGAGCCCGACGGGCTCCCACCGGCCGAGCTCCGGAGCGGTGAAAGGCATTCGATCTCCTTCCGCACACCGGCGCCGGACGCACCTGGTGTGACGTCCGGTCCAACCGGATGGGCCGGTGCGCGATTCCCGGCAGTCCGGTGGCGGCGCCGTAGGATCGGCGTATGTCCACCGGCCACCACCCCGCCGTGGACCAGTACCTCGAGACGATTCTGGAGCTCGAGGAGCTGGGGATCGTGCCACTGCGCGCGCGGCTGGTGGAGCGGCTCGGCGTCTCGGCCCCGGCGGTCAGCGAGACGGTCAAGCGCCTGGAACGCGAGGGCTACCTGATCCTGGACAGCGACCGGGTGATGCACCTGACCGAGACCGGGCGGGCGTACGGCACCTCGATGCTGCGCCGGCACCGGCTGGCAGAGCTGCTGCTGGTCGATGTCCTCAAGGTCCCCTGGTCCCAGGTCCACGAGGAGGCCTGCCGGCTCGAGCACGCGATCAGCCCCATCCTGGAGGAGTACCTCGTCGCGCTGCTCGGCGACCCGGGCACCTGCCCGCACGGCAACCCGATCCCTGGCTCGGTGAACGCCTTCGACCCCGGCCCCCTGCGGCCGCTGTCCAGCGTCGCCGCCGGTGCCAGCTGCGTCGTGCAGCGCATCGACGAGCATCTGCAGACCCAGCTGGAGCACATGCGCACTCTCGAGGCCGGGCGGCTGCTGCCCGGCCAGGAGGTCGTGGTGCTGACCAGCGGCGGCCACGAGCTCGTACTGCAGGTTGACGGTCGCGAGGTCGCCGTCATGGGCGAGGTCGCCGACGAGGTCTACGTCAGCGTCTGAGGCTCCGGTCCGGCCAGCAGCTGCGCCAGCCAGTCGCCGACCAGGGCGAGGACCTGCTGGTACACCTGCGCCGGAGTACGGCCGTCGCGCCGGCGGACCGCGAAGGCGTGGTCCGCGCCCGCCACCACCTCGACGCGCAGGCCGTCAGCCGCAGAGGGCACCCCGAAGGCGTCCCGGGCGCCCTGGACGATCAGCCGGGGTGCGACGGGCAGCGCGAGCTCGTGCGCCCGGTCCGCGGTACGCCCTGGCGGCGCGAGCGGGAAGGCCAGGCAGAGCACGCCGAGTACGTCGCCGACCTGCCCTGCGGTGCGGCAGGCGACCCGGGCCCCAGCGCTGCGGCCACCGACCACCGTCGGCAGTGGCGGCAACGTCGCGAGCGCGGCCAGCCAGGCGGCATCCAGGCGCGGGGGGGCCTCCGCCACCCGGCGATCGAGGACCCGCCAGGGCTGCTCGACCCGGACGACCTGTAGCCCGAGCGCGAGGGCGGCGTCCCGCGCGGCGAGCAGGTCGGGCGCGTCGATACCGCCGCCCGCGCCGTGGCCGAGGACCAGCCGGGCCGCCTGGCCTGAGCCGTCGGTGTGCAGCCGCGCGTCACCGGACGGCGTGCGGGCGTACGTCAGGAGTGTGCCGGCCACGTCGCGCAGGGTAGGAGCCGGCAATGCGCTCCTCTCGCGATGGAGTCGCTGGTGGCCTCCGAGCTGGCACTGCAGCAGAGCCGCCCCGGCGACGCGCTGGGGCTCCACCTCGCAGCCAGCGCCCGGCGACGTGGCTGACTGATCAGGCCGGCAGGGTCATCCGGCCTCGGCGGCTTCGTGCCGGCGCTGGTCGTCCAGGCACCGGGCGGTCTCCGGGCGGAACTCCAGCCGGGCGTTGCCGACCGGCTCCCCGCAGTCGACGCAGGCGCCGTAGCTGCCGCCGTCAAGCCGCGCCAGCGCCGCCATGACCTCGGCCCGGCGCTCCCCGGCGGCCTCGAGCAGAGCGATCTCGCGGTCGTTGTCGGCGACCTCGGTGCCGACATCTCCGGGGTGCTGCGTGACGTGGCTGAGCTCGCTGGACTCCCCGGCGCCCTCCCCCTCAAGCGTCTGCGTGGCGCTGTCGAGCTCGCGCAGGAGCTGCTCGAGCGTGCTGCGGGTGGCCTGGGTGTCCACGGTCGTGACTCCTCGGGTGGGGTGGTGCGCGGTGACGAGTTCTGCGAGCCCTACCCAGGTCGGCGCCGCGATCACCTGGCGTGCCTCGGGTGAGCAGGCGGACGGGCGCGGTCCTGCCCGCCGTTCTGCAGCCCGCCATTCTGCAGCCTGCCATTCGGCAGCCTGCCGTTCTGCTGCCGACACGCCCAGCGGCCGCCGACCCCCCTTGGCTGCCGACGCCGGTGCAGGCGCAGCAGACCGCGACCGCGCTACTGACAGCGGTCGGAGCACGACCCGACCGCGCCCTGGTCTCCGGGGTGCCCGGCCCGGCCACGAATGACGAGCGGGTACTGGAGGTGTCCGGACCCGGCGCCGCGACGGCGGCCCAAGCCGTCCCGCTGCGGCTCATCGGCAGCCTGCTGCTGCGGGTCACGACCGACGCGGTGACGGGCGGCGGCGCGGCGCGCTGCCAGTCGGGGCGCAGGTCGGCGGCACCCTCAGCGGCGGCGCGGCGCGCTTCGGGATCCGCGCCAACGGGCCGGGGACACCGGTCCTGGACCTGACCGCCGTGCCCGTCGTCGATGCCCGCAGGCTGCTACCGCCAGGCGGGGCACCGACCTGGGAGGCCTGGGCAGCATCGCGGCCGCGGGCGGTCGCCCGCCGCGCGGCCCTGGACCTGCTGGTCGGCGTGACCGCGACCGGGGCGCGGGCGACCGCGTTCTCGCCCTACCTGGGGGCGGACCTGCCGGTGGCGGTACGGCGTCGTTCCACCTCTCGTTCACGTCCGCGCCGGTCCAGGCGGCCGTACGCGAGCCGCTGCGCGACAGGACGTGCAACCCCGGGGCCGCAGGGCGCCGTGCCGGGGGTACCCACGGCACGGTGGTGTCGCGGGACAAACGCCTTGCACCTTGCCTCATCAGGAGGCCGGGGCACGCTCGAGGACCACTGTGATGTAGCGAGGTGCAAGGCGTTTGTCCCGCTGCCCGAGCAACCGGGCCCCCGGCGCGGCCCAGGAACCACCGCAACGGGTGAGACCCGCTGCCGCGAGCACTGCCGAAGCGCTGCCGCACCGGCCGAGGGCTTCCTGGACCAGGGGCTGGAGGAGGCCTAGACCGGCGCCGTCAGCTCCGGTCCGTTCGACCGGACGTTGCCGACGGCAGCGCCGACCGGCCAGGCGTCGAGCACGCCGGCCGTCCCCGCTACGAGCAGCCCTTCGCCCGGGTCGGCGAGACCGGGGTCGAGCCAGCGGGCCCAGTCGGCGGCCGGCACCAGCAGTGGGGTCCGGTCGTGGATCTCACCGTGGTCGTCGGCGGCCTCGGTCGTGATCACCGTGCACGTCCACAGCAGCGTCTGGTCGGGGGCCCGCCAGATCTCGTACAGCCCGGCCATCGCCAGCGGCGCGTCGTCTCGACCGGTCAGGTACCAGGGCTGCTTGCCGGACCCCTGCCGCTGCCACTCGTAGTAGCCGTCGGCCGGAACGAGGCAGCGCCGCCGCTGGTACGCGCTGCGGAACGCCGGCTTGTTGGCCAGTGTCTCGCGGCGGGCGTTGATCATCCGGGCACCGACCTTGCGGTCCTTCGCCCACGACGGCACCAGCCCCCACCGCACGGCCTGCAGGCGACGCTCCTCGTCACGCTGCAGCACGACGTACACCGGGTCGGTCGGCGCGACGTTCCAGGACGGCGGCAGGACCGTCTCGGGCGGCTCCGGGACGTCGAAGTGCACCAGCAGGTCATCGACCGGCCGGCTGCTCGCGTAGCGGCCACACATGCTTCCCTCCCCACTGCTGCACGGACAGCAGGTTCGTCGACAGCAGGTCGTCGTGGACCGGCCGGAACCGCAGTTCGCGCCCGAACCGGCCGGAGTACAGGTCGTCAGGGCTGACGCCCTCCCGGTCGCTGGGACCGTAGCGCCGCTCGTCACCATTGGCTCCGGTCACGACGGTCTTCTCCCGCGCGGCCATCAGCGCCCGGCCGGTGCGCCCGCCGCTGGTGGTCAGCGCCGCCCGGACCAGCCGTACGGCGTCGTAGGGATACGTCGACCAGTCCAGCGGCTGCACAGGTCGCCGACGCCGACACGGTCCGAGCCGTACCAGGCCTCTTAGGCCTTGCGGTAGGCCGCGAACAGTTCCGGCCCGGTCCCGCTGGTGATCCGGAACGACGCGGACGTCAGGCCTTCGACCCACTCCCTGTGGTCGGCAGGGCGCCGGCGGACCAGCGGCTCCTCGGCGGACGGTCCGCTGAAGACCCACACCGCCCAGCCGGCACCACGGACCGCCGGCAGGACTTCGGTGACGTAGTCGGCACCCGCCCAGACGACCAGCGCCTGCGCCAGGTGCAGCACCCGCACGCCGCCGGCGACGAGGGTGAAGCCCAGGGCCGCCAGGCGGCGGACCGCGCCCGCCGACAGCCCGCTCACGAGAGGCTGCAGCAGGACGCCCCGCTCACCGTCGCGACGTCAGCCGAACGGCAGCGGCGACCCGCTCGCCTCGCCAGACAGGGTCGGCAGCAGCGGGGCGTCGCCCGCGTCGGGCGCCGTCGTCAGCGCCAGCAGCCAGTCCGTCGTACAGGGCTGCCGCGAGATCATCCGGTAGACCCCGCGCAGGTCGCCGCGGGTAAACGGCGCGTCGGCCTCGGCGGCCTCGGCGTCGCCGCGACCGAGCGTGAAGCCGGCGGGCTGCAGTGTCTGCACCAGGTGCAGGACGCCATTTCGCAGGCTGTCGGCGGTGCTGAAGCGCACGACGGTCAGGCCACCGGCGGTCACCGTCGAGGACGTGAACGACGCACCCGGCGGCTTCGGCAGGTCTGCGGGCACGCCGTCCGGCCAGGCGAGCGTCCCTGGTGCGGGAGCGGGGCAGGACGCGCCGGCAGACGTCGGCGCCGCGGCCGCGGTCGGGGGCGACGCCGTCCGGCCGCAGCCCGCGGCCAGTAGTGCGACGGCAGCGGTCAGCAGCACCCCAGCCGCACGCCTGAACATCACGTTTCCCACTCTAGGTCGGTCGGCCGGTTCGCGCGAACATCGCGGCAGGCGCCCCTCGGGCACACTGGCGGCCGTCGACCCCGAGCCGCGGGGTCCGCGCCAGGCGGGGGGCAACGGTGCAGGTGCGCCCGCCCAACCCGTGGCCCGCGCCTCGGCCGCGCGAACCGCTGGCCGCCGTCGTGCCGCTGCCGGGCAGCAAGAGCATCACCAACCGCGCGCTGGTGCTGGCGGCGCTCGCCGACGGTCGCAGTGTGCTGCGCCGGCCGCTGCGCAGCCGCGACACGGAGTTGATGGCAGCCGCGCTGCGGGTGCTCGGCGTGTGCGTGACCGACCACGCGGACGGCGACTGGCTCGTCGACGGGACCGCCGGACCGCTGGCCCCGACAGGTGACACCGTCGAAGTCGGCAATGCCGGCACCGTCGCCCGCTTCCTGCCGCCGGTCGCCACCCTGGCCCGCGGGGATATCCGCTTCGACGGCGATCCGCGGGTGCGGCAGCGGCCGCTGGGGCCGCTGCTGGCCGCGCTGCGCGCCCTCGGGGCCGACCTCGATCGCGTCGACGGCTTGCCCGTGCGGGTGCGCGGCGCCGGCGGGCTACGGGGAGGTGAGGTGGTGCTCGACGCCTCGCAGTCCTCACAGCTGGTCAGCGGTCTGCTGCTGGCCGCCCCGCGCTACGACCGCGGGGTCGTCGTACGCCATGCGGGGGCGCCGCTGCCGAGCGCACCGCACCTGGCCATGACGGTGGCGGCGCTGCGGTCGGCCGGAGCGCACGTCGACGACGAGGAGCCGGACACCTGGCGGGTACGGCCCGGGGCGCTGCTGCCGAGCGACGCCGCCGTCGAGCCAGACCTGTCGACCGCCGCCGCCTACTTGGCCGCGCCGCTGGTCGCGGGCGGGTGGGTGACGGTCCCGGACTGGCCGGCCGGCACGACCCAGCCGGGGGCTGCGCTGCCCGACCTGCTCGCCGCGATGGGCGGCAGGGTGACGCGTGCGGCCGGCGCGCTGACCGTCACCGCGGGCGACCGGCTGGTGGGGGTCGAGGCCGACCTGCGCGACTGCGGCGAGCTCACCCCGGTGCTCACCGCGCTCGCCGCCCTCGCCGAGACGCCCAGCCGGTTCACCGGGGTTGCCCACCTGCGGGTACAGGAGACCGACCGGCTCGCCGCGCTCGCGACCGAGCTGAACGCCATCGGCGGCGACCTGCGCGAGCTGCCAGACGGTCTCGTCGTACGGCCGCGGCCACTGTCCGCCGGGGTGCTGGGCAGCTACGACGACCACCGGATCGCGATGGCCTGGGCCGTCCTCGGGCTCGGTGTCGCCGGCATCGCGGTGTCCGACGTCGCCACCACGCGCAAGACGGTGCCCGACTTCGTCGGCTCGTGGCAGCGGATGCTCGGGGGGGCGGACTGAGCCCCCGCGAGCTGGACGAGGACGACGTGCGGGTGCGCGCCGGCAAGGGATCGCGGCCGCGTACCCGGACCCGCCCCGAGCACTCCGATGCCGCCGCCGGCACGGTCGTCACCGTCGACCGGGGCCGTTACCGGCTGCGGCTGACCGACGGGCAGCTGCTGACGGCCATCCGCGCCCGCGAGCTCGGCCGCCGCGCCGTCGTCGTCGGCGACCGGGTCGCCCTGGTAGGTGACCTCGGCGGCGGCCCCGACGCCCTCGCCCGGATCGTCCGGGTCGAGGAGCGCACCTCACTGCTGCGCCGTACGCCCGACGACAACGACCCGGTCGAGCGCCCGGTCGTTGCGAATGCCGACCTGCTCGTCGTCGTGACCGCCCTCGCCGACCCGGTGCCGCGACCGCGGCTGGTCGACCGCTGCCTGGTCGCGGCGTACGACGGCGGGCTCACGCCGCTGCTCTGCCTGACCAAGAGCGACCTCGCCGACCCCGCCGAGCTGCTCGGGCTCTACAGCCCGCTCGGGGTCGACGCGGTCGTCACCGGCCAGGGCTCCGGCGTCGAGGAGCTGCTCGCGCGGCTGACCGGCGTGGTCAGCGTACTTTTCGGGCAGTCCGGGGTCGGCAAGTCAACGCTGGTCAACCAGCTGGTGCCGGACGCGCACCGCGCCGTCGCCGAGGTCAGCGGCGTCGGCAAGGGCCGGCACACCAGCTCCAGCGCCGTCGCCCTGCCGCTACCCGGTGGCGGGACTGTCGTCGACACCCCCGGCGTCCGCAGCTTCGGCCTCGGCGCCGTCAGCGCCGCCCGCGTCCTGGCCGCCTTTCCCGACCTGGCCGAGGCGGCGCAGCGCTGCCCGCCGGGCTGCGCGCACACGGCCGGCACCCCGCGCTGTGCCCTCGACGACGCGGTTGCCCGCGGCGACGCCAGTGCCGCCCGGCTGGACTCCCTGCGCAGGCTGCTGGACGCGCTCGCCGGCGACGACGCGGCGTGATCGCCGAGCGGCTCGCGGCACAGCTGCTGTCCGGTCCGCCGGCCGGCAGCGTCCGCGAGGTCGTCGACCGCCTGCTTGCCGTGCAGGCCCAGGACCTGCGCGGCGCCCGGCTGTCGGTGCGGTCCCGGTCGACCGGGCTCGCCAGCTCCGACCTCGACCGGGCGCTCGCCGACCGCGAAGTGGTCGTCGACTGGCTGCAGCGCGGCACCCTGCACCTGGTTCTGGCCGAGGACCACGGCTGGCAGCACGCCCTGCTGGCCCCCGGCCTGTTCGCCGGCAATGCGCGTCGCCTCGCCCAGGAGGGCGTCCCGCCGGCCGATGCCGACCGGGCGGTGACTGCCGTCGCCCGGGCACTCGAGCGCCATGGCCCGCTACCGCGGGCCAGGCTGCGCGAGGCGGTGGACCGTGCCGGTGTGCGTACGAAGGGCCAGGCGCTGGTGCACGTGCTGATGCTCGCCTCGCTGCGCGGCCTGCTGGTGCGCGGGCCCGTCGTCGGCACCGAGCAGGCGTGGGTGCTCGCACCCGACTGGCTCGGCCGGTCGCCCGCTCTCGACCGGACCGATGCACTGGTCCGGCTGGCGGCGCGTTACCTCGCCGGGCACGCACCGGCGAGCGACCGCGACCTGGCCCGCTGGTCGGGGCTGCCGCTGCGCGATGTGCGCGCCGGCCTGGCCGGGCTCGGCGCGGCCGTCCTGGCCCGCCCGGACGGCCTGCTCGCTCTGGCGGGCCGACACCTCGATGCTCCGCTACCGCCACCCCGGCTGCTCGGCCCCTTCGACCCACTCCTGCTCGGCTGGGTGTCGCGCGCGGACGTGATCGGCGAGCACCGCAACCTGGTCACCGACAACGGTCTGTTCCGGCCCTTCGCGCTCGTCGGCGGCCGGGCCGTCGCCACCTGGCGGTGGACCGACGGGCAGGCCGTGGTCCTGCCGCTGGAGCCGGTCTCCGAGGTCGACCTGGCCGCCCTGGGCGCCGACGCCCTGGACGTGGCGCGCTATCTGACAACCTGACGCCCGGCTGCCTGATCGTCGGTCACCTCGCGCAGGGTCCAGTCGATCGCCTCGCCCCGGAACCGGGCCTGGCCCGCGGGTCCGCGCAGTGCCTGCGCCCAGTGAGCGGCGAGCCGCTGGGTGTGGCCGGCCTGGAACCCGTCGCTGGACGCGTGGCCGACCACCTCGTCGGCGCCCTGGCATGCCATGCCCCGACCAGGCGCAGCAGGGGCGCTACGCGGTACGACCCAGCTCGATCGTCTTGTCCACGACGACGGCGGAGGCGGCGATCTCGGCCTTCTCCACGTCGATCTGCTCGGCGATGTCCTCGTCCTGCTTCATGAGGGCATTGAGGTCGACGCCGGCCATGTCGAGCACGCCCATGTCGGCGTACGCCTTCTGGACCCTGTCCCCCCACAGCCCGACGTCCTTGACGCACGGCACGATCCGGCTGAACAACAGCGACTGGTAGGCCTGGTAGTAGGGCGCGGCCTTCACTGCCTCGAGGCAGGCCGGCACGTCGAAGCCCAGGTTTTCCCAGACCTCCTGCTGCCGGAACCGGTCGCGCATCAGGTAGCAGCCCTCGACGACGAAGTCCTCGCGCTCCTCGCGCTCCCTACTGGTCAGCTGGCTGTAGTAGTCCTTCAGCGCCATCCGTCCGAACGCGACGTGCCGAGCCTCGTCCTGCATGACGTACGCCAGGATCTGCTTGGGCAGCGGCTTGGTCGTCATGTCGCGCAGTACGCCGAACGCCGCGAGCGCGAGGCCCTCGATGAGCACCTGCATACCGAGGTAGGGCATGTCCCAGCGGCTGTCCGACAACGTGTCGTCCAGCAACGACTTCAGGTGCTCATTGATCGGGTACAGCATGCCGACCTTGTCCTGCAGGAAGCGGGAGTAGGTCTCGGCGTGCCGGGCCTCGTCCATCGTCTGCGTCGCCGCGTAGAACTTCGCGTCGAGGTCCGGGACCGACTCCACAATGCGGGCCGAGCAGATCATCGCGCCCTGCTCACCGTGCAGGAACTGGCTGAACTGCCAGCTCGTCAGGTGCAGCGACAGCTCGTCTATCGCCTTCTGGTCGTTCTTGATGCGATCCCACTGGTCGGTCCCGTAGATCGAGATCGTCTCGACCGGCAGCCCCAGGACGTCGTGCGGCTCGACCTCGGTGTCCCAGTCGATGCGGTGCACCTGATCCCACTGCTTGTCCTTGCCCTTCTGGTACAGCGACAGCAGACGGTCGCGCTGGTCGTCGTACTCCCAGGTGAAGCGCGCGGCGCCCTGCATGCCGACGTCCCACGTCGCGTGCTCGGCCGGGATCGTGTAGAGGTCGTGGGTGCTCATGCGGCGGCTCCGGGAGAGGTCGGGGCAGGGGACAGTGGGGGAACAGGGGCGAGCAGGCGGTCGACGAGGTGGGTGACGTCGCGGCCGACCTCGTCCGGGCGCAGGCCCGGCAGGACGAGGTGGCTGACGGTGAGCCGGGTGACGACGTCGGCGACCAGCCGTACCTCGTCGACGGGCAGGTCGGGCCAGTGCGCGAGCAGGTGCGCGGCGCAGTGCTCCGACCCGGCCAGAAGGATCGCCTGCGCCCGGGTGGTCAGGAAGGGCAGCAGGCCGCCGGCGTCGTCGGTGAGGACCGCCTTGAGCAGCGGGTTGGCGGCCGCTACGCGCAACGTCCACTCGGTGGCTGCCCCGACGGCCTCGGCGGGACCGCCGACGTGGTCGTCGTACGCCGATGCGGCGCCGGCCATGTAGCGCTGGGCCTCGCGCATCGCGAGCGCCTCGGCCAGGCCATCCTTGCTGCCGAACTCGTAGTAGAGCGTCTGCCGGCTGACCCCTGCGGCACGGGCGACGTCGACCATCCGGGTACGGGCCCAGTCGCCGGCCAGCGCGGCTTCGGCAGCGGCGTCGAGAAGGGCGTCGCGGGTAGTCGGCACACGGTCACTGTTGACACAGATGGCCGCTGTGTCAAGACATCGGATGCCTGGGTGTCACACGTCTGTGGAGCTCGAGCAGGGCTGCCAGCGGCGGAAAACTCTGCAGCGGCCGGTGAGCCAACCAGGTTGCGGCCCAGCTGCCGTCCGACAGGCCCGCGAACCAGGCCAGTTGAGCGCCCCCGACCGGGGTGGGCACCAGCCGGGGGACCCCGAACACGAAGGCGACGGCGACGGCGGTGGGCACGATCACCGTCAGCGCGCGGACGGCTCGTGCCCAGCCGGCGCGGGCCGCCCCGCTCGCCTCAGCGAGCCTCACGGTCCGGTGCGGAGGTCACCACCCCCCTTCCGGCGACTCTGCCGGCCACTGTCCACGCCGAACGAGTTGCCGCGCTCAGCAGGGCATCTGCAGCCGCGCAGTAGCGTGCGCCGCATGATGCGACTCACGGCGTTCTACACGCCGCCCAGTGACCCGGCAGCCTTCGACGAGCACTACCTCGCGGTACACACGCCGATGGCCAAGCGGCTGCCCGGCCTGGTGCGGTTCGAGTCGGCCCGATCGGTCGGCACGCCGGACGGCAGCCCGGCGCCTTACCACCGCACCGCTGAGCTGTACTTCGACAGCGCAGCGGACATCGACGCGGCCTTCGCCAGCGACCTCGGCAAGGAGACGGCCAAGGACGCCAGCGACCTGGCCGCCCGCACCGGCTCGGTGTTCTCGCTGATGGTCAGCGAAGTCGACTGAGCGCCGGGCACGACCTCGACGACGCCCCCGGCGACCCGGTCGTCGTCCAGCCCTGGCTGGGTGCGCCCGCCTTGTCGTACGCCCGCCGGCCGGCGACCGTCGTCGACGTGCTCGACCGGGCGGTACGGCGGTGGCCGACGGCCATCGCGATGATCGACGGCCCGCGCGAGGTCAGCTACGCCGAACTCGCCGGCCTGGTCGAGACGGCGGCGGCCTCGCTACGCGGGCGGGGCCTGCAGCCCGGGGATTCGTTAGCGGTCGCGGCCGGCAACTCGCTCGAGCTGGCCGTACTGCTGCTGGCCTGCGCCCGCGCCCGGCTGGTCATGGTCGGGCTCAACACCCGCCTCGCGCCCCCGCAGTGGGAGTGGATGGCCACGCACATGCAGGTGCGGCTGCGGCTGGCGGAGCCGGCGCGTCTGCTCGAGGGGGCGCTCGATCTGGCGACCGTCCTGGCCGAGGCGCCCGCGCGAGCCTGGGCGTACAACCAGGCCGAGCAGCCCGCCGAGGACGCGACATACGCCGTGGTGTTCACCTCCGGCACGACCGGGCGGCCGAAGGCGTCGCAGGTCGTGCACCGCTGCTCGGTGCATTCGGCGATGAGCTACCAGCGGGTGCTGCAACTGCAGCCCGGTGAGGTCACGGCGGTGCTGTTCGGGCTCTACTACATCTCGGCCATGCA
This sequence comes from Mycobacteriales bacterium, assembly GCA_046593925.1. Lineage (GTDB taxonomy): Bacteria > Actinomycetota > Actinomycetes > Mycobacteriales > SCTD01 > JAYVYM01. The sequence continues at coordinate 28,358 of JBKJQN010000075.1, forward strand.
CGCGCACGTCCTGCCCGCGTTCCTGGCCGGCGCGACCTGCCTGCTGGTGGACACCCGGTCGCCGCGGACCTATGTCGACCTGCTCCGTCAGCACCGGGTGTCCTGGGCGTACGCCGTGCCGAGCTGGTGGCGGCTGTGCCTGCGCGAGCTGGTCGACCTGCCCGCCCTCACCCGGCTGGCCGCGGGCGGTGCGACCTTCCCGGCCGACCTGCAGGCCACGCTGCGCGAGCGGCTGCCCGGCGCAGCTCTGCTCGACGTGTACGGGCTGTCCGAGACCCACTCCCCCGGCTGCATAGCCACCGACGAGGACCTGCGCGCCCACCCCGGATCGGTGGGTCGGCCGCTGCCCTGCATGCAGGCGCAGGTACGCGGCGACGACGGCAGCGTGCTGGCCGCCGGTGAGCCCGGCGGGCTGTACCTGCGCGGCTCACTGGTGACCACCGGCTACGCCCGTGACCCGGCGGCGACCGCCGCAGCGGTCGTGGACGGCTGGTTCGACACCGGCGACGTGGCCCGGATCGACGCGGGCGGCTACGTCACCATCCTCGACCGCACCAAGGACATGATCAACCGGGGCGGCAGCAAGGTGTTCTCCGCGGAGGTCGAGGAGCTGCTGCGCCAGCACCCGGCCATCGAGGATGCCGCCGTCGTCGGCGTGCCCGACGCGCTCGCCGGGGAGGCTGTCGCGGCCTACCTGGTCATCACGGCGCCGGTCACTCCCGCCGAGGTACGGGCCTGGGTACGCGAGCGGCTCGCCGACCATGCGGCTCCCAAGGTCGTGAAGGTCCTTCCCGCGCTGCCCCGCAACGCCCTCGGCAAGACCGACAAGCAGGCGCTGCGCGACCGGGGACTGCGCCCGTGAGCGACCTGACCGACCGGCTGCCCGGCACCGACGACCCGGACGCGCTGTACGAGGCGTTCGAGCAGTGGGTCACCGAGCGCGGGATCACGCTCTACCCGGCCCAGGCGGAGGCCCTGATCGAGGTGGTCTCCGGGGCCAACGTCGTGCTCTCCACGCCGACCGGCTCCGGCAAGAGCCTGGTCGCGATCGGCGCGCACTTCGCGGCACTGGCCCGCGGCGAAACCAGCTGGTACACCGCGCCGCTCAAGGCGCTGGTGAGCGAGAAGTTCTTTGCCCTGGTGGAGGTCTTCGGCGCCGAGAACGTCGGGCTGGCGACCGGCGACGCGAGCGTCAACTCCGGGGCGCCGATCGTCTGCTGCACCGCCGAGGTGCTCGCCAACCTCGCGTTGCGCGAGGGTGCGCAGGCCGACCTCGGCCAGGTCGTCATGGACGAGTTCCACTTCTACGCCGAGCCCGACCGAGGCTGGGCCTGGCAGGTGCCGCTGCTGGAGCTGCGGCAGGCGCAGTTCGTCCTCATGTCGGCGACCCTCGGTGACGTCTCGCGGATCGCCGAGGACCTGACCCGGCGCACCGGCCGGCCGACCGCCACCGTCACCTCCGTCGAGCGGCCGGTACCGCTGTTCCCGTCGTACGTCACGACGCCGCTGCACGAGACGCTGGAGGAGCTGCTGTCGACCGGGCAGGCCCCCGTGTACGTCGTGCACCCGACGCAGGCCGGGGCGATCGAGCAGGCCCAGGCGCTGATGAGCATCAACATGTGCTCCCGCGACGAGAAGGACGCCATCGCCGGGCAGATCGGCAGCTTCCGGTTCTCGACCGGATTCGGGCGCACCCTGTCGCGGCTGGTCCGGCACGGCATCGGCGTGCACCACGCCGGGATGCTGCCGAAGTACCGGCGCCTCGTCGAGGTGCTGGCCCAGGCGGGCCTGCTCAAGGTCATCTGCGGCACGGACACCCTCGGCGTCGGCATCAACGTGCCGATCCGCACCGTGGTGTTCACCTCGCTCACGAAGTACGACGGCGTCAAGGTGCGGCACCTGAAGGCCCGCGAGTTCGCCCAGATCGCTGGCCGGGCGGGGCGGGCCGGCTTCGACGTCGCCGGCGGGGTCGTCGTCCAGGCGCCGGAGCACGACGTCGAGAATGCCCGGCGGCTCGCGAAAGCCGGTGACGACCCGAAGCGGCGCCGGCGGGTCGAGCGCAAGAAGCCGCCGGACGGCTTCGTGTCCTGGGGCGAACCGACGTTCACCCGGCTGATCGGCGCCGAGCCCGAGCCGCTGACCAGCTCGTTCCGGGTCAGCCACGCGATGCTGCTCAACGTCGCGCACCGGCCCGGCGACTTCTTCGTCCACATGCGGCACCTGCTGACCGGCAACGACGGCGACCGGTCGACCCAGCGCCGGCTCGTGCGCTCTGCCATCGGCGCCTACCGCTCGCTGCTCGCCGGCGGCGTCATCGAGCGGCTCGCCGCGCCCGACGCCGAGGGCCGCACCGTGCGGGTCACCGTCGACCTGCAGCGCGACTTCGCGCTGAACCAGCCGCTTGCGCCGTTCGCCCTCGCCGCGCTCGACCTGCTCGACGTCGAGGCGCCGACGTACGCCCTGGATGTGCTGTCGGTGCTCGAGTCGACACTGGACGACCCACGGCAGGTGCTCGCCGCACAGCGCAACAAGGCCCGCGGCGAGGCGGTCGCTGAGCTGAAGGGCCGCGGCATCGAGTACGAGGAGCGGATGGTGCTGCTGGAGGACATCACGTACGCCAAGCCGCTGGAGGAGCTGCTGCTGGCGGGCTACGACGCCTATCGGCGCGGCCACCCGTGGGTGCTCGACCACCAGCTGTCGCCCAAGTCGGTGGCCCGCGACCTGAGCGAGCGGGCGATGACGTTCACCGAGTACGTGTCGTACTACGGGCTGGCGCGCTCGGAGGGGCTGCTGCTGCGCTACCTCGCCGACGCGTACAAGGCGCTGCGCCAGACGGTGCCGGAGGACGCCCGCACCGAGGACCTGACCGACCTGACCGAGTGGCTGGGCGAGCTGGTACGCCAGGTCGACAGTTCACTGCTGGACGAGTGGGAGGCACTGGCCCGCGGCGACGAGGGCGCGTTGCAGCAGCCGCAGGTCGAGGCCCGACCGAGGCCGGTGACCGGCAACGCCCGGGCCTTCCGGGTGCTGGTACGCAACGCGATGTTCCGCCGCGTCGAGCTGCTCGCGCTGCGCCGCCCTGACCTGCTGGCCGAGCTGGATCCGGACGTCGACTGGGTCGGCGCGCTGGAGTCCTACAGCGCCGACCACGACCGGGTGGGCACCGGGCCGGACGCCCGCGGCCCGCAGCTGTTCGAGGTCACGACCGGGCCGACGAGCTGGACCGTCCGCCAGGTGCTCGACGACCCGGCCGGCGACTTCGACTGGGCGCTGCTCGCCGAGGTCGACCTGGCGGCCAGCGACGAGGAAGGTGTCGCCGTCGTGCGGGTCAGCGGGCTGCAGCGGCTGGACTGACCTGCGGCCACTGAGCGGCCGGCAGGTCGGCCGGGTCACTGCAGCGACTGAGGTACAGCGCTGCCGCAGGTCGCGTCCTGCAGCGCCGCCGGGTCGCCGGCCGGCACGCTGGTCGTCGTCGGCGTGCCGTTGACGGCCCGGCCGCCGGCGCTCGACACCGGGGTGCGGGTGACGGTCCAGGCGCCCTTGGCGTCCCGGACGCTGGTGACGCCGACCGGTGCGCTGCCGTCGCAGGCGACCCCGGCGCGGCGGGTGTCGGACTGCGAGCTGCCGACCTCGAAGGCGTACGGCGAGCCCTGCGCGTTCGGTACCGGCGCCAGCGTGCAGCCGTGCACGTCCCACAGGGTGGCCAGCATCCCGATCGAGCCGTCGGTGCCGATGCCGCCGCGGGTGACCACCAGCAGTTCGGCGCCTGGGGTGGCGTCGCTCTCGACCGGCAGCACGTAGACGTACGGGCTGGCGGTGTTCAGCGGCGCGCTCGCGGTGCCGCTGCCGGTCAGCCCGATGGCCAGCGTCCCGCCGACCGCGTGGACGTCGTCGGGCCGGCCGTCGCCGTCGACGTCGATCGGCACGCTGGTGCGGCCAGGTACCGCAGCTGCCTGCGGGCAGACCGGCGGCGTGGGCGGCGGTGGCGTGGGCGGCGGCGAGTTGGTGGGCGACGCGGACGGCGACCGGTGGCTCGGCGTCGCGCTCTGCGCTGGGGGTTCTGCCGACGCCGTGTCGCACGCGGTCCCGGGCTCGCACCTCGGGCTGGGCGCCTGCGGGGCGGCGGAGGTCGTCGCCGGTGCGCCGGCCAGCCGCGCGGGCGGCGCGCCACGCGAGAAGACCGTCGAGGCCAGCAGCGGGACGGCGAGCGCCACGACCAGGACGGCTGGGGCGGCCAGCAGCCAGGTCGGCGCGCCGGAAGCCGTCCGCCACCAGCGCGTACGGGGACCTGACGCGAGCACGTCGCGCAGTGCCTGCGGCCGGGAGGTCAGGCCGCCCAGCTCGCGGTCCAGCTGCTCGCGCAGCCAGCGGCTCTGCTCGTCCTCGGTGCTCATCGGCCGGACTCCAGTCGGGGGTCGTGCTCGGGGTCGAGCAGGGCGGCGCGAAGTGCGGTGAGGCCACGCGAGCCGTACGCCTTCACCGAGCCGGGGCGCAGGCCCAGGGCGTCAGCGGTCTGCCGCTCGGACAGGTCGAGGTAGTGGCGCAGCAGGACGACCTCACGCTCGCGGCGGGACAGCGCCCGCAGGGCCCGGACGACCGGCCCGTCGGTGAGCCCGGCCAGCGCGGTGTCCTCGGCGCTCGCCGCATCGGGCAGCGGTCCCTCGGCATGCCGCTGCGCCACCACCCGCCGACGCAGCTTGGACCGTGAGCCGTTGACCACACTGCGATGCAGGTACCCGACGGCGGCCGCCGGCTCACGCAGCCGCGACCAGGCGGCGTACACCGAGACGTAGGCGTCCTGGACGACGTCCTCGGCCAGCGCCGCGTCGGACAGCAGGACCGCGGCGACCCGCAGCATCCGGGTGTGGTGCTCGGCGAACAGCGCCGCGATGCCTTCGCGCGCATCCGCCGCCGTCCGTCCCACCGATGATCCCCCTGTCCGCAGCGCGAGCGCCGATACCGGGATGTGCTGGGCGGTGGTCACGCAAGCATGACGCGCCGCTGCGCGGAACGGTTGTGCCGCGCAACCCGCCGTGCTGTCCCCCGCCGTACTGTCCCCTTACTGTCCCCGTCGTAGTGTCACAGGGTGCAACGTCGCGACTACCGTATCGCTGCGGCCTGCGGGATTGCCGGACCGGCGGCGTTCGTCGGCGCTTGGGTGACCGGTGGCCTGCTGCGCCGGCCCGAGTACTCGCCGGTCTCCCAGGCCATCAGCCAGCTCGCCCGCTCCGGAACGTCCACTCGCCCGCTGATGACGACCGGCTTCATCGCGTTCGGCGTGCTGCTGCCGGTGTACGCCCGCGGCCTCGGTCGGGCACTCGGCTCCCCGGCCGTCCGGGCCGCCGCCACCGCATCCGGCCTCGCGACGCTGGCGGTCGCGGCGCTGCCACTGTCGGCGGCCGAGGGCCACCCCATCGACAGCTGGCACGCGGTCGCCGCCGGCACCGGCTATCTCGCCCAGGTGCTAGCGCCCCTGGTCGGGGGGCGTCGGCTGGCGGCGCCCGCGGCACGCCAGGCCTCGTACGCCGTGTCGGCGGTCGCCCTCGCCGCGCTGGTGGGCAGCGTGGCGCTGCCGGACCTCACCGGGCTGCTGCAGCGCACCGGGCTCACCGTTGTCGACGCGTGGTTCGTGGCGATGGCGGTGCACCTGCTGCGACGCTGAGCCCGCACCCATACCTGGGCCACTCAGAACCGGGCCGCCTGCGGCCAGCCTCAGTCGGTCCGGTCCAGCAACCGGCCGAGCGTCGCCTCGCGTACGGGCGCCGTCTGAGCCTGCACGAGGTGGAACAGCGCCTCTCGCGCCAGCCGCTGCGGCGCGGCGTCAAGGCTCATGGCGGCGCCGCCGGTGGCGACCACCAGGGCGGTGGCGGCCCTCATGAGCAGCTCCAGCGACGACGCCCGCAGCGCGAGCCGGTCCTCGATCTGCTCGGCCGGCGCGACGTGGTCGACCAGGGCGTACGCCGCCCGGCGCAGCTCCTCGCCCTCCTCACCGAGTCGGGCTGCGAGCTGGCCGGCGGTCCGGTCCGAGCGCCGCTCAGCTGTGCCGGTCAGCCGTCGGACGACCTCCCGCAGCAGCCCGAAGACCGCCGGGGTGGCGTTGGCGGTCTTGTACCGATCGGCCGCCAGCCAGCCCGCCGCCCGACTGACCTCGGCGACGTCCGCGTCGCCGACCTGCAGCCCGCCCAGCGCCAGGGAAACCGTCGCGGTGCCCTGCATCGCCGCCAGTCGCATCGGCGGGCTCGCGGACAGGCCCGGCGCCGCCCGCGCCGGGACCAGGGCCAGCACCACCTCGCCCGCCACCGAGAGCCCGCCGAGCAGCAGCAGGTCGGCCAGCCCCCACGAGGTCGCCCAGCCGACGGCGCCGTCGAACCGCCAGCCTCCAGCGCTGCGGGTAGCCGTGACCGCGGGCACGCCCGGGCGGCGCAGGTGCGCCACGGCGACGCCGGCCAGCAGGTCCCCGGTGCACAGCCGGTGCAGGTGCCGCTCCTTGAGCGAGACGTGCTGGCTGCGGGCCAGCGTCTGCAGCGGCAGCGAGTGCTGCGTGGTCACGAACCAGGTCGAGCCGTCGGCGCCGGCCAGCACCTCGGTGACCTCGCGCAGCACCGGCGCGGGCGCGTCCGATCCGCCGTAGCCCAGCGGGCCGGCCAGCCCGAGCAGGCCTGCGCGACCGAGCTCGTCGACGACCGCGCGCTCGACGCCGTGGGTGTCGGTGTGCTCTGCGCCGGGCCGGAGCAGCCGGTCGGCGATCGCGCGGGCCCGCTGCACCGGTGACGCTTCGTCAGCGTGGGCGAGGCGCGTACTCGCAGCGGCTGTCACCCACCAAGTGTAGGTCGCCGCGCCCTTCCCCTTCGAGAGGTCACTTCCCCTGCGAGAGTGCGCTTTCGGGGGCCTCCGAAGCGCACTCTCAAAGGGGAGGCGGGGCTCGTGGGTGGCAGGCTCAAAGGCCACCGGTCCAAACCGAACCCGTCGAGGAGGTACGCGTGGAGCGCTGCGCGGTCCTGCTGCGGGGCATCAACGTCGGCCGCGGCAACCGGCTCGCGATGGCCGACCTGCGCGACTGCCTCACCGGGATCGGCTGCACCGACGTGTCGACGTACGTCAACAGCGGAAACGCGCTGGTCACCGCCGACCCGGTCGGGCTCGCGGATCGGGTTGAGGCGGCGCTGCCGCTGGCGGTACGGGTCGTGGTGTTCACCGCCGCCGAGCTGGCCGACGTCGTCGCCCTGTGCCCCTGGCGGCAGCGCGCCGACTCGGCCCCCAAGCAGGTGCACGTGGCCTACCTCGAGCGACTGCCGGACGCCGACCGGCTGGCGGCGCTCGGCACCCGTTACGGCGACGACGAGCTGGCTGTCGGCCCCCGGGTGCTGTACCTGTCCTTCGCCGGCTTCTCGCACGACTCCGAACTGGCGAGGGCGCTGGCCAAGGCTGACCTCGGCGTGGCCGTGACGACGCGCAACTGGGCCACCGCGACCAAGCTGCTCGAGCTGTCGGGCTGAGGTCAGCCTTCGTGGTCCAGCTTAGTCATGATCAGGTCGAGGAACGCTCCGATGGTCTTGAGGTCGGTGAGCTCCTCCTCGGGCAGCTCGACGCCGAGGGCGTCCTCCAGGTCCATCGTGTACTCGACCAGCGACAGCGAGTCGACCTTGAGGTCGTCGACGAAGGACTTGTCCTCCTGCAGGTCGTCACCGGGGACCTCGAGCAGCTCCTCGGCCTTGTCCCGCATGACCTGCATGACCTCCGCGCGCTCCATGCAAAGGACCCTATCGGGAGGCCCTCAGTGCCCCATCCCGAGACCGCCGTCGACCGGCAGCACGGCGCCGGTGACGTACGAGGATGCGTCGGAGGCCAGGAAGGCCACGACTGCGGCGACCTCCTCGGCGGCGGCGGTACGGCCGAGCGGGATCGTCTTGAGCAGCTCGTCGCGGCGCGCGTCGGTGAGGTCGGCGGTCATGTCGGTGTCGACGAACCCGGGCGAGAGGACATTGCTGGTGATGCCCCGGCTGCCGAGCTCACGGGCCAGCGACCGCGACAGCCCGATCAGCCCGGCCTTGCTGGCGGCGTAGTTGGCCTGCCCCGGGCCACCGGACAGCGCCACGACCGACGACACGAACACCAGCCGCCCCCAGCGGGCTCGCAACATGGGGCGCGAGGCGCGCTTGGCGACCCGGAAGGCCGCGGTCAGGTTGGCGTCGACCACACCGGTGAAGGACTCCTCGCTCATTCGCAGCAGCAGCTGGTCGTCGGTGATGCCAGCGTTGGACACCAGCACCTCGACGGCGCCCTGCGCTGCCTCGACCTCGCCGAAGGCCCGGTCGACGTCGGCGCTGCTCGTCACATCGCACCGCACCGCCAGCAACCCCTCGGGGGGGTTGCTCCGGAACGTCACGGCGACCCGGTGGCCGTCCTCCGCGGGCGCCCGGGCGGGCGCGAGGCCGATGCCGCGGTTGCCGCCGGTGACCAGGACCGACCTGCTCGTACGGGTAACCATGCCGGGAGCCTAGGCAGGTCGGCCCTAGGCTTGGCGGGTGAGCGCCCCCGCCAGCCCGGCTGCCCGACTGCGCGCGCTCAGCAGCCAGCTGCTGAGCCTGCCGGAGGCCGACCTGCGGCGGGACGCGCAGCTCGTTGACCACCTCGGCCTGGACAGCCTGGCTGCGATCGAGTGGGGCATGGCGATCGAGGACGAGTTCGGGGTTGCGCTGCCGGAAGACGCCTGGGCGGTCACCACCTCCTACGGTGCGGTGGAGGACCTGCTCGCGGCGCTGCTCGCGACCCGGGCATGAGGGCTGCGCCGCCGCCCCGGCGGGTCGTGGTGACCGGCATCGGCGTGGTCTCGCCCGGTGGCATCGGCCTCGACGCCTTCTGGCAGGGGTTGTCGACGCCACCGCCGGACCGCCGGGAGCGGCGCGTCGAGGACTTCGACCCCTCGCCGTGGATGTCGCCGAAAGAGGCGCGCCACCAGGACCGGTTCACCCAGTTCGCGATCGCCGCGGCCGACATGGCGATCGAGCACGCCGGTGGCGCCCCGCAGGTCGACCCGTCGCGGGCCGGCGTCGAGCTCGGCACCGGCATCGGCGGGGTGGGCACGCTGGAGCGCCAGGTCGGGGTGCTCACGACCCGCGGGCCCGGCCGGGTCTCGCCGTTCACGATCCCGATGGTGATGCCCAACGCCGGCGCCGCGGCGGTGTCGCTGCGCCTGGGCTGGCGCGGCCCGAGCGAGACGCTGACGACGGCCTGCGCCGCCGGAACGCACTCCATCGCGGCCGGCGCCCGGATGGTCGCCGACAGCCGTTGCGACGTCGTCCTGGCGGGTGGCTGCGAGTCCTCGATGACGCCGACGACGGTCGCCGCGTTCATCGTCATGACCGCGCTGTCCAGCAGTGGGCTGTCCCGGCCGTTCGACGTCGCCCGCGACGGCTTCTGCATCGCGGAGGGCGCGGCCGTGCTGCTGCTCGAGGAGCGCGAGGCGGCGTTGGCGCGCGGCGCCACGGTGCACGGCGAGGTGCTCGGCGCTGCGTCGACCTGCGACGCCTTCCACACCACCGCCCCCTCCCCCGGCGGCCGCGGCGCCGCCGCGTGCATGCGCCTGGCGCTGTACGACGCGCAGCTCGAACCCATCGACATCCGGCACGTCAACGCACACGGCACGTCGACGCCCCTCAACGACGCCGCCGAGGCGCAGGCCATCGCGACGGTCTTCGGCCCGTACGGCGTACCGGTGACCAGCATCAAGGGCGTCACCGGACACGGGCTCGGCGCAGCCGGCGCGCTGGAGGCCGCCTCGGTGCTGCTGGGCTTCGCCCACCGCGAGCTGCCGCCGACCATGGGCACCACCGACGTTGACCCGGCGCTCGAGGTCGACGTCGTACTGTCGCCGCGGTCGTGGGAGCCCGGCCCGGTGGTGAGCAACTCCTTCGGCTTCGGCGGCCACAACGGGTCGCTGGTGCTGGGCCCGGCGTGAGTCGGTGCCCGTCATGAGCCTCTCGGCCGACCTCGCGCTGGCACACGAGCTCGCGGACGCCGCCGATCTACGCACGCTCGCCCGGTTCCGGGCGCAGGACCTGCGAGTGACGAGCAAGCCCGACCTGACCCCGGTGAGCGACGCCGACACCGATGTCGAGGCGGAGGTGCGGCGCACCCTCGCGGCCCGCCGACCCGGCGATGCGGTGCTCGGTGAGGAGGAGGGGCTGACGGGTGACGGGCCGCGCCAGTGGGTCGTCGACCCCGTCGACGGGACGAAGAACTTCGTCCGCGGAGTGCCCGTCTGGGCGACGCTCGTGGCGCTGCGGATCGAGGGTTCGGTCGATGTCGGGGTGGTCAGCGCCCCGGCGCTCGGCCGGCGCTGGTGGGCCGCGCGCGGCTCGGGCGCGTGGGCCGGCGCGTCCCGGGCGGACGCGGCCCGGCTGCGGGTCAGCGCCGTCACCGACCTGGCCGACGCCCACCTGTCGTACTCCTCGCTGACCGGTTGGGAGGAGCAGGGCCGGCTGCCCGGACTGCTCGACCTGTCACGGCGGGTCTGGCGTACCCGGGCGTTCGGCGACTTCTGGTCGCACGTGCTCGTGGCGGAAGGCGCCGTTGACATCGCCTGTGAGCCCGAGGTGTCGCTGTGGGACCTCGCCGCCCTGCAGCCCGTCCTCGAGGAGGCCGGCGGCCGCTTCAGTGACCTGGCCGGCGTGGCCAGTCCGGACCGGGGCAGCGTCGTCTGCACCAACGGGCCGCTGCACGAGCAGGTGCTGTCCGCGCTCGCGGCACGCTGACCGGGGGGAAGGCGCGGACAGCCGCCACTCACCTCGGCCCTGCGTGCCGGCGCCCTAAGGCCTCGGCACAGGGCAGACGACCTGGTCGCGGCCGCCCGCCTTGGCCCGGTACATGAGGTCGTCGGCGGCAGCCAGCAGATCCTGCAGGCTCGCGGCGCTGCCGCCGTTGGCGACGCCGATCGAGACTGTCACCCGCACGCTTTCAGCCTGGATATGTACGGTCAGCTCGGCGACGTGCCGGCGCACCCGCTCGGCGACCAGCGCTGCTTCCTGCGGGCTGGCGGCCGGGAGCAGCGCCACGAACTCCTCCCCACCGAACCGGCCAAGGGTGTCTCCGTCGCGCAGAGCACCCTGCAGCGTGACCGCAACGGCCTTGAGGACGTCGTCGCCCGCGAGGTGGCCGTAGGTGTCGTTGACAGCTTTGAAGTGATCGATGTCGATGAGCAGCACAGCAGCGCTCTGGTCACGGCGGCGCAGCGCCAGAAGTTTGCCCTGGGCCTCGCGCTCCCAGGAGGGCATGTTCAGCACCCCGGTCTTGGCGTCCATCCGTGCGTCGGCGCGCAGTTGGGCGTGCAGCAGCCCGCGTTGCAGCAGCAGAACCGGTGGCAGCGCGAACACGATCAACGCCGGTGACAGCCCGATCAGGACGGCCGCGGTCACCCCCAGGCAGGTCTCGACCGCGTCCAGGCGCAGGCCCTCACCGACCAGCAGCAGTTCGCGCCAGGTCGTCTGGGCATCCACCGCCTTGACCGCGACGGCGACCAGCACGGCATTGAGGGCCGCCGCGCACAGCCCGGCCACGGCCACGGTCACCGCCCAGACGAGCGGCTGGGACCCGCCCGGTAGCGCACCACCGCTACCGATGGATGAATGCCAGGCGAGGGAGGCCGCCGCGTACGCCAGACCGATAGCCGCAGCGGAGAACACCCGGCGGTAGATCAACGTCGGCCGCACCCGCCACTGCGTCAGCGCCATCAACGGAAATGGCGCGAGCAGCACGTACACCGGCGGCAGCAACACCGCCATCGGCAGCCACCACACCGATAGCAGGTCTTTCACCACCGTTCCGGCGGGCTCCCCGAGCCGTCGGGTGGCCTCTACCGATACGCCGGCCGCACCGAGCAGCAGCACCGCCAGCAGCCCGTCCCGGCTGTCCCACGACAACCCCGACGACAGCCCGAGGGCCACCAGCAGCGCGACGGCGGGGAGGGCAACCACGTACAGCAGGGCGCCGATGGGCAGCCCGAGCACAGGCCATGCCAGCAGCCGCCGATTCAAGATGGCCAGGTAACCGGACAGGAAGACTCACCTACTCAGCAGTCTGCAACGATGGTTCTACCCAGGGTTACCAGCAAAGCACACCGTCCAAGGCCATGATCGCGCTTCAGACCCAAGGGAAGACCTGCCGACCTGAACCTCGACACCGTCCGCACTCCACAGCGAGCCCGCCGACGACGCCAGCGCTCATCCCCCGAGTAGCCCGGTTCTCCAGACCTGCCGGAACACACGCTCACGACCAGACACGACCCGAAGGGAGACATCCCATGCGCGCGACCAAGTGGACCTGACCGACCCGCCCAGCACCCGGCCAAGCCGGCGACCCGGCCGGTCCCGGCTGACAACCACCCGAAGGGAGACATCCCATGCGCGCCACCAAGTGGACCTGACCCACCCGCCCAGCACCCGGCCAAGCCGGCGACCCAGCCGGTCCCGGCTGACAACCACCCGAAGGGAGACATCCCGTGCGCGCCACCAAGTGGACCTGACCGACCTGCCCAGCGTTCGTCATGCAGCCGTTGCTGGAGCCGGCGCTGCTCCTGCTCGTTGTCGCGGTAGCCGTTGCCGCCGACGTACGCGAGCCTCCGCAGACCGACGTGGTCGTCGTGCCGAAGCGTCCGGGACGTCACCGTCGACATCCGGGCCACCTCGGCGATCGACCAGGGAACGGCAGCCCCCGCTCCCGGCCGGCACGTTGCCGACCGCTGCCGACGCTCGACGTTGACGCGACCACAGCAGCCGCGGGGGCGGGCAACGGCTCCGACAACACGCGTACGGTCCGGGAATGAACGCACGCCCGCTAGCGTCGCCGACATGCACCGCGACCGTCCGGCGATCGGGCTTGGGTGAGTGACGAGCCGGAGCGACCGAGCGCGCGCGACCTGGTTCGCAAGCGCCGCGGGGTCTACCGCGCGCCCGAGACCGGTCGCCACCACCACATCGGGGCGGCACCGGAACGCCAGCCGCTGCTGGGTGAGGACGACCAGCCGCAGTACGTCGAGACAGCCGCCGTGCAGCTCGCCGAGCGAACCGTGCTGCAACTGCGGCAGCAGCGCGACCGCACCGCGGCACAGATGGCCTCGGCCGCCCAGGAGTTGGACTTTGAGCGGGCCGCTCGGTTACGCGACGCGCTCGCCGCGGTCGAGGTCGAGCTCGACCGGCGTGGGCAGGGAGGCTGATCGACCCGGCAGCCGCCGGAGCAGCCACGGAGCGGCGGCCAGTGCGGCGGCGTCGAACCACGCGTAGCCCCCGGCGATGCCGCTGGGCGGGTTGCCGATGCTCACCAGCCCGGTCGGGTCGTGCGGCTGCCAGGCCCAGGTGCCCAGCGACGTACCGACGATCTCGAGGTAGCTGACGACCAGGAAGGCGCCGGCGTACAGCAGCGGGCTTCGGCCCCACCGGCTGAAGACCAGCAGGCAGCCGAACCAGAACGCGCCGAGCACGTCCGGCCGGGGCGACAGGGTCAGGCCCCACAGCGCCCACAGGCCGCACGCGCCGAGGGTGCTGGCGAGCACCGGCCGCCGGTAGCGGTGCGCGAAGCCGCTGCGGCCCAGGCACAGCGCTGCGAGGTACACCAGGCCATGGCCGGGGGGCACGAACGCCGGCACGTTGCCTAGGCGGTAGACGTACACGCCGAGCCAGCCGGCAAAGACGTACTCGATGACCGAGGCGAACACCACGACCACCGCGACCTGCACCCGCGTCGCCCGCGACTCGCCGCGCAGCATCGCGAGCAGCAGCAGCCAGGTACCGGCCCCGAGCAGCCGCTGCTGGCTCAGCGACGCGGCGGTGTCGAGCCCGAGCACCACGAGCACCCAGAGGGCGACCAGCGCCGGCACCGCGAGGTCGCTGCGACGGGCCCGCTGTAGCACCCCGCGAGCCTGCCACGAACCCGCGCCGTCAGCCCCGCCCAGCGGTATGCCCCCTCCCCTGCGAGGGTGCACCTCCCCTGCGGTAGGGCGGTTTCAGGGGCCCTGTCAGTGCACTACCGAAGGGGAGGCGGCGGAGGGGGCGGCGGTTCGGGCCAGCGCGGCTCGAGGACGGGGGCGGCTCGGGGCCGGGGCATGTCGGGCAGGGAAGATCGTGCTCGGACTATGGCGAAGAAGCTACGCCTGCGCGGTGGTCACACCGGTACCGATCGGGCAGGAGACACCCGTTCCGCCGATGCCGCAGTAGCCGTGAGGCACCTTGTGCAGGTACTGCTGGTGGTAGGCCTCGGCCGGGTAGAACGTCGAGGACGGCAGGATCTCGGTGGTGATCGCCCCACGGCCGGCCGAGGTCAGCGCAGCCTGGTAGGTGTCGCGTACCGCCCGAGCCGTCGCCAGCTGCGCATCGGTGTGCGCGTAGACCGCGGAGCGGTACGTCGTGCCGACGTCGTTGCCCTGCCGCATGCCCTGGGTCGGGTCGTGCGACTCGAAGAACAGCCTAAGCAGCGCCTCGGCTGTCATGACGGCGGGGTCGAACACGACCCGCACCACCTCGGTGTGCCCGGTCATCCCGGTGCAGGTCTCCTCGTACGTCGGGTTGGGGGTGATCCCCCCGGCGTAGCCGACCAGCGTGGTGAAGACCCCCGGCAGCTGCCAGAAGATCCGCTCGGCTCCCCAGAAGCAGCCCAGGCCGAGGTCGAGAACCTCCAGGCCGTCGGGGTACGGGCCGGCCAGCGGCGCGTCGAGCACGTCGTGCCGGGCGGGCAGCGCGATGGCGCGCTCACGGCCCGGCAGGGCCTCGTCGGCGGTCGGGAGGGCGGATGGCTTGCGGAACCAGGACACGGTGCTCTCCTCAGGGTCAGGGTGCACACACGGCAACCCCGCCAGCCCGGCTCGCCTTCCCTGCACCGGGCGCTCAGAGCCGCCTGCCCTCGTACCAGCGCGCAAGCTTGCCGCCGCGGGCCACCTCGCGCAGCCGCTGCTCTGTCGCTTCGCGTACCCCGCTGGTCGCCACCACCAGCAGCGAGTCGCCCGCGCGCAGCTGGGTGTCGGGACCGGGGACCAGGCTGGTGCCGGCCCGGACCACGAGGGTGACCTGGGCTCCGGCCGGCAGCCGCAGCTCGGTCATCGACACGCCGCGCAGCTGCGAGCCCTTGCCGACGCGCAGCTGCAGCAGGTCGGCGCCCATCTCCTCCAGCGGGGCGGTCTCGACCTCGAGGTCGGTCGGCAGGGTGCGGTCCACGACGTGCAGCAGCCGGCCGAGCAGTGGCAGGGTGGGGGCCTGCACGAGCGTATACACGACGACGAGCACGAACACGACGTCGAGCACCCGGGTGCTCCCTGGCACTCCCGCGGTGACCGGGATCGTCGCGACGACGATCGGTACGGCGCCGCGCAGGCCCGCCCAGGACAGGAACAGCTGCTCGCGCCACGGCAGCCTGAACGGCAGCGCACTGAGCACGACGGCGAGCGGCCGGGCGAGGAACGTCGCGGCCGCTCCGACCACGAGCGCGTCAAGGATCGCCGACGGCAGCCGCGCGGGCGACACGAGCAGCCCCAGCAGGATGAACAGGCCGGCTTCGGCGAGCAGCGCCAGCGACGCCGCGAAGCCCAGGACGGCCCGCCGGTGCGGCAGCCGGGCGTTGCCGAGGACCAGGCCGGCGACGTACACCGACAGAAAACCGCTGGCATGCGCGGCATTTCCGGTGGTGAAGGCCAGCAACGCCAGCCCGACGGTCGCGAGCGGGTACAGCCCGGCCGACGGCAGGGCCGCCCGGGCCAGCAGCACCGCGCCGAGCCGGCCGACGACCAGCCCCACCGCGAGGCCGGCGAGCAGCTCGTACGCGACGAGGGCGAGCGTTGCGGCGACACCGGTCCGGCCCCATGAGTCGGACGACGCCAGGACAACGAGTACGACGACGGGCGCGTCGTTGAGCCCCGACTCCGCCTCCAGTACGGCGCGCAGCCGATCGCGCAGCTGCAGCCGACGCAACACCGAGAATACGGCGGCGGCATCGGTCGAGGACACCACGCCGCCGAGCACCAGCGCGAGGCGCAGGTCGACACCGAGCAGCAGCAGGCAGGCGCCGGCGACCACCCCGATCGAGACCGCCACACCGGCGGTGGCGAGGACACCGGCGAACGGCAGCACCGGGCGGACGGACGCCCAGCGCGTCGTCAGGCCGCCTTCGGCCAGGATGACCGCGAGCGCCAGCAGCCCGAGGTCGGCCGTCAGGCCGTAGTTGTGAAAGCGCACACCGAGGCCGCCCTCGCCGAGCCCGACCCCGAGCGCCAGGTAGAGCAGCAGCACCGGCAGCCCGGTGCGGCTGGCGAGGCGGACCGCGAGCAGGGCGACCAGCAGCACCGCGCAGCCGATCAGGACGGCGAGGTTGAGATGCTGGTCCACGCGCCACCCCCGTCGAACGTGCAGCCCGGTCAGGCCCGGGCGGCGACCAGCGGCTCGAGCAGCGCGTCGGGGAAGTCGCGCTGCACCCGGGAGAGCCGCCACTTGTCGGCGAACAGCGCCAGCAGCGCGCCGTCGGCCCGCTCCAGCACCTCGACGCCGGACTGCCCCGACAACTGCCGCGCCGTCCCGGTGTCGGTCAGCCGGGCGAGGGAGTACGGCAGCCGGTCCAGCCGGGCCGCGGCGCCGAACTCCCCGGCCAGCCGGTGCTGCGCCACCTCGAACTGCATCGGGCCGACCGCCGCGAGCACCGGCGCCTGGTCACCGCGCAGGTCGCTGCGCAGCACCTGCACGGTGCCCTCCTGCGCGAGCTGCTCGATGCCGCGGCGAAACTGCTTGTAGCGCCCGGAGTCCTCGGCGCGGCAGACCGCGAAGTGCTCGGGTGCAAAACTCGGGATCTCGGGATAGGTGACCGGCTCGTCGACGTACAGGCTGTCGCCGACCCGCAGCGCGTTGGCGTTGACCAGCCCGACGACATCGCCCGGGTACGCCAGGTCGATGGTCTCGCGGTCGCGTCCGAAGACCTGCTGGGCGTACTTGGTCGCAAACGGCTTGCCGGTCGAGGAGTGCGTCACGACGGTGCCGCGCTCGAACACGCCCGAGCACACCCGCACGTAGGCCAGCCGGTCGCGGTGGTTGCTGTCCATGCCCGCCTGCACCTTGAACACGAACGCGCTGAACGGCGCGTCGAGCCGGCGTGGCGCACCTTTCGCGTCCTCGCGTGGGCCGGGCGGCGGCGCGAGCGCGAGCAGCACGTCGAGCAGCTGGCGGACGCCGAAGTTGAGCACCGCCGAGCCGAACAGCACGGGCGTCGTACGGCCGCCGAGGAAGGCGTCCTGGTCGTGCACCTGACCCATCGCGTCCAGGAGCTCGGACTCCTCCACCGCGGTCGACCAGGCGGCACCCTCGTCGGTGGCGGCGCGGGCCGGGTCGACCCGCTCCTCCGGCGCGACCGTGGCCCCGCCGGCCGTGCGGGTGAAGCGGATGAAGTCGCCGGACGAGCGCTCGAGCACGCCGCGGAAGTCACCGGCAATCCCCACCGGCCAGGTCAGCGGCGTCGGCTCCAGGCCGGTGCGGTCGCGGATCTCATCCATCAGCTGCAGGGCTTCCAGGCCCGGCCGGTCCCACTTGTTGACGACGGTCAGCACCGGGATGCCGCGGTGCCGGCACACGTCGAACAGCTTCATCGTCTGAGGCTCGAGGCCCTTGGCGGCGTCGAGCAGCATCACGGCGCTGTCGACGGCGGCCAGCACGCGGTAGGTGTCCTCGGAGAAGTCGGCGTGACCGGGGGTGTCGACGAGGTTGACGACCTTGTCGCCGTAGCCGAACTGCAGCGCCGCGGAGCTGATCGAGATGCCGCGGGCCTTCTCCATGTCCATCCAGTCCGAGACGGTGCTCTTGCGCCCCGCCTTGCCGTGGATTGCGCCGGCCTCCTGGATCACCCGGGCGTGCAGCGCGAGCGCCTCGGTCAGCGTGCTCTTCCCGGCGTCCGGGTGGCTGATGACGGCGAAGGTGCGCCGCCGAGCGGCTTCGCAGACGGCGGTGCCAGCGGCCGGGGCCTTCTCGGCGGTGCTGGTCACCTGCGCCAGCCTACCCGCGCTCACGTCGCGCCCGCACACTCCGAACAAGCCTTCGCCGCCGCCGACGACGACCGGGTGTCACAGCGCGTCATGCCGTTCGGCGGTCGGACACGAGCAGCAGACCGGCTGCGGAGACCTGCCCGTACGGACCCCTGTAAGCCTCAGGTCGGCCGTCAGCGCAGTGCCTGTGACACCGCGGTCAGCACGGGCGTCAGCAGCACCCGCAGCGTCGCGACCAGCACGGCCAGGAATGCCAGCGCCAGCATGGCGACCACATACCCGACGAGCGCCACGCCGAGCAGCACGTACGTCACGGCCCGCAGCAGCGCGCCGAGGCGCCCCGGCCGGCGGACGGCAGGACGCGTCAGCACCTGCGCTCAGCGGCTGCGCCGGGCGGGCTGCGACTGGCCGGCCCGCGCGGCGAGCTCGGCGCGGGTCCGGGCCGGGCCCGCCTTCGGTCCACCACCGGAGCGCGCCCGTGCCGGCTTCGCCGACCCGGACCCGGACCCGGACCCCGACCCAGCGGTACGGCGACCCTGGGCGGGGCGGGCGGGGCGCGCCTGCGGTGCCGGCTCGACCACCGGGGCCGGCGCGACGTACTGCGCCGGCGGCCCGGTGAGGTCGGTGATGGTGCTGTCGCCGGGTCGCACGCTCACCGTCAGCGGCCGGATGCCGGCCTGCCTGGCCAGCGTGCGTACCTCCGCGGTCTGGTCAGGCGTGGCGAGAGTGACGACGGTGCCGCCGGCGCCGGCCCGCGCCGTCCGGCCGGAGCGGTGCAGGTACGCCTTGTGCTCGGTCGGCGGG
>JBKJQN010000012.1:0-13995 GCA_046593925.1 Mycobacteriales bacterium
CCGGCAGCGGCCCCTGACCCTGCCGGTCAGGGGCCGAGGACGTCGCGTGGCGGGTGAAGGGTTCGAACCTTCGTAGGCTGAGCCGGCAGATTTACAGTCTGCTCCCTTTGACCACTCGGGCAACCCGCCGTGTGCGCGAGGGACACTAGCAAGCGAGAGGGAGTGCACGCCGTGGCGGACCCGTCGTTCGACATCGTCAGCAAGGTCGACCGGCAGGAGGTCGACAACGCGCTGAACCAGACGGCCAAGGAGATCGGCACCCGGTACGACTTCAAGGGCACCGGCGCGGAGATCGCCTGGTCCGGTGAGTCCGTGCTGCTCAAGGCGTCCAGCGAGGAGCGCTGCGCGGCCGTCCTGGACGTGTTCAAGGAGAAGCTCATCAAGCGGGCCATCTCCCTGAAGACCCTCGAGGCGGGGGAGCCGCAGCAGTCCGGCAAGGAGTACCGCCTCACCGCGACGGTCTCGGAGGGCATCACGCAGGACAACGCCAAGAAGGTCGCGAAGGTCATCCGCGACGAGGGGCCGAAGGGCGTCCAGCCAGCCGTACAGGGCGACCAGCTGCGGGTGTCGGCGAAGAAGAAGGACGACCTGCAGGCGGTGATCGCCCTGCTCAAAGGCAAGGAGTTCGACTTCGCCCTGCAGTTCACGAACTACCGGTAGGTCTCAGAGCGGTCGCAGCTCGACGTGGACCTCGCCGGGGTGCTTGGCCAGGAACGCCTGGACGAACAGGCAGCGCGGCAGCACGGCGAGGTGCTGTTGCGCGGCCCAGGCCAGCGCCGAGCGCACCAGAGCGGTGCCGACCCCCCGGGTGCCGACCTCCGGCGGGACGATGGTGTGCTCGAGCACGACCTCGCCGGCGCCGAGCAGGTACGTCAGCACCGCGGTGCCCGCCGGGTCGGCGACCTCGAACCGGGAGCGCTCGGGGACGTGGACGGGGACCGGTGCGGCCGGGGTGCTCATGCGGGCAGCTCGCCCCCGGCCAGCCCCTCGGTACGCCACGCGGCCAGTACCTCGGCAGCCGGTTCGGCCCCCGCGTCCAGCGCCGGCGGCACCGGGACGTCGCGCATCCTGGCCTTCAGCTGCTCGCGCTCGTGCACCAGGCCGGCGGAATCCACGGCGGCAGGCTCCTGCACGGGCGCCCAGAACAACGCGTCGAACGGGCACACCTCGATACAGATGCCGCAGTACATGCACAGCCCGAAGTCGATGGCAAAGCGGTCGAGGACGTGGGTGGCACGCGGCCGCCCGCCGCGCGCGGGCGCCGGGACGACCTCGGTGTGCGACTCGATGTACAGGCACCAGTCCGGGCACTCGCGAGCGCAGAGCATGCAGGCGGTGCAGTTCTCCTCGAGAAGGGCAATCCCGCCCCGGCTGCGGGCAGGCACCTCTGGACCGGCTGCCGCGCTGCTGTCGGCCGGACCGGTCATGGCCGACCCCCGTCGGTCCGGCCCGGCCGCGGGACCCCGGGCGGCTGGACCCGGCCTCGCGTGTAACCGGAGGCCTCGGCAGCGCTCTGGCCCGGCTCGACGGCCCCCGGCCAGGGCCGGACCAGGCGGCTCGCGAGGAGGACGTCCTTGCGCAGCGGGCGCATCCCGAAGTCCTCCGGCAGCAGCAGGGGCGTCAGCCCGGGGTGACCATCGAACGTGATACCGAACATCTCGTGAACCGACCGCTCGTGCCAGCCGGCCCCCCCGAACAGTGCGGTCAGGGACGACACCCTCGGATCGTCGCGTGGGCAGCGGGTGCTCAGCACCAGCCCGTGCCGACCGCTGACCGACCAGAGCCGCAGCACGACGTCGAAGCCGTCGGGGCTCTGGTCGACGGCGGTGAGGACGTCGAAGGCGGTGAGCGTCAGCACCGGGTCGTCGCGGACCACCGCCACCGCGGTGGCCCACCCGTCCCGCTCGACGTCGACGGTCGCCGTGGCGTGCGCCGAGGTTGCGGGAGCGCCGAGCAGCGCCCCCGCCCGGGCGGCGACCTCGTCCGGCCTCACGGCGTCAGCCGGTCCGCGAGGGTGCGCAGTCCCTGCAACAGGGCCTGCGGCCGCGGCGGGCAGCCGGGCACCCACACGTCGACGGGCAGCAGCTGGTCGACGCCCTTCGTCACGGCGTAGGAGTCCCAGTAGGGGCCGCCGGTGTTGGCGCAGGCCCCGAACGACAGCACCGCCTTCGGGGCGGGCAGCCGGTCGTACAGCTCCAGCAGGGCCGGCGCCATCCGGTCGGTGACGGTCCCCGCGATCACCATGACCTCGACCTCGGGGACCTCGACCTCGGGGACCTCGACCTCGGGGCAGGTAGGTAGGGCCTCCCCGCCGCCGGCCTGCTCGAGCGCCTGCTCGAGCGCCTGCTCAACCGTAGCCACGACCAGCTCGACGGCGCAGCAGGCCAGGCCCACGCCGTACACCGACAGCCGCAGCCGGGTACCCGACCCGACCACGAGCCGCGCGCTGCCGGGCAGCGGCACAGGCACCGGGGCGGGCACGATCAGCCCGTCCGGGCCAGGACGAAATCTGCCAGGCCGACCAGCGCGTCGCGGGCCGCCCCCGCGGGCAGTCGCCCGGCGACGGCGCGCGCCTCCTCGACATGCTCGGCCAGCCGTCCGCGGGCCTGCTCAAGCGCCGGCGACGCGCGCAGCATGGCCAGCGCCGCGGCGTGCTCGGCATCGTCGGGCAGTGGACGTACGACCAGCTCGCGCAGCCGCGCGCCGGCCACGTCGTCGCCCTGCAGCGCGAGCAGCGCCGGCAGGGTGCGGATGCCTTCACGCAGGTCGGTGCCGGGCGTCTTGCCGCTCTGGCCCGAGTCGCTGAGCACGTCGATCAGGTCGTCGGAAAGCTGGAAGGCC
Organism: Mycobacteriales bacterium; assembly: GCA_046593925.1. Taxonomy (GTDB): domain Bacteria; phylum Actinomycetota; class Actinomycetes; order Mycobacteriales; family SCTD01; genus JAYVYM01. The sequence goes on from JBKJQN010000012.1 coordinate 2,842, forward strand.
ACCCCCACCACCTCGCCGTAGCGCGCCAGTACCCCGACCTGCTCAGGCGGAGCGCCGGCGACCAGCGCACCGAGCCGGGCACTGGCCGCGATGAGCGAGCCGGTCTTGTCGGCGACGACCTGCAGGTGGTGTGCGACGGCGTCCTCGCCCTCGGCAGGGCCGGCGGTCTCGGCGATCTGACCCTCGACGAGCCGGGCGAAGGTGCGAGCCTGGATCTGCACCGCTTCGGGGCCCAGGTCGGCCACGACGTCGGAGGCCCGCGCGAACAGGTAGTCGCCGGTGAGGATCGCGATGGTGTTGGTCCAGCGGGCGTTGGCGCTCTGTGCACCGCGGCGTACGGCGGCCTCGTCCATGACGTCGTCGTGGTAGAGGCTGCCGAGATGGGTGAGCTCGACGACCAGCGCCGCCTCGACCGCCTGCGGCGCGCCGGGGTCGCCGAAGTGCGCGGCAAGCAGCGCGAGCAGCGGCCGGAAGCGCTTGCCGCCGGCTGCCGCCAGGTGGCCGGCGGACGCCCGGAGCAGCGGGTGGCCGGCGTCGGCGACCTCCCGCAGGCGCGCCTCCACGTTCTCGAGGGCGGCTCGGAGCTGCCCGGACAGCGCCGGGTCGGCGCCATCGAAGGCGTCCGCGGTGGTGCGGGCGGCCGTGGCAGGCGGCACGACGGAGGAGGGCACGGTCACCGGCGCAACCTGCGTCCGCTCACCGGGTGACCCGCCCTGGCTGTGCGCTCATCGGGTGCCCAACCCTGGGTGTGCGCTCATCTTGTAAACAGCGCAGCCTTGTTCGCCAGGTCGAGAACGGGCTGCGGCAGGATCCCCAGCGCCACGGTCACCGCGAGGCCCAGCGCGATCGCGGTCGCGGTGTAGGCGCTCGGCACGGCCACGGTCGGCCCGTCGGGGGCCGGCTCGTTGAAGAACATCAGGACCACGACGCGGGCGTAGAAGAACGCCGTCACCGCGCTCGCGACCACGCCGACCACGACCAGGGCAGTGGCATCGCCGGTCGCGGCCCGGAACACCGCGAACTTGGCGATGAAGCCGCTGGTCAGCGGGATCCCGGCGAGCGCGAACAGCAGGAACGCGAACACCCCGGCGAGCAGCGGGCTCTTGCGACCCAAGCCGGCCCACTGGGCAAGGTGGGTCGCTTCGCCGCTGCTGTCGCGTACCAGGCTGACGACCGCGAACGAGGCGATCGTCGTGAAGCCGTACGTCAGCAGATAGAACAGCGTTCCGGCCAGGCCGTCGCGGTTGAGGGCGACGACGCCGACCAGCAGGAAGCCGGTGTGCGCGATGGCGGAGTACGCGAGCATCCGCTTGACGTCGGTCTGGGTCACGGCGAGCACCGCGCCGATGACCATCGTCAGGATGGCGACGCCCCACATCATCGGCCGCCAGTCCCAGCGGACGTCGCCGAACCCGACATACAGCACCCGCAGCAGGGCGCCGAAGGCGGCCACCTTGGTGCACGACGCCATCAGCGCCGTCACGGCGGTCGGCGCGCCCTGGTAGACGTCCGGCGTCCAGGCCTGGAACGGCACCGCACCGATCTTGAACAGCAGGCCGACCGTGAGCATGGCGAGCCCGAGGTACATCAGCAGGTCGTTACTGCCGGCGTTACCGGTCGCGGTGAAGATGGCCGACAGGTCCACGGTGCCGGCGTAGCCGTAGAGCAGTGCGACGCCGTACAGGAAGAAGGCCGAGGCGAAGGCCCCGAGCAGGAAGTACTTCACCGCGGCCTCCTGCGACAGCAGCCGGCGGCGCCGGGCGAGCCCGCTCATCACGTACAGCGGCAGCGACAGCACCTCGAGCGCGATGAACATCAGGATCAGGTTGTTGCAGGCCGGGAAGAGCAGCATGCCGCCGAGGGCGAACATCGCCAGCGGGTACACCTCGGTCTGGATGCCCTGGTGCTCCAGCAGCCGGACGTCGTCGCGTGAGCCCGGCCGGACCGCGGCGTTGCTGACGATGTCGCCGCCGGAGCTGTCCAGGCTGTCCTCGGACAGCAGCAGGATGCCCGCTACGCCCAGCACGCACAGCGTCCCCTGCACGAACAGCGCCGGACCGTCGACGGCGACGGCACCCTCCACCACGAGCCGGCTGGTCTTGCCGGCCAGTGACACGACAGCGGCCAGCGCGCCGAGCAGGCCCGCGATGGCGACCACGACCTGCGCGAGCCGCCGCCTGCCCGCGGGCACGAAGGCCTCGACGAGCACCCCGACGAGCGCCGCGCCGAGCACCACCAGGATCGGCAGCAGCGGGCCGTACGCGATGGACGGGGCCTGGATGTTCGTCGGCACTACCGCTGTCCTGTCTCGACGGGACCGCGCAGCGGGGAGGTGCGGACCGGGTCACTGACACCGACGTCCTGCAGGGTGCGCTGGACGCTCGGGGTGATGACGTCGGTGAGCGGCTTCGGGTAGAAGCCCAGGAAGAGCATCAGCGCGATGAGCGGGGCGATGGCCAGCACCTCCCGCAGAGAGAGGTCCTTCATCTTCTCGTGGGCCGCCGACAGCGGCCCCTGCATGGTCTTCTGGTACACGAGCAGGATGTACAGCGCCGCGAGGATGATCCCGACGGTGGCGAAGACCGCGGCCACCCGGTAGCGGGTGAACGTCCCGACCAGGACCAGGAACTCGCTGACGAACGTCGACAGGCCGGGCAGCGCCAGCGACGACAGGCCGGCGACCAGGAACAGGCCGGCCAGCACCGGGGCGGCCTTGCCGATCCCGGAGTAGTCGTCACTGCTGCGGCTCCTGCCGCGGGCAACCAGGAACCCGATGACCAGGAACAGCGCGCCGGTGGAGAGCCCGTGGTTGACCATGTAGAGCACCGCGCCGGTGCCGGCCTGGCTGGTGAAGGCGAAGCAGCCCAGCCCGATGAAGCCGAAGTGGGCGACCGAGGTGTAGCTGACCAGCCGCTTGAGGTCCTTCTGACCCATCGCGAGCAGCGCGCCGTACAGGATGCCGATCACCGACAGCGTGATGACGTAGGGCGCGAGGACGCGTGACGCGTCGGGGAACAGCGGCAGGCAGTACCGCAGGAACCCGAAGGTGCCGACTTTGTCGAGGACGCCGACCAGCAGCACCGCCCCGCCGACAGGTGCCTCGGCGCCGGCGTCGGGCAGCCAGGTGTGGAAAGGGAACAGCGGCGCCTTGATCGCAAACGCGATGAAGAACCCCAGGAACAGTGCGATCTGCACCGGTTCGCTGATATTGAGCTTGGTGAGCGCGATGAAGTTGAAGGTGCCGGTGCCGAGCTGGGCGGCGCTGGTCACGTAGAGCCCAATCACGGCCGCCAGCATGAGCAGGCCACCGAACAGGCTGTAGAGCAGGAACTTGACGGCGGCGTAGGACCGGCGGGGACCGCCGTAGCTGCCGATCAGGAAGTACATCGGGATGAGCATCGACTCGAAGAAAACATAGAACAGGAAGACGTCGGTCGCCGCAAAGACGCCGATCATCAGCGTCTCGAGCAGCAACATCATGATAAAGAACGTCTTGACACTGCGGCTGGGCGGCGGCTCGGCGGGAGCCGCAGGACCGGTCGGCTCGGCACGTTCGGGGTCGGGGTCGGGATCGCGGTCGGGATCGCGGTCCAGGACCGCGACCGAGCCGCCCCGGGCCGCGTGGCCCGCGTGGGCGGGCACGGCCACCAGGGCCGCGGCGACCTCGACGACCGGATCGGCGTCGTACCAGCTGGCCAGCAGGACGACCGGCACGAGCACGCCGACCAGCGCGATCAGCACCAGGGCGATGCCGTCGACGCCGACGGCGTACTGCGCGCCGAAGGCCGGGATCCAGGAGTGCACCTCGGTGAACTGGAAGCGGGCGCCGTTCGGCACGAAGGCCGCGCACATGCCGATCGTCACGCCCAGCACGACCAGCGAGGTCAGCAGCGCGACCTGCTTGACGAGCGCGTCGCGGCCGCGGGGCAGCACCCCGATGACCGCCGCGCCGGCCAGCGGGATGACGCCGAGGACGGTCAGCGTCGACACTGCGCTCATGTGCCGAGCCTGACCACGACGAGGGCAGCCACCAGGGCGGCCGCCCCGCCGAACATGGACAGCGCGTAGGAGCGCACGAAGCCGGTCTGCACCCTGCGCAGCCTGCCCGACCCGCCACCGATGCCGGCAGCCAGGGCGTTGACGGCGCCGTCGATGCCGCGGCTGTCGAAGAAGACCAGCGCCCGGGTGAGGTAGATGCCGGGGCGCATCAGGACGCTCTCGTTGAGGGCGTCGAAGTACAGGTTGCGACGGGCCGCGGTGGTGAACGGGCTGACCGCGACCGGCGGGCTCATCGGCACCGCCTTGCGGACGTACTGCGTGTAGCCGCCGAGGACGCCGCCGGCGACGACGATCAACGTGAGCAGTGTCACGATGTTCGGGTCGATGGTGTGGATCCCGGCTTCCGCCGGCGCCCCGAGCACGGGGGCCAGCCAGTTCTGCAAGCCGCCGCCGTAGACCAGCAGGCCACCGGACACCACCGACCCCACCGCCAGCACGATCATCGGGATGGTCATCGACAGCGGCGACTCGTGCGGGTGCACATCGACGGTCCACCGGCGCTTGCCGAAGAAGGTCATCGCCATCAGGCGGGTCATGTAGAACGCCGTGATGCCGGCGGCCAGCAGGGCGATGGTCCCGAGCAGGTAGCCCTTGATGCCACCCGAGTCGTACGCCGCCTCGATGATCTTGTCCTTGGAGAAGAAGCCGGCAAAACCGGGGAAGCCGATGATCGCCAGGTAGCCGGCTGAGAAACAGGCGAAGGTCACCGGCATCACGGTGCGCAGCCCACCGAAGCGGCGCATGTCGACCTGGTCGTCCATACCGTGCATGACCGAGCCGGCCGACAGGAACATGCAGGCCTTGAAGAAGCCGTGGGTGAGCAGGTGCAGGATCGCGATCGCGTACACCCCCCTGCCCAGGCCGACCGCGAGGAACATGTAGCCGATCTGGCTGACGGTGGAGTAGGCCAGCACCTTCTTGATGTCGTCGTAGGCGCAGCCGATGACGCAGCCGATGACCAGCGTGATCGCGCCGATGATCGAGACGACCAGCAGGGCGGTCGGGCTCTGCTCGTACACCGGGTTGGCCCGGGCGATCAGGTAGACGCCGGCCGTGACCATGGTCGCGGCGTGGATGAGTGCTGAGACCGGCGTCGGGCCCTCCATGGCGTCTGGCAGCCAGGTGTGCAGGGGGAACTGCCCGCTCTTGCCGCAGGCGCCGAGCAGCAGCAGCAGCCCGATCGCGGTGGCGGCTCCGCCGGACAGCGCGCCGGCCTGGGAGAACACGCCCTGGAAGCTGGTCGTGCCGAGCGTCGCGAACATCGCCATGATCGCCAGGCTCAGCCCGACGTCACCGACCCGGTTGGCGATGAAGGCCTTCTTCGCCGCCGTCGCGGCGGTCGGCCGGGTGAAGTAGAAGCTGATCAGCAGGTAGGAGGCCAGGCCCACGCCCTCCCAGCCGACGTACAGGCCCAGGAAGCTGTCGGCGAGCACCAGCAGCAGCATCGCGGCGACGAACAGGTTGAGGTAGGCGAAGAACTGTCGCTTGCGGGCGTCGTGGCCCATGTAGCCGAGCGAGTAGACGTGGATCAGGAAGCCGACGCCGGTGATGAGCAGCACGAAGGTCGCCGAGAGCGGGTCGAACAGCAGGCCGGCGTCGACGGTGAAGCCGGCCACCGGGATCCAGCTGAACAGGTGCAGGTCCACCGAGCGCTCGGACAGGCCCTTGAGCGTGAAGAACGCCACGAGGCCGAAGGCGAACGCCGCCCCCGTCAGCGCGCAGGCCAGGTACGGACCCCAGCGGTCGGTACGCCGACCGCCGAGCAGCAGCACCGCCGCGCCAACCGCGGGCAGGACCACCAGCAACCACAGCGCCGTGAGCAGGCCCGTCGCGGGGACGACCGAGAAGGCAGCCTCGGTCATCGGGTCGTGGCTGTCGGGGGCACGGGGGTAGTCCTCGTCTCGTGCGGCGCGCAGCGGGTCGGCGGGGTCGGGTGGCGGGGGCCGCGCGACCGGGTCAGGGTAGCGGGCGTCGTCAGTACTTCAGCAGGTTCGCGTCGTCCACCGACGCCGAGCGCCGGGTACGAAAGATGCTCATGATGATGGCAAGCCCCACGACGACCTCCGCCGCGGCGACGACCATCACGAAGAAGGCCATCACCTGGCCGTCGAGGTTGCCCTGGATCCGACTGAAGGTCACCAGGGTGAGGTTGACGGAATTGAGCATCAGCTCGACACACATGAACACCAGGATGGCGTTGCGGCGCAGCAGCACGCCGAGCGCCCCGATGGTGAACAGCAGCGCGGCGAGCAGCAGGTAGTAGCTGGGGGTCATGCCTGGCGCACCGTGCCACCGTCACCGGGCTGGTCACGCAGGGCGGCCGCGACGCTGGTCGGCGCCTCGGAACCGTCCGGCAGCAGGGCCGGGGTGGCGGCCGAGTCGTGGTCGGCGAAGACCCCCGGACCGGGCAGCGCGAACGGGTCGGCGCTCGCGAACCGCCGTCGGGCCATCTCGGCCTGGCCGATCCGGGGCTCGGTGCGCTCCTTGTGCGCCAGCACCATGGCGCCGAGGGCCGCGGTGATCAGCAGCGCGCTGGTGACCTCGAAGGCGAAGACGTACCGGGTGAACAGCAGCCGCGCGATGCCCACGACGTTGCCCTCGGCGTTGGCCTGGGTCAGGCCAGCACCGTCGCCGCGACCGACCGCCGAGCCGATCGCTCCCATCAACAGACCGGCGAACCCCAAGCCGACCAGGAACGCGGCCACCCGCTGCCCGCGCAGCGTCTCGACGAGCGAGTCGCTGGAGTCGACGCCGACGAGCATCAGCACGAACAAGAACAGCATGAGGATGGCGCCGGTGTAGACGATGACCTGCACCGCAGCCAGGAAGGGGGCGTCCTGCGCCGCGTAGAGACCTGCGAACGCGAGCATCACGCCGGCCAGGAACAGTGCTGCGTGCACGGCGTTGCGGGACAGCACCATGCCGATGGCGGCGACGACGGCGAGGGAGCCGAACACCCAGAACGCGATGGCCTCTCCCGTGCCGCCGGAGGCGGCCAGGAGGGAAGTGCCGCCGGAGGCGGCCAGCAGCGGACTGCCGCCGGACGCAGCCAGCAGGGCGGCCGAGGTCACCGGCGTACCCCGTCGGGTGCCGGGCGCGGCCCATCGCCGGCGAACCGGCCCTCGACCGCGGGGTCCCCGTCGACGGGTTGCGGGTCGCCGGCGGTGCCGACGTAGTAGTCGGTCTCGTTGTCGCCCAGCCGCATCGGGTGCGGCGGCTGCTCCATGCCCGGCAGCAGCGGCGACAGGAGCTGGCCTTTGGTGAAGATCAGGTCCTGCCGGCTGTCGTCGGCCAGCTCGTACTCGTTCGTCATCGTCAGCGCGCGGGTCGGGCACGCCTCGATGCACAGTCCACAGAAGATGCAGCGCAGGTAGTTGATCTGGTAGACGGACGCATAACGCTCGCCGGGCGAGTAGCGCGCCGCCTCGGTGTTGTCGCCGCCCTCGACGTAGATGGCATCCGCAGGGCACGCCCACGCGCACAGCTCACAGCCGATGCACTTCTCCAGCCCGTCGGGATAGCGGTTGAGGACATGGCGGCCGTGGTACCGGGGCGCGGTCGGCCGGATGAACTCCGGGTACTCGTCAGTGATCACCTTCTTGAACATCTGGCCGAAGGTCAGGCCGAACCCCTTGACCGGGTCGAGCAGGCTCATGGCTGCTCCTCTCTGGGCGGTCCAGACGGTGCGCCGGCAGTCGTCAGGCTGTGGTCCTTCAGGCTGCCGGTCGCCAGGCTGCGAGGCGTCGGCGGGACGACCAGGTCCATCGGTGGCATCGGGAAACCTCCCTCGGAGGGGGCGGTGTGCAGCGCACTCCCGTCGTCGTCCGCGGCGACCACCGGCTTGGCCCGCTCGGGCAGGAACGTCAGCACGAGCAGGAGCAGGGCGGTGGCGATGCCGACGTACAGCAGCACCCGGCGGGTGTCGGCAACCTCGGTCGTGATGACCCGGATCGAGGCGAGCAGCAGGATCCAGACCAGGCTGACCGGGATCAGGATCTTCCAGCCGAGCTTCATGAACTGGTCGTAACGCATCCGCGGGAGGGTGCCGCGCAGCCAGACGAAGAAGAAAATGAACATCAGGACTTTGAGCAGGAACCAGACCATCGGGAAGTAGCCGGTGGACAGGATGCCGATCCGCGAGATCAGCGGCGGTGGCTGCCAGCCGCCGAGGAACAGCGTGACGGCGAGCGCGGAGACGGTCACCATGTTGATGTACTCGGCGAGGAAGAACATCGCGAACTTCAGCGAGGTGTACTCGGTGTGGAACCCGCCGACCAGCTCGCTCTCCGCCTCCGGGAGGTCGAAGGGCGCCCGGTTGGTCTCACCGACCATCGAGATGGCGTAGATCAGGAACGACGGGAGCAGCAGCAGGACGTACCAGAGGCGGTGCTGGGCGGCGACGATCTCGCTGGTGGACAACGAGCCCGCGTACAGGAACACCGGTACGAGCGCGAGGCCCATCGCGACCTCGTAGCTGATCACCTGCGCGGCCGACCGCAGGCCACCGAGCAGCGGATAGGTGGAGCCGCTGCTCCAACCGGCCAGCACGATGCCGTACACGCCGAAGCTCGAGCACGCCAGGATGAACAGCACCCCGATCGGCAGGTCGGTGAGCTGGAGCGCCGTCTGATGTCCGGCAATCGAGACCTTCGGGCCGAACGGGATGACCGAGAAGGCCAGGAAGGCGGGTACGGCGGACAGGATCGGCGCGAGTACGTAGACCGGCTTGTCGGCCAGCGCCGGGATGATCTCCTCCTTCAGCGCCAGCTTGAGGCCGTCGGCGAGTGACTGCCCCCAGCCTCCGGGACCGGTGCGGTTCGGGCCTGGCCGCTGCTGCATCCGCCCGACGACCTTGCGCTCGAACACGATCGTGAACAGCGTGATGAGCACCAGCAGCACGAAGACGAACACGGCCTTGATCAGCGTGATCCAGATGGGCTCGTGGCCGAAGCTGGACAGCGGTAGCTGGGTGTCCGGCACGGTCAGTCCCCCTTGCTGGTGTGGTCGCTGGTCGACGCGCGCGTCACGCTGACGATGCTGCCCGCTGCCGCCGCGAGGTCGCGGCGGACGGCGGCGTCCGGTGACCGGGTGGGCAGCCAGACCACCCGGTCGGGCAGGTCCGCGACCACGAGCGGCAGGGTCAGGCTGCCACGTCGACTGCCGACCGTGACGAGGTCCCCGTCCGAGGCGCCCAGCTCGGCGGCCGTGCCGGCCGACAGGTGCAGCCGGCTGCGCTTGGCGGTGCCGGCCAGGAACGGCTCGCCGTCCTGCAGTGAGCCGTCGTCGAGCAGCCAGTGCCAGCTCGCGAGCAGGGCTTCGCCGACACCCGGCCGGGCCGGCGCTGCGGGACCGGCGGTCGGCGGCGCCGGGTGTTGGGCCACCGACCCGAGCCGGCCCAGCTCGGCGCGGGCCGCGCCGTGGTCGGGCAGACCGATCGGGGCGTCCATCTCCTCGGCGAGCACGTGCAGCACCCGACCGTCGGGGAGCGCGCCGTTCAGCCTGAGCACCTGCTCGAACGGGCGGGCGCGACCCTCCCAGTCCAGGTACGTGCCACTCTTCTCCACGGCTGCGGCCACCGGGAACACGACGTCAGCGCGGTCGGTGACCGGCGAGCGGCGCAGCTCCAGGCTCACGACGAACCCGACCCGGTCGATCGCGTCGAGCGCGAGCTCGGGGTCCGGGCAGTCGGCCGGGTCGACGGCGCCGACCAGCATCGCCGCCAGCTCGCCGGCACGGGCAGCGGTCAGGATGCCGGTGAGGTCACGACCGGGGTGTCCGGGGAGGACGGCCGACCACTCCTGCTCGACCTCGCGCCGGGCAACGGCGTCGTCGACCAGGCGCCCGCCCGGCAGCAGGGTCGGCAGGCAGCCGGCATCGACAGCGCCGCGCTCACCGGCGCGGCGGGGCACCCAGGCGAGCCGTGCGCCGGTGGCTGACGCCAGCCCGGCCGCTGCCGACAGCGCGCCGGGCACCTCGGCCAGGCGCTCGCCCACCAGCAGCACGGCGCCGGGCAGCGCGAGAGCGCCCGCAGCCGCCGTGCCTACAGCGTCGTCGGGACCGCTCGCCAGCGCGCGCAGCACGGCGGCCTCGTCACCGGGGGCGACCTGCAGCAGCTGGGCGGCGGTCTTGACCGCGCCCGGGGAGCGGAACGGCGCAAGAGTGAAGACCCGGGTGCCGTGCCGGCGGACGCCCTTGCGGAGCCGCAGGAAGACGATCGGCGACTCCTCCTCCGGCTCGAAACCGGCGAGGACGACCGCGGGGGCGTTCTCCAGGTCGGCATACGTCACCGCGCCGGGCTGACCGACGTAGCGACCGGCCACGCACGCGGCGAGGAAGTCGAGCTCCTCGGCGCTGTGCGGACGCGCCCGGCTGTCGATGTCGTTCGTGCCGAGCGCTACGCGGGCGAACTTGGCGTACGCGTAGGCGTCCTCCACGGTGAGCCGACCGCCGGGCAGCACCCCGACGCCACCCGCGGCCCGGGCGGCGGCCAGCCCCTCGGCGGCGCGCTCGAGGGCCTCGGTCCAGGAGGCCGCGACGAGCCGGCCGGTGGTCTTGTCGCGCACGAGCGGGGTGGTCAGCCGGTCGCCCTGTTGGGAGTAGGTGAAGGCCCAGCGACCCTTGTCGCAGTTCCACTCCTCGTTGACCTCGGGGTCCGAGCCGGCGAGGCGGCGCAGCACCTTGCCGCGGCGGTGGTCGGTGCGCAGCGCGCAGCCCGACGCGCAGTGCTCGCAGACCATCGGCGTCGAGACCAGGTCGAAGGGCCGGGCGCGGAACCGGTACGCCGCCCCCGTCAGCGCGCCGACCGGGCAGATCTGGATCGTGTTGCCGGAGAAGTAGCTCTCGAACGGCTGGTCGGTGTAGATCGCGACCTGCTGCAGCGCGCCACGCTCGAACAGCTCGATGAACGGGTCGCCGGCGATCTGCTGCTGGAACCGGGTGCAGCGCGCGCACAGCACGCAGCGCTCGCGGTCGAGCAGCACCTGGGTCGAGATCGCCAGCGGCTTGGGGAAGGTGCGCTTGACGTCGCTGAAACGCGACTCGCTGTTGCCGTTGCTCATCGCCTGGTTCTGCAGCGGACACTCACCGCCCTTGTCG
>JBKJQN010000094.1:0-3985 GCA_046593925.1 Mycobacteriales bacterium
CCTGCGCGGCCACCTCGGCCATCTGCTTGCCCGACAGCAGTGCGGCCTCGGCATTGCGCCGGTCCACGTGCCGCAGGTCGAGTGCGACCAGCCGCCGGGCGGCGTCCAGGACGTCGGCGGTCGGGGCGTCGGACCGGTCGGCGTAGCGCACCACGTTGGTGAGCACCGCCGGCGCGCCGGCCTCGGTGGCGAAGCCGAGCGCCCGCGCGGCCCGGCCGGCGTCACCCTGCGCCCGGTGCGACACCACCTCGACGAGCACCGAGCCGGCGCCCAGCACGTCGCGCCAGCGGTCCAGGTGGCCGCGGGCCAGGTCGGGGCGGCGGGCGGCGAGCGACCGGCCCAGCTCCGAGCCGGGCCCGAGTAGCACCGCGAGCGCGCCGTCCTGCGCCGCACCGCCGGCGTGCTCGGCGACCAGGTCGAGGCTGCTCACCGGGGTGCCCCGCTCGCCCGACAGGTGGGTCGCCGAGATGAGCCGGCACAGCGCTGCCCAGCCCCGGCCGTCGCGGGCCAGCAGGGTGATTCGGGGCAGCCCCCAGGTGCCCCGGCCGCCACCCGGCGCCGGCTCCTCCTGCTCGAGGAAGGCGCCGCCGCGAACCGGGGACGCCCGGGTCGGTACCGGCCGACCGGAAGCGGACCGGATCGTCCCGGCCCGACCGGCGGACGGCGAGCCCGCTGACCGCGAGCCCGCCGACCACGAGCCTGAGAGCTGCCGACCCAGCGGCAGCGGCGGCATGCCGGGTGCGAGCGACAGCGGTGCGACCGCGAGGTCGACCCCGAACACCGGACGTACCCCGGCCCGGGCGCACGCCTTGGCGAACTTCACCACGCCGTACGCACCATCGCGGTCGGTGAGCGCGAGGGTGTCCATGCCGTGCTCGGCGGCCCGCTCGACGAGGGCCGCCGGGGAGGATGCGCCGTGGCGCAGCGAGTAGCCGCTGGCCACGTGCAGGTGGACGAAGGGGTCGGGCACGGCGCTCAGGTCTCAGGTCGGTGGGGCAGGAGGATCGGGTGCTGGTCCGCACCTACGAGGAAGGCCTCGACGACGTGCAGGAAGCTCTGCGCGTCGCGGATCAGGTCATCGGCCTCGCGGGGCGTGACGGCAGTCGGGACCCCTGCCTCTGCGGCAGCCCGCTTGCGGGCGCCGGCGGCGAAGAAATCGGCCCACTCACCCAACTCGGGCGCGACCGCGGTCAACAGCACCCAGGCACTGGTCGGCCGGACCCGCCGGCCGGTAGTGGGTGTGGGGCGGGCCCGACAGGCAAGCACCGCCGCTGCTGCCCGCAGGGCGGACAGGTGCGCCGCGGCATAGCGGTCGACGGGACGGACGGCCACCTCGGCGTCGCGCAGACCGCGGTGGGCCAGCCCCAGCAGGGTGGCAGCCGGCAGGGGCGAGGTGCGCACTGCGAGGACCGGCCGCTCGGAGACCGGGCGCTCGGAGACAACCGGGCGTAGCCGGGGGCCGGACACCGACTGGGTGACGGCCGGGCGGCGGGTGGTGGGGGTGGGGGTGGTCATCTGCGGGTCAGTCCAGGACCCGGGCGAGCGACCAGGCGCCCAGGGACCAGTCGAAGCACAGGTCGTAGACCCCGGAACCGGCGGTGGCACCGGCCGAGGCCTCGACCCGCCACCAGTCCCGCTCGCGGTCGTCGACCCCGGCCGGGCCGACCGAGGCGCCAACGTCAGGTGCGGGCTCTCCCCAGGCCCGCTGGGCCCACTTCGGGGAGGACGGGATGGGTGCGGTCTGCAGGGCCGCTGGTGCTCGGTCAGCAGCTGCCTGGTCGGCAGGCCGGACCGCATCGCCGGTGGCCAGGGCGCTCATCGCCGCCCCCTGCCACCAGCCGCCGGACTCGGTCCAACTGGCGAGCACCTCACGTACGACGTAGAGCCGGCCGTGCCACAGGAACTGCGCGGGTTCATCGTCACGCCGGCGGACCTCGACAGGGTCGGTGTGCAGACGGGACACGGAGTGCCTCCTCCCAGGGTTGGACGGGCAACGGTCGCTGCCCGCGGGTGCCGGGGGAAGGCGGCGCGGCGGACCGCCGGCCCGAGCGGAGCGCTTCCCCACGCACCACCCGGGCCAGCGGATCTACCCGGCGGTGTGCGAGGGTCGAGTTGCACGCACCGCCGGGCGGAGTCCGCCCCACATCAGGGCCCGCGAGGGTCCCCGATGTGATTGTCGAACAGATGTTCGACCACCTGAACAGTAGACCCCGTCACTGACAGAACCGTCAACCATCGACCCGAGGTCGAGGGAAGTCACCGTCAGCGGGCCCCGCCCCACCGGTCCGGAAGCCGCCAGGACAAGCCCCACCCCGGTACGTGCAACTGCCCGCAGCCGGGGCAGGGAGGACGCATGACGCGACTTGACGGCACGGTGGCACTGGTGACGGGCGCGAGCTCCGGGATCGGCGAGGCGACGGCGCTCGCCCTGGCCGCGGAGGGTGCGTCGGTGGCCCTGGCTGCGCGGCGCAAGGACCGGCTCGACGACCTGGCGGGCCGACTGGAGGCCACCGGCGCGAAGGTGCTGGTCCTCGAGACCGATGTGACGCAGGAGGAGCAGGCTCGCTCCGCCGTGGAGCGCACCGTCGCCGAGCTCGGCCGCCTCGACACGCTCGTCAACAACGCCGGCGTCATGCTGCTCGGCCCGATGGAGCAGGCCCCGGTGCAGGAGTGGCAGCGGATGGTCGAGCTCAACGTGCTCGGCCTCATGTACTGCGCGCACGCCGCCCTCCCCCACCTGCTCACCGCCGCTGCCGACGGCCCGCGGCAGGTCGCCGACATGGTCAACATCAGCTCAGTCGCCGGCCGCGTCGCCCGGGTCGGCAGCGGCGTCTACAACGCCACGAAGTTCGGCGTCGGCGCGTTCAGCGAGTCACTGCGCCAGGAGGTCACCAAGCGCCACGTACGCATCTCGCTGGTCGAGCCAGGCGTGGTCGCCACCGAGCTGGCCGGCCACAACCGGCCCGAGGTGCAGGAGATGCTCAAGGGCCGGTTCGGCGAGATGGAGCGCATGGAGGCCGAGGACATCGCGGACGCGATCGCGTACGTCGTGACCCGGCACCGTCGCGTCGCGATCAACGAAGTGCTGATCCGCCCCACCGAGCAGGAGGGCTGACGCTCGCTGGTGGGAGGCGTCAACGTTGGTCCTCGGCGTCAGTCGCGGGCCGACGCCGATCGTACGGTGCGGACGTACACCAGACGGGCCCGCTCGTTCGGCAGCGTTGCGCAGACCTACGACCGGGCCCGCGCCTCCTACCCCGGTAAGCGGTCACGTGGGTCATTGGGCTGGGCGGGCGCCGGTAGCCGGGTCCTCGGCCTGGGCGCGGGTACCGGCCGGCTCGGTGAAGTGCTGCCCGGCATGGGCGCGGAACCCGTCGCGGTAGCCCGATGACGCGATGCGCGCACTGGTTCGTGCCGACGCGCAGTCGCTCGCGGGAACCGACGAGCAGGTACGACCGGAGCATGGATGCGGTGCCGGTCGGGAGGCCAGGCCCTGGTTCGACCACGACCACGACCAGGCGCCGGACGTAGGCACGCCGGGTCCATCGGCCCGGCGGTGTCCTGGGCCTGCTGTAGGACGTGTTCGACGACCGGATGGCATGGGTCGCGGAGCTGGCGGCCGCGGCGGACCGGCTCCCAGGCGATGGACGACGAGCTCCCGTCCGACGGCGAGCAAGTGCCCGAGCGGCGGCGCTTCACCCACTCCAGGCACAGGGTTCCGCCCGGGACATCGCGGACGCGGCCCGCCTCCGGTCGCTGATCCCCGACGATCCTGGCCTGGCCTGGGTCCCGCGTGCTCGACACACAGGTCCGCTGCGCGACAGGACGTGCAGCCCCGGGGCCGCAGGGCGCCGTGCCGGGGGTACCCACGGCACGGTGGTGTCGCGGGACAAACACCTTGCACCTTGCCTCATCAGGAGGCCGGGGCACGCTCGAGGACCACTGTGATGTAGCGAGGTGCAAGGCGTTTGTCCCGCTGCCCGAG
>JBKJQN010000109.1:0-19792 GCA_046593925.1 Mycobacteriales bacterium
CCCGCCCGACCCGCCCGACCCGCCCGACCCGCCCGTGCACCCGCACCCGCACCCGCACGACAGCGCCGCCGCCACGCAGTTCCGCCAGGTCGCGTCGGCGCTGCTCGCGCGCTTCGCGCCGACGCCCCCGCCGGTGCCCCCACCGCCGCCGCCCGTGCCCGGCACCCTCGAGATGCGCATTTCGGCGGCGTTCCAGGCGGCGCTGGCCGCGAGCTCGCCACTGCCGGCGTTCACCGCGCAGCTGCAGCAGCTGGTCGTCATCGAGGAGCCGCCGCCCGTCGCCGCGGACCCGCTGGCGCCGCTGCGCCTGACCCCCTCCTTCCCCCAGCCCATGGTCGAGCCGCTGGTGGAGCTGGCCCAGGACCTCGTGCTGCCGGGCCTGGAGACCGTGCTCCCCAACACGATCGTCCCGCTGGCGACGGAGCGCACCTTCGTGGAGGCCTACCTCGTGGGTCTCAACACCGAGCTGGCAAGGGAGCTGCTGTGGCGGGAGTTCCCGACCGACCTGACCGCGACCTTCTTCGACCGCTTCTGGAACAGCTCGACCCGCCCCGGCCGACCGGGTGACATCGACGCCGTCAGCACTTGGGGCGACCGGCGCCTCGGCGGCGCGGTCGTCGCCGACGAGCGGTTCGTCATGCTGGTGCGCAGCGAGCTCCTCGTGCGCTACCCCGACGCCGTCGTCTACGCCGTCAAGGACGGCGAGACGAGCGACCCCGTCTTCAGCGGTGCGTTCGCCCCGGACGTGCGCTACTTCGGCTTCGACATCGGCGTCGACGAGATCGCCGCCTGGTCCGTCGTGATCCAGGAGCACCCGGGGGCGACCCGCTTCGGCGTCGACGCCGCGACCGCACCCGGCCCCCTCGCACCGGGCGGGGCGACCTCCGCCGACACCGCCAAGGCCCTGCGCCGCGAACCCGTCCGGCTCACCATCCCCGTCGCGTTCCTGCTCGGGGTCGCGTGATGGCCACCCCCGCGCCGGACCTCGCCCGCCTGCTCACCGCGACCGACGGCAGTCCCCTGCTCACCGGGCAGCTGGGCCCGTCGACGCTCCCCCTGGCCCTGCTCCCGGTGCGCCTCGAGACCCGCTTCGTGACCGAGGCCGACGGGTCGGTGCACCTGTGGGTGCGGGTCTACCCGGACGCGCTGCACCTCGACGCACACGACCCGCTGCTGTCGGCCGACGAGATCGCCCGCGGCAAGGCCTTCTGGACCGGCACCTCGCAGGCCGGCTCCGACGACGTGACACGCCGCACCGCCTGGCGCCAGCTCGCGACGCGCTTCGGGCCCAACCGGGCCGCGTGGGTCGCGCGCGCCCTGACCCCGACCGGTCCGCCCGGGAACCTCGCCTTTCCCGACATCGGCCCACCGGCCACCCGGGTCCGCACCCCGGTGGCGCGACTGCTCCCCCAGCACTGGGTCGCCACCGCCTACGTCGACGGCGCCGTCGCCGCCGTCGTGACCGGCCGCGACATCACCCACGACCTCCCGGTCGGCCCCGACGCCGACCGGGCCCGCCCCCCGGAGACCATCGGCGACGACGAGAGCGCCATCGACGACGGCATGCGGTGGATGGTCGAGCTCGCGGCCGCCGAGGAGGCCGGCATGGCGCTGCGCCTGCCGCTGGCCGCCGGACGGGTCGACGTGCTGCTCGTGGTCGGGGTGCGCAGCGGGGACGACGGACCCGCCCTCGCCCGGCAGCTCGAGGCCCACCACCACTCCGACGGCCTCGTCTTCGTGCCGGTCGGCACGCCCACCAACAGCACCGGGGCCCACCGGACCGGCGCCGGCGCCCCGGACCCGACCTTTTCGTCGAGCTACGACAGCGAGTGGCTGTCGGGCCCGCTGCCGACCGGGAGCGCCGCCCTCGCGCGCACCGCCCTGGGCGTCGACGTCTTCGACCACCTGGCAGGCGCGGCGGCAGACGACGCGAGCACCTCGGCGGCGGTGCAAACCGCGCTGTGGCCGGCGACCTGGGGCTACTTCCTCGCGCAGATGATCGGCTGGGACGGGCCGCTCACCCCGCAGGCCCGCGACTGGGCGCGCAGGCACGCCCTCGACCACCTGCGCCCGGGCGGCCCGCTGCCCCTGCTGCAGTGCGGTTCCCAGCCCTACGGGCTGCTCCCGGTCACCTCCCTCGACCGGTGGACCGCGGCGACCGGCGACGTCGAGGCGCAGGCGCTCCAGCGCCTGCTCGTGTCGTTGCGCGACAGCTTCTGGCGACCGGCTGCCGGCTCGGCGACGCGGGTCGGGCGGAGCGACGACGCCGGGTCCGACCTCGTCGCCGTCCTGTCCGAGGGCGCCCGCACCACTGCCTACGCCGCCCGCCGTCTCATGGGGCAGCACTTCCTGCAGCACCTGCGGTCCTTCCTCGGCGAGGACCTCGACCAGACGGGCTTCTGGTCGCGGCTGGTCCAGCTCGCCGGTGACGGGGGCCTCGGGTTCACCCCCGCCCTGGCCCACGCGGCCTACGAGCCCGACGCCCACCCCCTCGCCGTCCCCCTCGTCGGTGACCCCGCCCGGTTGCACGCGCTCGCGGGCGCCACGGCGGACGAGGCTCTGGCCGAGGTCGCGGGGGCGTCGCTGCTCGAGGTGCTCGCGCGCCACGCGCTGCTGCGCCAGCACGTCGAGGAGGCCGCCCGGGTGCTGGACGCGCCGGCGACGCCGTTCCCCCAGCTCGTCCGGGACGCCGAGCTCGTCGACCTCGTGCCCGGCCTCGCGCCCACGCCGACGTGGTCGTGGCTGAGGTCGCGGCCCGTCGCGGGGCACACGGTCGCCGACGAGGTCCAGGCCCACCCCGGACCGGAGCTGACCGAGCTCCGCCAGGCGCTTGAGCACCTCGCGGGCGCTGACGCCGGAGCCCTGGAGCGGCACCTCACCAGCACCCTCGACGCGGCCTCGCACCGGCTCGACGCGTGGACGACGTCGCTGGCGACGAAGCGGCTCGCCGAGCTCCGGGCCGGCGCCCCCACCGGCGTCGTCGTCGGCGGCTACGGCTGGCTGGAGGACCTCACGGCGGCCACGCCCGGCGCCCTCGCGGACCCGGTCCCCGACGAGCCCGGCCCGCTGACGCTGGTGGCCGGTGACCCTGGCTTCGTCCACGCGCCCTCGCTCAACCAGGCCAGCCTGGCGGCCCTGCTGCGCGACGCCCACCTCGCCCACGGCGCCACCGCCGACTCGCCCTACGCCGTCGACCTGAGCTCGGCGCGCACCCGCATCGCCCTCCAGCTGCTCGACGGGGTGCGGGCCGGCCAGCCGCTGGGAGCGCTCCTCGGCTACCGCTGCGAGCGGGCCCTGCACGAGGCGGGCCTGGACCCGTTCGTCGACCCGCTGCGCTCGCTCGACCCGCTCGCCGGGGCGGAGGGCCTGCGGCTGGTCGTCGACGGCCTCGCCCTGTCCCGGCGCTGGGCCGACGACCCCGGCTCGGTCCTCACCGCCCTGGGCGTCACCACGACCGACCCGCGGCTGAAGGGCCTGACCACGGTGCTCGACGACCTCGCCGGTGCCATCGACGCGACCGCCGACGCGCTCACCGCCGAGAGCGCCTTCCAGCTAGTCCGCGGGAGCACCGCGCGCGCCGCGGCGACGCTGGACGCCGTGGCCTCGGGGCAGACCCCGCCACCGGAGCTGGGCTTCGTCCGCACCCCCCGGACCGGCGTGGCCGTCACGCACCGGGTCGTGGCCCTGCTGAGCGCCGTCGACGACCGCGGTGACGACGGGTGGGCCCGCTCCACCCCGCGAGCCAACGCCGATCCCGTCCTGGCTGCCTGGGCCGCCAGGGTCCTGGGCCCGGCGCAGGCGGTCCTGCGGGTGAACGGGCACCCGGTCGCCCTGGGCGCGCTCGGGCTGGCCGCCATCGACCTCGTCTGGGCCTCGCGCGGGGTCGAGGGCGACCCGCCCGAGCTCTTGCCGCTGGCCTTGGGCGCCCTCGGCGACCAGGTCGACGCGACCTCGGCGAGCCTCGACAGCAGCGAGCTCGCCGACCAGCTCGAGCTCGCCGTCCGCGCGCACCGCCTCCTCGCCGGGGCCCGCCCGGCCGACGGGGCCGACCTGCAACCGCCGCACGCCGACCCCGAGCGCGGGCTCGACGCGGCCGAGCTCCATGGGCGGGCCACCGCCGCCGAGCAGGCCCTGCGGTCGGCGCGCGCCGCCCTCGTCGCGGCGACCGACGACGCCGGGCTGCGTGCCGCGCTGCTGGCCGTGGCGGCGTTCGGGGTGCCCGGTGCGGTGCCGATCCCCGGGGCGCCGCTCGCCGTCCAGGCCGGAGCGCTGCTGCCCGACCTGGACCGCCGGCTGGCCGGCCTCGACGCCGCCGACGGCACCGACGGCGCCGCACGGTTGCGCGCCGTCTTCGGTCCCGGCTTCCTCGCGCTACCGCGCTTCACGGCGCCCACCGCACCCGACGTCACCGCGTCCCTGGCCGACGCCCCGAGCCTGCTCGGGGGTGACCTGCTGGCGGCCCACACCTGGCTGACGCGCATGGAGCGGGTGCGTGAGCCGCTCGCGCGGCTGACCAGGGTGGCCCGGGAGGTGGAGGTCGTGCACGGCCACGACCTGCTGGGCGTGACCGTGGCGCAGGTGCCGCACGTCGCCGGGCAGCGCTGGGTGGGCCTGCCGCAGACCGGCCTCGCCGAGGGCTGCGTCTCGCTCGTGCTGGCGGGGGCGCCTGCGGACCTGAGCACGTCGCTGTGCGGCCTGGTCGTCGACGAGTGGACCGAGGTCGTGCCCCAGCGCACCGAGACGACGGGCATCGCGTTCCGCGGCAGCCCGCCGACCTCCAGCGCGCCGCAGGCCGTGCTGCTGGCGGTCCCTCCGGTCACCGGCGAGCCCTGGCGGCTGGAGACCCTCAACCGGGTCCTGCTCGAGACCTTCGAGAGCGCCCGGCTGCGGGTCCTGCGCCCGAGCGCGCTCGCGGCGGTCGGCCACTTCCTGCCGGCCACGCACCTCGCCTTCAACACCGACGGTGACGCGGTCTCCACCGACCTGCACCCCGTGCCCGCGGCCGGCTGAGGGGAACGCGATGGCCTCCATCACGACGTGGACGCGCCTGGAGCCGGCGGTCATCGCCGACGACCTCGCGGCCGGTTACGCCGCCACGCTGCAGGACCCGCTGTGGCTGCTGGGCCGGCAGTGGCAGACCGCAGAGCTCCGGGGCCACGACGGGGGCACCCCGATCGTGGCCCGCTGGCGGGGGCGCGTGGCGAGCATGACCCGCTGGGTGCCCGGCGTCCTGGCCGCCGACACCCAGACCGTCGCAGCGCGCCTCGACGACAGCACGCCGCTGGCGGTCCGCGTCCAGGGCCAGCAGCTGACGCAGTCCCGCACGGTCGACGGCCTCGACGGCCTGCGCCTCGCCGTGGACAGCGGGCTGCACCTGCTGCGGCTCCTGCGCGCGCAGGCGCTGTCCGTCGACGTGGGCCCGGCCCTGCTCCGGGCCTACGCCGTGCCGCCGGTCACCGAGGAGCAGCGGGCCGCTCTGGACCCCGAGGCCCTCGGCTACGCCGACCTGGTGGCGGGTAGCGCCCTGGACGGCCGGCGCGTGCGCGCCGCCGTCGGCGAGGCCGGCGACCCGGTGGTCGACCCCGCTCTCGGCGTCCCCGCAGGGGACGTCGCCGAGGTGCGGGAGGCCCTGCGGGCCTGGCGCACCTGGACCGACGGGCTCTTCGGCAGCCCCACCGAGCCCACGTGGCAGCCCGACCGGTTCGAGCACGCCTTCGCCCTGTCGACCCGCCTGGGCGAGGACGTCTTCAGCGAGCGGACGCTCACCGCCGCCCCCTACGAGGACGGCACGCTGGACTGGTACGCCTTCGACCTCAGGGCCGACGTCAACCTCGGCACCTCCCAAGACGCGCCCGCGCCGGTCCTCACCCGCACGGCCCTGCCCGCACCCGTGACCCTGCCGGGTGTTCCGTCCGCCCGCTTCTGGGAGGTCGAGGACCCTCGGCTCGACCTGGACGCCCTGACCCCTGGGGCCACCGA
Organism: Mycobacteriales bacterium; assembly: GCA_046593925.1. Classification (GTDB taxonomy): domain Bacteria; phylum Actinomycetota; class Actinomycetes; order Mycobacteriales; family SCTD01; genus JAYVYM01. Next base: position 5,980 of record JBKJQN010000109.1, read on the forward strand.
CCTCGCCCAGCTGCTGCTCGTGGAGACGCTGGCGGGTTACGGCAACGACTGGTTCGTCCTCCCCGTGGAGCTCCCGGTGGGTTCGCTCAGCGAGACCCTGTCCCTGGTCGTGACCGACACGTTCGGGGCAAAGACGCTGCTGCAGCCCACCCGCAAGGACGCTGGCTGGAGCGCGTTCTCGCTCTCCTACCAGGGCGGGGGAACCGAGGCCAACCTGTTCCACCTTCCGGCCACGCTTGTGTCGCCCCTCGAAGGAGCGGTCCTCGAGGAGGTCCTCCTCGCCCGTGACGAGGTCGCCGACATCGCGTGGGCGGTCGAACGTCGACTGGAGTCGCCGCTGGAGGTCGGGGTCGAGACCACCCGCTTCCTAGTCGACCCGCCGCCGGGTGGGGCAGCGCCCCCCGACGTCCCGATCTACCGGCTCGCCACGCCCGTGGCCCCGCACTGGATCCCCCTGCTCCCGGTGCGCCTCTCCAGCACCAGCGCCGAGGTGCGCCTTGTGCGCGGCGCCCTGCTCGACCTCGAGGGCGGGACGCACGTCGTCACGGCGCAGGCCAGGCTGCTCGATGCGCTCGATCCCACCGCCCGGCTCGAGCTGCCCGAGGAGGAGGTCCCCCGTGAGGGCGTCGTCCTGCGACGCGCCTATCGCGCCGCCAGGTGGTCCGACGGCTCGCTGCATGTGTGGGCAGCGCACCGCGCCACCGTCGGCCGCGGCGAGGCCTCCAGCGGGCTCGCCTTCGACGCACTGGAGCGGTGACGGCTCAGTCCAGGGAGACCGGGACCGGCACCGGGAAGCCGTTAACGGTGCGGCGTAGCAGAGCGAGTAGGCGCTCGCCGAGCCGATGTAGACGCGGTCTCCGACCTGCAGCGAGCTCGGCCGGCGGCGGGTCGCTCGCCGACGTGGTCGTAGCACTCCGAGACCGGCCCGGGTTGGTGCACGCCCACCGCGCGGGGCAGGCTTGGGATGAGCCGCCAGGGCACACTGGCTAACCCCAATACCGTTCAGTTAGGTGGCGTGGGGGTGTAGGTCGGCGGGCCTTGTGGCTGTGGCCAGGTCGTGTGGTGGGAGCGCTTGACGTGCCACTTGGCGTACTTGCGTTTGATGACGCGGGGTGCCGAGCGGTGGCGGCGGCGGCGGGTTGAGCCGACGTAGTAGTCGGCGGAGGAACTCGTGCCACGCGGGGCTGTCGCGGCCGTGCTGGTCAGGGGGGAAAAGCGCCCGGGTGGGCGAGGCTCTGGCGGGTGATCCGCAGCGCGGCGACGAAGCTGACGCGGTCGGGGTCGTGTCCGGAGTGCGTGGCGGCTTCGGTCATCAGGGAGCGGATCGCGTAGTGGCAGCACAGGTGGCCCCAGATCTCCTGGAGTACCAGCTCGGGGGACTTGCTGCGCAGCACGGTGCGTGGTCCGCGCTGGTGGGTCTTGAGCTCGTCGAAGGTCAGCTCGACCTCCCAGCGTTGGGTGTAGGCGGCGGCCAGCTCGACCGCAGGCGCTTCGTCGGGGTCGGTCAGGGTGGTGAACAGCCGGTAGCTGGCGGGGTTGTCGCGTCCGTCGTCGATCGTGTAGTCGATGACCCGGACCAGCATCGGCTCGGCCGCCCGCGCCACCGCAGAGTGGGTCTGCTGCAGGCGCGCCAGCCAGGACCCGTCGGGCAGGTCCTGCAGGTGGATCGGGGTGGGACCGCCGCGGTCGGTGCGGACCCGCCACAGCAGGTCAGCTCCGGTCGCGATCGCCCTGCGCCACAGGGCGTAGGAGAAGAACCCCCGGTCAGCCAGCAGCAGCATCCCGGGCTCCAGCCGGCCCAGCAGCGGCGCGGTCAGCGCGGCCTCGGACTCGGCGTACTTGCCGACCTCGGCAGCGAAGACCGCATGCGTGCCGCACTCGGCCAGCGCCACGACCCGGGCCTGCGGGAACGCCGCCTGCTCGCCCTTGTTGACCCCAGGGCGCCCGAAGTACTCGTGGTTCACCGTCGTGTCCGCGACCTCCAGACACATCCCGTCGATCGCGACCAACCGGCGCCCGGCCAGCCACACCCCAGGCGTCAGCTCACCACCGATCGGCTTGGCGACCCGCTCGAACAACGCCGCCAACGGCTCAGCCCCCAGCCGCGCCCGCGCCTGGAAGATCGCCGACTTGCTCGGCGGGGTGTAGGTCTCGGTCCACCCCGAGGCCCACGACAACCCGTCGGTCAGCTGCGCCAGCACGTCCTCATAGGAGCCCTCGGAGTACAGCGCCATCCCGATCGAGAAGTACGCCATCACCCTCGCCGGCAACGAACGATGCCGCTGCTCGGTCCGACCGACCTCCGCGATCACCTCGTCGACCAACTCCGGCGGGAACACCCGCGTCAGCACACCCACCGACACCAGGTCCGACAAGCGCCGCTCAGACTCCGGCTTCTTCCACCCAGCACGAGGCATGCCCCAAAGTACACCCGTGTCATCTTAACTGAACGGTATTGTGGCTAACCCGGGGCTTTTACCTGGTCGGCGACGTTGCTCGTGTCGTTGAGCTGAAGAGTGCTCCTGATCGGCCAAGATAGGACTTGCTGAGGGTCCATTTGGGGTCGATCAGGGAGCACCTTCCAGGTGAGGAAGCGTACCGGGCTGTATCCGGCTGTCCAGGTTGATGCGGCGGCGTGTGGGGTCGTGTCGCAGGCCGGCGGTGTCGCCCTTGTGGAGACCGCGCGGGTGAGCGGCTGCTGAGCGTGGGGCTGGAGCCGTGGCGGGCGCCGCGGGCGGTGCACGACCCGGCGAGGGTGCTCCTGGACCTGGCGGTGACGCTGGCGGTGGGCGGGGACTGCCTGGCCGACGTCGCGGTCCTTCGCGCCGAGCGAGGGGTCTACGGGCGGGTCGCGTCTGACCCGACGGTGTCCCGGACGATCGACACTCTCGCCAACGACGCACCACGAGCCCTGGCCCCGATCAACGCCGCCAAGGCGTCGGCTCGTGTGGCTGTGTGGAAGCTGGCGGGACGGCACGCCCCGGACCACCAGGTGAGCGCCGAACAACCGTTGGTGGTGGACATCGACGCGACGCTGGTGACGTCGCACTCGGACAAGGAGGCGGCTCGGCCGACGTTCAAGCGCGGGTTCGGTCACCATCCGTTGTGGGCGTTCGCCGACCACGGCGCCGAAGGGACCGGTGAGCCGCTCGCCGTCCTGCTCCGACCCGGGAACGCGGGGAGCAACACCGCCGCCGACCACATTCAGGTGCTCCGGGAGGCACTGCGGCAGCTCCCCGGCTACCAGAGCGGCCGCCGGCCGGGCCGCAAGGTTCTGGTCCGGATCGACGGCGCCGGCGCCACCCACGCGCTGCTGGACTGGCTGACCGGCCAGCGGCTGTCGTACTCGGTCGGCTACGGCCTGCCCGCGAACACCGAGAAGCTCCTTGCCCTGCTGCCCAAGGACGTCTGGCAGGTCGCCTACGACAGCGACGGAACCGTCCGGGACGGCGCCTGGGTCGCCGAACTCACCGGGCTGCTCGACCTGACCGGCTGGCCCACCGGCATGCGCGTCATCGTCCGCAAGGAACTGCGCGTCACGGCGTTCGCGACCAACACCGCCCGCGGGCAGCTCGCCGACCTCGAACTGCGGCACCGCCGCCGGGCCCGCTGTGAGGACCGGATCCGCAACGCCAAGGACACCGGCGTTGAGAACCTGCCGCTGCACGACATGGACCAGAACCCGATCTGGTGCGCCATCGTCGCGCTGGCCTGCGAGCTCACCGCCTGGCTCCAGATGCTCACCCTGCCCGGCCACCCGGCCCGACGATGGGAACCCAAGCGGCTACGCCTGAGGCTGTTATCCGTCGCCGGACGCCTGGCCCGGTCCGCCCGGCGCGTCGTGCTCCACCTCAACCGGACCGGCCGCTGGACCGACCCGCTCCTCAGCATGCTCGACACGCTCCGAGGCCTGCCCGCCCCCGCCGGCTGACGCCGCACCTACCGCCGCTACGACAGCACCACCCCGGCCCGTGGACCCGACGCCCCCGAGCGACCTCGGACGATCTGTCACACCCGAACGGCACAATCACCCCGGACGGCACCTCTCGCCGTCCAGTCAACCCCGACCAGGAAAATCACAGAAGATGCGGGCTAAGCGCGGGCTGAGCGCGTTGATCCACCGCGCCGCTCACGACCACGGCTTCGACCCCGACCGGATCAGCTTCAGCACAGCCCTTCACGCCGCCCGACGCAGCATCCGCACCGGCCTATCCGAGACCGTCAACCTTTCCAGCGCACGACGCCGGGCCACCAGCGAACTGCTCCACGGGCTGCTCCCGAAACGGCGGCTACGGGCCAACGCCCGCGTCGTCCGCACAAGATGAGCAACTACAACGTCAAACGTGCCCAGCACCGCAACTGGCCTACCCCGGGGGGATGACGATCGGGGACGCCATCCGCATTCTCAGCCCACCCTAAGTCAATGGTACTGGGCCTAGCCCTGGCTTTGCGGGTTATCTGGGACGGGGGCAAGGTTCGCGTAGAAACCGAGTGCCCGTTACACTTCCCGCGGCCCCGATGGGTCTGATCCAGTGGCGGAGGTTGACATGGGACTCACTTGGCGGCCGTGGGCGAGTGTGTCGGAGGGTCGTACGACGCCCGGTGCGCCGGTCGCGGCGCTGCCGTGGGGGTCGACTTTTGCGTTGTTCATTGCGGATCCTGACGGTGGTATTTACGCGATCAAAGCGGAGCCCGGCTAGGTCATCGATCACCTGGTCGGGGACCGCCCGTGGCTCGCCGTCGGGCTGCTTCTGCCGGTACCCGCCGCGGCGGTGCCACCCGAACGGCTCCTGCGGGTCGTGGCCGGCGTGCACCCGGCCGCCGGTGCGGGACTGCGGAGGCACCGGCGACACCAACGGCCCCCGGCCGGACTGCAGGTGGAAGTCGTAGAACGCCGACAGCACCGAGATTGCGTGGTTGATCGTCGCCGGCGCGTACCCGGCCCGCAGCCCCACCTTCCCGGTCCGCGCGTTCACCGCCCCCGGTTCCGGCGCGCCAGCGTCATGGCGCTCCCGCGCCGGGTTGCTGCTCGAGCGCAGCCACAGCACGAAGTCCCGCAGCTCCACCCGGGTCGCCCGGTCCCAGCCGACCTCGACCGCGGACAGAAACCGGAACCAGCGCAGCAAGTCGTAGGCGTACGACCGGCACGACGCACCGCTGCTCCCACCGGCAAGCAGTTCCAGCAGGAACACGTCGACCGGTTCCAGCCGGTCCCCGGAGCCGTCGACGACCATCCACGGCCGCGTGGGGTCCGGGGTCGGCTCCACCCCACCGACCCGCATGACCACCAGCCCAGCGATGTCTCGCTCCACCACGACGTCCCCGTCCTCGACCAGCCCGTGGCCGAACCCTTCGGGGTCATGCCGCCAGCGGCAGGCAGGGCGCGCCGGTAGTGCGGTCAACAGGTCGGTGGACCGCGGCGCCGCTGAACGACAGGCGGTAGGTGAACATGAAGCAGCGGACCTTCTCGCCCGCCAGGATCAGCCACACGTCGCCGAAGTCGACCTCGGCCTGCTCGCCCGGCGCGTGCGTCTGCGGCACGAACGCCTGCTCGACCAGCCGGCCGGCCTCGGCCTGGATCTGCGGGCGCCGGCGGGCGACGTAGTCACGGACGCTGGCGTACGACACCTCGCTCATCGCGTGCTCGTCGACGAGCCGGGCCAGCACCCGCCGGGCGGTGTGCTGCTGCTTGCGGTGCGCGGTCAGGTCCTCCCGCAGCATCGCGTCGATCAGCGGCTTCGCAGGGTCAAGCTTCGGCGCCGCGAACACCCGCGGCTGCCGCGCCGGCGGAGCCGCGGCCGCCAGCGCCTGCCGCACCGTCCGGCGGTGCACCCCGTGCCGCTCGGCCAGCGCCCGGATCGACAACTCCTCCAGCCGGGCGTCGCGGCGGATCGCCTCGAACAGCTCCACCCGGCCCACCCGCCACCACCCCCGCCCGAGGCCGTCCGGTCCGACGGTGGCAGGCAGGGCTCAGATCACCGTCAGGACCACCCCGACACGCCGCAGGTGGGGCCGACTAGCACTGACACTCCTCGCCGATCAAGACGAGGTGGGGCCAGCTAGCTCTGACACAACCGGCCCAGGTGGGGCCAGCCAACGCTGACACAGCCACGGCACCGACCGAGTGCGCCGTCCCAGCAGCCGAGCCTCCGACGGCACGTCCCGAGGGCGTCCCCGGGTCGTGGTCATGCGCCCACTGCGCGTTCCCGCAGGACCGACCCGGTGATGCGTTCTCGGACAGGTACGCCTTGTTGGGCGTCCGGGCCGCCGGGTGCGCGAGTACATTCAGGCCGCGACGGGAAGTGCGGAGCCAGGCCAGCCGACGAGTGCAGACCCCTGGTCGACGTGGCGGACGCCGGCGTGCAAGTCCGTGACGGGACAACCTCGGGCCTCGTGCCCGTCGTGTGCCCAGTCGGACCCTCTCACCGCGACCCTGAGCGGTCAGTCTCAACAGCGAGAGGGCGCCGGAGCAGCCCTACGGACGTCGACGCACGTCCTCGCACGGTCGCCCTGCACGTACCCGTCGTCAGCGGCGTGCGCCGCAGCACGCAAGCTGAGGAGGTCGTGCCCGCCACGTGCCCGATCGGGTGGCGCTTCGAAGGACGTCGGCGGATGACCGCGTACAGCAATCAGCCGGCTGATCAGCCAGAACACATGTCCGCGAACGTCCATGGACGGTGACCCACCAAGTTCCCAAGCTGAGAACGCGAGTTCGATTCTCGTCGCCCGCTCTGCTGTTGATGCTGGTCACGGGCTGTGTCTGGCGCTGTGGTGGTAACCCTGGACATCAAGTATGGCCACCACGTGCCCGAACGGCGGGCACGCGTGGCTCGAACCGAGATGCCGCAGACCTTGCTCGCGGTCCCGACCGCGGTAGGTCTGTGCCAGTCTGACCGTTCCGCGGAGCACCTCGCGCGCTCTGTGCGCGATCACCCGTCGGTCCACAAGACTGAGAGGGCGCTCCGCGGTCTACGAACCGCCCCAGGTCGGTCGCAGATCCGACTTAGCTTGACCGCTCCTAACCGCCGAGCGGGCGCCCCGGACGTTGGCCCACAAGATCAAAAAGGGGAAGTCTCCGAAGCCGCATGAGGACATCGTCGGCACGACGACAGGGGCCGTGTACGTCGCGGTGTGGCCACCGGGCGTCAAGTGGACGACGCTGAAGTCGAGGAAGTGTGGATCCACCATCACCTGCCGGCCGGGTAGCAGCGCCACCGGTACATCGTCATGGACCGCTCGTGCGACCGCTGTCCCTTCCCCGCCTCGGTGAGACCCGGCACGAGACAAACTGCTCGAGAAGCTGCCGGCCTGTGGTCGTGGCGATATCGGGCGCCCGGACGCCGTCAAGGCCGGCACCGGACTGCGTCACGGGCTTGTCGGGATCTCACAACCGTCGCCGCGGCAGAGCAGTGGCCGACACGAGCGTGCCCAGGACCTGGGGAGGACCAGGGCCGGTCGCCGTAAGGGGATCGGCTAACGGCACCTACATGTGGTTGCTCTGAGACGGTGGTTGCCAGACGAGCAGCATGTCCGCAGGCACGAAGCCCGCCCTCCGATAGAGCGGCATGGACTGCTCGCTGGGACTCAGGACGATCCGTGCCAGCCCCTCGGCCCTGCTCGTCTCCAGTAGGGCGGCAAGGAGACGCGCCCCAACGCCAGCGTTCCGGTGAGCAGGCTCCACAAAGAGGTTGGCCAGGTAGCCCCAGCGGCCAGAACTGCCCCCAGGTACCGGCATCCTGTCGAAGATCTTCATATTGACCATGCCAACGGCGGCGCCCGTCGTGTCCTCCGCGAGCCACCACCAACGCTGACTGCTCTCACGTTCGAACCAGGCGCTGAACTCAACGGCGTAGTCGTCCGTGACCGCCACGCCGCGCCACGAAGCCCGAAGCGTCAGCAACGACAGCAGGTCCTGGCTACCTGCGCAGCGGATGTTCACCGCTTCGACCCTGCCTACCACCGGCTAACGGTAGCCGGATCTTCGCGCTTGCCTGCTCGAACCCGATGACAGGCCTTCTCGACGGATCGGTGAGTCAAGGCTTGGTTGCTGCGGCGCGCGCCATGACGTTGGATAGCCGTGTGGCGATCACTCTCATCGCGCTCCGCTGCCTCGCCCTCGACCCCTGGGCGCAAGCGCAGTTCTGGGCAGGGTGCTCGGCGTTCAAGAAGAGGCAGCGAACGTCGTTGTACCAGGATTCTCTCTTCGGTTTGTGGTGACCGACCGGCCCAAGACCGTGCAGGCGCGGATCCACTTCGACCTCACCAGCATGTCCCTGGGCGACCAGCGCGCCCGCGTCGCCACCGTTCTCCGTCTCGGCGGCCAGCACGTTGACATCGACCAGGATCCTGCCGAGGGCCACGTCGTGCTCGCAGATCCCGAAGGCAACGAGTTGCGCGTGATCCCGGCTGGCAATCATTTCCTCGCCGACACCGGCCGCATAGGGGCGGTCAACTGCGATGGCTCGTACGCCTTGGGGGTCTTCTGGAGCCGAGTGTTGGACTGGCCGCTGGTGTGGGACGAGGGAGACGAGACGGCCATCCAGTCGCCCGCAGGCGGATCGAAGTTCACGTGGAGCGGCCCGCCGCTGATGGCAAGCGAAACCCCTGAACGGATGAGCTTCCATCTCGCCGCCCAGGGGCCTGGGGATCTCGCGCGACTCGTCGAACTCGGTGCGACCAACCTCGGTGGGGGCCGGTTCCTTGACCCTGACGGCAACGAGTTCGTCGTCACGTCCGTCTAGTCGCCGTCAGACGCGTGAAGGTCCAGCCGGAGGCTGGACCCGCCCAGGACACCTTCGCTGAACCGCTGATAATGCCGGCTATCAGCTGCGCGACCTGTGTCTCGTCGGGCCCAGAGCCACTCGCCTCGCCTGTGTCCCGGTAGCCGACCGACGAGCGAGACACCGCAGGCCGTCCGGTAGCCGGAGGACCACCGGACACTTTCGGAGCCGATGGCGGGCAGTCTGGATGTTGTCCGTAGGGGATCGCCAGCGGGGCGGGCCATGACACCTGTCATGGCAGGGTCGTGACGGGCGGCCGGGGTGCACGACCCCGCTGACCAGCAGAGTTCCTCCCATGACGATGATGACTGCGCCCGCGGTGGCGTTAATGGACGTGCGCAAGGCCTACGGGCCCGTGCAAGCGGTGAACGGGATCTCGTTGACCGTCGAACCGGGCGAAGTGGTGGCTGTCCTCGGCCCCAACGGTGCAGGCAAGACGACGACGATCGACATGATGCTCGGCCTGGCTCAGCCCGACAGCGGGTCGGTGTCGGTGTTCGGCGGCACGCCACAGCTCGCGATCGCGCAAGGACGAATCTCGGCGGTGATGCAGACAGGAGGGCTGCTCAAAGACCTCACCGTCGGCGAGACCGTCCGACTCACCGGGAGCCTGTTCACCCACACCCGCCCGGGCGCCGAGGTGCTGGAGCGGGCTGGGCTCACGGACAAGGCCGATCGCAAGGTCGGCAAGTGCTCCGGGGGTGAGCAGCAGCGGCTGCGCTTCGCCATGGCCCTGCTGAGCGACCCTGACCTGCTGGTGCTTGACGAGCCCACCACCGGGATGGACGTGGGTGGTCGTCGCGACTTCTGGGGGGCGATCCGGGCCGACGCTTTGCGGGGTCGCACCGTCCTGTTCGCGACCCACTACCTGGAGGAGGCCGACGCCTACGCCGACCGGATCATCCTCGTCGCCGGCGGCCGTGTGATGGCCGACGGTACGGCCGCCGAGGTCCGGAACCTGGCCACCGGACGCACCGTCGCCGCCACCCTGCCCGGGGCGTCGGAGCGCGAGCTGCGAGCCCTTCCCGGCGTCGATTCCGTCGAGGTCCGCGGCGAGCGGGTGCTGCTGCACACCAGCGACTCCGACCGGGTGGCCCGATACCTGCTCACGGCCACCCCCGCCACCGATCTGGAGATCACCTCACGCAACCTCGAGGACGCGTTTCTCGCCCTCACCGGCGTGACCGACGCTGCTTGTCCTCCCCATGCGCTGCTAGCAAGCACCCTGCTGGAGGCCTGACATGACCGCCCCCGTCATCCGCTCCGTCCCCCCGATGGGCGGGTTCAACCTCACCTTCCTCGGCCTGGAGGTGCGGCGGATGCTGCGCAACCGCCGCACCCTGGTCTTCGCCCTCGTCATGCCCCCGGTGTTCTTCCTGCTCTTCGGCTCCGGCACCGGCTACAACGACACGAGCGTGGGCCGCGGCAACGTCACCGCCTACATCATGATCAGCCTCGCGGTCTACGGCGCCATGCTCTCCACCACCAGCGGCGGCGCCATGGTCTCCGTCGAGCGCGCCCAGGGCTGGAGTCGCCAGCTGCGGCTGACCCCGCTGCGGCCCGCCGCCTACATCGCGGTGAAGCTGCTGGTGGCCATGGTCATCGGGCTCGCGTCGGTGGTCGTGGTCTTCGTCGTCGGGGCCGTCGTCGGGGCGTCCATGCAGGGTTGGGTGTGGGTGACCACCGCGCTGGTGGCCTGGATCGGATCGGTGGTCTTCGCCGCCTTCGGCCTGTTCATGGGCTACCTGCTGCCCTCGGAGAACGTCATGCAGATCCTCGGTCCGGGCCTGGCCCTGCTCGCCCTGGCCGGTGGGCTGTTCACCGGACCGGTCACCACCGGCTGGTTCGCCACGTTCTCGACGTTCATGCCCACCTACGGGCTCTCCCAGCTCGCGCACGCCGCACTGACCGGGGAGGGGTTCACCGTCACCTCGGTGCTCAACGTGCTCGCCTGGGCGGTTGTGTTCACCGGTGGGGCCGTGCTGCTGTTCCGCCGCGACACCCGTCGGGTCTGATGCCTGTCGTCCTGGGGGCGGGCGGGGCTAGCGTCGATGACGTGGCCCTGACCTCGTCCTGTGCTGGCGAGCCGTTCGCCCGCCCGTTCTGGGTGCGCAACCCGTGGATATGGCGGGTGGTCTCGCTCGGCTTCTCCGGCTTCCTGGTGGTGGCCGCGGTCGACGAGGCCCGCTCCAGCGAGCCGCTGGCGTCCAAGGTCCTGGTGCTGAGCCTCATGACGATCTACGGCGGGCTGTACCTCGCGGCCCGGCCGGGCGAGGAGATCGGCCCTCACGACGCACGGCGGTGGTGGCTGCTCGCCGCGCTCGGCGTCGTCGTCGTCGCTGCCCTCGGGCCATCCAGCATCGGGCTTCTGATGTACGTGCTGGTCAGCGCGGCCATCTCGCTGCCGGCGTCTCGCGCGCTGACGGTGGTCTGGGTGACATGTACGGCGATGCTGGTCTACACGGGGCTGCTCGGAAACGGTCCCCACTGGGCCGAGGTCAGCGTCTACGCCGGCACCGCGCTCATGCTGGTGGTGCTCATGAGCCTGCGTACCGCCGTCATCAGCCTCCGGGCCGCGAACGAGGAGGTGGCCCGGCTCGCGGTGGCCGACGAGCGCGCCCGCCTGGCTCGGGACCTGCACGACGTCCTCGGCCACAGCCTCACCACCATCACGGTCAAGGCCGCGCTGGCCCGGCGGCTGATGGAGGCGGGGGACACGGCGCGGGCGACGGCCGAGATCACCGACGTCGAGGTGCTCACCCGCCAGACCCTGGCCGACGTGCGGTCCACCGTGTCCGCCCAGCGACGAGCGTCGCTACCCGCCGAGCTCGCCGGCACCCACGCGGTGCTCGCCGCGGCAGGGATCGAGGCGGTACTGCCCCAGGCCACCGATGACGTGGCCGAGCCCTACCGCGAGGCGTTCGCGCACGTGCTGCGGGAGGCGGTCACCAACGTCGTCCGGCACAGCGGCGCCCGACGGTGCGAGGTGCGGTTGGGGCCCAGCTGGGTCGAGGTCCACGACGACGGCACCGGGCCGGGGTCGCGGTGCTTGCCGGGCACCGGCATCGATGGGCTGCGCGAGCGGCTGGAGCCCCTGGGCGCGACCATCCAGGCGGGCGCCGCCCCAGGGGGCGGGTTCCTGCTGCGGGCCGCGGCCGCCGGGGATGCTGCCGCAGCAGCGGCGGCGACGTGATCCGGGTGCTGCTGGCCGACGACCAGGCGCTTGTGCGCGGGGCCCTCGCCGCGATGCTGGGCCTGGAACCCGATATCGAGGTCGTGGCGCAGGTCGGTGACGGCGCCGCCGCCGTGACGGAGGCGGTGCTCACTCGCCCCGACGTGGCTCTGCTGGACGTGCAGATGCCCGGGGTGGACGGGCTCACCGCGGCCGCGCAGCTGCGCGAGCTGGTGCCGGGCTGCCGGGTGCTGGTGTGCACCACGTTCGGCCGGCCCGGCTACCTCACGCGGGCGATGGCGGCCGGCGCGGCGGGGTTTGTCGTCAAGGACGCCCCGCCCGAGCAGCTGGTGGACGCCGTGCGGCGGGTGCACGCGGGCCTGCGGGTCGTGGACCCGGTGCTCGCCGCGGAGTCGCTTGCCAGTGGCACCAGCCCGCTGACCCCCCGGGAGCACGAGGTGCTGCAGGCAGCGTTGGACGGTGCGACGGTCGCGGAGGTGGCGGCGCGGGTGCACCTGTCCCAGGGCACGGTACGCAACCACCTGTCGGCCGCGATCGGCAAGACGGGGGCCCGCAGCCGGGCCGACGCGATCCGGGTCGCTGAGCTGCGCGGGTGGTTGTGACGGCGCCCCCCTGTACGAGCGCCTCGGGTTCCGCACAGTCGGCTGAGGTGGGAGCCGTCTACGGCTGGAGGAGTTCCGGAGCCCGATCCGTGAGCGGGAACGGGTCGGGCAAGACGAGGATCGCGGTCATGGTCCTGGGCTGCGCCGGGCGCACCGCTTCCGCTGGATGCCGCTCGGCGTCAGCCCGTCCGTCGACCCTCAGGCCAAGCGACGGTTAGCCGTATTGTATTGGGCTGTGTTGACGGTGGCGCTCAGCTTGATGAGCAGCACCTGGACGCCCTCCTCCGACACCGGCGTCGGAGGAGGCCAAGTGGTCAGCAAGCTGGCACATAAACTCTGGACTCAGTGCCTCGCCGAGGAGCAGTCGATACGTCGCGTGACGTGCGAGAAGGAGGCCGACGAGACCCGGGCCCAGGTGCGACGACTTGCCCGGGAGGCAGGGGTGCGGATCAGGACCGCGCGCATGGGCGACACCGTCGTTGTGGTTCGACTGGACGCGAGGATCTGGAAGGACGACGCCGCGACGATGCGCCGCAAGCTCACTCCCCAGGCCTAGTGGTCCGTCTTGGTATTGGTCTGGTGGGTGAGGGCGGCGCGGGCGCGGCGGACCTTGTTGATGATGTCTTCGGCGGTGGCCTTCCAGATGAAGGGCTTGGGGTCGTCGTTCCAGTGAGCGGCCCAGGTGGTGATCGCCTGTTCGAGGCCCGCGAATCTGGTGAACGCGCCGCGGCGTAGCCGCCGGTCGGTGAGCTCTTTGAACCACCGCTCGATCAGGTTGGTCCAGGAACTCGAAGTGGGCGTGAAGTGCAGGTGCCAGCGCCGGCGGTCCTTGTGCGCCAGCCATTTCTGGATCTCCGGGGCCTTGTGCGCGGACAGGTTGTCCAGCACGACATGGACCGCCAGGCCGCGCGGGACGGTGGCGTCGATCTGCTTGAAAAACCGCAGCACGTCCTTCGCGGTGTGGCCCTTATGGCAGTCGGTCAGGACCTGACCGGTCGCGATGTTCATCGCCGCGAACAGGTCGGTCGTGCCGTTACGGCGGTTATGCCGATGTCGGCATAACGTCCGTTATGCCGACATCGTGGTTATGCGGCTCTTCACAGTTGAGGGTGTAGAGGTTTCGCGCGTCGTAGCCGGGTTGGGGGTCGAGGTCCTTCGAGGATGGGAGTTCTGACGCTTCCATCTGAAGGACCTCGACGTGCTGGACGCTACCTTCGCGCGCCCTGATCTGACCACGT
>JBKJQN010000021.1:0-45045 GCA_046593925.1 Mycobacteriales bacterium
ACCAAGCGCTCCGAGGTCTTCACCACCGCGGACGACAACCAGCCGTCGGTGCAGATCCAGGTGTTCCAGGGTGAGCGTGAGATGGCGGCCTACAACAAGAAGCTCGGGATGTTCGAGTTGACCGGGCTGCCGCCGGCGCCGCGCGGTGTCCCGCAGGTCGAGGTGACCTTCGACATCGACGCCAACGGCATCGTGCACGTCTCCGCCAAGGACCTGGGGACCGGTAAAGAGCAGCGGATGACCATCTCCGGCGGCAGCGCGCTGCCCAAGGACGAGGTCGAGCGGATGATGCGCGAGGCCGAGGAGTACGCCGAGGAGGACGCCAAGCGCCGCGACGAGGCCGAGACCCGCAACCAGGCCGACTCGTTGGTCTTCCAGACCGAGAAGTTCCTCGGTGAGAACGGCGACAAGCTCCCGGCTGACGGCAAGGCCGAGACCGAGGAGGCGCTGACCGCCCTGCGCAGCGCGCTCGGTGGCAGCGACACCGCAGCCGTCAAGGCCGCGGCCGAGACGCTGGCCAAGAAGAGCCAGGAGCTCGGCGGCGCGCTGTACGCCCAGCAGGCCGGCGACCAGCCCGGCGCGACGGCCGGCCCCGCCGACGATGGAGTCGTCGACGCCGAGGTGGTCGACGAGGACGGCAAGTGACGCAGACACCGGCTGAGCCGGGCAGCGCGTACGACCCCGATCAGGTTGTCGTACGCGACCGGCGGCGGATCGACCCGGAGACCGGGCAGGCACGTGCGGGGGTGGCCGGCGACGGGCCGCTCCCCGCGGGTCCGGCCGCCGAAGGGCTGTCCCCGACGGTCCCGATCGTCGGCGGGCCCGCCGCGGGCCAGACCGAACCGCCCGAGGCTGCCGGCGACCCGACCGTTCCCGATCCGGTGGCGGAGTTGACGGCGGACCTGCAGCGGGTGAGCGCCGAGTACGCGAACTACCGCAAGCGGGTGGCCCGGGACTCGGCTGCGGTCGTGGAGCTCGCGACCGCCTCGGTCGTCGACCGGCTGCTGCCGCTGCTCGACGACGTCGAGCGGGCCCGCGAGCACGGAGACCTCGACGGCGCCTTCAAAGTCGTCGGGGAAGGACTCGAGGGGCTCGTCGGCAAGCTCGGTGTGCAGCGCTTCGGCGCGCCCGGCGACTCCTTCGACCCGCAGGTGCACGAGGCCGTCATGTCCGCGCCCGAGGATCCGGCGGCCACCGCCGCCACCTGCGCTCAGGTGTTCGCTCCCGGCTACCGGTTGGCCTCCGGCCGGGTGCTGCGCGCCGCCAAGGTGGCCGTCGCCGAACCGGCCGCCGCGCAGCTGGCGGACCCGGCTGCGGCCGGGGCCCGCGAGGCCTAAGGTGAGCGCGCGCGACTCGGTCGAGAAGGACCATTACGCCACCCTCGGCGTCGCGAAGGACGCCAAGGCGGCCGACATCAAGAAGGCCTACCGCACCCTCGCGCGCGACCTGCACCCCGACACGAACCCGGCCGGCGAGGAGCGCTTCAAGAGCGTCTCCGAGGCGTACGACGTGTTGTCCGACGACGTCAAGCGCCGTGAGTACGACGAGCAGCGGGCCCTGTTCGGCAGCGGCCCGCGCGGCGGCGGGGGCGGCACGGCCTTTGACCTCGGTGATCTGTTCGGCAGGGCCGGCAGGGCCGGCGGGGCCGGTGGGGTCGGCGACGTGTTCGGCGGCCTGTTCGGTGGCGGGGCCAGAGCCGGCACCCGGCCACGCAGGGGGGCCGATATCGAGGCCGCCGTCACGCTGTGCTTCCTGGACGCCCTGCGCGGGGTCACCGTGCCCTTGCGGCTGACCACGACCGGCGCCTGCGAGACCTGCCGTGGCAGTGGGGCGGCGCCGGGCACCACCCCCCGGGCCTGCGGGGTCTGCGGGGGGCAGGGCGTGACCAGTCGCAACCAGGGTGGCTTCGCCTTCGCGGAGCCGTGCGCTGCCTGCCGGGGCATCGGTCGGGTGATCGACACGCCGTGCCCGACCTGCGCCGGCAGCGGCCAGACCAGTCAGGAGCGCACTCTGACGGTGCGCGTGCCGGCCGGCGTGGAGGAGGGCCAGCGGGTCCGCGTCGCCGGGCGCGGCGGAGCCGGGGACCGCGGCGGCACCCCGGGTGACCTGCTCGTTCTGGTGCACGTCACCCCGCACGCGCTGTACGGACGCAAGGGCGACGCGGTGACGCTCCCGGTACCCGTGACGTTTGCTGAGGCCGCCCTCGGCGCCGAGGTGACCGTCCCGACCCCGGATGGCGCCACCGTGACGCTCCGCATCCCGCCGGGGACGTCCTCGGGCCGCACCTTCAGGGTGCGCGGCCGCGGGGTGCCCAAGCGCAGCGGCAAGGGCGATCTGCTGGTCACCGTCGAGGTAGCCGTTCCGGCCCGGCTGACCGACGAGCAGCAAGAGGCGCTGCGCGCGTACGCGGCGGCAGCCCCCGAGGACCCGCGCGCCGGTCTCATCGAGGCAGGCGCATGAGGTCGCCGGCCCACTCCCGGAATCGGGTCCGGTAGTGGACGAGGCCCTGCCGGTCTTCGTCATCTCGGTGGCGGCCGAGCTTGCCGGCATGCATCCGCAGACGCTGCGCCAGTACGACCGGCTCGGTCTGGTCACGCCCGGGCGCTCCGGCGGCGGTGGTCGCCGCTACTCGGCCCGCGACGTCGCCATGCTGCGCCAGGTGCAGCGGCTCTCCCAGGAGGAGGGCGTCAACCTGGCCGGCATCAAGCGGGTGATCGAGCTGGAGAACGCCCTGGAGGCCGTTCGGGCCCGCAACGCCGAATTGCTCGCGGAGCTGGTGTCAGTCCGAGCGGCGCTGGCCGGGGCGCACGACACCGCCGTCGCCTCGCTGCGACGCGACCTCGTCCCGCTGCGCGACAACGCCCTGGTCATCTGGAAGCCGGGAGTCTGACCCGAGCGCTCGCTCAACGGCGCTCCTCGTCCAGCGTCCGGCAACCACATCGGCGGTTCCTGAGCTCCCTCGCACAACGGTGCATGTCAAGACGTGTGCTGACGCACGTCGACCACGGGCAGTGGCCCGGCCCACCGTGGCCCGGAAACGGTTCGCGCTCAGACGACCGCTTTGTGTGACGCGAGACCACCCGGCGCGAAATGCCGGCACCTTCGACGGCGAGTTCACCTTCGCCTTCACCAGCCACGGGCCGATGGAATCCCACAGCGCGATCGCCGGCATCAAGAGCAACGGTGCCACGATGCCGGCTGGTCCGGGCACGGCGGGCGGTTCCGCTGCGAGGCAAGGCGCGGCTGCTCCGGCCGAGTTGAGCGGAACACGCTCAACACTGGCGACGTTGCACCAGGCAGGACGCGCGTCTGGGCCGCGGCCGACCCGTACCCGTGGAGAGCACCTGTGACCGAACCCTCCGGAGACCGCCTCACGACCAAGAGCCAGGAAGCCGTGTCGACCGCCATGCAGCGGGCGGTGACCGGGGGCCACCCGGAGGTGGCGCCCGTCCACCTGCTGCTTGCCTTGCTCGACCAGCCGGAGGGCATTGCCGGCTCGCTCCTGCAGGCGGTCGGCGCCGACACCCGGGCCGTGCGCAGCCGCGCGGAGCAACTGCTGCGGGCGCTGCCCACGGCGTCCGGGTCGACGCTGGCCGCGCCGCAGCTGAGCCGCACGCTGCTCGCGTCCCTGGCGGTCGCGCAGACCAAGGCCAAAGAGGTCGGCGACGACTTCGTGTCCACCGAGCACCTGCTGGTCGGGCTCGCTGACGCCGGTGGTGAGGTTGCCACGCTCCTGCGCGGTCAGCAGGCGCTGCCCAAGGCCCTTGTCGACGCGTTCGCCAAGGTCCGCGGAGGGGTGCGCCGGGTGACCAACCAGGACCCCGAGGGGACGTACAAGGCGCTGGAGAAGTACGGCGTCGATCTGACGTCACGCGCCCGGCGGCAGGAGCTGGACCCGGTGATCGGCCGGGATGCCGAGATCCGGCGCGTCGTGCAGGTGCTCTCCCGGCGTACGAAGAACAACCCGGTGCTGATCGGCGAGCCGGGCGTCGGCAAGACCGCCGTCGTGGAAGGGCTCGCCCAGCGGATCGTCGACGGCGACGTGCCGGAAAGCCTGCGTGGCAAGCGGATCGTGGCGCTCGACCTCGGCGCGATGATTGCCGGCTCGAAGTACCGCGGCGAGTTCGAGGAGCGGCTCAAGGCGGTCCTGGAGGAGATCAAGGGCGCCGAGGGCCAGATCATCACGTTCATCGACGAGATGCACACGGTCGTCGGCGCGGGCAAGGCCGAGGGCTCCATGGACGCCGGCAACATGCTCAAGCCGATGCTGGCCCGCGGCGAGCTGCGGATGGTCGGGGCCACCACGCTGGACGAGTTCCGGCAGAACATCGAGAAGGACCCGGCGCTGGAGCGGCGCTTCCAACAGGTGCTGGTCGGCGAGCCGAGCGCCGAGGACACCGTGGCGATCCTGCGCGGCCTCAAGGGCCGCTACGAGGCCCACCACAAGGTGGAGATCTCCGATGCCGCACTTGTCGCGGCCGCGACGCTGTCCGACCGCTACATCACCTCGCGCTTCCTGCCGGACAAGGCGATCGACCTGGTCGACGAGGCGGCGTCGCGGCTGCGGATGGAGATCGACAGCCGTCCGGTCGAGGTGGACGAGTTGCAGCGCACTGTCGACCGGATGCGGATGGAGGAGCTCGCCCTGGAGCGGGAGACCGACCAGGCCTCGCAGCAGCGGCTGGTCGAGCTGCGGCGCGAGCGGGCCGACCGCGACGAGGAGCTGCAGGCGCTGGTCGGGCGCTGGGAGCAGGAGAAGCAGGGCCTGAACCTGGTCGGTGAGCTGAAGGAGACCCTCGACGCGCTGCAGACCCAGCTCGAGCGCCACCAGCGCGACGGCGACCTGGAGGCGGCGTCCAGGCTGCAGTACGCCGAGGTGCCCGCCGTGCAGAAGGAGCTCGAGGCGGCGTCCGAGGCGGCTGACGCGCGCGGTGCGATGGTCAAGGAGAAGGTCGGGCCCGACGACGTCGCCGACGTGGTCTCGGCCTGGACCGGGATCCCCGCCGGCCGGCTGCTCGAGGGTGAGACGGCGAAGCTGCTGCGGATGGAGGAGGCCCTCGGGCAGCGGCTGGTCGGCCAGGAGTCGGCGGTGCGGGCGGTGTCCGACGCCGTCCGGCGCGCCCGGGCCGGCATCAGCGACCCCGACCGTCCCACCGGGTCGTTCCTGTTCCTGGGTCCGACCGGCGTCGGCAAGACCGAGCTGGCGAAGGCGCTCGCCGACTTCCTGTTCGACGACGAGCGCGCGATGACCCGCATCGACATGAGCGAGTACGGCGAGAAGCACTCGGTCGCCCGGCTGGTCGGCGCGCCGCCCGGCTACGTCGGTTACGACCAGGGCGGCCAGCTCACCGAGGCGGTCCGCCGTCGGCCGTACGCCGTGGTGCTGCTCGACGAGGTCGAGAAGGCGCACCCCGACGTGTTCGACGTGCTGCTGCAGGTGCTCGACGACGGGCGGCTCACCGACGGCCAGGGTCGCACCGTGGACTTCCGCAGCACCATTCTGGTGCTGACCAGCAACCTCGGGTCGGTGTACGCCAGCGATCCGCTACTGGACCCGGAGCAGCGCCGCGACAAGGTGATGGACCTCGTGCGGCACACCTTCAAGCCCGAGTTCGTCAACCGGCTCGACGAGATCGTGGTCTTCGACGCGCTCTCCGCCGACCAGCTTGCGCGCATCGTCGACCTGCAGGTCGCGCTGCTCGCCGCCCGGCTGCGCGACCGGCGGCTGACGCTGACGGTGACCGCCGCCGCCCGCGAGTGGCTGACGCTGGCCGGCTACGACCCGCTGTACGGCGCCCGCCCGCTGCGCCGGGTCGTCCAGTCCGCGATCGGCGACCAGCTGGCCAGGAAGATCCTGTCCGGTGAGGTGCGTGACGGCGACGAGGTCGTTGTCGAGCGGTCCGGTGACGGGCTGGCCGTCGGTACCCGTCAGCCAGCCAAGACGCTGTAACGGCCAGGACGCCGCGCGGTGCCTGCATGCCTGCACTGCTGCTCGCGTCCCGGTGTGAAGCAGATGACCTGGCGGGCGCCCGACGAGGTTCTGGAGCGGGTGCGGGCGGAGGCTCCCGCGCGTTCGGTGAGCCCCACGGCGCAAGATGCGTCGCGGAGATGAACCCCGTGCATCACGGTCGATCAGGAGCTGGTCACTAGCTGCGCCACCCCGGTGCTGGACAGCCACGCAGGACAGGACGACGCTGCCGGGCATGAGTCAGGCCGTCCGGCTGCGCCGGCACCTGTACGACCAGTTCGCCGCGACGTCCTGGCGCGCCCGGCGCAGCCGGAAGGCGCTCCGTCGGCAGATCGCCGTCCTGTTCGGCCCCGTCGACGGGCCGGACGGCGGTCCTGCGGGCGTACGCGAACCACGCCGGCCGCTGCCGCCGCACGACGGCGCTGGAGCGGTCCGCCGCCCCTGAGCGAGTGCCCGCCCCAGCCTCGGGCAGGCTGACCGCATGCCCACCGCACTCGTCACCGGCGCGACAGCCGGCATCGGCGCCGCATTCGCCCGCCGCCTCGCCGCAGACGGCTACGACCTCGTGCTGGTCGCCCGCGACGAGGGCCGGCTGCGGGCGCTCGCGGCGGCCCTGCCGGTCGCGGTGGAGGTGCTGCGGGCCGACCTTGCGACCGACGGGGGCTGCGCACGGATCGAGTGGCGGCTCGGCGAGGGCGTCGACCTGCTCGTGAACAATGCCGGGCTCGGCAACCCCGGTGCGTTCGACGAGACCGACCGCGAGGCCGAGGAGCACCTGCTGCGCCTCAACGTCCGCGCAGTGCTGCGGCTGACGCACGCCGCGCTGCCGTCGATGCTGGAGCGGGGCGCCGGCGCCGTCATCAACGTGAGCAGCGTCGCGGGCTTCACGCCCGGGACGCGCGGAGCGGGTTACAGCGCGAGCAAGGCATGGGTCATCAACTTCTCCGAGTCCCTGCACCTGCAGTACGCCGACCGCGGGGTGCGGGTCCTCGCGCTGTGCCCGGGGTTCACCCGCACCGAGTTCCACCAGCGCGCCGGGATGGACGTCAGCGGGATACCGGACCGGCTGTGGCTGGACGCCGACCGGGTTGTCGCCGACGCCCTCGCCGACCTGGCGCGGGGCCGGTCCCGCAGCGTGCCCGGCGTGGCATACAAGGTGATTGTCGCGGCGAGCCGGGTCGTGCCGGGCGGGGTGCAGCGCCGGGTGGTCGGTCGGCTGCGCAGCCGGATGCCGCAGTCCCGCTGATGCGGCTGCTGGTGCTCGGTGGGACCAGGTTCGTCGGGCGTGCACTCGTGCAGGAGGCGCTCGGGCGTGGCTGGGAGGTCACTGCCCTGCACCGCGGGATGCTGGGAGGGCTGCCGCCCGAGGTCACCGCCGTGCACGCCGACCGCACCGACGAAGCCGCGCTCGCGGCCGCGCTCGGCAACGCGAACTGGGACGCGGTCGTCGACACCTGGGCTGGGGCTCCGCGGATCGCCGGCGTGTCGGCCCGGTTGCTCGCCGGCCGGGTCGGGGCGTACGGCCTGGTGTCGAGCCAGTCGGTGTACGTCTGGGGCGAGCACGTCGACGAGTCGAGCCCGCTCGTCGACGCCGACCCGGCGGCGGACGACGTGGACTACGCCGCCGATAAGCGCGGCGGCGAGCTCGCGGTGCTGGCGCACCACCCGCGGGCCCTGCTCGCCCGGGCCGGGCTGATCCTCGGGCCGCACGAGGACATCGGCCGGCTGCCGTGGTGGCTCGACCGGATCGCGCGCGGCGGCCAGGTCGTCGCGCCGGGGCGCCGCGACCGGCCGCTGCAGTACGTCGACGCCCGCGACCTGGCCGGCTGGCTGCTCGACGGCGTCGCCACCGGGCAGGCCGGCCCGGTGGACGTCGTCGGGCCGTCCGGGATCGCGACGACGGCGAGCCTGCTGGCGGCTTGCGTCGACGCCACCGGCAGCGACGCCGAGCTGGTGTGGGTCCACGCGACCGACCTCGAGGCGGCCGGCGTCGAGCCGTGGGTACAGCTGCCGTGCTGGGTGCCCGAGACCGGGGAGTTCGCCGGCTTCCTCGAGGGCGACACCTCGCTCGCCGTTGAGCGCGGGCTGGTGTGCCGGCCGGTAGAGGAGACCGTCCTCGACACCTGGCGGTGGCTGCAGGCCGAGGGCCCGCCGCCGCCGCGCCCCGGCCGCCCCGCGCACGGCCTGCCGCCGGAGCTCGAGCAGCAGCTGCTGCGTACTGTCGCGCCGTGACTGTCGAGCCGACGACCGAGCCCGCACCGCCGCTGACCGACCGCGAGCAGCTGCTGGCGCTCGTGCGCGCCCAGGCCGTCGTGCACGGCCGGGTCACGCTGTCGTCCGGCCGCGAGGCCGACTACTACGTCGACCTTCGGCGGGTCACCCTGTCCGGGGAGGCGGCGCCGCTGGTCGGCCGGGTGATGCGCGAGCTCACCGCTGGCCTGCAGTACGACGCGGTCGGCGGGATGACGATGGGTGCCGACCCGATCGCGGCGGCGATGCTGCACGCCGCCGCCGCGCAGGGGCTGCGGCTCGACGCGTTCGTCGTGCGCAAGCAGGCCAAGGCGCACGGGCTGCAACGCCGGGTCGAGGGGCCCGACATCGCCGGCCGGCGGGTCCTGGTGGTCGAGGACACCAGCACCACCGGTGACACTCCGCTGATGGCCCTCGAGGCCGTCCGCGAGGC
Source organism: Mycobacteriales bacterium (assembly GCA_046593925.1). Taxonomy (GTDB): domain Bacteria; phylum Actinomycetota; class Actinomycetes; order Mycobacteriales; family SCTD01; genus JAYVYM01. The sequence continues at coordinate 8,652 of JBKJQN010000021.1, forward strand.
CGGGGCCGTCCCGGTGGCGGTGGCGACGATCGCCGACCGCGACACCGGCGCCGGCGCGAAGATCGAGGCAGCCGGGGTGCCGTACCTCTATGCGTTCTCGCTGGCCGACCTCGGCCTGGGACCGAGCCAGAGCTAGCTGCGCGAGGCCCGTCGGCTCCGCAGCAGCTCCAGCACGATGGGGGTCACCGAGAGGCCAACGATGATGATCGCGAAGAACTCCAGGTTCTTGCCGATGAAAGAGATGTTGCCGAGGAAGTAGCCGAGCAGGGTGACGCCGGTGCCCCACAACACCCCGCCGACGACGTTCCACCTGAAGAACTCGGCTGCCGGCAGGTGCCCGGCACCGACCAGCGGGTTGAGGAATGTTCGAACGATGGGGATGAAACGGGCCAGCACGATCGCGCGCCCGGCGCCGTAGCGCTCGACCACCTCCTCGGCCTTGGTGACGTAGGACCTCTTGAACAGCCGGTTGTCCTCGCGGTCGAACAGCGCCGGGCCGGCCTTGTCGCCGATCGTGAAGCCGACCTGCGCGCCGATGATCGCGACCACGCTCACCAGAGCGCAGACCAGGACGATGTTCGGGTGCAGCTTGTCCGACAGGTTGCCGGTTGCCGCGTAGCCGGCGGCGAAAAGCAGCGAGTCACCTGGCAGGAAGAAGCCGAGCAGCAAACCGGTCTCAGCGAAGATGATCGCGAGCATGCCCGCCAGGCCGAAGGTCGCGACCAGGTGCGAGCCGTCGAGGATCGCGGGCAGGGCGGCGGTCGTCGTCACCCGGCGCAGATTACCGGCGGCCGGCTGAGCGCTGCCTGAACGCCCGCGTGCCGGCGTGCACGCACGCCAGGACCAGCACTGCGGCGCCGATCCCGGCCGCTCCTGATCGCACCCCGGGAGCGCGGGCGGAGACCTGGCCGAGCGTGAGCAGCGTGCCGCCCCAGCTGACCGCGCCGACAACGTTGGCGACCAGGAACCGGCCGTACGGCATGCCGGACGCGCCCGCCAGGATCGGCGTGAAGGTACGCACCCACGGGATCCACCGCGCGGCGACGACGGCGAACACTCCGTACCGGTCGGAGAAAGCCTGTGCCCGGGCCAGGTTGCGCGCGTTCAGGACCCGCCCCTCGCGGCGGCGCAGTGCGGCCGGCCCGACCCGCCGCCCGAACGCGTAGCCGACCGCGTCCCCCGCGATTGCTGCGACCAGCACCACCACGACCAGCAGCGGCAGCGACAGGCCGGACGCCGGGTCGGCGGAGTACAGCCCGGCGGCGAACAGCACGGTGTCGCCCGGCAGGAAGAACCCGACCAGCAGACCGGACTCGACGAATACCAGCGCCGCCAGGAAGGTGTAGGCCGCGAGGGCGTCGAGCGTCTCGAGGTCGGGCAGCACAGGCCACAGGTTGCCCCACATGGGCCGACGTCGGAGGTTGGTCGCCATCGGTGGCGACGCGGCGGGGATGAGCCGTGCGGCCCGGGCCGGGCGACGCCGCGACCCGATGAGCTGTCGTCCGTGGCGTTCCAGCCCGGCCGGTCGACGTCGTACTCAGCCTGCGGGATCCGGTCCTGGAACGTGAGTGTGGAGGAGCTGCCCGGTCTCGACCTGGCGTGCGTCCCGTCGTTCTCGCCGGTCTTGGACCCCGTGCTGATTGCGGCGCGGAAGGCACAGGAGGCCGTGGAGGCGGACCTGTCCGACTGCTGAGCGGCGTGGCATCCTCGCGGCATGCCGATCGCGACGCCCGAGACGTACGCCCAGATGCTGGACCGCGCGAAGGAGGGGCGGTTCGCCTATCCCGCCATCAACGTGACGAGCTCGCAGACGCTGAACGCGGCTCTGCGTGGCTTCGCCGAGGCGCGCAGCGACGGCATCGTGCAGGTCTCAACCGGTGGTGCGGACTATCTGTCCGGCTCGGCCAAGGACATGGTGGTCGGCGCGACGGCGCTCGCGGAGTACGCGCACGTGGTCGCAAAGGCCTACGACGTGACGGTCGCGTTGCACACCGACCACTGCCCGAAGGGCAAGCTCGACGGCTACATGCGGCCGCTGATCGCGATCAGCCAGCAGCGCGTCGACGCCGGCCGTGAGCCGTTGTTCCAGTCGCACATGTGGGACGGCTCGGCGGTCGAGCTGACCGAGAACCTGTCGATCGCCGCCGAGCTTCTCGCCGCCTGCGGCAAGGCCAGGATCGTCATGGAGATGGAGATCGGCGTGGTCGGCGGCGAGGAGGACGGCGTCGACAACTCCGGCGAGAACGAGAAGCTCTACACGACGCCCGGCGACGCGCTGCGCACCGCGCAGGCGCTCGACGGGATCGACGGGCGGTACCTGTTGGCGGCCACATTCGGCAACGTGCACGGCGTCTACAAGCCGGGCAACGTCAAGCTCCGGCCGTCGATCCTGGATGACATCCAGCAGGCGGTCGGCACACAGACCGGTGTGGAGCGGCCCTTCGACCTGGTCTTCCACGGCGGCAGCGGTTCGCTGCTCGAGGAGATCCGGGAGACGCTCGACTACGGCGTGGTGAAGATGAATGTCGACACCGACGCCCAGTACGCCTTCACCCGCCCGGTCGCGGACCACATGCTGAAGCACTACGACGGCGTGCTCAAGGTCGACGGCGAGGTAGGTGCCAAGAAGCTGTACGACCCGCGGGCCTGGGGCAAGGCCGCGGAGGCCGGCATGACCGCCCGGGTGGTCCGGGCCTGCGAGGACCTGCGTTCGACCGGGACGACGCTCGCGTAACAGCGACGACGGGCAGACTGTCGGCATGAGTCTTGCTGGCAAGGACCTGCTCGGCGGTCCGCCGCCCACCCTGCTGCCGGTCGACCCGGCGGTGGCGCTCCTGCAGTCCGAGGACGCCTCGGCTGTCGCCGCCGCGCACCCGACGTCGTCGGCCGCCTGGGCCGCCCTCGCCGACGCCGCCTTCGATCGCGGCTCGGTCGTGGAGTCCTACGCGTACGCGCGCACCGGCTACCACCGTGGGCTGGACGCGTTGCGCCGGGCCGGCTGGAAGGGCTTCGGTCCGGTGCCGTGGTCGCATGCCCCCAACCAGGGGTTCCTGCGGGCGCTCAACGCGCTGGGCCGGGCCGCCGACACGATCGGCGAGAGCGCCGAGGCCGACCGGATCGCGCAGTTCATGCAGGACAGCGACCCCGCGGCCGCGCAGGCCCTGCACGCCTGACCACGCGTCAGCGGACCGGTGGGTCCTGCTCGATCGTGATGACGCGGGCCGCGGGGCGGCGGCGGCCGAGCAGGGCCGCGCCCGGCAGGCCCGCGAGGGACCGGCCGGTGTCATCGACGAAGGTCATGATCCGTTCGGTCTGACCGGCGATGAAGGCGACCCGCTCGTGGGTCTCGGCGAGCGTGCGGAGCACCGGCAGCACGTCGTCCTGCACCTGCCGCAGGGTTGCGGGCAGGTCGCTGACCACCGGGTCGTCGAGCACGACGGCCAGTCGACGCAGCCCCGGCCCGAGCGCCAGCAAGGGCTCCTCGAGCTCGGCGACGATGGTGTCGGCGCGCACCGCAAGCCGGTGGAAGGCCTGCACGGTCTCGCGTGCCTCGGTGACCAGGTCGACCCCACCGCGGGCTGCTCCGGACACCCCCGCCGCGGCCTCACCGGCGAGCGAGCCGGCAGCGGCCACGGCCACCGAGGCCACGGCGCCGGCAGAAGCCGCGACCTGTACGGCCGCGCCGGCCAGGGCGGCGGCAGCCTCCATCAGCGACGCGGCGCTGCGGGCCTGCAGCGCCGCGTAGGCGGCGTCGATGCCGGGGATGCTGGGCACCCGGCGACTGTAACGCGGGACCGTCAACTCGGAGCTGACCGCCGCTACACTCGGCGCGTACGGGGCCCGGCGCACGACGCCAGGGCCCTTCCGGCTGTCCAGGGAGCCCGACGCATGCCCGCACTGGTCCTGATCGGCGCCCAGTGGGGCGACGAGGGCAAGGGCAAGGCCACCGACCAGCTCGGTGGCCTGGTCGACCTGGTGGTCAAGTTCAACGGCGGCAACAACGCCGGTCACACCGTGGTCGTGGGTGATGAGACGTACGCCCTGCACCTGCTGCCCAGCGGCATCCTGTCGCCCGGCTGCACGCCGGTGATCGGCAACGGCGTCGTGGTCGACCTCGGCGTGCTGTTCGAGGAGATCGACGGGCTCGAGGCCCGCGGTGTCGACACCGGGCGGCTCGTCGTCAGCGCCGACGCGCACCTGATCCCGTCGTACAACGGGGCCCTCGACCGGGTCGCCGAGCGCTTCCTCGGCAACCGCCGGATCGGCACCACCGGCCGGGGCATCGGCCCGACCTACGCCGACAAGATGAACCGCATCGGTATCCGGGTGCAGGACCTGTTCGACGAGAAGATCCTGCACCAGAAGGTCGAGGGCGCACTGGCGCTGAAGAACCAGCTGCTGGTCAAGGTCTACAACCGCAGGGCGTTCACAGCGGAGGCGGTCGTCGAGGAGCTGCTGGCCTACCGCGAGCGGCTGGCCCCGATGGTCGCCGACACCTCGCTGCTGCTCAATCGGGCGCTCGATGACGGCAAGGCGGTGCTGCTGGAGGGTGGCCAGGCCACCCTGCTGGACGTCGACCACGGCACCTACCCGTTCGTCACCAGCAGCTCGGCCACCGCCGGCGGGGCCTGCACCGGCTCGGGCATCGGCCCGCGCCGCATCGACAAGGTGATCGGCGTGATCAAGGCGTACACGACGCGGGTCGGTGAGGGGCCGTTCCCCACCGAGCTCGTGGACGCCGACGGTGAGCGGTTGCGCAGCGTCGGTCACGAGTACGGCACGACGACCGGTCGGCCGCGGCGCTGCGGCTGGTACGACGCCGTCATCGCCCGGTACGCCGTTCGCGTCAACGGCGTCACCGACTTCGTGCTCACCAAGCTCGACGTGCTGACCGGCTGGGAGAAGGTGCCGGTCTGCGTGGCGTACGAGGTGGACGGCCGGCGCCTTTCCGAGATGCCGATGACCCAGACCGAGTTCCACCACGCGGTGCCGGTCTACGAGCACCTCGACGGCTGGTCGCAGGATCTGGGCGGCGCTCGGACGTTCGAGGATCTGCCGGCCAACGCTCAGCGGTACGTCCAGGCGCTGCAGGAGATGAGCGGGGCGCCGTTCGCGTCGATCGGCGTCGGTCCGGACCGCGAGCAGACGCTGCAAGTGCGCCCGCTGGTGTGATCGTCCTGGTGCTGGGCTCCGGCGCCCGGGAGCACGCCCTGGTGCTCGCGCTCGGCGCCGACCCCGCGGTGACCCGGGTGGTGTGCGCGCCCGGCAACGCCGGGACCCCGGACGCCGAGCCGGTCGACCCGGTCGATGTGGTCGCCGTGCTTGCGCTGGTCGAGCGGCTGCGGCCCGACCTGGTCGTCGTCGGCCCCGAGGCGCCGCTCGTCGCGGGCGTCGCCGACGCCGTACGCGCTGCCGGCACGCCCTGCTTCGGCCCGTCCGCGGCCGCCGCTCAGATCGAGGGCAGCAAGACCTTCGCCAAGCGGGTGATGGCAGCCTGCGGGGTGCCTACCGCGGCGTCTGTGACGATGACCGACGGCGACCGGGCCGCCGCGCACCTCGCCGGCGTCGCCCCGCCGTACGTCGTGAAGGCCGACGGGCTCGCCGCCGGCAAGGGCGTGCACGTCGGCAGCGACCTGGCGGTCGCTCAGGCCTTTGCCCGCGACGTCCTGCGTGAGCCCGGCTCGGCGTGCGTCATCGAGGACTACCTCGAAGGTCCGGAGGTGTCGCTGTTCGCGTTCACCGACGGCACGACGGTCGTACCGCTGCTGCCGGCGCAGGACGCCAAGCGGGTCGGCGACGGCGACACCGGTCCCAACACCGGCGGTATGGGCGCGTACGCCCCGCTGCCGTGGCTGCCTGCAGGCCTCGTGCAGCTGGTGGAGCACACGGTTCTGCAGCCGGTGGTCGACGAGATGCGCCGGCGGGGCACGCCGTTCGCCGGCCTGCTGTACGCCGGCCTGGCGATGACGTCGCGAGGCCCGCAGGTGGTGGAGTTCAACGCGCGGTTCGGCGACCCGGAGACGCAGGTGGTCCTGGCGCTGCTCGAGACGCCGCTCGCGGGGCTGCTGCACGCGGCTGCGACCGGCACGCTCGCCGACCACCCGCCACTGCGCTGGCGGGACGGGGCTGCTGTGACGGTCGTGATGGCGGCCGAGCGCTACCCGGACGCTCCGGTGACGGGCGACCTGGTGCAGGTCGGTGCCCTCCCCCCCGGGGTGGTGGTGCTGCACGGTGGCACCCGGCTGACTGCCGAGGGAGCGGTGTCCGCCGGCGGCCGAATGCTCTCGGTGACGGCGACCGGCGCGACGCTCGACGCAGCGCGGGAGTCGGCCTACGCCGGCGTGGCTGCGGTCGCGGTACGCGGCGCGCACTGGCGTACCGACATCGCCGCGTCCGCTACCTAGACCGCGACGCGCGCCTGGACGTGCGGCCGGGCCGCCCCCGAGGGGGACGGCCCGGCCGGTACAGCTGGCTACGAGTGGGCCATCGCCTTGAGGAAGGCGGCACCATTGGGGCTGCCCACCCCTGTGACGTCGTCGTAGCCCTTGCGGGTGTAGATCGAGCCGGTCTGGTTCAACGTCCGCAGGTACGTCGTGACGCCGGCGCTGGCGTCGACGCCGTTGTTGTAGCTCCTGCGCACGACCCCGTCGGTGACCTGCCGGCCGTGGTCGACATCGCGGAAGGCGTCGGTGCCCACCAGGCCGTACAGCGCCGGGTTGAGGAAGCCCAAGCTGTGACCGGCCACCTGGTTGGCGACGGCGACGACACCGGCGAACAGCGGGCTCGACAGGCTGGTGCCACCGATCCGGTACTCGCTGTACTTGATTGAGCCGTCGGGGAACTGCTGCGACTGGCCGATCAGGAAGCCGGTGTTGGGGTCACCGACCATCGCGACGTCCGGGACGGCCCGCTTGGTGCCCTGGTAGTGCTGCGAGATGCCGTCCGGGACGACACCCTTCTGGTATCCGGGCTGGTCCCACACCCGGCTGATGCCGCCACCGCCGCCGTAGAGGAACGCGGGCGGGGTCGGGACCCAGGCGCCGTTGGTCAGGGCGGCGGAGCCGGTGCCCCAGCCCTGCTCGAACAGGTAGTCGTTGCTCTTGCCGACCGCGAGGGCGGTGCCGCCGACGGCGGTCACGTACGGGTCGGAGGCGGGGCTGTCGACCTGCCGCGTACCGGTGTTGGCGATCTCGTCGCCGCTGTCGCCGGAGGAGAACAGCACGCTGATGCCCTGGGCCGCGGCCTGCAGGTAGGTCTGGTGCTCGACCTTCGGCTCGGGGGCCTCACCAGCATTGCCGTACGAGTTGCTGATGACATCGGCGAGACCGTTGTCGACGATCGTGTTGACGGCGGCCAGGATGTCGACGTTCAGGCAGCTGCTCGCTCCGACGTAGACGATGTTCGCGGCGGGAGCGGTGGCGTGGACCGCCTCGACGTCGAGGGTCTCCTCGCCGTACCAGCCCTGCGGCCCGCACTGCGCGATGGCGCGGAAACTGCCGGGCAGGACCTGCCGGAACTGGTAGCCGCGCAGCGGGTGGTCGGGATCGTTCCTGGTGGCGTACGTCTGGGCGTCCTTGAGAATCGTCGGCGCTGCGTAAGCGTCGACGATCGCCACGCGGACCCCGCGCCCGTCCCGGCCCTGGCCGAGCTGGCCGGCGGTGCCGTACGCGCCGCGGATCTGGCCGGGCTTGTAGCCGCACGGGACCAGCGTCAGCGGGTCGGCGAGGATCTGCGGCACGCCGGTGGCCTGCTTCTGTCCGTAGAAGTCCGAACAGGGCGGCGCGTTGCGGAACACCGGCCCCGGCCCCGGCAGCTGCCCGGCAGGCGCCTGCGGGGTCGCGCTCGGTGTGCCGGTTGCGCCCTCCTGTGCCGGCGTGATGTGCAGCGGGGCGACGGCCGCGGAGGTGTCGAGTCCGGAGATGCCGGCCACCAGGCCGCCGAGAGCAGCGGGCACCGAGCTGGCGGTCGACGGGGCGGAGACCCGCTTGCCGGCCCGCTCGTAGTCCTGCAGGGTCGTGCCGAAGGCCTTTTCGGCCTGGGCGGCAGTGCCGTCGAAGGCGACATAGCGACCGTTGGCCGGCACGTCGGTGACCGTGAACCCGCTGTCGGTGAGGAAGCGCGTGACGCTGGAGACCTGGCCGCTCGTCGGGGCGAACCGGCCGCGCCACTGGGCGGCGGTGACGTACTGACGGTAGCTCGCGCTGCGCGGGTCCGACACGGCGTCGGCGAGCGCCGCCGCGCCCGCAGCATCGCGCAGGTTGAGCAGGACGGACAGGTGCAGCTTGGTGGCGGCGTCGGTATGCCCGGCGGCGGTCGCCGAGGCCGTCCAGTCAGGTGACGCTTCGACGGTGGCCCGGTCGGGGCCGGCGGCGAAGACGGCCGACTGGCCGATGAAGGCGAGGCCCATGGCGACGGTGGTACCGGCGACGGCTCCGCGGATGAGGCGTGAGGACAACAGGACTCCCTGGCTGAGGGGTACGCCCCGGTCGGAGCGCACGCCATCGTGGCCCCGCCCGGAATGCCTGACAACTTGTTGCTTGACGCGACTGACAGGTAACGGGCAGTTTTCACCTATCCCATCGGGCATGGCTGGACGATGAGAAATGCCTCGCCGTGCGGCTGCTTCACCCGGGCGGCCCAGCGGTCGGGCTCTGCCAGACTGGGTGCCGTCGAAAGGCTGGTCGCATGATCGAGCGCTACACGCTCCCCGAGATGGGCCGGGTCTGGTCCGAGGCCCACAAGTACGAGCTGTGGTGCCAGGTCGAGGTGCTGGTGCTGGAGGCCCACGTCGGCACCGGGGTCGTGCCGGAGTCCGCGCTCGCGCCGGTACGCGCCGCCGCCCCGCCGACGCCGCACGCGGTCGCCGAGATCGAGGCCGTGACCCAGCACGACGTCATCGCGTTCCTGTCGGCCTGGGCTGACAACACCGTGCCGCGCGAGGCCGCCGCCTACGTGCACTTCGGCATGACCAGCAGCGACCTGCTCGACACCGCGCTCGCGCTGCAGCTCGTCGAGGCCACCGACCTGCTGCTCACCAAGGCCGACGCGCTGGTCGCCGCCCTGCGCGACCTCGGGCTCGAGCACCGCGACACCGTCAAGGTCGGGCGTACGCACGGCATCCACGCCGAGCCGACGACGTGGGGCCACCGGGTCGCCGACCTCGCGTTCGCGATGGCCCGCTCCCGCGACCGGCTGCGCGCCGCGCGGGCGTCCGTCGCCGTCGCCAAGATCAGCGGCGCCGTGGGAACGTACTCCAACATCTCCGACGACGTGGAGCAGGCCGTCGCCGAACGGCTGGGGCTGGTCCCCGCGCCGGCTGCGACGCAGGTCGTGATCCGCGACGGGATCAGTGAGTGGGTGTCGGCACTGGCGGTCATCGCTACCGTCTGCGAGGCCTTCGCTCTCGAGGTCCGGCACGGCCAGCGCACCGAGGTCCGTGAGCTGTCCGAGCCGTTCGGCAAGGGGCAGAAGGGCTCCTCGGCGATGCCGCACAAGAAGAACCCGATCGCCTCGGAGCGGATCGCCGGGCTCGCGCGGATCGTCCGGGCCCAGGTCGTGCCCGTCATGGAAGGCATCCCGCTCTGGCACGAGCGAGACATCAGCCACTCCTCGACCGAGCGGGTCGCGTTGCCGGACGCAGCGATCGGTACCGATTACCTCCTGCACCTCACGACCCGGCTGGTCACCGGGCTGGTCGTCGACGCCGACCGGATGCGGGCCAACCTGGAGAGTTCCGGTGGGCTGATCTACACCTCGACCGTGCTGCTCGAGCTGGTCGAGGCGGGGCTGTCACGCGAGGACGCGTACGCCTTCGTCCAGCGCGCAGCCATGCGTACATGGGAGACCGGGGAGCCCTTCCGGGCCACGCTGTCTGCCGAGGCCGCGACCGCCGGGCAGTCGCTGGATGAGGTGCGCCTGGACGAGGTCTGCCGGCCTGAGCGGTTCCTGTCCCGGCTCGGGCCGGTCTTCGAGCGGCTGGCGGCGCTGACGTGACGGACCTGCCGCTCCCCCTGGTGGCGCGGGGCAAGGTCCGCGACCTGTACGCGGTCGACGAGGACCACCTGCTGCTGGTCGCCTCCGACCGGATCTCGGCGTATGACGTGGTGCTCCCGACGCCAGTGCCCGACAAGGGCGCGGTGCTGACGGGCCTGTCGCTGTGGTGGTTCGGCCAGCTCCGCGATCTGGTGCCCGACCACCTGGTGACCGCCGACGTCGCGGACTACCCCGCCGCGCTTGCGCCGTACGCGCAGCAGCTGAGGGGGCGCTCGATGCTGTGCCGGCGGCTGACGATGCAGCCCGTCGAGTGCGTCGCCCGCGGCTACCTCGCCGGCAGCGGGCTCGCGGAGTACCGCGCGTCCGGGGCCGTGTGCGGCGTGCCGCTTCCCGACGGGTTGGTCGACGGCTCGAGGTTGCCCGAGCCGATCTTCACACCGGCCACCAAGGCCGACCTCGGTTCTCACGACGAGAACGTCACCTTTGCCGCGGTCTCGACCATGGTCGGCCCGTCCGTCGCGGAGGAGCTGCGTCGGATCACCTTGACGATCTACGCCCGCGGGGCGGCACTATCCGCGTCGCGCGGCCTGCTGCTGGCCGACACCAAGCTCGAGCTGGGCCTGGACACCGCCGGCGTTCTGACGCTCGGCGACGAGGTCTTGACGCCGGACTCGTCACGCTTCTGGGACGCCGCGTCGTACGCCCCGGGTCGCCCCCAGCCGTCCTACGACAAGCAGTACGTCCGCGACTGGCTGACAGCCTCCGGCTGGGACCGTTCGTCGCCAGGGCCGGAGCTCCCGGCGGATGTCGTCGCCCAGACCCGCGGCCGCTATGTCGAAGCGTACGAACGCCTGACCGGGGACTCGTTCGACAGCTACCTGCGCGCGTCCTGATGGGGAGTGGGACGGCGGACGCCAGGACAACGCGCGGCTAGCCTCGAGCGCATGCCGGTGCACCAGGTGGTCGTGGACGTCATGCTCAAGCCGGAGATCCTCGACCCGCAGGGCCAGGCGGTCGCCAACGCGATCCCGACGCTCGGTGCCGCGATGCCGGTCGGCGTACGGATCGGCAAGCACGTGCAGCTCGCGCTCGAGGCCGAGGACGAGGCCGCGGCGCTCAGGCAGGCCACGCACCTGGCCGAGGTGCTGCTGAGCAACCCGGTGATCGAGGACTTCACCGTCCGCGCCGGCTAGCTCCGTTAGGCTGCCGGCGTGCTGATCGGCATCGTGACCTTCCCCGGGAGCCTTGACGACCGCGACGCCCAGCGGGCCGTCCGGCTGGCGGGCGGCGAGGCGGTGGCCCTCTGGCACGCCGACCCCGACCTGCACGGTGTCGACGCGGTCGTCCTGCCCGGCGGCTTCTCCTACGGCGACTACCTGCGTGCCGGTGCCATCGCCCGGTTCGCGCCGGTGGTGCGGACGATCGTCGACGCCGCCACGGGTGGGCTGCCCGTGCTGGGCATCTGCAACGGGTTCCAGGTGCTGTGCGAGAGCCACCTGCTCCCGGGAGCCCTGACCCGCAACCGGCACCTGCGCTTCATCAACCGCGACCAACCGCTGCGGATCACCTCGACCGCAACGGCCTGGACGGGCGGGTTCTCGATGGGCCAGGACGTCCTCATCCCCATCAAGAACGGTGAGGGGTGCTACGTCGCGAGCGAGGCGGTGCTCGACGAGCTCGAGGCGACCGGCCGGGTTGTCGCGCGCTACACCGGCACCAACCCCAACGGCTCGCTGCGCGACATCGCCGGGATCGCCAACGCTGCCGGCAATGTCGTCGGCTTCATGCCGCACCCCGAGCACGCGGTCGAGGACCTGACCGGCCCCGGCGCCGACGGGCTGGCCTTTTTCACCAGCGTCCTGGCGTCCCTCGTCGCGGCGTAGGCCACGCAGTCCGGCTCGGGTCAGACGCGTGCTGTTGCTGGGGCGCCCCGCGCCGCCGGCTCGAGCCCGCCGAGCGGATGCCCGTCACCCACGTCCCTAACGGCGGTCGACGGGCGCTTCCGGATGCGCTTCGAGCCGTTCCAGCTGCTCGACTAGCGTTGCCGCTTGTGACCAAGCCTGTCGTCGACGTTCGTGTCGTCGACACCGTCGAGACCGCGGCGAGCACCCCGGACCAGCAGCAGCCGTACGCCGACCTCGGGCTGCAGGCCGACGAGTACGCCCGGATCCGCGAGGTGCTGGGGCGCCGACCCACGCAGGCCGAACTGGCGATGTACTCGATCATGTGGAGTGAGCACTGCTCGTACAAGAGCAGCAAGGTGCACCTGCGGCAGTTCGGGGACATCGTCGGCAACATCCCGCAGGCTGCGCGGGACCGGCTGCTGGTCGGGATGGGCGAGAACGCCGGCGTCGTCGACGTCGGTGAGGGTCTCGCTGTCACCTTCAAGGTCGAGTCGCACAACCATCCCAGCTACGTCGAGCCGTACCAGGGGGCGGCGACCGGCATCGGCGGCATCGTCCGAGACATCCTCACGATGGGCGCCCGGCCGGTGCTCGTGATGGACCCACTGCGGTTCGGCGCCGCCGACCACCCCGACACTGCCCGGGTGTTGCCCGGGATCGTCGCGGGCATCGGCGGATACGGCAACTGCCTCGGCCTGCCCAACGTCGGCGGCGAGGTCGTCTTCGACCCGAGCTACCAGGGCAACCCGCTGGTCAACGCCCTGTGTCTCGGCGTCCTGCGCAAGGACCGCATCCAGCGCAGCGCCGCCCGCGGCCCCGGCAACGTCGTCGTGCTGCTCGGCGCCCGGACCGGCCGCGACGGGATCGGCGGCGTCAGCGTGCTGGCCAGCGCGACCTTCGACGAGGGCGGCCCGGCGAAGCGACCGGCGGTGCAGGTCGGCGACCCGTTCACCGAGAAGCTCCTGATCGAGAGCTGCCTCGAGATGTTCGACGCCGACCTGGTCGCGGGCATCCAGGACCTCGGCGGGGCGGGGCTGACCTGCGCGCTGACCGAGACCGCCGCCGCCGGGCGGTCCGGGATGCTCGCGCACCTGGACCGGGTGCCGCTGCGCGAGGCGAGCATGGAGCCGCACGAGGTGCTGGCGAGTGAGTCGCAGGAGCGGATGCTCGCGATCGTCGAGCCGCGCCACCTCGATCAGGTTCTCGCGATCGCGCAGAAGTGGGGGGTGCTCGCGAACGCCATCGGCGAGGTCACGGCCGGCGACCGGCTCACTGTGCAGTGGCACGGCGAGACTGTCGTCGACGTGCCGCCGGGCAGCCTCGCCGACGACGGCCCGGAGTACGACCGCCCGACCGCCCGACCGGCCGACCTCGACGCGCTGCGGGCCCGGCCGCTGCCGACCTTCCCGGAGGTCACGCCGGATCTGCTGCTGCGGATGGTCGCCAGCCCCAACCTCTGCTCCAAGCGCTGGGTCGTCGAGCAGTACGACCGGATCGTGCGCGGCGACACGGTGCTCGCCTGGCCGCAGGACGCCGGGGTCGTCCGGCTGTCGGAGCAGACCGGGCTCGGGATCGCGCTCGCCACCGACGGCAACGGCCGCTACACCCGGCTCGATCCGTACGCCGGCGCGCAGCTCGCGCTCGCCGAGGCCTACCGCAACGTCGCCGCGACGGGCGCGGTGCCGATCGCCGTCACCAACTGCCTGAACTTCGGCAGCCCCGAGGACCCGGAGGTGATGTGGCAGTTCGCCGAGGCGACCCGCGGGCTCGCGGACGGCTGTACCGCCCTCGGCATCCCGGTCACCGGCGGGAACGTGAGCTTCTACAACTCCACCGCCGGTACGCCGATCAACCCGACCCCGGTCGTCGGGGTCCTCGGCCTGTTCGACGATGTCGCCCGGCGTACGCCGATGGGCTTCCAGGAGCCCGGCGAGACGCTGTTGCTGCTGGGGGACACCCGCGAGGAGCTCGGCGGCAGCGAGTGGGCCTGGGCCGAGCACCGGCACCTCGGCGGCACCCCGCCAGTGGTCGATCTCGCGCGTGAGCGGCTGCTCGGCGAGGTGCTCGTCAGCGGCTCGCGCGACGGGATGCTGTCCAGCGCCCACGATCTCTCCGACGGCGGGCTCGCACAGACCCTGGTCGAGAGCGCGCTCGCCCACGGTGTGGGGGCCCGCGTGGTGCTGCCCGCCGGCCTGACGCCGTTCGTGGAGCTGTTCAGCGAGTCAGCAGGTCGCGCACTGGTCAGCGTGCCGCGCAGCGAGGAGCTGCGCTTCACCGAGATGTGCAGCGCCCGAGCTCTGCCGTGCACCCGGATCGGCGTCACCGACGGCACCAGCCTGGACATCCAGGACCTGCTCGACCTGCCGCTCGACCGGCTCCGCGAGGCCCACGAGGCGACCCTGCCCGCGCTGTTCGGACCGCTCGCCGGGGCGACCGCCGGCTCGCCGGCCGGCCCGGCCCTGGCCGACCCGGCCTCGGCCGACCTCGAGACCCGCCAGCCCGACCTCGGCTAGCCGCCGACCGCCCTCGGAGGACTGTTGTGCCTGCGCCCACCGGACCGCTGCCCAGCCTGACACAGAACGAGGCCCGGGAGCGCGCCGCGTTGCTCGAGGTCGAGCGGTACGACCTCGCCGTCGACCTCACCGGCCTGCTCGATGGCGACGCCCTGCGGGTCGAGTCCACGATCCGCTTCTCGTGCCGTACGCCCGGCGCGGCGACGTTCCTCGACTGCGCAGCCGACGTCGAGCAGGTCGTCCTCAACGGAGCTGTCGTGCCGGGAGCGCAGGGTCCGCGCATCGCGTTGGAAGGGCTCGAAGCCGGCAACGTGGTCGTCGTACGGTCGGTGCAGACCAACACCTCCCAGCGGGCCGGCGTGCACCGCTCGGTCGACGCGTCGGACGGGGAGGTCTACGTCTGGACGAGCTTCGAGCCCGACGAGGCCCGGTGGGCCTGGGCGTGCTTCGACCAGCCCGACCTCAAGGCTGCCTTTGCGCTGACCGTCGACGCCCCAGCTGACTGGACGGTGCTAGCCAGCAGCCCCGACCCGGTCGTCACGGAGGTCGACGGGGGCCGGCGGTGGGCGTTCCCGGACACGCCGCGGCTGTCGACGTACGTCCCCGCGCTCGTGGCCGGCCCGTTCCACATCGTGCGCCGCGAGGTCGACGGTTACGACCTCGGACTGGCCGGCCGGCGCTCGCTCGCCGCCCAGCTCGACCGGGACGCCGACGAGCTGTTCGAGCTGACCGCCGCCGGGCTGGCCTTTTTCGGCGAGCGCTTCGCGATGCCGTTCCCGCAGCGTCGCTACGACCAGGTCTTCGTGCCCGAGTTCGGTGGTGCGATGGAGAACTACGGCTGCGTGACCTGGTCCGATGCCTTCCTCTACCGGTCGACGCCGAGCCCGGGTGAGCGCGAGCTGCGCGCCGCTGTGCTGCTGCACGAGATGGCGCACATGTGGTTCGGCGACATGGTGACGATGCGCTGGTGGGACGACCTGTGGCTGAACGAGGCGTTCGCCGAGTGGGCCTGCCACTGGGCGGCCGCCGCCGCGACCGTGCACACCGACATCTGGGCATCGTTCCTGGCCGGCCGGAAGCTGGGCGGCTATACGGCCGATCGCGCTCCGAGCAGCCACCCGATCCGGCAGGCCGCTCCCGATGTGGCTGCCGCTGCCGCCGGCTTCGACAGCATTACGTACGCCAAGGGCGCGAGCGTGCTCAAGCAGCTTGTCGCGTGGGTCGGCGAGGACGCCTTCGTGGCCGGGTTGCGGGCGTACTTCGCCCGGTACGCCTGGGGCAACGCGACGCTCGACGACCTGATGGCCGAGATCGCGACGGCGAGTGGCCGCGACATGGCCGCCTGGACAAGGGGCTGGCTGGAGACCGCGGGCACCGACACCCTGACGCTACGAGGCGGCGTGCTGAGTGCCTGGGGGCCGGCCGACGGACCGCCGCGGCCGCACCGGCTCGATGTCGGGGTGTACGTCCGAGAAGGCGCCGCGCTGATCCGCCGGGACGTGCTCTCGCTGGAGACGGCGGGGTCCCAGGTGACGCTCGACGTCACGGGACAGGCCGACCTGCTGCTGGTCAACGACGACGACCTGACTTTCGCGGTGGTGCGGCCCGACACTGCCTCGGTCAAGGCGCTGCTGGCAGCCGCCCCCGCGCTCCCGACGGTCGTGGCCCGGACGCTCGCGGTCACGACCTCCTGGCAGCTCGTGGTCCTGGGCGAGCTGTCGGCCCGCGAGTTCGTGGCCTGCGCGACTGCCGTGCTGGACGTCGAGCGCAACGACGCGCTCGTCGAGCCCGTCCTGACGCTGGCCGTCAATGCGGCAGATCTGTGGTCGCCCGAGCACGACCGGGGCGCGTTGCTCAGCGCGGTCGCAGACACCTGCCTTCAGCTCGCGGCGCGGCCGGCCAGCCGGCTGGTGGCGGCCCGCTCGCTGGCCCGCACCGCGAGCAGTGTGGCTCAGCTGTGTGCGCTCGAGGAGCTGGCGGGCGACGACGTCGACCTGCGCTGGCGGCGGCTGCAGCGACTGGCCGCACTCGGCCGGCTCCCGGTCGGCGCCGTCGAGGCGCTCGAGGCCGCCGACCCCGATCCGGACACCGCGGCGCGTGCTGTCGTTGTACGGGCCGCCCGGCCCACCGACGACGCCAAGCGCGACGCGTGGGAGGCCGCCCGCGGTACCAGCGTGCCGCTCAGCAGCATGCGCGCTCTGCGCGAGGCGTTCTGGCAGTCCTCGCAGGCCGACCTGCTGGCTCCGTACGCCGAGCGCTACCTCAACGCACTGCCCGGGCTCGGCGGTAGCGGGATGATCCCCACGATGGCCGTCGCCGCGACGCTGTTCCCGATGTTCGGGGTCGACGCCGGGTACGTCGACCGGCTCGAACGGGCCGCTGCCGGAGCCGACGTCGACCCGGTCGCGCGGCAGATCGTCGTGGAGCGGTCCGACGAGCTGCGCCGGATGCTCGCCGCCCGCGGCTGAGGTGGCTGCCGACCCGTCGTACGGCGTGCTGGTCGCGGCGCTGGGGGCTCAGGAGCCCGGCATGGCTCCGTCGGTCGACGCCGAGGGTGTGCGGGCCCAGCTCGCCCGGGCGGTTGCGGCGGCCGAGGAGCCGGACCGCGGCGCCTTGCGGGTCGCCTGCCGGGCGCTCGCGCATGAGCTTGCCGCCCGGGTGCCGGGGCGGACCGTCGAGCTGCGGGTGCCGCCGTACTGCGCGGTGCAGTGCGTCGCCGGTCCCCGCCATACCCGTGGCACACCGCCGAATGTCGTGGAGGTGGACCCGCTCGCCTGGGTCCGACTGGCGGTCGGCAGCCTCGCCTGGGCCGACGCGGCACGCGACGGGCGGGTGCGGGCCAGCGGCGAGCGCTCCGACCTCTCGGCGCACCTGCCGTTGGTCTGACGACTCGCCCGGCGCCAAGGGGTCGACCGGCGCCAGTTGGCGCCTCCCGCCTCCCCGCCTCCCCGCCTCCCCGCCTCCCCTGCGACAGTGCACTTGAAAGGCCTGTCAGAGCGCTCTGACGAAGGGGAAGTGCACTGACGAAGGGGAGGCGACAGCGTGAGTGTGATCATGAGGACCGCCACCGAGCAGGACTGGCCGCGCATCTACCCGTTCTTCGCCGCCATCGTCGCTGCCGGTGAGACGTACGCGTACCCCGAAGGTCTCACCGCGGAGCAGGCGCGCCCGTGGTGGCTGGAGCCGCCGCCCGGGACGACCGTCGTCGCGGTCGACGGCGACGAGGTGCTCGGCTCGGCCAAGGCCGGCCCCAACCGACCCGGTCGGGGAGCCCACGTCGCCACCGCCAGCTTCATGGTCGCCCCGGAGCACCAGGGCCGCGGTGTCGGACGGGCCCTCGGCGGGCACCTGCTCGGCTGGGCGCGTAGCGAAGGCTACCGAAGCATGCAGTTCAACGCCGTGGTGGAGACCAACACCGCTGCGGTGCAGCTGTGGCGGTCGCTCGGCCTCGAGGTGATGTGCACCGTCCCCGAGGCCTTCGACCACCCGCGGCTGGGGCTGGTGGGCCTACACGTCATGCACATGCGGCTCTGACGGCGCCGTCCTGAGCCGTTGCTCGCACTGTCCATGGGGACGGCAGGTTCCACTCCCGCCCGCCGAGCGCCTGATCCTGTGCCGCTGGGCTGTGGATGGGCACACGCCCGCCTCCGGGTCATCCAGGTCCGCCTGGCGTCGCCCTGGCGACACTGGGCTTACGCGGATCACTGCGGTTGAGCGTTGTGCGGGCGGCGGCGCCGTGGCACTCCAGGGACATGGCGGCAGCCGCCGCTACACTCTGCCGGTACCCCCTGCCTGTACGACGAGGAGCCCCCGCGTGCCCGTCAGCGACGGACTGCAGGACACCGACGACGCGTACCAGCCCGAGCGGCCGGTCGGTGAGGAGTGCGGCGTCTTCGGCGTGTGGGCGCCCGACGAGGACGTCGCCAAGCTGACGTACTACGGGCTCTACGCGCTGCAGCACCGCGGCCAGGAGGCCGCCGGGATGGCCGTGTCGGACGGCAGCGCCGTGCTGGTCTACAAGGAGCTCGGGCTGGTCGCGCAGGTGTTCGACGAGGCCATCCTGTCGAGCTTGCGAGGGCACCTCGCGATCGGCCACACGCGCTACTCCACGACCGGTTCGAGCAGCTGGGAGAACGCGCAGCCGAGCTTCCGGCAGCTGTCCACCGGCGGCAGCCTGGCGCTCGGCCACAACGGCAACCTGACCAACACCAGCGAGCTCGCACGGATGGTCGCGGCGCTCGACCCGCGGGCCGACCCCATGGGCGCAACGACCGACAGCGACCTGATCACCACCCTGCTCGCGCAGCCCGACCTGCCGCCGGACGCCGCGGCGATGCAGGTCCTGCCGCTGCTCAAGGGCGCGTACTGCCTGGTGTTCATGGACGACCAGACGCTGTACGCCGCTCGTGACCCGCACGGCGTACGCCCGCTCGTGCTGGGCCGGCTCGAGCGCGGCTGGGTGGTGGCGAGTGAGACCGCGGCGCTGGACATCGTCGGTGCGAGCTTCGTCCGGGAGGTGGAGCCGGGCGAGCTGCTGGCCATTGATGAGCACGGCGTCCGCAGCCAGCGGTTCGCCGAGGCAAACCCGAAGGGCTGCCTGTTCGAGTACGTCTACCTCGCGCGCCCCGACACCACGATCGCCGGTCGGTCGGTCTACACGACGCGCGTCGAGGTCGGCCGGACACTGGCCTTCGAGGCGCCTGCCGACGCCGACCTGGTGATCCCGGTGCCCGAGTCCGGCACGCCGGGGGCGATCGGGTTCGCCGAGCAGAGCGGCATCCCCTACGGCATGGGGCTGGTCAAGAACTCCTACGTGGGGCGCACCTTCATCCAGCCCAGCCAGACGATCCGGCAGCTCGGCATCAGGCTCAAGCTTAACCCGCTACGTGAGGTGATCAAGGGCAAGCGCCTCGTGGTCGTCGACGATTCGATCGTGCGCGGCAACACCCAGCGCGCCCTGGTCCGGATGCTGCGCGAGGCGGGTGCGGCCGAGGTGCACGTACGGATCTCCAGCCCGCCGGTGATGTGGCCGTGCTTCTACGGCATCGACTTCGCCAGCCGCGCGGAGCTGATCGCCAGCGGGATGGGAGTCGAACAGATCCGCAGTTCGATCGGCGCCGACTCGCTCGCGTTCGTATCGCTCGAGGGGCTGACGGCCGCCAGCGCCCAACGCGCCGACCGGCTCTGCCGCGCCTGCTTCAACGGCAGCTACCCGATCGCGGTGCCGCAGCCCGACCTGATCGGCAAGCACGTGCTCGAGGGGCTGACCCGCAAGGCCGTCGCGTCCCACAGCCAGCTCGGCAGCCACGACCAGACTGCGCTCGGGGGCGTGCCGCACAACGGGCTCGTCAGCGTCGACGAGCTCGACGCGCAGCTCCCCATATGACGTCGCGGGGCCGCACCGGCCCGTCGCACGACGTGGGAACCGCGTCCTACGCCGGCGCCGGAGTCGACATCGAGGCGGGCGACCGGGCCGTTCAGCTGCTCAAGGGCCGGGTGGCCCGGTCCCGGCGCCCGGAAGTCGTCGGTGGGCTCGGCGGGTTCGCCGGGCTGTTCCGTCTCGACACCTCCCGCTACCGCGACCCGCTGCTCGCCTCCTCCACCGACGGCGTCGGCACCAAGCTGGTCATCGCGCAGGCGATGGACAAACACGACACGGTCGGCATCGACCTGGTCGGCATGGTCGTCGACGACCTGGTGGTCTGCGGGGCCGAACCGCTGTTCATGCAGGACTACGTCGCGGTCGGCCGGGTCGTGCCGGAGAAAGTCGCGACTATTGTCGGCGGCATCGCCGACGGGTGTGCGCTCGCGGGCTGCGCTCTCGTGGGTGGCGAGATCGCCGAGCACCCTGGGCTGATGGCCGATGACCACTACGACCTCGCTGGCACCGGGGTCGGGGTCGTCGAGGCAGACCGGCTGCTCGGTCCCGACCGGGTCCGTGCGGGCGACGTCGTCGTGGCGATGGCGTCCTCCGGCGTGCACAGCAACGGCTTCAGCCTGGTCCGGCACGTCCTGCTGCAGGGCGCGCGGTTGCGCCTGGAGGCGTACGTCGACGAGCTCGGCGGCGTGCTCGGCGAGGTGCTGCTCACGCCGACCCGGATCTACGCCAAGGACTGCCTGGCGCTGATCGACGAGACCGAGGTTCATGCGTTCGCGCACGTCACGGGCGGCGGGCTCGCCGCCAACCTGAGCCGGGTCCTGCCGGAGCACGTCGGGGTGGTGCTGGACCGAGCGACCTGGCAGCCGCCGCCGGTCTTCGCCCTGGTGCAGGGGCGCGGCCGGGTCGAGCGGGCCGAGATGGAGCGCACCTTCAACATGGGCGTCGGGATGGTCGCCGTGCTCGCGCCTGATGACGCCGACCGGGCACTTGCCGTGCTGACGGCCAGGCATGTCCCGTCCTGGGTGCTTGGCACGGTCACCCCCGGGGCCGCCGGCGTCACGCTTACCGGCGAGCACCCGGTCTGACCGGCTAGCGGCGGGCGTCGTCCCGGTCGTCTGCGTACGGGTCGTCGTCCTCGTCCTCGTCAGCTGCGGCGGGTGCCGGCGTGAAAGGGCTGCGGGTCGCCCCCGCGAGCTCAGCCTTCAGCCGGTCGACCTCCAGACCGGGGCCGCCGTACTTGAGGTCACGTGCGACCTTGGTCTGCTTGGCCTTGGCACGGCCGCGCCCCATGGCTCGACCCCCTCGAGGACATCGGGGCCGCATGACCCCGGGTGGTGAACGGTGCGTGTGGGAGGGCGCCTGATGGACCGTTGCCCCGGCTGCTCACGGTACAGGCTTACCTGCCCCGGGACACTTCCGGGCGCGGCCCGCGGACGGCTCAGCTCGGCAGCAGCACCGAGCGCAGCCGCGACACCTCGGCCATCCGGTGCTCGGCCAGCCGGTCGGCAGCGACTGCGGGCGGCACCCCGTCATCAGCGGCGCTGCGCAGCACATCCAGCGTGGTGGCGTGGATCGAGGTCGCGCGGCCCTTGGCCCGCTCGAACCGGAAGCCGCCGGAGTGCGCGTGCAGCGCCTCGTCGGCGACCTGGATCAGACCGCCGCCGTTGGCCAGGTAGTCCGGGACGTACAGCACGCCGCGGGCGTCCAGGGCGGCCGCCACCCCCGGGTGTGCCAGCTGGTTGTTGGCTGCCCCGCAGACGACGGCCGCCTTGAGCGCGTCGACCACCTCGTCGGTCAACGCGGCGCCGAGTGCGCAGGGGGCATAGACGTCGAGGTCGGAGGTCGGCAGCGCGGCGACGTCGGCGGTCTCGACCTGAGGGTGCGCCGCGCGGATCCGCTCGACGGCGGCCGGCCGGACATCGCTGACCACGACGGATGCGCCGTCCTCGAGCAGGCGCTCGACGAGGTGGTGTCCGACCTTGCCGACGCCCTCGACGCCGATCCGCCGGCTGGCGAGCGTCGGGCTTCCCCAGGTGTGCTCGGCTGCGGCGCGCATCGCCTGGAAGACGCCGTACGCCGTCAGCACGGCACTGTCGCCCGCCCCGCCCTGCTCGGGCGAGCGCCCCGTGACGAAGGACGACTCGCGGGCGATCACGTCCATGTCCTGTACGGAGGTGCCGACGTCGCAGGCCGTCCAGTAGCGCCCGCCGAGGGTCTGGACCATCCGCCCGAAGGCCCGCAGCAGCTGCTCGGTCTTGTCCGTGGTCGGGTCGCCGATAATGACGGCCTTGCCGCCGCCGAGGTCGAGCCCCGCGACGGCGGCCTTGTAGGCCATCGCCCGCGACAGCGCCAGGACGTCGGCGAGCGCCTTGTCCTCGGTGGCGTACGGGTGGAAACGGGTGCCGCCGAGCGCCGGCCCGAGCGCCGTCGACCAGATAGCGATGATGGCCTTGAGGCCGCTGCGCGGGTCCTGGCAGAACACCACCTGCTCGTGGCCCGCCCCGGCAAGGTGGTCGGTGCGGTCGAACACGCCCATGGCGCTCCCTGGCTCGGCGGTGCCCCTCGTGAGGGCGTGGGGCCGGGGAGGTGTGCCCCGGCAGTCCCAATCTAGTGATCACCCTGCAGCAGGCGACGGGCCGTCTCGAGGTGGGCGCTGACATCGGTTGGCACGAACCACACCTTGTTGGCCGTTCCTTCGGCCAGCCGCGGTAGCAGCTGCAGCTGCTGGTAGGCCAGCACCTTCTCATCGACGCCGGCAGCCTTGATCGCCTGAACGACCCGGGTGATGGCCAGCGCCTCGCCCTCCGCCCGGAGCACCCGGGCCTGCTTCTCGCCTTCCGCGGCGAGGACGGCAGCCTGCTGGGCCGCCTCCGCGCGCAGGACGGCCGCCTGCTTCTCGCCCTGCGCGGACAGCACGGCCGACTGCTGCTGGCCCTCGGCGGTCAGGATCGCCGCCCGCTTGCCGCGGTCGGCGCGCATCGCCTGCTCCATCGCGTCGCGGATCGTCGCCGGCGGCTCGATGCCGCGGATCTCCACGCGGTTGACCTTGATGCCCCACTTGCCGGTCGCCTCGTCCAGGACCATCGCGAGCTGGCTGTTGATGTGGTCGCGGCCGGTCAGCGCCTCCTCGAGCGCGAGGCCACCGACGACGTTGCGCAGGGTCGTGACGACCAGCTGCTCGATCGCGGCGACATAGTCCTCGATCTGGTAAGTCGCGGCAGCCACATCGATCGGCGAGTAGTAGATGACCGTGTCGATACCCACCACAAGGTTGTCCCGGGTGATCACCGACTGCGGCGGGAAGCCCACCACCTGCTCGCGAATGTCTACCTTGACCCGCACCTTGTCGACGACCGGGGCGAGCAGGTGGATGCCGGGGTTCAGCGTCCGGCTGTAGCGGCCCAGCCGCTCGATGACGAAGACGCTGGCCTGCGGCACGATGCGTACCGTCCGCGACACGGTGTAGAGCACCAGGGCGAGCAGCACCAGGGCCACGATGGTGCCGGTCATCCGGCACTGCTCTCTGCGTCGTGCATCACAGCTCCTCGGGATAGACGTGCAGGGTCGCGCCCTCGACCGAGGCCACGACGACGGTGCGCCCGGCAGCGACGTCGAGTCCGGCGACCGGCCGGGCCCGCCAGAGCTCCCCGTCGAGCCGGACCTGGCCGCCGGTCGCCGATACCGGCTCCACGACCAGGGCGGTGCGCCCGGTCAGCCGGGCCGCCCCCGACAGCAGGGCCGGCACCTCGAGGTGGCGGCGCACCAGTGGCCGCACCAGGACCAGGAGCACGACCGCGGTCACCGCGGCGGCGGCGGCCTGCACCGGAACGCCGTCGGTGAGCAGCGCCGCAGCCCCACCTGCCAGAGCCGCCCCCGCCAGCATCAGCAGCACCAGGTCCAGCGTGAAGATCTCACCGGCGCACAGGGCGACGGCGAGCAGCAGCCACAGGACGGGAGACACCTGCTCATCCTGCTCCTCCGGGCGCACGGATGTGCCCCGTCCGGGTGGGGCGGCACGTGCGAGCATCGACGGTATGACGGCGTACCCCTCCCAGGCGTACGGAGCGTCGGCGTATGTCGCGCAGCTGCGTGTCTACGAGCCGCTCGCGGCGTTCCCGAGCGGCGAGCGCGAGCATTGGCAGGCGTACGCCACCTCCGGCGCTGCCGTTTCCCCCGAGCGAGGTCCACGGCTGGAGCGCGCGGCCGGGGTGGCCGCCCTCGTCGGCGTTGCGCCGACCTGCATGCCCGACCTGGCCGAGCACGCCTACGTCGCCGAGGTCGACGGTGTCACGCTGGTCTGCCCGATGCGCACCGTCGTCCGGTCGTGGGAGGCGGTCGCGCAGGTCCGCGCCGCGCTTGCCGAGGTGCTGGTCGACGCGCTGCTGCCGCGCGGCGTGCTCGACGCGGCCGAGAATGCCCTGCAGGCATGGCGTACCGACAACCCCGAGCTGAAGGTGCACATCCGGTCCAGTACCTGGCAGGTGCCGGTCCGCTGGTTCGTGCTTTTCGACGCCGAGGAGCGCTCGATGAGTCCCGGCGCGAGGGGCCCGGCGCCCGCCACCACTCCCGGGTCGCCCCCAGTCACGCCCGTCGCCCGACGGACCGGTCGGGCGCTGGTCTACCGCACCGCGATGTCCCGCGCCCGTCGCCGCGCGGCGCGGGCCCTGGCGGTGCTACGGCGCACCCTGGACGACGCCTCGGCCACGGCCGGCGTCGAGGACCTCGGACGATGGCTGGAGGACTTCCATCCGCGGTCGCTCGTGGAGCTCGACTACGGCGGGCTGGTCCACCTCATCGACGACGACGCCATGACCGAGGACGAGTCGGCCCGTGACGTCGCCGCCGCGATCGTCGCGCTCGGCGCAGGCGAGGGCGAGGTGGCGGGCCTCGCGTACGCCCGGGTGACACGCCGGATGACCGCGCTGCAGGCCATCGAGAGCGCGAGTTGAGCTGACTAGTAACGAAGATAGCCCGAAAAGGCTATACCAGGAGAAGCGGGCATCGCGCACCCTGTTCGTCATGGGTGGACACCTCCATCCCGGCCCGTTCCGAGAGGACCGACCATGAACGCACGCACCCACGACGCCGAGGCGCTCCTGACCCCTGCCGAGGTGGCGTCGATGTTCCGCGTCGATCCGAAGACTGTCACGCGCTGGGCCAAGTCCGGCAAGCTGACGTCGATCCGGACCCTCGGTGGGCACCGGCGCTACCGCGAGGCCGAGGTGAAGGCCCTGCTTGCCGGCATCCCGCAGCCCCGCCCGCAGGCCTGACGGCCTTCCTGCCCCGAGTGCCCGTCACCCTTCGCGGTGGCGCTCTGACAGACTGCTGCGATGGGGGTGTTCTGCACCGACCGGTTGACCGGGGCAGTGCTGGGGCTCCCCAACCGGCTCTGGGGCCTGCTGGGTGAGTCGCTGACCGCCCTCGACGCACCGCACGTGGCCGAGGCGTTCGTGCGTGACGGGTACGTCCCGTCGTGGCTGGCCCGGTCCTGGGGCGCCGCCCTGTTCGACTCCCTCGGCGAGCTCGTCGTCGTGGCCAGGCCGGTGGCCGGTCGTACCGAGCTGCAGCCCGTCGCGATCTACCGCACCGGCAGCCCGGCGGCTCTCACCTGGTCGAGGGCCGGCGAGCAGCTGTCGGTGTACGACCTGCCGTTCGCGCCTGTCCTGCTGTACTACGCGCAGTTCTGTACGGCTGGCACGGGGCACGCTGTGACCACGCTGCGGCCGCCCTCCCCGGGGTCGGCCGTCAGCGCGGTGGCCGCCCGCACCTGGCAGACCCGCAGCGGGCTGTACCCCGCGCACCGCCGACCCGAGAAGAGACACGGATGATCCGTATGTTCGGCTGGGCCATCGGGCTCACCGTGGTCGCGCTCGCGGTCGCGCTCGGTTTCGGCGGCCCGGCCACCGCCCTGACCGTGCTGATCCTGGGCGTCCTGGAGATCTCGCTGTCCTTCGACAACGCCGTGGTCAACGCCAAGGTGCTGAACCGGATGGCCCCCGTTTGGCAGAAGGCGTTCCTGACCATCGGGATACTCATCGCGGTGTTCGGCATGCGCCTGCTGCTGCCGATCCTGATCGTCGCGGTGACGACCGGCGAGTCGCTCGGCAACGTCGTCAGCCTCGCGCTCAACGACGCGGCCCGGTACGGCCAGGAGCTCGCCGCCGCTGAGCATGCGATCTACGCCTTCGGGGGCACCTTCCTGCTGATGATCTTCCTGGACTTCGTTCTGGACACCGAGCGGGACATCTTCTGGTTGACCCCGGTCGAGAAGGCGTTGCACAGGATCGGCAAGCTCGACCAGCTGTCTGTCGTCGTCGCCCTTGCCGGCATCTATGTGATGTACGCGATCGCCCCCGAAGGTGACCGGCTGACGGTTCTGGTGGCCGGCATCGCCGGGCTCTTGACCTACCTGCTGGTCAACGGTCTGGACGGGCTGTTCGAGGAGTCGATGGAGCACCGCGAGGAGGCCGACCAGCCCGTCGCGACGACAGGCGGCGGGATGACGACCGCAGTGTTCAAGGCAGGTGTCTTCTCCTTCCTGTACCTGGAGGTGCTGGACGCCTCCTTCTCCTTCGACGGTGTCATCGGGGCCTTTGCGATCTCCAACGAGGTGCTCGTCATCGCGCTGGGCCTCGGGATCGGCGCCTTCTGGATCCGCTCGCTGACCATCTACCTGGTACGGGCCGGCACCCTGTCGGAGTACGTGTACCTCGACCACGGCGCGCACTGGGCGATCGGCGTACTCGCCGTGATCATGCTCGCGTCCGTCGACTACAAGATCCCCGAGGTCGTCACCGGGCTGACGGGTGTCGCCTTCATCGTGGCCGCCCTGGTCAGCTCGATCGCCGAGCGCCGTCGGCGTGCCGACCTCGACGGGCCCGACTCAGCCGGGGTGGACCGTCGCACCGCCGCACGTCCCTAGCCAGCTCGCCAGCGACAGCAGCAGCGGACCCAGCGGCGTCTCCATCACCCCGGTGCGCTCGTGCAGCTGCGGGAGCTGCGCCCAGGGGTCGGGCGCCTCGTGGTGGCGCCGTCGGTGCCCGCGCTCCAGGCTGACGGGGGCGCGCAGCAGGATGCGCGGGCGCAGCTGCGCGCGGTAGGCGTCCCACAGCTCGACCAGGACGAGGTCGGACAGCGCCGGAAACAATCGGTCCGACCAGGCCGTGCACACCTGCGAGGGCACGTACGCCTGAGGGGCGAGCAGGTCACGGTCCGGCGCGTCAACCGCCAGCAGTGCGCCGGCCACCAGCGAGACCTGGATGTTGTTGAGCCGGAACGGGTCGGCCCGGGTGCGGGGCACGAGCGTCACGGTCACCTGCTGAGTCTGCCCGGTGCCATCCTGGTCGCCCGTCACCTTTCGGAGGTCAACGTGCTCGAGCACCGGGTCGTCGGTAACGCCATGCAGATGGTGGTCTGCACGCTCCAGCCGGGGCAGGTGCTGTATGCCGAGGCGGGCAAGTTCCTGTTCCGCTCCGGCGACGTCGTGATGGAGACCAAGCTGTCGCAGCCGACGTCGCAGCAGCAGCCCGGCGGGGGTGGGTTCGGGGGCCTGCTGCGCGGCGCCGTCGAGGCGGGCAAGCGGATGGCCGCCGGGGAGTCGTTCGCCTTCCAGCACTTCAGCACCCGGGGTGGGGACGGCCTGGTGGCGCTCGCCGGCGTCCTGCCCGGGGAGCTGCGCGCCATCGAGGTCGAGCCGGGCAGCACCTGGCTGGCGGAGAAGGACGCCTTCGTCGGCGCCGAGGGCTCCGTGCACTTCGACGTCGCCTTTGCCGGTCTGCGCACGGGACTGTCCGGCGGGGAGGGCTTCGTGCTGGAGAAGTTCACCTCCAGTACCGGCGGCACGCTGTTCATCGCGGGCGCCGGAAACTTCATCGACATCAACCCGGCGGAGTACGGCGGCACCCTCTACGTCGACACCGGCTGCATCGTCGCCTTCGAGGGCGACAAGATCCAGTACGCGGTGGAGCGGATCGGCGGTCTCAACCGGGCCGGGATCATGAACGCGGTGTTCGGCGGTGAGGGCCTGTCGCAGGCGACGCTGCGCGGCGACGGCCGCGTCATCCTGCAGTCGATGACGATTGACGCGCTCGCCAAGGCGCTGCAGAAGAACATGGGTGCCGGCGACAAGAAGACCGGCGCCGGCCTCGGCGGGATCTTCAGCGGGTCGGCGGACTGAGCGGCCTCGTCAGCACGAGGTCAGCGTCAGTCGCTCCCGCGTACGTTGGCCTGGGCGCTGAGCCACCGGAGCAGCTCCTCGCCGGCCCGGGCCCCGGAGGCGGCCGTGACGTGCGCGCCCTGCCAACCCAGGTCGTGCAGCTCGCCGTGCGCCGGGCGGACGGCCGCGCCGCCGCTGGCCAGCGCCAGTTCGAGCATCGGCCGGTCGAGCAGGCTGTCGCCGGCGGCGAGCAGCATGTCGGCGCCCAGCAGGTCGACCAGGCGCTGGACCGCAGCGGCCTTGGACAGCGCCAGCGGCACGGCGTACACCTTGCGGCCCTGCACCGACACCGCCCAGCCCAGCGGCGCCAGGTCGGCGGTCAGCGCTGCCAGCCACGCCCGCGGGATCGTCTCGCGGGTCTGTGCCACGAGGTAGCCGAACAGGCCCTCCGCGCTGCGGACGAGGCGCACCCACGGCTCGCCCTGGACAGCCCGCAGCCGGGCCTCGACGTCGGCCAGCGGCGCGGCGGCGGCGCACTGCTGTGCGACGACCTCGGCCCAGGAAGGGTCGCGCTCGCCGTCCACGAGCAGCACGCCGCCGTTGGCACAGACCGCGTACCGGGCGGCCGCGGGCAGGGAGATCCGGGCGTACTGGGCGACGGTTCGCGTCGTGACGGGCACCACCGTGTGCCGGCCGGCGAGTTCTGCGTACGCCATGATCGCGCCCACCGTCATCGAGGACAGCTGCTCACCATCGTGCTGCTCGACGACGACCGATGGGCCGGCCTCGCCGGCGGAGCGCCGACTGAACACCACGGTCTGGTCCAGGTCGAGCGCGACGAGGATCCTCATGCGGGCTTGATCAGGCCGACGCAGGTGTACGCGAGGTCCTCGCGCACCACCACGGGCACGCCGCGTTGCGCCGCGAGCACCCGGACGTGCTCGAGGTCGGACTCGCGGTCGGGGCGCACCAGCACCTGCCAGGGGACCCGGCGCAGCAGCACCCGGGTGGTCTCGCCGACACCCGGCTTGACCAGGTTGATGTCGTTGATCCCGTAGTCGGCGGCGACCTTCTCGACAGCGGCCCAGCCCGCCCAGGTCGGTCTGCGGTCCGTGGCCCGGTGCGCGGCGCGCTCGGCGGCGACGGCGGGCACCACCTCGGCGAACCGGCGGCACACGGCGTCCAGGAACACCGCGGACACGTCGGCAGAGGTGAGTTCGGCGTAGAACTTGGCGCCGTGGAACATCCCCGGACCGATCAGGTCGTCACGCAGGACGGTCCGGGAGACCAGCCCCGACACGGTTGAGTTGAGGCAGGCCGACGGGATCAGGAAGTCGTCGCGGGTGCCGAACAGGTCCGTGCACGAGCCCGGGTCGGCGAGCACGGCCAGCCGCGGGTCGACGCCGGGGAAGGCCCGGACGGCCACGGCAAGCTCCCGGGCGATCGCGCCCTTGCCGGTCCAGCCGTCGACGAAACGGACCGCCTCGGCGGGGTGCCGCTCGAGCACGTACCGGACGGCGACCTCGTCGATGCCCCGGCCGCGGACGATCGAGATGGCGTAGTGCGGGACGTCCAGGCCGTGCACCTGGGCCAGCCAGCGGCGCAGCAGGATGCCGACCGGCGTGCCGGCCCGGGCCAGCGACACCAGCACGGGGTCGACGTCGTGCGCGCGGGCCTCGTCGAGCAGCAGGTCGCCGACCAGCCCGACGGCGTACGCGAGCCGCACCGCGGTCTCGTCGAGCGCCCGGTGGAACAGGGCGGTGTACGCCGCGTCGGGCTGGTACTCCACCGGCAGCATCTCCGCGTAGTGCCGGCCGCCCTGGATCAGCTCCTCGCGGTCCTCGGTGCCGACCTCCAGCGCGACGTGCGACAGGTCGGTGAGCAGCCAGCGGCACTCCACCGGGTCGTACGTGGAGAAGCTCACACGCCCACCAGCAGGACGGAGCCGGTCGCCCACGGCGTGAGCGCGTCGGCGAGCGGCCGCCCGGCCTGCAGCGGCGTGTCGACGACGACGACGACATCGGTGTAGGGGGAGTCCGGCAGTCCGTGCAGCCGCGAGGTGCGGCCGGGATCGTCAGGCGCGGGGAACTGCAGCGCGCGGCGTACCGCGTAGCCAGGCAGGTCGGCAGGCAGCACCGGGCTGCGGGTCGTGGACTGGTAGGACACCTCGCCGGGCAGCAGCCCCGCGAGCCGCAGCGGGAGCCACATCAGCTCCTCGGTCCCCAGCACCAGCACCGGGCCGCCGCTCAGCCGCCCGGCGATCCGCTGGGCGAGAGCCGCCAGCGGCGCCTCGTACCTGCCGAGGTCGGTTCCGGTGCGCCCACCGGTCGGCACGCCGGTCGGCCAGCCGCTGTCGAGCAGCTCGACCCGGCCACCGCCGGTCGGCGCCGGCGCAGCGGGCACCCGGGCGAGTGCGGCCCGCAGCTCGGCTGCCCGGTCCATGACGTCCGCGGGCAGGGTCAGCGAGCCGGACAGCAGCGCGACGACGTCGACCTGCACGGCGAGCCGCCCAGCGCGGGCGACAAAAGCCTCGCGGACGTCGGGCGTACGCAGGTCGAGCAGGGTCGCCACGACATAGCGCCGGTGCGGCCACCGGGCGTGCAGGGCCGCGACGGTGTTCAGGGCGGTGGTACCGGTCGTGAGCTCGTCGTCGACCAGGACCACGGTCCGGTTGGGATCGGCGAGCACAGCCGGGTCGCGCAGCTGCAGCGCGTGGGCGACCGCGTGCGAGTGCTCCTCGTCGAAGCCGAGCAGCGTGGGCACACCGGGGTCGGGTCGGCGGGTGGTGTGCGCGTAGTGGCCGCCGGCCGCGAGCGCCTCCGCGACGGCGTGGCCGAGGCCGGTGGCGGTCTCGCAGTAACCGAGCACCAGCGGGTCTGTCACCTCGCCGACCAGGGCGGCAAGGCGCCCGGCGGCCGCCAGCGAGACGGCGGGCCGCACCGGCAGGTGCTTGCCGAGCACCCGACTGACGACCAGCTGCGCGCGCTTGGGGTTGTCGCGCAGCGCGAGTCCGACCAGGGCGTCGAGCCCGAGCGCGTACGGGTCGGCGTCGACCCGCCAGCGGAGCCCGAGCCCCTGCTCGACAACATGGCGTAGGGAGCGGGTGCCCGGCGCAGCCGTCACGGGCCCCAGGCCGCTTGCGCCTCGGCGGGCTGCTCGGCCCCCGTCGCGTACGCCGCCTGCGCGGCCCGCCAGCCGGCGTCGAGCAGGGCCACGACGCCGTCGGGCTCGGCGAGTACGCCGAACACGGCAGCGCGCGCTGTGACCTGCTCGGCCCACAGGGCGTGCGGGCCGAGCTCGTTCATCTTGCCACCGGACGGCGAGCGCACGACGCCGCCTGAGCCGCGGCCGGCCAGGACGACGAGGGCGTCGTCGTACTCCTCGCGGGTGACCGCGTGCATCGCGTTCACGACCGAGACGTGCGTGGGGTGGATGACGGTCTTGCCGGCGAAGCCGTTGGCGCGGTCCAGCGACACCTCTCGGAGCAGCTCGTCGACGTCGGCACGGACCAGCTGGGTGTGCAGCCGCAGGCTGCGGGTGTTCTCGAACGGCGTACGCCGCAGCTGGCTCTTGAACAGCCGGTCGTTGCCGGAGAAGTGCTCCCACACCGGTCCACTGACGACGTAGTCGCCGCGCCGGGCGAAAGTGTTGATGACGTCGGCGAGCATGTCGCGGACGACTGCGACATCCCAGATGGTGGTGTCGCGGTCGCGTCGCAAGCCGAACAACCCGCACAGGTCGGTGCCGCCGACCCGTACGGCCAGCACCTGCTCACGGTGCCGGTCGAGCAGTGCCCGGACGGCCTGCAGGTGCCCCCCGCGGGTTTCGCGCCAGGCGAGGTCCTCGTGCTCCAGCACCGGCATCGCGAGCAGCCGGGAGCCGGCGACAGCACTGGCCTGCTCGACCGCCTGCAGCCAGGCCTCGCCCTCGGGCCCGGGCCGGAACTTGGGCAGAACGAAGCCGGTGAGCCGGTGCGCGGCGTCACCGGCCTGCCTGGCGACCTCGACGGTCTGCTCGGGCGTACGCACCCGGACAAACAGCATCGGCAGGCGATCCCGGTCGGTCAGCGCCCGAAGCGAGCGGACCACGTTGGCCTGCGCCCAGCCGACCGCGTCGTGCGCGATCGAGTCCTCCAGGCACCACACGTGGCTGGTCGTCCCGACCCCGGCGGCACGCCGGCTGTCGTCGCCGAGCCGGGACCTGGTGCCGGGGCTGTAGAAGGTCGCGCCGAGCCCCAGTGCCAGCTGCACCCGGTCGGCGTCGGGCCGCAGCGGCTGCGGTGGCACGGCGAACAGAGCCTCGCGCTGGGGCTCACTCAAGAAGTCGAAGTGTCGCAACGTCGCTCCCCTTGGCTGTGTTGAAGCGCTACTTGCGCCCCGGGGACCAGTCCATCCCCCAGCCGTACGCGCGGTCCAGGGCGTCCTGTGCACCCTTGATGTACTTGACCTCACGCCCGACCCGCAGGGTCCCGGCCTCGTTCTCCAGCAGTGCGATAGCGCACATCCGGCTGCCGGAAGCCTCGTCGAGCTCGACCCTGATCTCCGGGCCGCCCACCGGGTACAGCGTCACGACGCCGTCTGCCTTGTCCCAGGCCGGCACACCGTCGTAGATGAACGCGAACACGAGCACCCGCTTGATCTCGCCGAGCCGGTCCAGGTTGATCGTCATCTCCTCGCCGCCGCCGCCGGTGCGGTCGTCCCCGCTGAGCAGGACGTACGGCGGCTTGTCGATCGCACCGAACGAGTTGCCGAGGGCCTGCACGACGCCCTTCTTGCCGTCGGCGAGCTCGTACAGCGCACCGAGGTCGAGGTCGATGCCCTTGTCGCCGCCGGTGAGCTTCTTCAGGAAGCCGCCACCGCCGCCGCCCTCGGGGCGGGCGTTCCACTCAAGGCGCACCCGCAGGCGACCGCTGGCCCCCGCGCCCTTGGTCAGCGAGACCGACGGGGCGGACTTGGTGAGCGTCACCTTGCTCAGCGACACCCCACTGTGACCGGTCGGTGCGGGCGTGCTGGGGCGCTTGACGTAGTCGACCATGAGAGGCCTTTCAGAAAGGGGGCGTCGTGCAGGTAGACGCGCGACGGTCGCCGGGCGTGCCGGATCAGCCGACGTTGACGCCGTAGTCGGTGGCGATGCCACGCAGGCCGGTGGCGTAGCCCTGCCCGACGGCCCGGAACTTCCAGTCGGCGCCGTTGCGGTAGATCTCCCCGAAGACCATGGCGGTCTCGGTGGAGGCGTCCTCCGACAGGTCGTAGCGGGCGATCTCGGCCCCCCCGGCCTGGTTGACCACCCGGATGAAGGCGTTGCTCACCTGCCCGAACGACTGGTGCCGGCCCTCCGCGTCGTAGATCGACACCGGGAAGACGATCTTGTCGACCTCGACGGGCACCAGCGACAGGTTGACCTTGAGCTGTTCGTCGTCGCCCTCTCCCTCGCCGGTCAGGTTGTCGCCGGTGTGCTCGACCGAGCCGTCCGGGCTCTTGAGGTTGTTGAAGAACACGAAGTGCGCGTCGGAAACGACCCGGCCCGCGCTGGTGCACAGGATGGCGGAGGCGTCGAGGTCGAAGTCGCTGCCGGTCGTGCTGCGGGCGTCCCAGCCCAGCCCGACGACGACCGCCGTGAGTCCCGGCGCCTCCTTGCTCAGCGACACGTTGCCGCCCTTGCTCAGCGAGACACCCATGAAGTTCTCCTTGGTCGGTCGCAGCCGGTGCTGTCCTACCCAGTCAAGCCGACGATCCGACCGGGGGGAAGGACGGACGCGAGGATGGCCAGCCACAGCAAGTGACAGCTGCGTGGCCAGACACGTCGACCTGGACCGGCGCACCACGGCCGTCCCGTCCACCAAGCACGGCCAGTCGCCGACGCAGCCGGGCGCGCTGCTGCGGAGACTGGACCCGGGCGAGCTTCGGGCCGTCAGCATCAGGCACACCTCCGCCCTTCCGCTCGGTCGGCCCTGGCAGCCCTGAGCGACACCTGACGACAGGATGAGCGGCCTTCCCGTAACGCGCCGGTAAAGGGCTCCCTGGCCGCAGGATGTCGACCGGCGCGGCTCGCCGTGCGGACCCACCGGTGCGCGCCGACCTAGCCAGCGAGCCAACATTTCCGGAGAGGCGAGCGATGCTCAGCTACCTGCAGGCCGTCGTGATCGGCTTGACCCAAGGCACCACCGAGCTGTTCCCGATTTCGAGCCTGGGCCACTCGGTGCTCCTGCCCGCGCTGATCGGCGGGAGTTGGGAGCCGCTCGTGCGCCAGTCCGCGACCCAGGACAGCGGCTCGTCGTTCTACCTGTCCTTTATCGTGGCGCTGCACGTCGCGACCGCCTTGGCCCTGCTGCTGTTCTTTCGGCAGGAGTGGGTACGCATCATCCGCGGCTTCATCAGAAGCCTGCCGGCGAGCGTCCGGGCGCGGCGGGTGGTCGCCGAGGACGACGACAGTCGGCTGGCCTGGTTGATCGTCATCGCCACGATCCCGGTCGGGATCACCGGCCTGCTGCTCGAGCACACCTTCCGCACCCTGTTCGCCAAGCCGGTCGCTGCGGCGGCGTTCCTGACCGTGAACGGGGTCGTACTGCTGATCGGGGAGCGGCTGCGACGGGGCTCGGAGATGGCGCTGGCAGGCCGACAGGAGCCGACCGCCGCGGCCGAGCGGGGCACCCGGCCGGTGCTGTCGCTGAGCTACCGCGAGGCGTTGGGCGTCGGCACCTTCCAGGTCGCCGCGCTGTTCGCGGGCATCAGTCGGTCCGGCGTGGCCATCGTCGGTGGCCTGGCCCGCGGCCTGTCGCATGAGGACGCCGCCAAGTTCTCCTTCCTGCTGGCCACCCCGGTGATC
Source organism: Mycobacteriales bacterium (assembly GCA_046593925.1). GTDB lineage: Bacteria > Actinomycetota > Actinomycetes > Mycobacteriales > SCTD01 > JAYVYM01. Next base: position 43,422 of record JBKJQN010000021.1, read on the forward strand.
TTCGCTGCGGGGTTACTGAAGTTGCCCGGGCTCGCGGGCCCCGCTGCGGCCAACATCCACGGCCAGGTCCTGGTCGGGGCGGCCGTCGCCTTCGCCGCCGCCTACGTGTCGGTCCGCTTCCTGGTCCGGTACTTCGAGACCCGCACCCTCACCCCCTTCGCGATCTACAGCCTCGTCGCCGGCATCGCCTGCCTGATCCGCTTCACCGTGTGAGCGAACTGGCATCTGCTGATCCCGATACTTACTGGCCGTGGATGCCGAGAACACTCACCGACCCGGAACAGGGGCGAGCGCGGCTCGTGGAGTCGCAGCACCACGACTAGCCGCCGGTGGGGCGCTGAGCAGGTGGTGCAGCGGACCCTGCGGCCTGCGAGAAGAGGAGGGGGGAGGGTGGTCAGGGACGGGATCGAACCGCCGACCCTGCGATTTTCAGTCGCATGCTCTACCAGCTGAGCTACCTGACCGCGTCGTGCCTGCCTGCCGTGCTGCGACCCCGACGGGACTCGAACCCGCGACCTCCGCCGTGACAGGGCGGCGCGCTAACCAACTGCGCTACGGGGCCTGGGTGGTACCAGACCAGTGCCTGAATTCGTGATCGTGCCCCCAACGGGATTCGAACCCGCGTAGCCACCTTGAAAGGGTGGAGTCCTGGGCCGCTGGACGATGAGGACTGCGCCCCCTGGCTGGCGGCGGGGCCCATGCCGACTGGCCGTCGGGGACCGTCGCAGCATAGCGGACGTCACGCGGCAGGTACTGCCCTCATGGACGGCCGCCGAACGATGACCTGGTTGTTGTCGTCCGCGCGCCAACCCCGCTCGGACGTCGCTGCGCACCGGCCAGCAGCCCCTGAGGGAGCCCCCGAGGTCGACGAGCAGGACGCGTACCCGACTGTCAACGTCGTCGCCGATCGCCCGGAAGGTGTCGATGTCCTGGCCCTTAGGGTCCTGGACCTGCCAGTCCTCGTACCGCTTCCCGGGGAAGACGGGGCCGGTCTGCCCGCAGCCCAGTGACCACGCCGTCGCTGTCCTCGACCGAGTCGCGGGTGAGTGGCGACGGTCGGTGGCCGGCGGTGCTGAGGCCAGCCGGTCCCTCGACGGCTCCTACTCCGACATCGTGTGCTTGCTCAAGCAACCGAGCACACAATGTCAGCCTCCGCGAGCCTCGCTGAGCGTGCGGGAGGCCAGGTGCGACCGGGTTCGTGTGTCCCGCGCGCGGCGCCAGCACACAAACTCCCCCGCGGCCCTGTCCTCGCGGCGGCGCACCGCAGGTCGCCCACCGCACGGACCCGCAAAGAGCATGACAGCGCGGTCTAAACCGGACGAAGCAGTTATCAGACAGCATCTCGGCTGCGACACCAGCCATCACGACCGGCACGACAGCCATCAGACCAGCCGGCTGCGCGACGTCCGCTACCCCAACGTCGACGGCTGGACCGACGGGCCGAGCCGATGAGCGCGGTTCCACAGCCCGGCCGGCCGGCGACGGCGTGAGCTCGGTGGGGCCCAGCCGTCCGGGACCGCGCATGACGCCTGTGCGAAGGACAGCAGCTCGGCAGCTCGGCAGCTCGGCAGCTCGGCAGCTCGGCAGCTCGGCAGCTCGGCAGCTCGGCAGCTCGGCAGCTCGG
>JBKJQN010000034.1:0-52929 GCA_046593925.1 Mycobacteriales bacterium
GCCCAACGGGTCGGTAAGCGCGTCCGGGGGTCGAAGGCGGCCCCGCGTAGGATCAGACAATGCCCCCGCCGTCCGGGGAACGCTGATATCGCTGTCACATGGCGCTGTCACATGGCGCTGTCACATGGTGCTGTCGGAAGGCGACGCTGTGGGATGGCTGCGTCGGGGGGCGCGGTCCGCGTCAGAACCGGCGCCGCTGTAGGTCCGAAGCTGCACTCGAGGAGGAACAACCGGTGGCCGATACCGCGCCTGAGCGGGACGAGCGGGGCTACGACCCGCAGGTCGTGCAGGATCGTTGGCTGCCCGTGTGGGACCGGCTCGACCTGAACCGGGCGGGACGCCGGGAGGGCGCGCCGAAGACGTACGTCCTTGACATGTTTCCCTACCCGAGCGGCGACCTGCACATGGGCCACGCCGAAGCGTGGGGGCTGTGCGACGTACTTGCGAGATACTGGATGCGCCGCGGCCACGACGTGCTGCACCCGGTCGGTTGGGACTCGTTCGGCCTGCCCGCGGAGAATGCCGCCATCAAACGGGATGAGCACCCGGCGAACTACACCTACGCCAACATCGCGACGCAGGCGGAGAGCTTCCGCCGGTACGCGATCAGCTTCGACTGGTCGCGTCGCCTGCACACCAGCGATCCGGAGTACTACCGGTGGACGCAGTGGCTGTTCCTGCGCTTCCGCGAGCGCGGGTTGGCCTACCGTAAGAACAGCGCCGTCAACTGGTGCCCGAAAGACCAGACGGTGCTCGCCAACGAGCAGGTCGTGCAGGGCGCGTGCGAGCGCTGCGGCACCCCGGTCACCAAGCGCGAGTTAACGCAGTGGTTCTTCAAGGTCACCGACTACGCCGACCGGCTGCTCGACGACATGGAGCAGCTGCGCGGCTCCTGGCCGGACCGCGTGCTGCTGATGCAGAAGAACTGGATCGGCCGTTCGCAAGGTGCGCACGTCGACTTCGTCATCGGCGACGATGAGCGCGGGCGAACCGTCACGGTCTTTACGACACGGCCCGACACGCTGTACGGCGCAACATTCTTCGTCGTGGCCGCGGACGCACCCCTCGCGCTGGAGCTGTGCGCGCCGGACCGCCGCGCCGCGCTGGAGGGCTACCGCGAGCAGGTGAAGGCGCTGTCAGACATCGACCGCCAGTCGACCACCAGGGACAAGACCGGCGTCGACCTGGGCGTCACGGCGCTCAACCCGGTGACCGGCGAGCAGATCCCGGTGTACGCCGCCGACTACGTGCTGGCCGAGTACGGCACCGGCGCCATCATGGCCGTCCCGGCGCACGACCAGCGGGACCTGGACTTCGCACGGCGCTTCGGTCTGCCGGTGCGGGTTGTCGTCGACACCGGCCTTCCCGACCCCGCGGAGACCGGGGCGGCCACCGCCGGCGACGGCCGCCTGGTCAACAGCGGGCCGTACGACGGGCTGGCCAAGGCTGAGGCGATCGGCCGGATCGTCGCCGACCTCGAGGCCCGGGGCGGGGGCAGGGGCGCGGTCAACTACCGGCTGCGGGACTGGCTGCTGTCGCGACAGCGATTCTGGGGCACTCCGATTCCGATCGTGCACTGCCCGGACTGCGGCGAAGTGGCGGTCCCCGACGACCAGCTGCCCGTCACGCTGCCCGAGCTGCGCGGCGCGGCGCTCAAGCCGGTCGGCACCTCGCCGCTGGGGGCGGCGACCGACTGGGTGCAGACGGACTGCCCGTCGTGCGGGGGGCCCGCGCAGCGCGACACCGACACGATGGACACCTTCGTCGACTCCTCCTGGTACTACCTGCGGTACTGCTCGCCGTCCTACGACAAGGGTCCGTTCGACCCGCGGGCCGTTCGCGAGTGGATGCCGGTCGCGCAGTACGTCGGTGGGGTGGAGCACGCGATCCTGCACCTGCTGTACAGCCGCTTCTTCATGAAGGTGCTGCACGACATGGGCCTGGTCGAGCCGGTCGAGCCGTTCGCGGCGCTCCTGAACCAGGGCCAGGTCATCAACAAGGGCAAGGCGATGAGCAAGTCGCTGGGTAACGGGGTCGACCTCGGCGAGCAGCTGACGACGTACGGCGTGGACGCGGTACGCCTGACCGTGGTGTTCGCCGGGCCCCCGGAGGACGACATCGACTGGGCTGACCTGTCGCCGGCCGGATCGGCCAGGTACCTGAGCCGGGTACTCCGGCTGGCAAGTGACATCGGATCGCTCGCGCCTACGGCCGACCGCGACGCCACCGTCGACCGCGCCGTCGCCCGGCACGTCGACGACGTGACCCGGCTGGTCGAGGCCAAGCGGCTCAACGTCGGAGTCGCCCGCCTCATGGAGCTGACGTCCGCATTGCGCAAGGGGGTCGATGCCGATGCACCCGCAGCGGCCTCCTTGCGCGCGGGTTTCGGGGCGCTCGCGACGATGCTGAGCTGCTACGTGCCGTACACCGCGGAGGAGGCCTGGTCGCGGCTGGGCCACGACGTCGACGCCGGTGACTCTGTGCACGACAGCACCTGGCCCAGTGCCGACCCCGCTCTGCTCGTGCAGGAGTCGGTCACCTGCGTCGTACAGGTCGCCGGCAAGCTGCGCGACCGGCTGGACGTGCCCCCCGGGATTGCGGCGGACGAGCTGCAGGCCCTGGCGCTGGCATCGCCGGCCGTACAGCGCTCGCTCGAGGGGCGTGGTGTGCGGAAGGTCATCGTCCGGCCGCCGACGCTGGTCAACGTCGTTCCGGTCTAACCAAAGTGCCACAGCGGGCGGGTGCGCCCCCCTCGACCGCACCCGCCCTCCACGGGCAGAGCGCGCCGGACCGCCGCTGATACCTGCGGTGGGGCCTAGCCTTCGCCGGGTGACCTCGCAGGTGGCCGTCGTGACCGACAGCACGGCGTACCTGCCGAGCGGACTGGCGGAGCAGCACGGCATCGGGGTGGTGCCGCTGCATGTGGTGCTGGGACGGCGTACGGGCGTCGAAGGGTTGCAGGTCTCGCCGGCCGATGTGGCGCTCGCGCTGCGTGAGCGGCGCATCGAGGTCACGACATCGCGGCCGACCCCCGCCGAGTTCGCTGCCGCGTACCGGGCCTGCGACGCTCGCCACGTGGTGTCGGTGCACCTCTCGGCGGCGCTGTCGGGAACGGTGGATGCGGCCGTTCTCGCGGCTCGCGAAGTCGCCGCAGACGGTATCGAGGTGCGCGTCGTCGACACCCGGACCATCGCGATGGGGCTGGGCTTCGCCGTCCTCGCGGCTGCCTGCTACGCCGAGAAGCGAAGCCCCGTCGGTGACGTCGAAGGGGCGGCCCGCGAGGCCGCCGCCCGGACGTCACTGCTGTTCTACGTCGACACGCTCGAGCACCTGCGCCGGGGTGGGCGGATCGGGGCGGCGCGTGCGCTGTTGGGCACGGCCCTCGCGGTCAAGCCCCTGCTGCACGTCGTCGACGGTGTCATTGCCCCGCTGGAGCGGGTCCGCACCGCCGCCCGGGCGCTTGCGCGAATGGCGGACCGCGCGGTGGAGGCAGCGGGCGACGGCCCGGCCGATATCGCCGTGCACCACCTCGCGGCACCCGAACGCGCCGCCGTGCTAGCCGAGCGGCTGCGTGCCCGGTTGCCCGGCCTGGTCACCCTGTACAGCTCCGAGGTCGGCGCCGTCGTCGGTGCCCACGTCGGCCCCGGGCTGCTCGGGGTGGTGGTCTCGCCCCGGTGAACGGGCTGATCCTGTCGGCGGCCGCAGCCGGCTACCTGGTCGGGTCGGTGTCGCCGGCGGTCCTGCTGGCCCGCGCCCGGGGCGTCGACCTGCGCGGCATCGGCTCGGGCAACCCGGGCGCTGCCAACGCCGGGCGGGCGCTCGGCCGCAAGCTCGGTGTGCTTGTCGCACTGCTCGACGCGTTGAAGGGCCTTGTGCCCGCTGCCGGCTTCGGGTTGGTCGACCACCGCGCGGGGCTCGTCGCCGGCGTCGCCGCCGTCCTGGGCCACGTGACGTCACCATTCCTGCGCGGCCGCGGGGGCAAGGGCGTGGCGACGGCCACCGGCGCGGTGCTCGGCTCGCATCCGCTCTGGGCGCCGGTCGTCATGCTGACCTGGGCGCTCGCGCTCGGCGGGTCGCGCTGGATAGCGCTCGCGTCGGTGACGGCGGCCCTCTCGCTCGTCGTGGTGGCCGTCGTCGCGCGCGAGGACGTGCTGTGGGCCGGGCTGCTGTTATTGATCATCCTTGTCCGCCATCAGGGCAACCTGGCCAGGCGGCTGCGGCGCTGAGGCGCCAACCGGCGCCAGGACCGGTGGGCTCGTCCACAGCCGGAGCGTGCGTCCACAGGCGGCACGCGTGCGCTGACCGACTGCTCGGGGGCCTCTTAGCGTCCCCCCGTGCCCCTGTTGCGCCGCACCCCGGCTGCCGACCCGCAGGCCGCCGCGCGGCTGGCTGCGGTCCTTCGCACAGCCGGCGGCTGGCTGCCGCCGCCGGCGCCCGTACCGGGAAAGTCCGCGCCCGTACGGGAGCAGCGCGGAGCGTGGTCCCGGCTCCGGGCTGCTCCCGGTCCGGCGGGTGTGGCGGGCAGCCCGTCACGGTCGGTGCGGGACGTCGGGAGAGGCGGTCAGGCCCAACCGCAGGGGGGCGGTGGCAGCCCGCCCGTCCTGAGCCCGGGCGACCTGGCTACGGCTGGCGGCAACCATGACAGCCGGGATGTCGGTGACGACAGCGACGTCGACCGAGCGGAGCCGGCGGACGGCGACACGGACCAGCGGCAACCCGACGGCGGGGTACCGACCGGGCCGGTAGGCGCCGTTCTGGAGCCCTGGCGTCGGGGCCGTCTGGACCCGGGCCGGCGCGGCGTCGTCGCGCTTGGGCTGGTCGCCCTCGTCGCGGCGCTGATCGCGGGGACGGTCGTGCTGCGGTCCAGACCGCACGAGGTCAGCGCGCCACCCGTCGTCACGGCCGGTGTCCCGGTCCCGGGGAGCGCCAACGCGGCAGGCGCGTCAGCCGACATAGCGGCGGCCGGCGGCAAGCCGGGCGGCCCGTCGGCGGCGCCGGCCGGTGTCATCGTCGTGGCGGTGGGCGGTCGGGTCGTCCGCCCGGGGCTGGTGCGCCTGCCGGTCGGGAGCCGGGTCGACGATGCCGTACGGGCGGTGGGCGGCGCGCTGCCGGGGGCCGACCTGGGTTCCCTCAACCTCGCTCGTCGCCTCGTCGACGGCGAACAGGTCCAGGTCGGTGTACCCCAACCGGCCGCCAGCGCCGGGGCCAGCGGGCCGGCGACGCTGCTCGACCTGAACGCAGCCACCCTGCAGCAGCTGGACGTCCTGCCCGGGATCGGGCCGGTCCTGGCGCAGAAGGTGCTGGACTGGCGGACCGAGCACGGCCGCTTCGACTCGGTGGACCAGCTCCGTGAGGTTCCGGGGATCGGGGAGAGCAAGTACGCCGAGCTCAAGGGCAAGGTGTCGGTGTGACGGTCCGGCCCGACCAGGACGTGCCGGACCTGCGACTGGTACTGCCCGCCGTGGCGGCCTGGCTGGTGGCCTGGCAGGTGCGCACGCTGCCTGTCGAGGTCGTCGTCGTGGGAGCGGTCGGATGCCTTGCCGCCGCGGGCCTGGTCGTCGTTCGCCAGCGTGGGTCCGCGGCAGCGCTGGTCATCACGGCGACCCTGTTGTGTGCGGCGGCCGCCGGGCTGTCGATGGCGGCCCGCACCCAGGTGCGCACCACCGGTCCACTGCCGGCACTGGCCGCGCGGGCAGCTGCCGTGGCCGTCACCGGGGTCGTCCTTGACGACCCCCGTGGGGCGGCGGTGCAGCGCGGTCGCGACCCACTGGTTGTGGTGCGGATGCGGGTCGAGGTGCTCGAGGCGGGCGGCCGGACCACGACGCTACGGGCCCCGGTGCTGGTGCTGTCGACGGACCAGACGTGGCTGTCGCTGCTGCCGTCGCAGCACGTCCGGACCGAGGGTCGGCTGCGGGCCGCGGATCCTGGCGACGACGTCGCCGCGGTGCTGTCCGGGCGCGGGCCGCCGCAGGTGCGCTCCGCGCCGAGCCGGGTGCAGCGCGTTGCGGGGTATCTGCGGGCCGGCCTACGGGACGCCGTCGCACCGCTGCCCGACGACGAGCGCGGCCTGCTGCCCGGGCTCGTCCTCGGCGACACCAGCCGACTGCCAGCCGACCTGCGCGACGACTTCCGCACTGTCGGGCTCACCCACCTCGTTGCGGTCTCCGGCACCAACGTCGCCATCGTCCTCGCGGCGGTCCTTGCGCTCGCGGGTCGCTCCGGTGTGGGGCTGCGCTGGCGGCCGCTACTCGCAGGCCTCGCGCTGGTCGCCTTCGTGATCCTGGCGCGGCCGTCGCCGAGCGTGCTTCGGGCTGCCGTGATGGGCACGATCGGTCTGCTTGCCCTGCTCACCGGCGGTCGCCGCCGGGCGGTCCCGAGCCTGGCCGCGGCCGTGCTCGTCCTGGTGCTGGTCAGCCCTGATCTTGCCGCCAGCGCGGGCTTCGCCCTGTCAGTGCTGGCCACGGCCGGCCTGCTCGTGCTGGCACCGCCGTGGCGCGAAGCGCTGGCGCGACGGCTGCCCGGCTGGGCTGCGGACGCTCTTGCCGTGCCGGCCGCGGCGCAGGTCGCCTGCGGGCCGGTAGTTGTCGCCTTGGCTGGGACGCTCGGGCTCCTGTCGGTGCCGGCCAACCTGCTGGCCGTCCCGGCGGTCGCGCCCGCGACCGTGCTCGGCGTCGCGGCGGCGCTCCTCGCGCCGGTCTGGTTACCGCTGGCGCAGGGCGCCGCCTGGCTGGCGTACCTCCCGACGGCGTGGCTCGTCCTGCTGTCCAGGGTCGGCAGCTCGTTGCCACTGGCCGCGCTGCCCTGGCCGGACGGGTCGGGTGGGGCACTGCTGCTCGCCGGCCTTACCGCCTTGGCGTTCCCCGCGCTGTCGAGGCGACGGCTGCGACGTGTACTGCTGGCCGTGACGGTCGGTGCGGCGACGACCTGCGGCGGGCTGGCGCTGGCAGCACCGGCGTGGCCGGCGGCCGGCTGGTTCCTCGTGATGTGCGACATCGGCCAGGGCGACGCCCTCGTCGTCCGCACCGGCGACCACGAAGCCCTCGTTGTAGACGCGGGCCCGGACCCCGACCTTGTGGATGGGTGCCTGCGCCGGCTCGGGGTGAGTCGGATACCGCTGATCGTGCTCACCCACCCGCACGCCGACCACGTCGATGGGCTGCCCGGTGTGCTGCGCGGGCGCGCGGTCGGAGCAGTCGAGGTGGGTCCTGCCGACGATCCGGCCGGGCAGGCCGCGAAGGTAGCCGCGTGGACGCGGGCGGCAGCAGTACCGCTCGTGCGGGCGTCGGTCGGCGAGGTCCGGCAGCTCGGCCCGGCGCGCTGGTCGGTGGTTGCGCCGGGCCGCAGATATCACGGCACGCGCTCGGACCCCAACAACGACAGCGTGGTCCTGCGCCTCGAGGTCGCCGGCACGGTCGTGCTGCTGGCCGGCGACGTCGAGCCAGAAGCGCAGGCCGATCTGCTGGCCGGCGGCGCGGACGTCCGCGCCGACGTGCTGAAGGTCCCGCACCACGGCTCGGACCACCAGAGCCCGGCCTTCCTGGCCGCCGTCGGCGCCCGGGTGGTGATCACCAGCGTGGGTGCTGGCAACACCTACGGTCACCCGTCGGCGCGCACACTGGATCAGCTGCTGGGGCAGGGCGCGCGCAGCTACCGCACCGATCTCGACGGGGACATCGCGCTGGTGCACAGAGGCGACGAGCTGCGGGTACTCGCCCGGCACGGGACAGGGACCGCGAGGGCGCCGCCGTGCTGTCACGCACTGTCCGACCGCACCGGGGCGGGCTGTCAGCCGTCGATCTGCACCCGGTCGATGTCCCCGGCGAAGTAGTCACAGCCTGCGTCGACCTGGTTGCAGTGGAGCTTGCCGGCGATGGTCAGTGGGCTCGCATTCGAGATGCTCCCGGTCGGTCCGTGCCCGGTGCGCACCGAGCCGTCGACGGTCATCACCAACGTGTCGACAGTGCGGGCGCAGCGCACCGTGTGCCACGCCCCGTCATCGACGCGGGAGACGGTCTTGACCGACGTGCTCCCGGTGGCCCCCGGAACAGACAGCTCAGCGGACTCTTGTGGACCTCGAGCGTGACGAACCCCCCCGCGCCGCCGGATTGGCCCTCCTGGATGACACATTGCCTTCCGTTGACGTCGTACGGAAGCGCACGGTGATCGCGTGGTCGCGGGTGCCAGGGTCGACGGCTGGCGAGTCCGGTACCTGCACGACGTGACCGGGATGCGGCGGCGGCTGCTTGGGTGCCAGGAAGGCGAACCGGTATCCGGTGCCCCCGCGCGCCAGGGTGACGCCGGTGGTGACCTCACCGCCGATCCGGCCGTCGCGATGCGCTCCGCTGCTGTCGTGCAGGACGGTGGCGCCCGCGGGCTCGTTCAGCTCGTAGCGCGATGACGCTGCCCGCGGCCTCGGCCGGGGTGGCGTCGAAGGCGGCCGTGCCAAGGGCGAGGACGGCAGCCGCTGCCACGTGCACGGAGATATCCCTACCGGCCTTGCCCGAACTCCTCGCAGAAGGGCGGTCGAGAGGCCGTCGGCCGCTGACGGTAGTGCCGCCCGGCCCGGCCGACAACGTCCTGACAGGGTGCGCTGCCCCAGCGTGAGCAACCGGGGGCGTGGCACGATCGGCCGATGCCCTCCGCCCGCGTGCTCGTGCCGCTGACGCTGGTGGTCGGCGACGAGGATCTGCTGGTGGGTCGCGCGATAGGCGCGATCGTGCGGGCGGCCCGGGCGCAGGACCCGCAGGTCGACGTCCGCGACCTGACCGCGGCCGACCTGCTGCCGGGCGACCTGCCCGAGCTGCTCAGCCCGTCGCTGTTCGGCGACCGGCGGGTGCTCGTCCTGCGCGCCGTGCAGGACCTGGACAAGCAGGTCGCCGGGGAGCTGGCGGCGTACGCCGCCGGACCTCTGGAGGAGGTCAGTGTCGTGGCCTGTCACGCGGGCGGGGTGAAGGGCAAGGCGCTGCTGACGGCCCTGGTTGCTGCCGGTGCCCGTCGGGTCGAGGCGCCCAGGATGAAGCAGCTGTCCGCCCGACGGGACTTCCTGCGGGCCGAGCTTCGCGTGGAGGGCCGCAGCGTGACCGAAGGGGCGGTGACGGCGCTGCTCGACGCGGTCGGCAGCGACCTGCGGGAGCTGTGCTCCGCCGCCGGTCAGCTGCTCGCCGACACCAGCGGTCCGGTCGACGAGGAGGTCGTCGGCCGCTACCACCGCGGACGCGCTGACCTCACCGGGTTCAGCGTCGCCGACAAAGCCGTCGAAGGCGACCTGGCGGGTGCCCTGGAGCTCACCAGATACGGCCAGGCGACCGGGCTCGCCCCGGTGCTGGTGACCAGCGCGCTCGCCGGCGCGCTGCGCTCGATCGCGCTGGTGGCGTCGGCCGGCCACGCGCCGGCCGCGCAGGTCGCGAGCCAGTTGGGAATGCCGCCGTGGAAGGTCGACAAGACCCGCAAGCAGGCCCGCGGTTGGCGTCCGGAGGGGTTGTCGACGGCGCTGCGCGCGGTCGCCGACGCCGACGCCGAAGTCAAGGGTGGCGCCGCCGACCAGCAGTACGCCGTGGAGCGAGCGCTGCTGGCAGTCGTGCAGGCCCGTGGCGGCCGGTGAGCCGCCGGACGCTGTACGGGCGGGTGCTGCGCCTCCGGTACGTCCGACCCAGGCCCTGGCAGCGCGCGGCGCTGTCGGACGGCGCGTTCGTGGTGGGTGTACTTCTCGCGCTGGCCGACCTCGCCTCGGCCTGGACGCCACTGGTGCTGCCGGTCGCGGTGGCCGCGGTCGTCAAGGCGCACGACGTCGTGGCCGGGGAGCTCGCCCGGCGACCGCGCGCAGCACCGTCAGTCACCGGGGAACTCAGCCGGTCTCCGGATGCGGCGCGCCCTGCGGGGCGGGCAATGACAACGGCGCCGGCCCCGTGAGGGGGACGGCGCCGGCGGGCGACGTGGCCGGGTCAGGCGCTGGCGGCCAACTCGGCGACCCGCCTGGCCATCGCCGACTTCCGGTTGGCTGCCTGGTTGGCGTGGATGACGCCCTTGCTGGTGGCCTTGTCCAGCTGCCGGCTCGCGGCCTGCAGGTGGGCGCTCGCCGCCGCGGCATCGCCGAGCTCGGCGGCCGCGCGGAACTTGCGAATTGCCGTCTTCAGAGAGCTCTTGACTGCCTTGTTGCGCAGCCGGGCCTTCTCGTTCGTCTTGATCCGCTTGATCTGGGACTTGATGTTCGCCACGCGCGAGAGTCCTCGTCCGTCCGGGGGTGTGTACGGCAGGTATGTGCACAGCAGGCGTGCGGCGGTGCAGCACGCGGTTCAACGGAGCGTAGCAGTCGGTCCCGGGGCCCGTGGGCGCGTTGAGGGCTTCACGGTTGGGCAACACCGGCGACACACGACCCGCCTAGCGTCCCGTCCGTGAGCGACCTTTTCGACGGCTACCGGCTCGATGCCGACGGAGCGTACGACGAGGTGTTCGCGGCGCCGGGACGCCCGCATGCCTGCAACGCCGCGCTGCACGCCGCCCTGCAGCAGCTGTCGTCCGCCGACCTGGACAGCCGGGCCGCCGCACTGGCCCGGGCGTTCCGCGACCAGGGGATCACCTTCAGCCTGTCCGGGGAGGAGCGGCCGTTCCCGCTGGACCTGGTGCCCCGGGTTGTTCCCGCCCACGAGTGGGCGACGGTCGAGCGTGGCGTCCGCCAGCGGGTGCGCACCCTCGAGGCCTTCCTCGCTGATGTGCACGGCGCCCAGGAGGTGCTCCACGACGGCATCGTCCCCCGACGCACCATCGCCAGCAGCACCGCGCACACCAGGGCGGCGTACGGCGTGGTGCCCGCCAACGGGGTCCGCGTCCACGTCAGCGGGGTCGACCTGATCCGCGACGAGCAGGGTGACTTCCGCGTGCTCGAGGACAACCTGCGCACCCCCAGCGGGGTGAGCTACGTCGTGGAGAACCGGCGGGCGATGGCGAGGACCTTTCCCGAGCTGCTCGCGACCCACCGGGTGCGGCCGGTCAGCGACTACCCGGCCCGGCTGCTGTCGGCACTGCAGGCCGCGGCGCCGGTGCGGGCCGCCGCCCCCACGGTCGTGGTGCTGACCCCGGGCGTCTACAACAGCGCGTACTTCGAGCACTCGCTGCTGGCCCGGCTGATGGGCGTCGAGCTCGTCGAGGGCCGCGACCTGACCTGTCGCGACGACACGGTGTGGATGCGCACCACCGAGGGAGAGCGCCGAGTCGACGTCGTCTACCGCCGTATCGACGACGACTTCCTGGACCCACTGCACTTTCGCCCGGACAGCCTGGTGGGGTGCCCAGGGCTGCTCAACGCCGCCCGGGCCGGCGGCGTGACGATCGCCAACGCGGTGGGCAACGGCGTCGCCGACGACAAGCTGCTCTACACCTATGTGCCGGAGCTGGTGCGGTACTACCTGGGCGAGGAACCGGTGCTGCCCAACGTCCACACCCACCGCCTGGAGGACCCGGACGAGCTCGCGTGGGCGCTCGACCACCTCGACCAGCTGGTGCTCAAGCCGGTCGACGGCTCCGGCGGCAAGGGCCTGGTGGTCGGCACGCAGGCCGGCGACGAGGAGCTGTCGGTGCTGCACGACGCGGTCGCTGCCGACCCGCGCGGCTGGATAGCACAGCGGGTCGTACGGCTGTCGACGAGCCCTACGCACGTCGGCGACCGACTTGCGCCGCGACACGTCGACCTGCGGCCGTTCGCCGTCAACGACGGCACCGACGTGTGGGTGATGCCCGGGGGCCTGACCCGGGTGGCCCTGCCCGAGGGGTCGCTGGTCGTCAACTCCAGCCAGGGCGGCGGCAGCAAGGACACCTGGGTGCTGGCCGGCGAGGACAGCGACGACGACGCCGAGGGCGCGGCCGGCCGCCCCCCGCTGCTGCCGCAGCCCGGGCTGGGCCGGCACCGCGTCGACCGCGGCCCGGCTGCCGACCTGAGTGGCCAGCAGCAGCAGCAACAGCAAGGCCAGCAGCGACAGGGCCGGGCCCGGTGCTGAGCCGGGTCGCGGAGGAGCTGTACTGGATCGGTCGCTACGTCGAGCGGGCCGAGGACACCAGCCGGCTGCTGGACGTGCACGTCCACGCGCTCCTGGAGGACCCCTGGCTCGATCCGCAGCAGGCCTCCCGCGACGTGCTGCGGGTGATGGGCGTCCCGGTTCCGGGTGGCCCGACGGACGCCCGTCGTACGACCGAGCGGCTGTCGTTCCCGGCGAGTGACCCGGCGTCCATCGCCGGGTCGCTGGCGGCGGCGCGGAACGCTGCACGCGGCGTGCGCGAGGCGTTGTCCAGTGAGCTGTGGGAGTGCCTGAACGCGACGTTTCACGCGCTGCCCGCGCAGGAGCTGGCCGCGCAGACACTCGGTCCGCACGGGTTCTTCCGCTACGTCCGCGAGCGCGCCGCAGTCGTCGCCGGCCTGCTCGACGGCACGATGCCGCGCGACGACGGGTGGCGGTTCCTGGTGCTCGGCCGGTCGCTGGAGCGGGTCGACATGACCGCCCGGCTGCTTCGATCCCGGGCCGGCCGGTCCAGCTCGAGCAGCGGCTGGGTCGACCTGCTCAAGTGCTGCAGCGCGCACGAGGCCTATCTGCGCAGCTACCGCGCGGCCGTCGAGCCCGAGCGGGTCGTGGAGTTCCTGGTGCTCGACCGGCTGTTCCCGCGGTCGCTGTACGCCGCCCTGGTGCAGGCGGAGACCTGTCTGGTCGAGCTCGACCCGAGCGCCGGGCGGGCCGGTCACGACGACGGTGCGCGCCGGCTGCTCGGGCGGGCCCGGACCGACCTGGAGTTCCGCACCAGCGACGAGTTGTTGTCGGAGCTCCCCGAGCTGCTCGACATGCTGCAGCGCACCGTCCACCTCGCCGGTGAGGCGCTCGGCCAGCGCTACTTCGCGCACGGCACAGCGCTGACCTGGACCGCCGAGGCCGACGCGTGAGCTGGCGGGTCCGGGTCCGGCACACGACCGGCTACCGCTACGACAGCGAAGTGACCGCGTCGTACAACGAGGCAAGGCTGATACCGCAGACCGGGCCGACGCAGCTCACCCTGGAGTCGACGGTGGCGACGACCCCCCGGGCCCGGCAGCAGCGTTACTGGGACTACTGGGGCACCCAGGTGACCTCGTTCGACGTGCACACCCCGCACACCGAACTGGAGGTGACGGCGACCAGCGTCGTCGAGACGGCCGACCCCGCGCCGCCCCCGGCCGACGCGATCTGGGAGCAGCTGCGCGATGACGGCCTTCGCGACCGGCAGATCGAGCTGCTGGTCCCGAGCGTGCGGGCGGTCCCGGACGCCGCGCTGCTGGCGGTGGCCGCGCAGGTCGGGGCCCGCACGCCGTACGAGACGGTGCTGGACCTGGTCGGGCAGGTCCACGAGCAGGTGGCGTACCGGCCGGGGACCACGGGGGTGTCGACCAGCGCGGTCGAGGCCTGGCAGCTGGGCGCCGGCGTCTGCCAGGACATCGCGCACGTCAGCCTCGCGTTGCTGCGGGCCGCCGGCATCCCCGCGCGGTACGTCAGCGGCTACCTGCACCCGGGTGGCGAGCGAGCCGTCGTCGGGCAGCCGGTCCGCGGCGAGAGTCACGCGTGGGTGGAGGTCTGGCTCGGCTCCTGGTGGGGCTACGACCCGACCAACGCGATCCCGGCGGGCGAGCGGCACGTCGTGGTCGCCCGCGGCCGCGACTACGCCGACGTTCCGCCGCTGAAAGGCGTCTACTCCGGCGGCGGCGCGCACTCCCTCGGTGTTGTCGTCGAGGTGACCCGGCTGTCCTGAGGCGAGGCGCGGGTTCCTCCGTACGATAGGTCGTGCCCACGACGGATCCTGCGGTCATCCGCAACTTCTGCATCATCGCCCACATCGACCACGGCAAGTCGACGCTGGCCGACCGGATGCTGCAGCTGACCGGCGTCGTCGACCCCCGCCAGATGCGCGCGCAGTACCTCGACAAGATGGACATCGAGCGCGAGCGCGGCATCACCATCAAGGCGCAGAACGTCCGGCTGCCGTGGACCGCCGACGACGGCCGGCACTACGTCCTGAACATGATCGACACCCCGGGCCACGTCGACTTCACCTACGAGGTGTCGCGCTCACTCGCGGCCTGCGAGGGCGCACTGCTGCTGGTCGATGCCGCGCAGGGGATCGAGGCCCAGACGCTCGCCAACCTCTACCTCGCGCTCGAGAACGACCTGCACATCATCCCGGTGCTCAACAAGATCGACTTGCCGGCGGCGCAGCCCGACAAGTACGCGGTGGAGATCAGCAAGATTATTGGCTGTGACCCGGACGACGTGCTGCGGATCAGCGCCAAGACCGGCGAGGGCGTGCCGGCGGTGCTCAACGCGATCGTGCGTGACATCCCCGCGCCGACGGGCAGCGTCGACAGCCCCGCCCGGGCGATGATCTTCGACTCGGTGTACGACAGCTACCGCGGCGTCATCACCTACGTGCGGGTCTTCGACGGCCAGCTGTCGACCAAGGACCGTGGGCTGATGATGAGTACGCAGAACGCCCACGAGATCCTCGAGGTCGGTGTCGTCAGCCCGGACATGACGCCGACCGAGGTGCTGTCGGCCGGCGAGGTCGGCTACGTCATCCCCGGGGTGAAGAACGTCCGGCAGGCCCGGGTCGGCGACACCCTCACCACGGTCCGCAACAGCGCGAAGGAGTCGCTCGGCGGCTACCGGGACCCCAAGCCGATGGTCTTCAGCGGGCTGTTCCCGGTCGAGGGCAGCGAGTACCCGGCGCTGCGCGAGGCGTTGGACAAGCTGCGGCTCAACGACGCTGCGCTGGTCTATGAGCCGGAGACCTCGCTCGCCCTCGGCTTCGGCTTCCGGGTGGGCTTCCTCGGCCTGCTGCACCTGGAGATCGTCCGCGAGCGACTGGAGCGTGAGGCGGGCCTGGCGCTCATCTCTACCGCGCCCAATGTCGTCTACACGGTCGTGCTGGAGAGCGGTGAACAGGTGGTGGTCACCAACCCGAGCGACTGGCCGGGCACCGGCAAGATCGCCGAGATCCGCGAGCCGATCGCCAAGGCGATGGTGCTGCTCCCGAGCGAGTACGTGGGCGCCGTCATGGAGCTGTGCCAGAACCGGCGCGGCATCCTGCAGGGCATGGACTACCTGTCCGAGGACCGCGTCGAGCTGCGCTACCTGCTGCCGATGGGTGAG
Source organism: Mycobacteriales bacterium (assembly GCA_046593925.1). Lineage (GTDB taxonomy): Bacteria > Actinomycetota > Actinomycetes > Mycobacteriales > SCTD01 > JAYVYM01. Next base: position 15,159 of record JBKJQN010000034.1, read on the forward strand.
ATCATCTTCGACTTCTTCGACCAGCTGAAGTCGCGGACCAAGGGTTACGCCTCGCTCGACTACGAGCTCGCCGGTGAGCAGGCGTCCGAGCTGGTCAAGGTCGACATTCTGCTGCAGGGCGAGCCCGTCGACGCGTTCAGCGCCATCGTGCACAAGGACAAGGCCTATGCGTACGGCACGTCGATGGCCGCCAAGTTGCGCGAGCTCATCCCCCGGCAGAACTCCGAGGTGCCGATCCAGGCCGCGATCGGGGCCCGGGTGATCGCCCGCGAGAACATCCGGGCGATCCGCAAGGACGTGCTCGCGAAGTGCTACGGCGGTGACATCACTCGTAAGCGCAAGTTGCTGGAGAAGCAGAAGGAGGGCAAGAAGCGGATGAAGATGGTCGGCCGGGTGGAGGTGCCGCAGGAGGCGTTCATCGCTGCCCTGTCGACCGGCCAGGAAAGCGCCTCGAAGTAGGTCGGACCCGGGTGGTAGGCAGGCGGCGTGAGCTCCCCCATGGCAGATCTTGATGCCCTACTGGCCCTGCCTCGGCTGTCCGCCCTCGCGCTCAGCCCCGACGGCCGCCGGCTCGTCACCTCGGTGGCCACGCTGCGGCCGGACGCGACGAAGTACGTGACCTCGCTCTGGGAGGTCGACCCGCTCGGCGAGGCACCGGCCCGTCGGCTGACCCGCAGCCGTACCGGTGAGACCGCCGCGCTGTTCGCCGCCGACGGCAGCCTGCTGTTCGCCTCGGCTCGCCCGGACCCCGACGCGGATGGCAAGGATGACGACGACGCCCCCGCCGCGCTGTGGCAGCTGCCGCCCGGCGGCGAGGCGCGGCTCGCGGGCAGCCGGCCCGGTGGGCTCGGCCTGCTCGCGGCCGGCCTCGGGTCAGCCACCCTGCTGGTGTCGTCCGACACGCTGCCCGGCTCCGGCGACGGCGACGACGACGCCGCGCGCCGGAAACGGCGTCAGGACCGCACGGTGACCGCGGTCCTGCACGCCGGCTACCCGGTCCGGCACTGGGACTCCGACCTCGGGCCCGGGCAGCCGCGACTGCTCGCCGGTGAGCTCGCCGCGGACGGCGTGGTCGGCTGGCGGGACCTCACCCCCGCCCCCGGCCGGGCCCTCGACCAGGCCGCCGCCGACCTCACCGCCGACGGCGCGACCGCCGTCACGACGTGGCGGGTCGCCGAGCCGCGCGGCTCCTCGCGTACCGCGCTGGTCGCCGTCGACACCCAGACCGGCGCGCGACGCACGCTGTACGACGACGGCAGCGGTGAGGCCGGGGCGCCGCGCATCTCGCCCGACGGCAGCCGGGTCGCGTTCGTGCTCGAGACGCGCAGCACTCCGGACGCGCCGCCCGACGTACGGCTGCTGGTCGTGCCGCTGGCCGGGGGCGAGGCGCGCGAGGTCGCCGCCGGCTGGGACCGCTGGCCGGGTGGACCGCGCTGGACCCCGGACGGCACCGCGCTGCTGGTGACCGCCGACGAGCGGGGCGCCCGGCCGGTCTTCCGGGTCGACGTCGCGACCGGCGACATCGTGCGGCTGACCGGTGACCGCGGGCACTACACCGACCTGCAGGTCGGCCCGGCCGGCGGTCATGCGTACGCGCTGCGCGATGCCATCGACGCGCCGCCCGCACCGGTCCGGCTGGACCTGTCGACGCGCGACCAGCAGCCGGCGCTGCTCCGTGGCCCGGCGGCCGATGTGACCCTGCCCGGCACGCTGACCGAGGTGGACACCGTCGCGCAGGACGGCACGGCGCTGCGGGCCTGGCTCGTGCTCCCGGAGGGCGCCGGGCCGCACCCGTTGCTGCTGTGGGTGCACGGTGGTCCGCTGGGCTCGTGGAACGGCTGGTCGTGGCGCTGGCAGCCCTGGCGGCTCGCCGCCCTGGGGTACGCCGTCCTGCTGCCCGACCCCGCCCTGTCGACCGGGTACGGCCTGTCGATGGTGCGCCGCGGCTGGGGGGCCTGGGGTGGCACGCCGTACACCGACGTCCTGGCGCTCACCGATGCGGCGCTGGAGCGGTCCGACCTCGACAGCACGCGGACGGCGGCGATGGGGGGCTCGTACGGCGGCTACCTCGTCAACTGGACCGCCGGGCACACCGACCGCTTCCGGGCGATCGTCAGCCACGCCGGCCTGTGGGACCTGTCGCAGTTCGCCGGGACGACCGACGTGTCCTACTACTGGCAGCGCGAGATGACCCCGCAGATGGCGGCGGCGAACAACCCGAGCGGGCATGCCGACGAGATCACCACGCCGATGCTGGTGGTGCACGGTGACGAGGACTACCGGGTGCCGGTGGGGGAGGGGCTGCGGCTGTGGTGGGACCTGGTGTCCCGCCATGCCGGCGACCCGGACGCGCTGCCGCACCGGTTCCTGATGTTCCCGGACGAGGACCACTGGGTGCTGTCGCCGCAGGGGTCGAAGACCTGGTACGAGACGGTCGAGGCGTTCCTTGCCTGGCACGTGCTCGGGCAGCAGTGGGAGCCGCCGGACGTCCTGCGCTGACCCGGGTTGCCCCGGGTGGCGGCGCGTCGGGTGGACGCGTTCAGGTGGAGAGGGGATTTCCGGGGCATCCTGTAGCGGTGACCTCAGCTGACCTGGACCGCGCGCCGGTGCGCCGCGTAGCCGCGCACGGACCGACGGCCTGGCGATGACCTCGCTGGCTCAGACCGACCGCCCGGCGCCGCCGCCCCCCCGCCGGCCACGTCGTCGGCGCCGGGTGCTGAAGGCAATCGGCGCTGTCCTGCTGGTGTTCCTGCTGCTGGTCGGCCTGTCGGTAGGGCGCGCGCTGACGGCCCCCGGCACCGACAGCACCGCGGCCCGGCTCGCCGAATGGGGCCGCGGTCACGGGCTGTCCGCGGTGATCGACCGGCTCGAGCGGGCGACCTACCAGGCACCGGCGGTCGGTGGGGCCCCCTCGGCCGACTCGCCGCTGGTCACCGGCGGCGAGGCGCCGGCGACGAAGCCCAGCGCCACGACGGCGGCGCTACCGCCGGTCGCGCCGTTGGTCTCACCGGCGCTGCCGGGGGAGGGTGTCTGGAAGACGTTGTCGACCGTCGACGGGAAGCCCGCGCTGCAGCAGGCGTTCCTGCGCCCTGACGTCACGCACACCGGCTACACCGCCGGTGTGGCGTGGATGGACCCCGCGCTGTTGCGCTTCGTGTTGCACCCGGGCACCCAGGAGCCGGGGCACGGCCCCTGGACGGTGCCACCCTCGCTCGGCCCGGGCGACCGGACCGGACTGCTGGCGGCGTTCAACGGCGGTTTCCGGCTGGACGCGGCCCGCGGCGGGTTCTACGAGCAGGGCCGTACGGTCGGCACGCTGCGCGACGGCGCGGCCAGCTTGGTGATCGACAACCAGGGCCGCGCACAGGTCGGCCAGTGGGGCCGGGACGTCCGGATGTCGCCGGATGTCGCCGCCGTGCGCCAGAACCTGGACCTGCTGGTCGACCAGGGCCAGGTGGCGGCCGGGCTCGACGGCAACGACGGCGGTCGCTGGGGGGCCACCCTCGGCAACAAGCTGTACGTCTGGCGCTCGGGCGTCGGCCAGACCGCCTCCGGCGCGCTGGTGTACGTCGCCGGTGACCGACTGTCCGCCAGCAGCCTGGCCGAGCTGCTGCGCCGCGCAGGGGCGGTGCGGGCCATGGAGCTCGACATCAACCCCGAGTGGACCAGCTTCATCAGCTACCCCGATACCCGCAACCTGCTACCCGACATGCAGCGTGCCGCGACCCGGTACGACACGACGTCGAGCCGTGACTTCATCGCGGTCCTGAGTCGGTAGCCGCGCCGCCGGCCGCGTCACCCGCGACTCACCCGGACATCCGGCTCACGACACGTCGCCGTCGCCGAGCGCAGTGTCCGGGTGGGCGGCTTAGCGGGTGTTGACGACGCGGTACGCCTCGGCGAGCCGCCCGCTCGCCAGGCCGTGCTCGGCGGCGGTCCGCCCGAGACCGTCGCGGAGCTCGGCCTCCACGGACCGGTCCAGCATCGGCGCCTGGCTGTCGTGCGCCGAGCAGGCCCGGACCTTGGCGTCGAAGACATCGGTCACGTCGACGGCGGTGTCTTCGTGCGGGCCGCCGAACTGCCACACGGCGGCGACCTCCCATGGCGGCAGGTCCAGCTCGTCGGCCGGGAAGGCGAAGGAGTTGCGCGCGTCGGGGTAGACGGCCGCGAGCACCGCGGCCCCGGTCGCGAGGTGGTCGGGGTGGTAGAGGTACACGAACCGGTAGTTGCGCTCGGCGGCGTGCGTCACGACCGCCTCGGGACGCAGCTCCCGGATGAGCCGCGCGAGGTCCAGGCGCAGGCTCCGGTCGGCAGTCACCCAGCCGTCGTCGCGCCCGAGGAAGCGCACGTCCTGGACGCCGAGCTCGGCCGCGGCGGCGCGCTGCTCGTCCCGGCGGATCCCCGGGACGTCCGCGCGGGCGACGGACTCGTCGAAACCGCCGCTGTCACCGTCGGTGACGCACACGACGGTCACCGCGCAGCCGGCGGCGGTCCAGCTCGCGATCAGGCCACCGGCGCCGAAGTCGGCGTCGTCGGGGTGGGCGCCCACGACCAGCGCCCGGGATGGCGTTCGCGGGGAAGGGGTGCCGGTGGACTGGCTGCCGGTGCCCGGGTCAGGGGTCATGGGGCTGCTCTGCCCAGCAGGTCACGGACGTGACCTGTCTCGTTGAGGCTGACCACGCCGCGCCGGCCGTCCCGGGCCGCCCCGACCCGGTTCAGGGAGCAGTACGACGGGGCGTACCAGATCGCGCGGGCCTGGCCGAGGACGTGACCCAGGTAGGCGTTGCAGGCGCCTGCGTGGGTGAACAGCACTGCCCGGCCGCCGGGGTGCCGGCCGGCAATCGCCTCCACGGCCTCGACGACGTGTGCGCGGAAGGCGACCGGGTCGACGCCGACGCTGTAGAGGTCGCCGCGCCGCAGGGCATGCCAGCGCGGGTCGCCGTCGGCCCGCAGCTCCTCCACGGGCACGTATGACGGGTCGGCGGTGTCGAACTCCGCGATCCCCGGCTCGACCACGGCGACCAGACCCAGCGCGGCAGCCAGTGGCTCCGCCGTTTGCCGGGCCCGGGTCGCCGGCGAGGTGTAGATCGCCGTGACCGGCTCGCCGTCGAGGGCCTTGACGACCCGGCGGGCCTGTTCGGCGCCCATGGCCACCAGACCGGGGTCCGCAGCGCCGCCACCCGGGGCCACGTCGACCCGGCCGGGGAGGGCGTGCCGGACCAGGACGAGCTCCATCCCCGCGACCCTACGGCGTCACCGGGGTGGCCTTGGCGAAGGCCCGTAGCCATCCCGGAGGTTCTCCCGGCCGGTGAGCCTCTCGTCGTCGGCGGCGTACCGACCGGCGAGGCCGATGCCCCGGCGCAGCCGGTCGGGCTGGTGGAGCACGTCGATGCCCAGGACCGCGGCCCGCCCGGCGTCGGGGCGCAGCAGCGTCGTGAGCACCTGGACGGCAGTCGTCTTGCCGGCGCAGTGGGGACCGGGTACGCCGAGCACCGCGCCCTCCGGCACCGACAGGGCCCACCACCACCACCGCGTCGGCCACGACCCAGCACAGCGCACCTAAAGCAGCGGGGCAACGCGGTTCGCCCTCGGCGGAGCGGACGCCGGCGTGCCCGACACTTGACTGTGACCAGTGCCCTGCCCGTCGGTGAGCCGGTACCCACGGGCGGCCCTCTGCCGACAGGGGTGGCTGTCCGCAGCCCGTTCGGGGTCTACCTGCACGTGCCGTTCTGCGCCTCGCGCTGCGGCTACTGCGACTTCAACACCTACACCGGGCTGACCGCCCTGCACGCCTCGTGGGCTGAGGCTGCCGTCGCCGAGGTACGCCTGGCCAGGCGGGTGCTCGGCCCGGTTCCGATCGAGACGGTCTTCGTCGGCGGCGGTACGCCGACCCTGCTGCCGGCCGCCGACCTGGTGCGCGTGCTGCGTGAGCTCGACGAGTGCTTCGGCCTTGCCGCGGGCGCGGAGGTCACGACCGAAGCCAACCCCGACTCGGTCACGCCGGCGTCGCTCGCCGAGCTGCGCGCCGGCGGCTTCACGCGTATCTCGTTCGGCATGCAGTCCGCGGCGCAGCACGTGCTGCAGGTGCTCGACCGCACGCATCTCCCGGGCCGTCCGCAGGCGGCCGCCCGCGAGGCGCTGGCCGCCGGGTTCGACCAGGTCAGCCTCGACCTCATCTACGGCACACCAGGCGAGAGTGACGACGACTGGCGGCGTTCGCTGCAGGCCGCCCGGGACGCTGGGCCGACGCACGTGTCGGCGTACGCGCTGATCGTGGAGGACGGCACCGCCCTCGGCCGCCGGGTCGCGAGCGGTCAGCTGCCCGCGCCGGACGACGACGTGCTCGCCGACCGCTACCTGATCGCCGAGGAGGCGCTGGGCGACCTGGGCTGGTACGAGGTGAGCAACTGGGGCCAGCCGTGCCGGCACAACCTGGGCTACTGGCGCGGCGCCGACTGGTGGGGGGTCGGCCCCGGCGCGCACAGCCATGTCGACGGCGTCCGCTGGTGGAACGCCAAGCATCCGACGACCTGGGCCGCCGGGCTCGCCGCCGGGTCGCCGGGTTCGGGGCGCGAGGTGCTCGGGGAGCAGGACCGGCGGGTTGAGCGGGTGCTGCTAGAGGTGCGGCTGCGCGACGGGCTGCCGCTGGATGTCTTGCTGCCGGCCGGCCGGGCGGCAGCGGCCAGGCACGTCGACGGCGGGCTGCTCGAGCCCGGGCCGTACGCCGCCGGTCGGGCGATCCTCACGCTGCGCGGCCGACTGCTCGCCGACGCCGTGGTGCGCGACCTCGTAGATTGAGGATACGCAGCGGGTGTCAGCGCAGCAGGTGCAGCGTCAGCGGGTAGCGGTACGGGCGTCCCTGGCCGGCGGCGACGGCCGCCAGAATGCTGAAGATCAGGAAGAGGATGCCGATCGCGATCAGCATGAAGATGCCGATCAGCACGAGGATGAGCACCGCCGAGACGGTGGTGGCGATCGCGGTCGTGATGTGGAAGTTAAGCGCCTCCGCGGCGTGGCCGCGCACGAACGGCGAGTCCTGCTTGACCAGGTAGACCACGAGCGGGACGACGATCGGTAGGCCGATCACCCACGACAGGTGGCAGGCCAGCGCGAACAGGGTGTCCTCGGACCGCACAGGCTGGACCATGGTCGCAGCGTAGAGGGGTCGTGACGCAGTGCACAGCGCCCCGGCGCAGGGAATGCCCGCCGCAGCGCGTAAGTTGTCGAACTGGCGGCCGCGTGTGCCGTCTACTCCCGCGGGCGAGCCGCCCGTGAGGTCGTTGCGTATCGCGCTCCTCCTACCGCCCCGGCGGGTCAGGGTCCTCGCGCTCCACGTCACGTCGCGACCCCTGAAAGTGATGGAGCTCCTCTGTGCCTGCCCCCCGGCAGCCCCGCCCGTCCTCCGGGCGCCCCTCGCGCGGATCGTCGTCGCGCCGTTCGTCCCCGTCGTCGTCCTATCCCCCGGTGAAGAACGAGCTCGAAGTCGCCCTCGACGCCGCCGCCGCTATCGAAGCGCCTGAGGTCGTCCCGACCTTCGGCCAGCTCGGCCTGCCCGATGTACTCGTCACGGCGCTGGCGCGCCGCGGCCTGCAGACGCCCTTCGCGATCCAGGTGCGGGCCCTGCCCGACGCACTCGCCGGGCGCGACGTGCTCGGCCGCGGCCAGACCGGCTCCGGCAAGACGCTGGCCTTCGGGCTGCCGATGCTGGCCCGCCTCGTTGGCGGCCGACGCACCGCCAACAAGCCGCGCGCGCTGGTCCTGGTGCCCACCCGCGAGCTCGCCCAGCAGGTCCACGACGCGCTCGCGCCGCTGGGCCAGCCGCTGGACCTCAAGCTCTGCACCGTCTACGGCGGCGCGTCGATGGGCCGCCAGATCGACCAGCTGCGGCGTGGCGTCGACGTCGTCGTCGCCACCCCCGGTCGCCTCCAGGACCTCATCGACCAGCGTGAGTGCGACCTGTCGCAGATTGAGATGACCGTGCTGGACGAGGCCGACCACATGGCTGACCTCGGCTTCCTGCCGGCCGTGACCGCACTGCTCGAACTGACCCCGGCCGACAGCCAGCGGATGCTGTTCTCCGCCACCCTCGACCGCGGCGTCGACCGGCTCGTGCGGTCCTACCTCAAGACGCCTGCCATGCACGCGGTGGCTTCGGCGGAGTCGCCGATCGACAACATGGACCACAAGGTCTTCGCGGTGAGCCACTCGGCCAAGACCGACATCGCGGCAGAGATCGCGGCCCGGCCGGCACGCACGCTGTTCTTCGTACGCACCAAGCACGGCGCCGACCGCCTGGCCACGCAGCTGCGCACGATGGGCGTCGAGGCCGCCGCGATCCACGGCAATCTGACCCAGGGCGCCCGCAAGAAGGCGCTGGACGATTTCAGCACCGGTCACGCCCGGGTGCTCGTCGCCACCGACGTCGCCGCTCGCGGGATCCACGTGGACGACGTCGACCTGGTCGTGCACTACGACCCGCCGGCGGACCACAAGGACTACCTGCATCGCTCCGGCCGTACCGCCCGGGCGGGCAACACCGGCACCGTCGTGTCATTCGTGCTGTCCGACCAGGTCCGGGACCATCAGCGGATGCGCGAGCGGGCTGGCGTCGACGCCAACGCGGTCGCCGTCGTGCCGGGGCACCCCGCGGTGCGGCAGGTCGCCGAGTCCGGCGAGGCGATCGTCGTACAGCCGCGGATCCACAACCCGCGCGGCCGGACAGGCGGCGGCCGACCCCGTCGCCCGGGCGCGCCCTCGGGCCGCCCAAGCAGTGGCGCCCCGCGCACCGGGGGCTCCTACTCCGGGCGCAGCAGCACCCCCGCCCGCTAGCCCCATCCGCACCCCTCGGCACAGGGGCGTCACCGTCGTGGTGGCGCCCCTGTGCCGTGTGTCCACCCGGTCCCCGCAGCAGGTGGACGCCCAGGACTGGTCGTCGGACGCCCGCATGGCAGGGTCGGCGCATGACCGGTCCGCTGTCACTGCGGCTGCCTCCGCTGCTCGCCGAGCAGCTCGTCGAGCAGCTGCCACTACTCGCCGACGAGGTGCTCGGGGCCATCGCCCGCGAGGTGCCCGCGTACGCCCGCCCGCTCGAAGGTGCGTTCGGCGCCGGCGTGCGCCGCGGGGTGCAGCTGGCGCTGGCGCGGTTCCTGTCGCTGGCCGGGGAGGAGCCGGGCGAGGACGAGGACCGGGCGGCCCGCGGCCGCGAGGTCTACACCGAGCTCGGCCGCGGCGAGGCCCGTGTCGGCCGATCGCTCGATGCACTACTCGGCGCCTACCGCACCGGCGCCCGGGTCGCCTGGGCGCGGCTCGCGCAGATGGGCCTGGCTGCTGGGCTGCCCGCACGTGACCTGGTGGAGCTCGCCGGGGCGGTCTTCGCTTACATCGACGAGCTGTCGGCCGCCAGCGCCGAGGGGTTCACCGCCGAGCAGTCCGCGCTGGCCGGCGACCGGGAGCGGCGGCACCGCACGCTTGCGCTGCTGCTGCTGTCCGAGGCTCCGACCTGGCAGGTCGAAGAGGCAGCGACCGTCGCGGGCTGGCTGCCGCCCGCGACGCTCACCGCCGTCCTGGTACCGGTGCGTGCGGGACGCGAGGTGGCCACCCGCTGGGATGGCCGCGCGCTCCTGGCCGCCGAAGACGACACGGCAGGGACGGCGCTGCTGCTGCTGCCCGACGTGGACGGTCCCGGGCAGGGCCACCGGCTCGAGCGGCTGCTCGCAGGACGGCCCTGCACCGTCGGGCTGCCGCGACCGTGGCACGAGGCCCGCCTGTCGGTCGCGCTGGTGCGCCGCTGCGGGGTGGAGGCAGGGGGCGGTGTCCACTACGTCCGCGACCGGCTCGCCTCGCTGGTCGTCGGCGCCGATCCGCTCGCACTGGCCGAGCTCGCCGCCCGCCGGCTCGCGCCCTTCGACGGGCTGACCGCCCGGAGCGGCGAGCGGCTGCTCGACACCCTGGGCTCATGGCTGGCCCACCACGGGGACCGGCAGGCCATCGCCGCCGACCTGGGGATCCATCCGCAGACCGTGCGCTACCGGGTCGGCCTGCTGCGCGACCTGCTCGGGGACGACCTGACCGACCCGCAGCGCCGCTTCGAGCTGGCGCTGGTGCTGCACGGCCGACCGACCAGCGGTTGAGCGCCGTGGTCCGAGCGTCGTGGGCTACCCGGGGCGGCGGGCGGCCGGCACGCCGCCGGGTGGGGCCTGCCGCAGCAGCCACACCGGATTGCCGAAGGCGATGATCGACCCGGTACGGGTACGCACCTGGATGCGTACGAAGCACGACGACGTCGTGTCGATGCTGCGGCTGACGGTCCCCGACCCGCTGAAGGCGCTCGCCGGCAGCGAGGCGAGCACCACGGTGAGGGGATCCACGCCCAGCAGGTCGACCGAGCCGCGGACGATCTGCACGGTCGATCCCGCGGGCAGGCCGCCGACCTGCAGGGCCAGCACCCGCGAGGCCTGCGTCCCGATCGAGACCTGCCCCATCCGTACGGTGCCGTCGACCAGCAGGTCGGTCTGGAACTGCGGTGCGGCCCCGAGCTGCGCGCAGAACGCCCGGCCGCCGGCAAGGGCAGCGCCGAGGGCCGCCGGGCCCCCTGACGACGCCCACAGGCCGGTGTAAAAGCCGTTGGCCAGCCGGCTCCACGGCTGGCCGCTGTGGTCGTCGTTGGCGCCGTTGCCGGTCAGGAACCGCGCCCGGCGGGAGAAGGTGTCCCAGAGCGCGAGGTGGACGTCGGTGCCGACCTGGCCGCGCAGCGCATAGCCGGCCTCGATGATGTCGACTCCGAAGATGTCGGTGCGCTGCAGGGTGCTGAAGACGTCCCGCCGGCGGGCGGCGGCGGCGGCAGCACCGAGGGCCGGCCCGACGTTGGCGCCGAACGGGTGGTTGAGCGAGGCGAGCCCGCCCGCCGAGTGCACCTCGCGCACGAGGTTGACGTAGACCCCCTCGACCGTCTTCTTCGTGATCGGCGCCTGCGGCACCAGGGCCCGCTCCTGCGGGAGCAGGAAGGTGTTGAGGTGCGGCTGGAGCTTGCTGACCTCGAGCGCGGTGTAGGCGGACAGCCGCGGGTGGCGCGGGGCGTACCGCGCCAGGACCCGGCTCTGGTTGGCCACCACCGAGGTCTCATCGCTCTGCGACCGCAGGAACGCCACGTCCGAGACCGCGACGTCGGCCACGGAGCCGACGCCCGGGCTGGTGACGGTGAATGCCAAGCCGAAGAGGGAGTTGTCGATCGCGAAGACGTCCGGCCACAGCCGCGCGACGTCGGCTTCGAGGTCGAGCAGGACCGTCACCCCGGCGCCCGGCAGCGGGCCGGCGACGACCCCGACCAGGCCGCGCTGCTCCAACCCGACGGCGGTGCCACCGCCCGGCTGGTAGCGGTAGCGCAGCTGGAGCTGTCCGGCGGGGCGCGCCGTCGTGCCGGGGTGCAGCGAGAGCGTGACGACCACCTCGTACGTCGCAGCCGGGCCGAGCGACGACGGGCCGAAGGTGTGGGCCAGGACGTGCCCGGCGATCGAGGTGCGCAGCTGGTTGTTCGCGGTCTTGACCGGGTCCAGCGCGAGCGTGGCGGTCGATGCGCCCGCACCGCTGCTCTCGACGAGCAGGTGCAGGCTGCCGCCGCTCTTCGTCGCCGCCCGCTGCCGGGTCGCCCCGCTGGCGCTGGGCACCGTCAGGGCGGGCGAGAGTGAGTCGACGTAGTTGAAGGCGAGCGCGCGGAAGTCGTGGTCGGTCATGAACAGCACGTCCAGCCCCGCCTCGTCGGCCCGGCTGAACTGTGCCGACCAGCTGCCCGGCCCCTCAGACCAGCTCGCATGCACGTGCATGGCCGCCCGCAGCGGCTGGGCGCCGGTGAACGTCGTCCCGCTCGCCAGCGCAGGGCGCAGTCCGACGACGGGGACGACGGAGGTCCCGACCGCGGCGCCGACCGCCGTCAGCAGACCGCGCCGCGACAGCCCGCTGTGGCCGGGGCCGTCGAGCCCGATCGGGTCGATCAGGTCCTGGTGGTCTCCGCACATAGCCGTCCGTCCCGCCGCTCGTCGGGTGCCGTTCCACAGCCGTGTGAGCGGCCGCCTGCCGGGCACCGTACGTCGCAACGGGGTGTCAGGTGCCCGCCTACGCGCAACCGGTCCCTCCCGCGGAACCGGTGCACCGGCCGCACCGCCGGTACGCTTGGCACTCCGAACGCAGGAGTGCCAGCAGGGCTGATGCGGCGGTACAGGCCGCCAGGTGGAGGTGAACCGTGCTCGACGACCGCAAGCTCGAGGTCCTGCGGGCCATCGTCACCGACTTCGTCTCCAGCAACGAGCCGGTCGGCAGCAAGTCGCTCGCGGAGCGGCACGGACTCGGCGTCAGCCCGGCGACGGTGCGCAACGACATGGCCGCGCTGGAGGACGAGGGTTTCATCACCCACCCGCACACCAGCGCCGGCCGGATCCCGACCGACAGGGGCTACCGGTTGTTCGTCGACCGGCTCTCCCAGGTCAAGCCGCTGACCGTCGCGGAACGCCGGGCGATCCAGAGCTTCCTCGAGGGGGCCGTCGACCTCGACGACGTCGTCCGGCGCACCGTCCGGCTGCTCGCACAGCTCACCCACCAGGTCGCCGTCGTGCAGTATCCCAGCCTGTCGCGCAGCGCCGTGCGGCACCTGGAGATCGTCCACCTCGCGCCGAGCCGGCTCCTGCTGGTGCTGATCACCGATACCGGCCGGGTCGAGCAGCGGGTGCTCGAGATGCCGACCGTACTGACCGAGGACGACGTCGCGCAGCTGCGCCAGTCCTTTGGCACCCGGCTGCACGGTGCCCGGCTCGTGGACGCGCCCGCGGCGCTCGCCGACCTGCCCGACTCCGCGCCGGTGGCGATCCGCCCGGTTCTGACAAGCATCATGGCCGTGGTGCTCGAGACGCTGGTGGAGAAGCCGGAGGAGCGCATCGCGCTCGGCGGCACGGCCAACCTCACCCGCTCCGCCCTGGACTTCCCGAAGACCCTGCGACCTGTCCTCGAGTCGCTTGAGGAGCAGGTCGTCCTGCTCAAGCTCATCGGTGAGGTCAACGACCCCACCATGGTGCACGTCAAGATTGGCGAGGAGAACAGCGTGGAGGGGCTTCGGTCCACATCGGTGGTCACGGTCGGCTACGGCCCGGAGGACGGCTCGTACGCCGGCCTGGGGGTCGTCGGGCCGACCCGGATGGACTACGCGGGCAACATCAGCAGCGTGCGGGCGGTCGCCCGCTACGTCGGCGAGCTGCTGGCCGGGGCCTGACGTGGCGACGGACTACTACGGCGTGCTCGGTGTCGCCCGCGACGCAGGCGACGACGAGCTGAAGAAGGCCTACCGCAGGCTGGCCCGCAAGCTGCACCCGGACATCAACCCCGACCCGGAGGCGCAGGAGCGCTTCAAGGCGGTCACCGCGGCGTACGAGGTGCTCTCGGACCCGCAGAAGCGGCAGGTCGTCGATCTCGGCGGCGACCCGCTGTCCTCCGGTCCCGGCAGCTCGGGCGACCCCTTCGCGCAGGGCGTCGGCCTGGGCGACATCATGGACGCGTTCTTCGGGGGCGGCACCGGCCGTGGACCCCGCAGCCGTGTGCGGCAAGGAGCCGACGCCCTGATCCGCATCGAGTGCGATCTCGCCGAGACCGTTTTCGGCACCACCCGCGAGCTCAGCATCGACACCGCGGTGGTCTGCCCGGTCTGCACCGGCGCGGGCGCTGCGCCGGGCACCCACCCGCAGACCTGCGAGACGTGCCGCGGTGCCGGCGAGGTGCAGCAGGTACAGCGCAGCTTCCTGGGCCAGGTGATGACCACCCGGGCCTGCCCACGCTGCCAGGGCAGCGGCAGCGTCATCACTCACCCGTGCGGGGAGTGCGGTGGCGACGGCCGGGTCCGGGCCCGCCGTACGTTGACGGTCAAGGTGCCCGCCGGCATCGAGAGCGGCATGCGGATCCGGCTGTCCGGCGAGGGTGAGGTCGGCCCGGGAGGCGGCCCGTCCGGCGACCTGTTCGTCGAGGTGGTCGAGCGCCCGCACCCGGAGTTCGTCCGCGACGGCGACGACCTGCACCACCGGCTGTCCGTGCCGATGACCGCGGCCGCGCTGGGCACCAGCCTCAAGCTCGAGACACTCGACGGCGAGGAACAGGTCGACATCGCCCCGGGCACGCAGCCCGAGGAGGTCCTGACGCTGCGCGCCCGCGGGGTGCCGCACCTGCGCGGTACCGGTCGCGGCGACCTGCACGTGCACCTGGACGTGAAGGTGCCGACCAGGCTCGACGCCGAGCAGGAGCGGCTGCTGCGCGAGCTCGCGTCGCTGCGCGGCGAGGAGCGCCCGAGCAGCTCGGGCAAGGGCTCCGGGCTGTTCGGCCGCCGGCGGCGGTGAGCGCCCCGGTCTTCCTGGCCGGGGACCTGGCGGGCGACCGCATCCTGCTCGACGGCGCGGAGGGCCGGCACGCCGCCGGCTCGCGGCGCCTGCAGCCGGGGGAGGCCGTCGACCTGGTCGACGGCCGCGGCACCAGGGTCGACTGCCGGGTCGTGCGCAGCGGCCACGACGAGGTGCTGCTCGAGGTCGTGGCGCGGGCGTACGAGCCCGAGAAGGCACCTCGGCTGGTGCTTGTGCAGGCGCTGCCCAAGGGCGACCGGGGCGAGCTCGCCGTCGAGCTCGCGACCGAGGTCGGCGTCGACGAGATCGTGCCCTGGCTGGCCGCGCGGTGCGTCATGCAGTGGAAGAGCGAGCGTGGCGAGCGTCAGCGAGGGCGCTGGCAGGCCACCGCACGGGAAGCCGCCAAGCAGTCGCGCCGGGCCTGGGTGCCGGTGGTCGCGCCGCTGCACACGACGGCCCAGCTCACTGCCCGGCTGGCCGGCGCGACCGTGCTCGTGCTGCACGAGGCGGCCGGGACCCGACTCGCAGCCCTGGTGCCGCCGCCCGCCGGTGAGGTCGCGCTCGTCGTCGGCCCCGAGGGCGGCATCGCCACCGATGAGCTCGACGCGCTCGGCGGTACGGCCGTGCGCCTCGGGCCGACGGTGCTACGGACCTCGACCGCTGGGGCGGCGGCCATCGCCGTGCTCAGCGCGCGGACGGGACGCTGGTAGCCGGCTCGTCGCCGGGCAGGTCGAGCGCCTCCACGACGAGTGAGCCGTGTCCGCGCCGGCGCCGGACCAGGTGCACCGCCACCAGGGTCAGGATCACCACCGCGGTCAGCACCAGCGCGCCGGTGCCCAGCCAGCGGTCCAGCCGGCGGTAGGACGCGCCCGCCACGAAGCCGCCCAGCACGCAGGCGTTTGCCCAGACCAACCCGCCGGCGGCGTTCCACAGCAGGAAGGTCCGGAACGGCAGATTCGACATCCCGGCCGCGCTCGGCACCAGCGCACGCAGCAGGGCTGTAAAGCGCCCGAAGAACACCGCCGGGCCGCCGCGCCGGCGCAGGAACGCCTCGGCCGTCCGCCAGCGCGGGGCTCCGACGACCCGGCCGAGTCGGCTGCCCTGCAGCGCGGCGCCGTAACGCCGCCCCACCGCATAACCCACGCTGTCCCCGAGCACCGCCCCGGCCGTGGCCAGCACGCACAGCCCGGCGACGCTCACGCGTTCGGTGCCGGGCAAGGCACCCGAGGCGAGCACGCCACCGAGCACCAGCGCCGTCTCTCCCGGGAACACGAAACCGACGAACAGCGAGCACTCCACGAACGGCAGGAAGAACACCAGCGCGTACACCGCCCAGGACGGCACCCCCACCAGCACGGATTCGATCAGCGCCCCCATCGACCAAGCGTACGGCCGGGGCCGGGTCCAGCAGACGTCCGCGGCAGCGGTGCGGCGTCGCCCGTACCGCGTCCTGCCGTCCTACGATCAACAGGTGACCACCCACCGGCCGCCGCTCGCCCTGCTCGCCCGCGCGCTCGGTCCGGCGGTCGCGCTCGGGCTGGGTCTGGGGCTCGGCATGGCACCTGCGCAGGCGGCCAGCCCCTCGCCGACCCCCGGCCCGAACGCGACCACGACCCGGTCGTCCACCGCCACACCGCGCGCCACCCTGCCGCCGACGACCCGGCCCCCGACGGCCACCAGGACCCCGACGGGTGCGCCGACTGCGACCCGCAGCCCGACCGGCACGTTGCGCTCCAGCGCTGCAACCGCGTCCCCGTCGGGCAGCGCCGCCGCCTCGACCGCCGCCTCGGCGGTACCGATCAGTGCCCCGGCGCCCGACGCGACCAGGACTGCCGCGAGCAGCGCTGCCGACCCGCTGGCGCGGATCGAGCTCGGCCTGCTCGGCGGCGCCGCGCTGCTGGGCGTCGCCGGCGGTACGGGGCTGTGGCTGACCCGGGGGTCCAAGCGTGGCTGACGGGCCGGCCGAGGCCGACTGCCTGTTCTGCCGGATCGTCGCGGGGCAGGTGCCCGCCGACGTCGTCCACGAGACCGACCGCACGGTGGCCTTCCGCGACATCACGCCGCAGGCCCCGACACACCTGCTGGTCGTCCCGCGCGACCACTATGCAGACCTGGCCGCACTCGCCGGCGCTGACCCGGCGCTGTTGACCGAGGTGCTCGAAGCCGCGGTCGCGGTGGCCCGGCAGGAGGGCCTCACCGGCGGCCACCGGTTGGTGGTCAACACCGGCGTCGACGGCGGACAGACCGTCCACCACCTGCACGTCCACGTCCTGGGCGGTCGTGGGCTGGGCTGGCCGCCCGGCTGAGGAATGTTCCGGGCCGTCCCCGCGGGTAGTCTCGGAGACGCCAGAGACCCTCGGACGAGAGCAGGCGACGAGCCGCACCGTGCCCGACACCCCACCCGGCGGCCGCGCCGTCACCACCCGCATCGTCGTGCCCGGTGGGCACTCGATGGTCAGCCTGCTCGGCAGTGGCGACGCGGTGCTGCGGGTCGTCGAGGCCCTGGTCGCCAGCGACGTCCACGTCCGGGGCAACGAGATCACCCTGACCGGCTCGCCCGCTGACAACGCGCTGGCTGCAGGGTTGTTCGAGCAGCTGCTGCTGCTGCTCGAACGCGGCGAGGTGCTGACCCGGGACGCCGTCGAGCGCACCTTCACGATGCTGACCCGCGACGGCGGCGAGAAGCCCGCCGACGTCCTGACGCTCAACATCCTGTCCAACCGGGGCCGCACCATCCGGCCGAAGACAGCCAACCAGAAGCGCTACGTCGAGGCCATCGACCGGCACACGATCGTGTTCGGCATCGGTCCGGCCGGCACCGGCAAGACCTACCTGGCGATGGCCAAGGCCGTCCAGGCGCTGCAGGCCAAGCAGGTCAACCGGCTGATCCTCACCCGACCGGCCGTCGAGGCGGGCGAGAAGCTGGGGTTCCTGCCGGGCACCCTGAACGACAAGATCGACCCCTACCTGCGACCGCTGTACGACGCACTGCACGACATGCTTGACCCGGAGTCGATCCCGCGGTTGATGGCGGCCGGCACCATCGAGGTCGCGCCGCTGGCGTACATGCGCGGACGCACGCTCAACGACGCCTACATCATCCTCGACGAGGCGCAGAACACCACGCCCGAGCAGATGAAGATGTTCCTCACCCGGCTCGGGTTCGGCAGCAAGATCGTCGTCACCGGCGACATCACGCAGGTCGACCTGCCGGGTACCACCACCTCGGGACTGCGCGTGGTGCGCGGCATCCTCGACGATGTCGAGGACGTCCACTTCGCGCAGTTGACCAGCAGCGACGTCGTCCGCCACAAGCTGGTCAGCCGGATCGTCGACGCCTACGAGCAGTACGACGCCGAGCAGGAGTCGCTGGCACCGGCGCAGCGCGGCCCGCAGCGGGTGCCCGGCCGGCGCGACGACCTTCGGCGCGGTCCCCGCTGACCGGCGGGGCGCAACGGTGAGCATCGAGGTCGCCAACGAGAGCGGCGAGGCCGTCGACGAGCAGGCCCTCGTGCGGCTGTCCCGGTATGCGCTGGAGCGCCTCGGGGTGTCGCCGCTGGCCGAGCTCTCGCTGCACCTGGTCGACCTGGCGGAGATGGAGCGGCTGCACGTGCACTGGCTGGGCGAGCCCGGCCCGACGGACGTGCTGGCATTCCCGATGGACGAGCTGGACCTGCGCGGCTCGCGCGGTGTCGGGCACGACGGGCACGACGCCCCTGCGGATCCGGAGGAGGCCAGCGCCGTCGACCTCGGCGTCGTCGTGCTGTGCCCCGCCGTCGCGCAGCGGCAGGGCGAACAGGCCGGCCACGGCACCGACGAGGAGCTGCAGATGCTGTGCACGCACGGTGTGCTGCACCTGCTCGGCTATGACCACGGCGAGCCCGACGAGCATGCCGAGATGTTCGGCCTGCAGGGCGAGCTGCTGCGGTCCTGGCATGAGGTGCGTGCCGCCGGCTCGTGACCAGCACCCACAGGTGATCCGCACCCAGGTGGCGCCGCTCGTCGTCGCCGTCCTGTTCGTCGTCGTCGCCGGGCTGCTCGCGTGCCTGGAGGTCGCGCTGGCCCGGGTCAGCCGGGTCCGCGTCGAGGAGCTGGTCCGCGACGGCCGGGCCGGCGCCGGCCGGCTGCAGCGGGTGCTCGCCGACCCGCCCCGCTCGCTGAACCTGCTGCTCCTGCTGCGGATGGTCGCCGAGCTCTCGGCCGCCGGCATTGTCACGGCGTACTTCATCGACCGGCTTGAGGGCTCGGGTGCGGTCGCGCTGGCCGTCGGCGTGATGGTCGTCGTCAGCTACGTCTTCATCGGGGTGGCGCCGCGCACGGTCGGCCGGCAGCAGGCCGAACGGGTCGCTCTGGTCGGGGCTCCGCTGGCGCTCGGGCTGACGAGGGTGTTCGGGCCGGTGCCGCGGCTGCTGATCGCACTGGGCAACGCGCTCACCCCTGGCAAAGGGTTCCGCGAGGGACCGTTCGCCTCCGAAGCCGAGCTCCGTGACCTGGTCGACCGGGCGCAGGAGCGCGGGGTCGTCGAGGAGGCCGAGCGCGACATGATCGAAGGGGTCTTCGAGCTCGGTGACACGATCGCCCGGGAGGTCATGGTGCCGCGTACCGACATGGTGTTCATCGAACACGACAAGAGTGTCCGGCAGGCACTCAACCTGGCGCTGCGCAGCGGCTTCAGCCGGGTCCCGGTCGTCGGTGACGGCGCGGACGACGTGCTCGGCGTGGCCTACCTCAAGGACCTGGTACGCAAGGAGCGCGCCGAGGGCGGCGCCGACCGGCGGGTCGAGGAGGTGATGCGCGAGCCGGTCTTCGTCCCGGACAGCAAACCGGTCGACGACCTGCTCCGGGAGATGCAGGCCTCGCTGGGCCACATTGCGGTCGTCATCGACGAGTACGGCGGCACAGCGGGTCTGGTCACCATGGAGGACGTCCTGGAGGAGATCGTCGGTGAGATCGTCGACGAGTACGACCGTGAGCGGCCACCCGTCGAGCAGCTCGACGGCGACACCTACCGGGTGACCGCGCGGCTGCCGGTCGAGGACCTCGAGGAGCTGTTCGGCGTCGTGCTTCCGCACGACGACGTGGAGACGGTCGGTGGGCTGCTCGCCAGCGCCCTCGGCCGGGTGCCCATTCCGGGCGCCACGACGACCGTCTCAGGCATCAGCCTGCTCGCGGAGACCGCGGCGGGGCGGCGCCACCAGATCACGACGGTGCTCGCCAGCCGCACCGGCGAGCAGGAGCCCTGAGCGTGGACCCCGAGGACAGCAAGATCGTGACCCTGGCCAGAGGCGCCCGGCTGCGGGCACACGCCCCGCACACCGGGCTGCGCGAAGGGGCCGCGGTCCGCGACAGCGACGGGCGTACGTACGCCGCGGCGACGGTGGAGAACCGTGACCCGACCCTGACGACTTCGGCGCTGCGGGGCGCCGTCGCCGCGGCCGCCTCCAGCGGGATCCGGACCTTCGAGGCTGCGGCGCTGGTCACCGAGGGGCTGGCGTCCGAGGCAGACCTCGCCGTGCTGCGTGAGTTCGGGGTGGGTGTGCCCGTGCACGTGGCGGGCCCGGACGGTGCGCTGCGCGAGACCCTGTCGACCTGAGCTGTGTCGACCTGTTCGGTCGACCGCGCCCGACCGCGGGGTCCGGCAGACTGACGCCACCATGGCATCCCACCCCGCCAGCTTCCGCTCCGGCTTCGCCTGCTTCGTCGGGCGTCCCAACGCCGGCAAGTCGACCCTGACCAACGCGCTCACCGGCATCAAGGTCGCTATCACCAGCAGCCGTCCGCAGACCACCCGGCACGCCGTCCGCGGGATCGTGCACCGCCCGGACGCGCAGCTCGTCCTGGTCGACACGCCCGGCCTGCACAAGCCCCGCACACTGCTCGGCCAGCGCCTCAACGACCTGGTCCGGGAGACGTACGCCGGCGTCGACGTGATCTGCTTCTGCGTCACCGCGGATGACAAGGTCGGCCCGGGTGACCGTTTCATCGCCGCCGAGCTCGCGCAGGTGAAGACGCCCGTCGTCGCGGTGCTCACCAAGACCGACCTGGCCGGAAAGCAGCAGATCGGTGAGCAGCTGCTCGCCCTGGATGGGCTCGGCGACTGGGCCGAGATCGTGCCGGTCAGCGCGGTGTCGGGCAAACAGGTCGACCTGCTCGCCGACCTGCTCGTCGGCCGACTGCCCGAGGGCCCGGCGCTCTACCCCGACGGCGAGCTGACCGACGAGCCCGAGCAGGTGCTCATTGCCGAGATGATCCGGGAGGCGGCGCTCGAGGGCGTCCGGGACGAGCTGCCGCACTCCATCGCGGTCACCATCGAAGAGATGCACCCGCGCGAGGACCGGCCCGCGCAGCGCCCGCTGCTGGACATCTACGCCACGCTGTACGTCGAGCGCGACAGCCAGAAGGCGATCGTGCTCGGTACCGGTGGCGCGCGGCTGCGCGGCGTCGGCACGATCGCGCGGCGGCAGATCGAGACGCTGCTGGGCACCCAGGTCTTCCTCGACCTGCGGGTCAGCGTCGCCAAGGACTGGCAGCGCGACCCGAAGCAGCTGCGCAAGCTCGGCTTCTGACAGCGCCTAGCATCCGGGCGTGGCCCTCTACCGCGACGAGGGCGTCGTCCTGCGGGTCCAGAAGCTCGGCGAGGCCGACCGGATCATCACCGTGCTCACCCGCGTCCACGGCCGGGTGCGGGCGGTCGCCAAGGGCGTCCGTCGCACCCGGTCCCGCTTCGGCGCCTCCGTCGAACCGTTCAGCCACGTCGACCTGCAGTTGTGGGAGGGCCGCGGCGGCCTCGACACCGTGACCCAGGCCGACAGCCTCTGGTCGTACGGCGAGCGGCTGGTCACCGACTACCCGCGCTACACAGCCGGTACGGCGGTGCTCGAGACGGCCGAGCGGCTGACGGCGGAGGAGCGCGAGCCGTCGATACGGCTGTTCCTGCTGGTGGTCGGGGCGCTGCGCGCGCTCACCGGCACCGACGACGTCGCCGCCCGCGACCCGGGCCTGGTGCTCGATGCCTTCCTGCTGCGCGCCATGACGGTCGCCGGGTACGCCCCCGCCCTGTCCGACTGCGCGCGCTGCGGTGCAGCGGGGCCGCACCGGGGGTTCTCCGTGCCGGCCGGCGGCACCGTCTGTCCGGTTTGCCGGCCGGCCGGGGCGGCCTCGCCCGCCCCGGCGGCGCTGACGCTGATGACCGACCTGCTGCAGGGGTCGTGGGAGCCGGCGCAGGCCAGCGAGCAGCGCACCCGGCGCGAGGTGAGCGGGTTGATCGCGGCGCACCTGCAGTGGCACCTCGAGCGCGGGCTGCGCAGCCTGCCGCTGGTGGAGCGCACGTGAGGCGGCGGGCCACCGCCCCGGCTCGCCCGGCCCCGCGTGCCCCGACCCCGCACCCGTCCGGGGCCTTGCCGCCGGCGATCCCCGCCGAGCTGGTACCCCGGCACGTCGCGATCGTGATGGACGGCAACGGCCGCTGGGCGAAGGATCGTGACCTGCCGCGTACCGCCGGCCACAGCGCCGGCGAGAGCTCGTTGTTCGACGTCGTCGAAGGCGCCATCGAGATCGGCGTCGGCTGGGTGTCCGCGTACGCCTTCTCCACCGAGAACTGGAAGCGCTCGCCGGACGAGGTGCGCTTCCTGATGGGCTTCAACCGCGACGTCATCCGCCGGCGGCGCGACGAGATGCACGAGCTCGGCGTACGGGTGCGCTGGGCCGGCCGGCGCCCGCGGCTGTGGCGGTCGGTCGTCCGCGAACTCGAGCAGGCCGAGGAGCTGACGAAGGACAACACCGTCTGCACGCTGACGATGTGTGTCAACTACGGCGGCCGGGCCGAGATCGCCGACGCCGCCCGGCTGCTCGCCCTTGACGTCGCGGCCGGACTGGTCGATCCCGAGAAGATCGACGAGAAGGTGCTGGCGCGCTACCTCGACGAGCCGGACATGCCTGACGTCGACCTGTTCCTGCGTACGTCGGGGGAGCAGCGGACCAGCAACTTCCTGCTGTGGCAGTCGGCGTACGCCGAGCTGGTGTTCCTGGACACGCTGTGGCCGGACGTCGACCGCCGGCACCTGTGGCGCGCGTGCGAGCTGTACGCCTCGCGCGACCGCCGCTACGGCGGTGCGGTGCCGAACGCCGCTATCGAGGACCCCTGACGCGGCGCCCCTGCCAGGGAGTCGATACGCGATGTTCACCGTCGGGGAGCCGCACCACGCTGGCCGCGTCGGGAGTCCGGGCCTAGCGTGCAGCGGGTGGAACGCTTCGCTCGCCTCGTCCTGCACCACCGGCGCATCGTCTCCGCGATCTGGGTCGTGCTCTTTGTCGCCGGTGCAGCGGCGGCTGGGCCGGTCGCCAAACGGCTGAGCTTCGACTTCTCGCTGCCGGGTCAGCCCGGCTACACCGCCGAGAGGCAGCTCATCGACACCTTCGGCACCAGCTCCGCCGACACCCTGGTGCCCGTCCTCACGGTCGCTGGCGGCGGCCCGATCGGGCCCCGCTCGGCCGACGCGGCCAAGGTCTTCGACGCCGTACGCACCCAGCTTCCGCAGCTGCGCGTCGTCGACCTCGGCAGCACCGGAGACCAGCGCTTCGTCACCGGCGACGGGCTCGCCACGTTCGCCCTGGTGCAGGGGCCTGAGCCCAAGGGCTTCGGGCTGGGGGTCGCGAAGGTCCTGCTGCCCGCCCTGCAGGCGGCAGCCGGGCCGGCCGGTCTGCAGGCCGGCGTCACCTCCTACCAGCTGCTCTCGGCGGGCGGGGACAACCAGGGCCCGAGCGTGCTCACCGAGACCCTGCTGGGCGCCACCGGAGCACTCGCCGTCCTGGCCTTCGTCTTCGCGTCCTTCCTCGCACTGCTGCCGCTGCTGATCGCCGCGGTGTCGATCCTCACGACCTTCCTGCTGGTGCTGGGGCTGACCTACCTCACCGACGTGAGCTTCGTCGTGCAATTCCTGATCGCACTGGTCGGCCTCGGCGTCGCCATCGACTACTCGCTGCTGCTGGTGTCCCGCTGGCGCGAGGAACGCGCCCACGGTCGGAGCAACGAGGAGGCGGTGGTCGTCGCGATGCAGACCGCGGGGCACGCCGTGCTCGCCTCGGGCGTCACGGTCGCGATCAGCCTGGTGGCGCTGCTGCTGGTGCCGGTGCCGTTCCTGCGCAGCATGGGCCTGGGCGGCATGCTCATCCCGCTGGTCAGCGTCGCCGTCGTGCTCACGCTGCTGCCGGCCCTGCTCTCGACGATCGGTCCGAAGGTCGACTGGCCGCACATCCGCCACGACGACGCCGCCTCCCGCGGCTGGTCGGCCTGGGCGCGCGGCATCGTCCGGAACCGCTGGGTCGCTGCCGGCGCCGCCCTGCTCGTGCTCGGGCTGCTGATCAGCCCGGTGTTCGGCTTGAAGATCGGCCAGTCCGGCACGGGCTCGCTGGCGCGCGGCGGAGCGTCGTACGACGTCCTGCAGTCGCTGAAGACCGGCGGTGTCGGGACCGGTGTCCTGACGCCCATCGAGGTGCTGGTGCCGGCCGGGCAGGAGGCCGCCGCCGTGAAGGCCGCGGCAGGGGTCCCCGGAGTGCGCACCGCGGTTGTCGGCGGCACGAAGGGCGGCACGTCCGTCATCGACGTCATCCCGGCCACCGAGACCGTCGACAGCGACGCCAACCGGGTCGTCGACGGCGTACGCAGCGCGGTGCAGTCTGCCACCGCGGGTCCGGTCGGGGTCACCGGCACCGGCGCCGTCGTACAGGACTACTTCAGCGCCGTGTACGACAACTTCCCGTACGTCCTGGCGCTGATAGCCGTGATCACCTTCGTGCTGCTGGTACGCACCTTCCGCTCGATCCTGCTGCCGATCAAGGCGGTGCTGCTCAATCTGGTGTCGCTGGCCGCGGTCTTCGGCAGCGTGGTGTTCTTCTGGCAGCTCGGGCACGGCTCCGGCACGCTGTTCGCGGTCTCGCCGACCGGGGCCATCACGTTCTGGCTGCCGGTGCTGATCTTCGCGTTCCTGTTCGGGCTGTCGATGGACTACGAGGTGTTCATCCTGGCCCGGATGCGGGAGGAGTACGACCGCACCGGCTCGACGGCACAGGCCGTCGTGACCGGGCTGGGCCGGACGGGGCGGCTGGTCACGTCGGCGGCGCTGATCCTGTTCTTCTCCTTCGCTGCGCTGGCTTCTGCGCCCGGGACCGACATCAAGGTGCTCGGCACCGCGCTCGGCGTCGGCATCCTGATCGACGCCACCCTCGTGCGCGCGTTGCTCGTGCCGGCGCTGGTCAGCCTGTTCGGTCGGTGGAACTGGTGGCTGCCCGCCGGCGTCGCCAAGGTCCTGCGGGTCGAGCCGTCGCCGGTCGCCGCTGCCGGCAGCGAGCCGCCGCTGCCCGAGCGGCAGCTGGCGAAGGTCTAGCCGATCGACTGCACACCGAGGGTGAGCAGCAGGCCCAGGCTGATCAGCCGGATCGCCCGGCCGCGCCCGTCGAGGACCGGCCAGGACAGGTAGGTCAGCCAACCGATGAAGGCCAGCAGCACGGCCAGGCAGGGCATCGCGGCGGCCGCCGGCAGGAACACCACGCCGGCCAGCAGCAGTGCGGAGACCACGGGCAGCAGCCAGCGCGGCTGGCGCGACAGGACCACGAGCAGCGTCGCGCTACGCCGTTCGACCGCGGTGCGCAGCGGTCCGGCCGGTGGTCGGGTGCTCACCGGGCTAGCCTGCCAGTGATGCTGGTCGTGACGAGATTCGACGTGCCGGAGCGCGAGTCGGCGGCGTTCCTGCCGCAGGCCCGGGCGGCGCTGGCGGCCTTCGCGGCGCGCCCGGGCTACCTTCGCGGCCGGGTCGGACGGGCCGCCGACGACCCGACCGCCTGGGTGCTCACCACCGAGTGGGAGGGCGTCGGCTCCTACCGCCGCTCGCTGTCGGCGTACGACGTGAAGGTCGACGCGGCGCCGCTGCTCTCGCGCGGTCGCGACGAGCCGAGCGCGTTCGAGGTGCTGCTCTCCGACGAGGGCTCCGCGCCGTCGCGACGGGCCGCTGATGCGTCGTCCACCGATATCGGCCGGTCCGCCGGCCCGGCGGCCACCGATCTGCCGGGGAGCTGACGCCCCCAGGGGGCTACCGATCTGACTGGCAGTTAGCGCCCTGCCGGTAGGCCGCGCAGGACCCCGGCGAGGGTCTCGACGTCCTGGTAGCGCAGCCCGACCGTGCTGACATGGCTCCAGGCCAGCAGGCCGGCGGCGTCGACGACGAACACCGACCGCTTGGTCAGCCCGAACGGTCCGATGACGCCGTACGCCCGCTGCGCGACCTTGTCGGTGTCGGCGAGCAGCGGGAAGCTCAGCCCGCGCTTCTCGGCGAACCGCCGGTGGCTCTCGACATCCTGGCTCGAGATGCCCCAGACCTGGGCGCCGAGCCCACGTAGCACCTGCAGGTCGTCCTGGTAGGAGCACAGTTGCTTCGTGCAGACGGCCGTGTCGTCGCCCGGGTAGAAGGCCAGCACGACCGGTGCACCGCGCTGCTCCGCCAGCCGCAGCCGGGTCGGGCCGTCGGCCGTCCACGCGGGCAGGTCGAGGTCGGGGGCCTGGGAGCCGAGGTCCGGGGTTCGTGCCACCGGCTGATCGTGCCGCACCGGCTGAGGCGTCCGCCACTGAGGGGCTGCGCGGTCCGCCGGTAGGGTGAGGCACTCGCCCGACAGCCAGCCGGACCAGGGGAGCAGCCATGGCGAAGCCGCCGGACCGCATGGACACGATTGTCAGCCTGGCCAAGCGCCGGGGCCTGGTGTACCCGTCGTCGGAGATCTACGGCGGGCTGCGCGCCTCGTGGGACTACGGGCCCCTCGGCGTGGAGCTGAAGAACAACATCAAGCGGCAGTGGTGGACGTCGATGGTCCAGCAGCGCGACGACGTCGTCGGCCTGGACAGCTGCGTCATCCTGGCCCGCGAGGTGTGGGAGACCAGCGGGCACGTCGCGACGTTCGTCGACCCGCTCGTCGAGTGCACCTCCTGCCACAGGCGCTATCGTGCCGACCACCTGGAGGAGGGCGCCGGCAAGCCGCTCGCCGAGTTGGCCTGCCCGAACTGCGGCAACCGCGGCACCTGGACCGAGCCCAAGGACTTCAACGGCCTGCTGAAGACCTCCCTCGGCGCCGTCGACGACGGCAGCGGCCTGGCGTACCTGCGCCCCGAGACTGCCCAGGGCATCTTCATCAACTATCTCAACGTCCAGACCTCCGCGCGCAAGAAGCCGCCCTTTGGCATCGGCCAGATCGGCAAGAGCTTCCGCAACGAGATCACGCCAGGCAACTTCATCTTCCGGACCCGCGAGTTCGAGCAGATGGAGATGGAGTTCTTCGTCAAGCCCGGGGAGGACGCCGCGTGGCATCAGTACTGGATCGACCAGCGGATGGCCTGGTACGTCGGGCTCGGCATCGCCCCTACGGACCTGCGGCTGTTCGAGCACCCGAACGAGAAGCTGTCGCACTACTCGACGCGCACCGTCGACATCGAGTACCGGTTCGGCTTCGCCGGCGGTGAGTGGGGCGAGCTGGAAGGCATCGCGAACCGCGGCGACTACGACCTGACGGTGCACTCCAAGGCCTCCGGCACGCAGCTCGACCACTTCGATCAGGAATCGGGCGAGCGCTACACGCCCTACGTCATCGAGCCGGCCGCCGGCGTCGATCGCGCGGCACTGACCTTCCTGCTCGACGCGTACACCGAGGACGAGGCGCCGAACGCCAAGGGCGGGGTCGACAAGCGGGTGGTGCTCAAGCTGGACCCGCGGCTCGCGCCGATCAAGGCCGCGGTCCTGCCGCTGTCCCGCAACGCCGATCTCTCGCCGGTGGCCCGCACCCTCGCCGCTGCGCTGCGCAAGCGCTTCCCGACGGACTTCGACGACGCGGGGGCGATCGGCCGCCGCTACCGGCGTCAGGATGAGGTCGGTACGCCGTACTGCGTCACCG
Organism: Mycobacteriales bacterium; assembly: GCA_046593925.1. Taxonomy (GTDB): domain Bacteria; phylum Actinomycetota; class Actinomycetes; order Mycobacteriales; family SCTD01; genus JAYVYM01. Next base: position 42,455 of record JBKJQN010000034.1, read on the forward strand.
TCGACTTCGACAGCCTGCAGGACCAGGCGGTGACCGTGCGCTCCCGCGATGAGATGACCCAGCAGCGGGTCTCCCTCGACGCCGTTGAGCGCTACCTCACCGACGCCCTCGGCCCCCTCTAACCCCCCGAACCCCCTCCCCTTCGAGAGTGCACTTCCCCTTCAGGAGAGCGCTCTGGCAGCCCCCTGCAGTGCACTGGCGCAGGGGAGGCGCCTCCTGTGGACAGGGGAGCAGGCTGTGAATCGTCGGCGGCACCCGGCTGTCCGGCGATGCAAGGTCGTGACGTGGACGACGCGGTGCGCCAGCTGGCACGCTCCCAGGGCGGGGTTGTCACGCGCGCCCAGGCTCGCGCCGCAGGGGTGCCGGTGACGCAGCTGCGTGGCACAGGCCCTCTCGTGCGCGTACGGCCCGGGGTCTACGCCGAGCGCTTGCTGGTGGCAGATCTCGACGATCGTGGTCGGACGGCTCTTGCCGTGACGGCGGCGCGGCTCGTCTCCGACGTCGACCTGGTCGCCTGCCGGCTGACGGCCGCCGTCCTGCACGGCCTTCCGCTGCTCGTGCCCGCGCCGACGGACCCGCAGCTGCTGGAGCGACGTGAGGAGCGCCCGCGCCACCACGGGCAGGGCACAAAGCTGCCGCCCGGAGACGTGACCGAGCTGGCCGGCGTACCGGTCACCGGTCTGGCGCGCACCTCCGTCGACGTGGCCCGTCGGCACGGGTGGCTGTGCGGCGTCGTGGTCGCTGACGCCGCTCTCGCACGCGGCGTCCACCCTCAGGCTCTCCAGGACGTGCTGCGCCGTTGCGACGGGTGGCCCGGCGCGCGGCACGGTGTCCGGGCCCTGGCGCTCGCCGACGGCCGCGCGGAGTCGCCGCTCGAGTCGCTCGGCCGCATCCGGATGGGCGAGCAGCGACTGCCGGACCCGGAAGCCCAGGTCTGGCTCGGGGACGGCGACGATGTCATCGCCCGGGTCGACCACTACTGGGCCGCGTACCGCACCGTGGCAGAGGCCGACGGCGCGCTCAAGTACGCCGAGCCCGGCGCGCTCTTTGCCGAAAAGCTCCGCGAGGACCGCCTGCGTGAGGCCGGCTTCGAGGTCGTGCGCTACTCGTGGGCGGACGCCATGCACCGCCCGGTAGCGCTGGCGGCGCGGGTGCGTCGTGCCTTCGCTCGATCCCAGGCACTGCGTCGAACCGGCTGACGCAGCCGTACGTCCCGGCTCCCTCGCCGTCCTGCTCCCCTTGGACAGAGCGCCCTGGCACCCCTTTTGTGCGCACTGTCGAAGGGGAAGCGCACCATCGAAGGGGAGGTGCACGCGGGGTGGCGGCGGGGGCAAGGCGGCGGGCACCGGGGGGCGGGGCTGGCTAGCGTGACAGCGTGCGCACCCTCGTCGTCGACCATCCGCTCGTGGCCCACAAGCTGACGACGCTGCGCGACGCGCGTACCGACTCACCGACGTTCCGCCGGCTCGCCGACGAGCTGGTCACGCTGCTCGCGTACGAGGCCACTCGCGGCATCCGCACCGCACCGGTCCAGGTCACGACCCCCGTCGCGACGGCGCACGGCGTCCGGCTCGCCCGCCCGGTGCCGCTCGTCGTGCCTGTCCTGCGGGCCGGGCTCGGGATGCTCGACGGGATGACGCGGTTGCTGCCGATGGCGGAGGTCGGCTTCCTCGGCATGGTGCGCGACGAGGGGACGCTGGTCGCCACGACGTACGCCACCCGCCTGCCGGAGGACCTGTCGCAGCGCGAGGTGTTCGTCCTGGACCCGATGCTGGCCACCGGCGGCACCCTCGTCGCCACCATCGAGATGCTGGTCCGCAGGGCGGCGAGCAGCGTCACGGCGATCTGCCTGATCGCAGCGCCGGAGGGGCTGGCGCGCGTCGACCAGGCCTTCCGCGACGACGCCGGCTGCCCGGTCACTGTCGTGACGGCCGGCGTCGATGAGCGGCTGGACGCACGTGGCTACATCACCCCGGGCCTCGGCGACGCGGGGGACCGGCTGTACGGCGTGGTCTGACGTGCTGCCCGACTGTTCGCGGTCGGCCCGACCGGTCGGCCGCCCGTCGGTCACGACGGCCCCTGCGAGCCGCGCCACTCGCCCCCAGACGCGCGGGTACCGCCATCGGGGAAGCCGGACGGCCGCCGCCTCGTTGTGCGCACCTACACCGACGCGCACGTCCGGCAGGTGGCCTGCGACGACCTGCGGCCGCACCCGTGCACCCCGCTCCGGTGCCGGCTGCTGGGCCCGCGACCGACACGCGGCCAGACGGGCCGCCAGCCGACGGGCTGGGCGCCCCCCTGTCGGCCGCGGTCCCGGGGCACGAGCGCGGCCCGGGCTCGGCGTCGTGACCGCCCTTTCGTGACCCTCGTCACCCTGCGCCACAGGCGCCGCTAGCCTCCCTACATCCGTCCCACTCCGAGGACGTCCCGAACCGAGGAGCCCCGTGGTCAAGCTGGTCTACGACTTCTCCGAGGGTGGCAGGGACATGAAGGACCTGCTGGGAGGCAAGGGCGCCAACCTCGCCGAGATGACCGGCCTCGGCCTGCCCGTGCCACCCGGCTTCGTCATCACGACCGAGGCCTGCCGTGGCTACCTGGCAAGCGGCGACGTACCGGCCGAGCTGTCGGCCCAGGTCGACGAGCACCTCGCGGCGCTCGAGAAGCAGATGGACAAGCGCCTTGGTGACGCCGCGGACCCGCTGCTCGTCAGCGTCCGGTCCGGCGCCAAGTTCTCGATGCCCGGGATGATGGACACCGTACTCAACATCGGGCTGAACGACGAGAGCGTCAAGGGTCTGGCCGAGCAGGCCGGCAGCGAGCGGTTCGCCTGGGACTCCTACCGCCGGCTGCTGCAGATGTTCGGCAAGACGGTGCTCGGGGTCGAGGGATTCGAGCGAGCCATCGACGAGGCCAAGCGCAGTAAGGGCGTACGCAGTGACCTCGAGCTCGACCAGCACGACCTGCGCACGCTCGTCGACCGGTTCAAGGAGCTGGTGCAGGCACACACTGGCGAGCCGTTCCCGCAGGACCCGCGGGTGCAGATGGACCTGGCGACGCGGGCCGTCTTCGACTCCTGGAACGGCGAGCGGGCCCGGCTGTACCGCCGGCAGGAGCGCATCCCCGCGGACCTCGGCACCGCCGTCACGATCTGCTCGATGGTGTTCGGCAACCTCGGGATGGACTCCGGCACCGGCGTGGCCTTCACCCGCGACCCTGGCTCCGGGGCGCAGGGGGTGTATGGCGACTACCTGCAGAACGCCCAGGGCGAGGACGTCGTGGCCGGCGTCCGCAACACCGTGCCGCTGGCTGACCTCGAGCAGTTCGACAGCGCTTCGTACGCCCAGCTCATGACCACGATGCGCACCCTGGAGGAGCACTACCGGGACCTCTGCGACATCGAGTTCACTATCGAGCGGGGCAAGCTGTGGATGCTGCAGACCCGGGTCGGCAAGCGCACCGCCGGCGCCGCGTTCCGGATCGCGACGCAGCTGGTCGACGAGGGGCTGATCAGCGAGGACGAGGCACTCGAGCGGGTGACCGGCGCCCAGCTGGCCAGGCTGATGTTCCCGGCCTTCGGCGCGGACGATGACGCCACGATGGGTCAGACGCTGCTCGGTAAGGGGATGGGCGCCTCCCCGGGCGCCGCGGTCGGCCGGGTCGTCTTCGACAGCCACACCGCCGTCGCCTGGGCGGCCCGCGGCGAGGACGTGGTGCTGGTACGGCGCGAGACCACCCCTGACGACCTCGCCGGGATGATCGCCGCGCAGGGCATCCTGACCAGTCGTGGCGGCAAGACCAGCCATGCGGCCGTCGTCGCACGCGGGATGGGCAAGACCTGCGTCTGCGGGGCCGAGGACCTCGAGGTGGACCTCGAGGCGCTGACCATCACCTCGCCCGACGGCACGGTGGTCAACGAAGGCGACGTGCTGTCGATCGACGGTACGAGCGGCAACGTCTTCCTCGGGGCCGTGCCCGTCCGCCCGAGCCCCGTCGTGCAGTACTTCGAGGGTGAGCTCGCCCCCGAGCAGGGTGACGACCTGGTGCAGGCCGTGCACCGGCTGGTCGGCCACGCCGACGCGGCCCGCCGGCTCGGCGTACGCGGCAATGCCGACAACGCCGAGGATGCCGAGCGGGCCCGGCGCTTCGGGGCGTCGGGCATCGGGCTGTGCCGCACCGAGCACATGTTCCTGGGTGAGCGCCGCCAGCTGGTCGAGGACCTGGTGCTCGCCGACGGCCATGACGAGCAGGCTGCGGCGCTCGACGCGCTGCTCCCCCTGCAGCGCGAGGACTTTCTCGGGATCCTGCGCGCGATGGACGGCCTGCCGGTCACGGTGCGCCTGCTCGACCCGCCGCTGCACGAGTTCCTGCCCGACATCACCGAGCTGTCGGTCGAGATCGCGGTGGCCGAGGCGACCGGTCAGCCCGTCGACCCCAAGCGGCACCACCTGCTCGACGCCGTCCGCCGGCTGCACGAGAGCAACCCGATGATCGGCCTGCGCGGCGTACGACTCGGGCTGGTCATCCCCGGGCTGTTCGGCATGCAGGTGCGCGCGCTCGCCGAGGCCGCCAAGGCGCTGCGCGCCGAAGGCCTGGACCCGCGGCCCGAGGTGATGGTGCCGCTTGTCGGCGCCGTGCAGGAGCTCGAGGTCGTCCGCGAGGAGGCCCTGCGCATCCTCGCCGACGTCGGGGTCGAGGCCCTCGTCGGCACCATGATCGAGATCCCGCGCGCGGCGCTGACGTCCGGGCAGATCGCCGAGGCCGCCGACTTCTTCTCCTTCGGCACCAACGACCTGACCCAGATGGGCTGGGGGTTCAGCCGTGACGACGTCGAGGCGTCGTTCTTCTCCCGCTACCTGGACCTGGGCATCTTCGGGGTCAGCCCGTTCGAGTCGATCGACCGGGACGGCGTCGGCCGGCTGGTCCGGCTGTCCGTGGCGGAGGGCCGGGCCGCCAAGCCCGACCTCAAGGTCGGTGTGTGCGGGGAGCACGGCGGTGACCCCGACAGCGTCCACTTCTTCCACGACGCCGGGCTCGACTACGTCTCCTGCTCGCCGTTCCGCGTGCCGGTGGCGCGCCTGGAGGCCGGCCGCGCCGCCGCCGCCGAGCGGACGACCGGCTAGGTGCCGCTGCTCCTGCTGTCCAGGACCTTCCGCCGGATGATCGCCCTGCTGTTGCTCGCTGTCCTCATCGTCGTCGGCGGCACCGCGGCCAGGATCTGGTGGGTCGCCCGGCAGGACGACCGGATGGCGAGCGACGTGATCGTCGTGCTCGGCGCGAGTCAGTACGACGGTCGCCCGAGCGCGGTCTTCGAGGCGCGGCTCGAGCACGCGAAGGCGCTGTACGACGCGGGCATCGCGCCACGGGTCGTCACCCTCGGCGGGTCCGCCCCCGGCGACCGGTTCACCGAGGCCGACGCCGGCCGGACGTATCTGATGGGTCGCGGGGTCAAGGACGTCGTCGCCGTCGGCGAGGGTCGTAACACCCTGCAGAGCCTGCAGGCCTTGGACCGCACGATGACCGCGAAAGGCTGGGGCAGCGCGGTGCTGGTCACCGACCCATGGCACTCGCTCCGCTCGCGGCGGATGGCCACCGACCTCGGCATCCGCGCCGTCACCTCGCCCACCCGGCAGGGTCCGTCGGTGCACACCCGCGGCACCGAGGTGCGCTACATCGCGCGCGAGACGGCGGCGTACCTGTACTACCGGGTCTTCGGTCGCAGCAGCGACGGCGGCCCGAGCGCGGTGTAGCGGAAAACCGCGTGACGGCCCGCCGCGCGAGCCGTAGCGTCCAGGTGCGAGGGCTACGACCGCGGGAGATGGGGGACGGCCATGACAGCACCGACGAGTTCCGACGCCCCTGTCCGGGCGGCCTGACGCTGCTGCGTGGGCCGCCGTGCTGGAAAGGCCCTCCCGTGCACCTGTCCGACCCTTCCACGTCCGCTCCCGCACGAGCCCGGATCGCCCGCGTCGATCGCGGTGGCTACGTCGTCCTCACCCCCGCCGGCCCGCTCCGGCTGCCCGCGCTGCCGCCACCCGCCGACGAGCGGGAGACCCCGACGGTCGGCGACTGGCTGACCCTCCAGGACGAGGTCGCCGTCGCACGGCTGCCCCGCACCTCACTGCTGGCCCGAGGTGCGGCGTCCGGGAGCAGCGCCGTGCAGCCGCTGGCGGCGAACGTGGACGTGGTGCTCGTCTGCGCCGGGCTGCACGGCTCGCTGCCGGTGCGGCGGATCGAACGGCTGCTGATGCTGGCCTGGGAAAGCGGTGCCATCCCGGTGCTCGTGCTCACCAAAGCCGACCTGTGCGCCGACCCGGACGCTGCCGTGGGGCGGGCCCGCGGGCACGCCCCCGGCGTCGATGTTGTCGTGGTGTCCGCGGCGGCCGGTGACACGGCCGCCCTCGACCCGTACACCGGGGCGGGGACGACCATCGTCCTGTTGGGCGCGTCGGGGGCGGGTAAGTCGACCCTGGTCAACGCGCTCGCCGGCGCCGAGCTGATGGCCACCGGCGACCTGCGTCAGGTCGATGGCAAGGGCCGGCACACCACCAGCCACCGCGAGCTGTTCGTGCTGCCTTCCGGAGCCGTCGTCATCGACACGCCGGGCCTGCGCGCGGTTGCCCTGCAGGGCGGCGACGAGGCGCTCGCGCGGGCCTTTGCGGACGTCGAGGACCTTGCGGTGGCCTGCCGATACGCCGACTGCGCGCACATCGGTGAGCCCGGCTGCGCGGTGCAGGCCAGCGTCGACGCCGGTGACCTGCCGGTGGCGCGGGTCGACTCCTGGCGGCGCTTGCAACGCGAGCTGGCCTTCCAGGACCGCCGTCGGGATGCCCGGTTGCGCAGCCAGGACAAGCAGCGCTGGAAGGCGATCAGCAAACAGCAGCGGGCCCGCGGCGGCCGCCCGTGACACCGCCCTAGGCTGGAAGGTGTGACGTACGCCGACGCCGACCGCGAGCGCCTGGTCGGCGGGCCGGAGCGCAGCGGACGCGGCGCCTTCCAGCGCGACCGGGCGCGGGTGCTGCACTCCGGTGCGTTGCGCCGCCTCGCCGGCAAGACCCAGGTGGTCGAGCCGATCGGGCCGTCGTCCGCGGCCCCGCGGACCCGCCTGACGCACTCCCTGGAGTGCGCGCAGGTCGGCCGCGAGCTGGGGGCGGTCCTGGGCTGTGACCCCGACCTGGTCGACGCCGCCTGCCTCGCCCATGACCTCGGCCACCCGCCGTACGGCCACAACGGCGAGACCGCCCTGGATGAGGCGGCGCAGGCATGCGGTGGCTTCGAGGGCAACGCGCAGTCGCTGCGGGTGCTCACCCGGCTCGAGGTCAAGGTGCCCGGCGCCGGCCTGGACCTGACCCGGGCCGCCCTGGACGCGGCGACGAAGTACCCGTGGCCGCGCGGGTCGGGCTGCCTCAAGTACGGCGTGTACGACGACGATCTGCCGGTGTTCGCCTGGCTCCGCGACGGAGCCCCCGACGGGGTGCGCTGCCTGGAGTCACAGGTGATGGACTGGGCGGACGACGTGGCGTACTCCGTACATGACCTCGAGGACGGCGTCCTGGCCGGGCTGGTCAGGCTCGAGGACCTCGCCGACCCCCAGGAGCGCGAGGAGCTGGCCGCGCTGGCCGCGCAGGTCTACAGCGACGACACCGCCGCCGACCTCCGCACGGTGCTGGACGACCTGTTGGCACGCCCGTCCTTCCCGCGGTCCTATGACGGCGGCTCGGCGAGCACCGCGGCGCTGAAGTCGTGCGCCAGCGAGCTGATCGGCCGGTTCTGCGTCGCGGCAGAGTCCGCGACCCGGCGGCGGTACGGCGACGGTCCGCTCACCCGCTACGCAGCCGGGCTGGTCGTCCCGCAGGTCGAGCGGGCCGAGTGCGCGCTGCTCAAGGCCGTCGCCGCGCGCTACGTGATGAGCCGGGCCGGCGCCCGCATGGCCCAGGCCCGCGAGCGCGACGTGGTCCGCGAGCTCGTCGACGAGCTGTGTGCGCGCCCGCATGAGCTCGGCCCGCTCGCGGCCGAGGCCTGGGCCACCGCGGGTGACGACGGCGCGCGGTTGCGGGCGGTCGTGGACCAGGTGGCGAGCCTCACCGACGCCTCCGCTGCCCACCTGCACGCCCGGCTGATACCGACCTGACCGGACTGCTCCGGGTCCTGGCCCGGTGACCCCCTCGCGGCCGTAGGATGGGCAGCGGCAGGTCCTGGACCCGGCTCGCCACGGCGGTCCGAGGGCGGACGGGGGTGGGGCGTGGCGGGACGGATCCGCGACGCTGACGTCGTCTTGGTCCGGGAGCGGGCCCGCATCGACGAGGTCATCGGCGAGCGCCTGCAGTTACGCCCGGCGGGCGGTGGCCGGCTGAAGGGCCTGTGCCCCTTCCACGACGAGAAGTCACCTTCGTTCAACGTCAACCCGGCGCTGGGCTTCTTCCACTGCTTCGGCTGCGGGGTCTCGGGTGATGTCATCACCTTCCTGCGCGACTCGGAGCACCTGACGTTCGTCGAGGCGGTGGAGATGCTGGCGGGCCGGTACGGCATCGTGCTGACCTACGAGCAGGGCTCCGCGGCGCCGGGACGCCAGAGCAGTCAGCGCACCCGGCTGGTGGAGGCCAACCGCGCCGCCGCGACCTTCTTCGCCGAGCAGCTCGGGAGCCCGGCCGCCGCCGCCGCCCGCACCTTCCTGGCCGAGCGTGGGTTCGACCGCGAGGCCGCGTCGACGTACGGCCTGGGGTTCGCGCCCGAGGGCTGGGACGTGCTGGTCAAGGCGCTGCGGGCGAAGGGGTTCTCCGCCGAGGAGCTGCTCGCGGCCGGGCTCGCCAGCCAGGGCCGGCAGGGTCCGATCGACCGGTTCCGGCACCGGCTGGTCTGGCCGATCCGCGACCTGACCGGTGAAGTCGTCGGGTTCGGCGCCCGCAAGCTGTCGACCGACCCCGGCGACGACAGCCCGAAGTACCTCAACACCCCGGAGACCCCGCTCTACAAGAAGAGCCACGTCCTGTACGGCCTGGAGGCCGCCAAGAAGGAGATCGCCAAGCGCCGCCAGGCCGTCGTCGTGGAGGGCTACACCGACGTCATGGCCTGCCACCTGGCCGGCGTGCCGACGGCCGTCGCGACCTGCGGCACCGCGTTCGGCAGCGACCACATCGGCGCGCTGCGGCGACTGTTGATGGACTCGGGCGAGCTGCGCGGTGAGGTGGTGTTCCTGTTCGACGGCGACGCCGCCGGCCAGAAAGCCGCGCTCAAGGCGTTCGACAGCGAGCAGGAGTTCGTCACACAGACCTTCATCGCGGTCAGCCCGGGCGGCATGGACCCGTGTGAGCTGCGGCTCGCGCACGGTGACACCGCGGTCCGTGACCTCGTGGCCAGCCGGGTGCCGCTGGTGGAGTTCGCGCTGTCCTCCTTGATCGCCAAGTACGACCTGGAGACCGCCGAGGGCCGCGTCGGTGCGCTCGGTGCGGCCGCGCCGCTGGTCGCCAAGATCAAGGACCGGGCGCTGCGACCGGAGTACGCCCGTCGCCTCGCGGGTCGGCTCGGACTGGACGTCGAGGTCGTGCACGCCCGGGTCGCCGAGCTGACCGGGCAGCCGCGCGCACCCCGTCAGCGAGCCGCGGCGCCCCGGCCGGCCGCGGACAGCGCCGCGCTGGCCGTCGAGCGCGAGGCGGTGAAGCTCGCGGTGCAGCTGCCCGTGCTCGCGGCGCCGCTGTTCGATGCGATCGACGAGCAGGCCTGGACCGACGAGCAGCTGCGCAACGTGCGCGTGCTCATCGCCAAGGCCGGCGGCACGGCCGGCACCGCCGGCGGCGAGGCCTGGGTCGCCGCGCTGCGCGAAGCCGCCGACAACGAGTCCCTCCGAACGCTGGTGACCGTGCTGGCGGTCGAGCCGCTGCGCAGCGACGCCGAGCCCGACGGGCGCTACGCCGCCGCGGTGCTCAGCCGGCTGCAGGAGTTCGCGCTGAGCCGGCGGATTGCCGAGCTCAAGCCCCAGCTGCAACGGATCAACCCGGTCGAGGAGGCCGAGCGCTACGGCCGGGCCTTCGCCGAGTTGGTGCAGCTCGAGCAGACCGTACGCGCGCTGCGTGAGCGGGGAGCGGGGCAGCTGTGAGCCCCGAGCAGGCACGGTCCGTCGTCCACGCACCGGACCTGCCTGCTCCGCCCCTGCCCGCGAGCAGCCCGGAGGTGCATGAGCTGCTCGCCCGCGGGCGAGCAGCCGGGTCGCTGACCACCGAGGAGGTCGCCGCCGCCGTCGGAGCCGCGGAGCTGCCGCTGGAGCAGCTCGAAGCCGTCCTGAAGGCAGTCTCCGACGCCGGCATCGACGTCCTCGACGATGATGCGGGCGACGCCGAGGACGAGACCCGCGAGGCCCGGCTGGCCCGGCAGGAGGAGATCGACGCCCGTAACGCCCCGACCAGCGACCCGGTCCGGCTCTACCTCAAGGAGATCGGCAAGGTCGCCCTGCTCACCGCGGAGCTGGAGGTCGACCTCGCGAA
>JBKJQN010000101.1:0-9648 GCA_046593925.1 Mycobacteriales bacterium
CAGAAGTAGGACAGGAACTTCAGCAGTGGGTTGGTCTTGTGCTCGGTGATCTCGTTCGCACCGTACTGGGTCAGCCTCTTCGTTGCCTCGACCTGGGTCAGCCCGTCCGGTGAGCTCCCGAGCTGCTTCTGCACCTGCGCCATCGGCAGGGTCTTCAGGTCGTGCTTCGGGTCTGGCTTCGTGCTGGGCGAAGGGTCAGCCTGGGGTTGCTTGGCGTGGGTGGTCATCAGGCTGGTCCTTCTGCTCGACGTAGGTGGGGTCATGTTGGGTTTGAGCGGCATCGCCTCAAGCGCGACCCCCTGGGTACGCAGCTGGGCAAACACCTCCTTGCAGCACCTCCTCGGTGACCTGGCCGCACCGAGCCAGGGTGTACTCGCCGGCCATCAACACCTCCGGCTCCACGATGGGCACCAGACCGGCCGCCTAGCACAGCGCGGCGTAGCGGGCCAGCGCGTGCGCGTTCGCCTCGACGCAGGCCCGGCTCGGGGTCGCCTCACCGATGCTGAACACGGCCCGCCATTTCGCGAAAGGGGCGCCCATCGCCGCGTACTCGCTCAGTCGCGGTTCCAGGCCGTCCAACCCCTCGGTCACCTCCTCGCCGGGGCGCCCGGCCAACGGCTTCGCGCCGAGGTCGACCTTGATCCCCGCAACGATCCCGGCCCGCGCCAGAACGGTCAGGAACGCGACACCGCCGCGGGTGTGTTGCCGGATCGTCTCGTCGCAGAGGATGACCCCGCTGATGCTCTCCCCAAGACCGGGCGTCGTCAGGAGCAGCTCCCGGTACGCCCGGCGGGTCGGTTCGTCCTGAGGGATCCCCAGCTCGGCGAAGCGCGTGTTGCAGGTCGGGACGGACGCATCGGCCGCGAGCAAACCCTTATCGCCGGCGACCAACTGCTGGGCGATATCGACCAACGAGTACGGACCCGTGCGCTCCGGATTCAGGGCGGCCCCAGCCACTGTCCCGGCCGCTGTCCCGGTCATGGCGCTGGGGTCCAGACCCAGTAGCGGATCTCGGGGATGTCCATGCCGTGCTTGTTGATGTAGAGGGTGTGGGCCACAAGCTTGTCGGCCATGCTCTGCTTGAGGTAGTCGGCGGTCGCCCCCAGCTGCGGGAGCCGCTCGATGACGTCTTGCACGAGGTGGAACCGGTCGAGCCGGTTCTGCACGCGCATGTCGAACGGCGTGGTGATCGTGCCTTCCTCGTTGTAGCCGCGCACGTGCAGGTCGCGGTTGGTGCGCCGGTAGGTGAGCCGGTGGATCAGGGTCGGGTAGCCGTGGAAGGCGAAGATGATGTGCTTGTCGCGGGTGAACAGCGCGTCGAAGTCGCCGTCGGACAGCCCGTGCGGGTGCTCACTGGCCGACTGGAGCTTCATCAGGTCCACCACGTTGACGACCCGGACCTTGAGCTCGGACAGGTGCTCGCGAAGGATCGACACCGCTCCGAGCACCTCCAGGGTGGGGGTGTCGCCGCAGCAGGCCAGCACCACGTCGGGTTCGCCGCCACGGTCGTTGCCGGCCCACTCCCAGATCCCGATGCCCTCGGTGCAGTGCACCTCCGCCTCGACCATCGACAGCCACTGCGGCATGGCGTGCTTGCCGGCGACGATCACGTTGACGTAGTGCCGGCTGCGCAGGCAGTGATCGGCGACCGACAGCAGGCAGTTGGCGTCCGGCGGCAGGTAGACCCGGACGATGTCGGCCTTCTTGTTCACCACATGGTCGAGGAAGCCCGGATCCTGGTGGGTGAACCCGTTGTGGTCCTGCTGCCACACATGCGAAGCCAGCAGGTAGTTCAGCGACGAGATGTCGCGCCGCCACGGCAGCGTCTTGGTGACCTTGAGCCATTTGGCGTGCTGGTTGAACATCGAGTCGACGATGTGGATGAACGCCTCGTAGCAGTTGAACAGCCCGTGCCGGCCGGTGAGCAGGTAGCCCTCCAACCACCCCTCGGACTGGTGCTCGGACAGCATCGAGTCCAGCACCCGCCCGGCCGGCGCCAGGAACTGGTCACCGGCCACCGTGCGGGCCTCCCACTGCCGGTCGGTGACGTAGAACACCGCGCCGAGCAGGTTCGACAGCGTCTCGTCCGGGCCGAAGATCCGGAAGTTGCGCTGGTCGGCGTTGAGCGTGACGACGTCGCGCAGGAACTCTCCGAGCACGAGGGTGTCCTGAGCCTGCACGCAGCCGGGGGCGGGGACCGCGACGGCGTGGGTTCGGAAGTCGGGCATGTGCAGGTCGCGCAGCAGCAGTCCGCCGTTGGTGTGCGGGTTCGCGCCCATCCGCCGCTGGCCGTGCGGGGCCAGCAACGCCAGGTCGGCCAGCAGCCGCCCGTCCTGGTCGAACAGCTCGTCGGGCTTGTAGCTGCGCATCCAGGCATCGAGCTTCTCGACGTGCCCGGGGTGGTCCTCGTCGACCAGCAGCGGCACCTGGTGCGCGCGGAAGGTGCCCTCGATCTGCAGGCCGTCGACCACCTCGGGTCCGGTCCAGCCCTTCGGGGAACGGAGCACGATCATCGGCCAGCGCGGCCTGGTCGTCTTGCCGCCTTCCCGGGCCTCGGCCTGGATGAGCTGGACGGCCTCGATCGTGTCGTCGAGGACGGCGGCCATCAGCTCGTGCATCGTCTCGGGGTCGTCGCCCTCGACGTAGCGGGGGTTCCAGCCGCAGCCGCGCAGGTACTGGTCCAGCTCCTCGGTCTCGATCCGGGCCAGCACGCTGGGGTTGCTGATCTTGTAGCCGTTCAGGTGCAGGATCGGCAGCACGGCCCCGTCGTTGACCGGGTTGAGGAACTTGGTGGAGTGCCATGCGGTGGCCAGCGGGCCGGTCTCAGCCTCCCCGTCGCCGATCACGCAGGCGACGACCAGGTCGGGGTTGTCGAACGCCGCGCCGAACGCGTGGCTCAGCGAGTAGCCGAGCTCGCCGCCCTCGTGGATCGAGCCGGGGGTGGTCGGCGCGACGTGGCTGGAGATCCCGCCCGGGAAGGAGAACTGTGTGAACAACCGCTTCAGCCCGGGCTCGTCCTGGCTGACGTCGGGGTAGATCTCGCTGTAGCTGCCCTCGAGGTAGGTGTTGGCGACCAGCGCCGGACCACCGTGACCTGGACCGGCGACGTAGAACATGTTCAGGTCGTACGTGGTGATCACCCGGTTCAGGTGCACGTAGATGAAGTTCTGACCCGGCGTGGTCCCCCAGTGCCCGACCACCAGGGGCTTCACGTCCGACAGCGCCAGCGGGCGCTTGAGCAACGGGTTGTCGTACAGGTAGATCTGCCCGACGGACAGGTAGTTCGCCGCACGCCAGTACGCATCCATCCGGTGCAGCAGCTCCGGGTCCAGCGTTCGCGTGCCCGTCATCGTCATCGTCGGTCTCCTCGGTTCAGCTCGTACCGACCACGCGATCCAGCAGCGTGGCCGGCGGTGATGGTGGTGCCGGCTGTCCCGGCCAGCAGGGCGGCCGCGTCCGTCAGCGAGCCGATCCCGGCCGTCCCGCCGGTGGCGGTGACGAACCTGCGGCAGCCCTCGATCTTGGGTGCCATCGACCCGGCCGGGAACGACATGCCGGCCAGCTCGTCCAAGGACACGCGGCTCAGCGGTGCCGCGTCCGGTGTCCCGAAGTCGGTCATGACCGCGGGGACGTCTGTCAGCACGAGCAGCCGGTCGGCGCTGACCGCGATCGCCAGCATCGCCGCGACGTAGTCCTTGTCCACGACGGCTTCGACACCCGTCAGGTGTCCCTCGCTGTTCTCGATGACGGCGGCGCCCCCGCCGCCTCCGCACACGACGACCGCTCCGTCGGTCAGCAGGCTGATGACCGACGCCTGCTCGACGATGCGCTGCGGTGCCGGGGACGCGACGACCCGGCGCCAGCGGTCGCCGTCGGCGGCGACCGTCCAGCCGTGCTGCTTCGCCAGCTGCCGGGCCTGCTCAGCGGAGTAGCCCCGTCCGACGAACTTGCTCGGGTCGGCGAACGCCGGATCGGCCGGGTCTACCTGGGTCTGGGTGATCAGGCTCAGGATCGGCTTGTCCACGCCGGCGTTGTGCAGCGACTGGATCAGCCAGTAGCCGATCATGCCTTGGGTCTGCGCGACGAGGTCGTCCAGCGGATACGGCCGGGTGAGCGCGGAGTCCGAGGCGCTCTCGAGCGCGAGCATGCCGACCTGCGGGCCGTTGCCGTGGCAGATCAGCAGGCTGTGCTCGTGCGCCAGCGGAGCCAGCGCCTGTGCGGCCGCCCGGACGTGGACCAGCTGGATGCTGGCGTCGGGGGGGTCGCCGCGCTGCAGGAGGGCGTTTCCGCCGAGGGCGATGACGATCCTCATCTCAACCGGCGCTGCCCGAACGGTCGAGGTATCCGGTCACGACCCGTCCTCGTCGGGGGGGACGACGGTCACGGGCAGCCGGGCGTGGTGCACAACCTCAGTGCTCGTCGACCCCAGCATCAGCCGGGTCAGGGCGCCTTCGCCGCGGGCCCCGACGACCAGCAGGGTGGCTCCGTCCGCAGCATCGAGCAGCACCTGGCTGGGGCGGCCCCGGGCGACGGTCGTCTTCAGGTGCACGGGCGCCCCGGGGACGAGGGTGGCGACGGTGTCAGCGGCCTCCTTCAGACGTACTTCGGCGGCGCTGCGGAGCCCGTCCACCATCGCGGTGGCGTCAAAGCCGATGTTCAGGCCACCGGCATAGCCGTACGTCATCAAGCTGACGTCGTACGCAGCCACAAGGTGGAGAATGCCGTGGCGCAGCTGCGCCTCCTGGGCCGCGAACAGCAGCGCACGTGAGGATGCGGCGGAGCCGTCGAGCCCGACCACGATCCGGGTCTGGCCGCCGGAGAGCTGCTCCGACCGCCCGGCTGTCTCGGGAAGGGCGCTGGCGGTGACTGCCGGTGCGTTGTCGGTCATGGCTTCTGCCTCTCTGAGCCGGGTCGGCGGCTGGTCGGGTGGGCGAGGCGCCCGCGGAGGGTGGTGACACTCAGGTCTGGTTTGGCGCCCGCGCGGTGGGCGCCGCGGTCCAATCGGTCGCCCTCAGGTCAATCGGGACTGGCCGCCGGCAACCGTTCGGCGCCGGTGCAGTAGCGGCTGTCGCCCGGGCAGCACTCCGGTGGATCGCCTGCCGCCTGCGAAAGGCGCCAGAGCGCCGCAGACGCCGGAACACCTCATGAGACAACCCGGCGCCCAAGACCGCGGTCGGAGGGTGGTTGCGACGACGGCACTCCTGCCGAGTCCGGCCGGCGACGATCATCACGGCCGCTGCTCGGGTACACCGGGCAGGGCCGTCAGGACCGTGGCTGCGGCTTGGGCAAGGGAGGCGCCGGCGTCGTCCGCTCTGCGCCTCAGCTCCCTGCGGGCTTCGGGCGGCACCCAGCCCTGCTCGAGCAGCGCACCCAGGGCCTGGTCGACCGCGGCCCGGTCGGCGAGCTGCCCGGCCAGGACCAGGCCCGCGACTGTGGGCTGCGGCACCGCAGCCGCGGCTGCCAGGGTGCTCCTGCCAGCGTCGATCTCCAGCAGTACGGTGACGTCGTCGCCCAAGCCGGCGAGCGCGACCGGATCGGTGGCGAACACGACGAGGACAGCCGGCTGTCGTGCAGGCCCGCCCGCACCCGGTCGGGGCAGCCGGACGGTCAGGGACGCGGCATCCCTGTGACCGGCACTCTTGGTAGCGGTGATCGTGACCGGCTGGGTCTCGTGGTCCACGGTGAGGCTGACGGCCACGCACGACGGGCATGAAGCGCAGGCCTGGAGCAGGACGGCGTCCAGCGCCGCCACGATGTGTCCGCTGACCCCCGGCAGTGCGCGCAGCAGGTCGGCGACGAGCTGACGCCTCACCTGCTGCGGGGCTGGATCCGATCCTCCACAGCCGTGTGCCGCCTGGTTCGGGTGGCTCGGGTTCACCCGCTCACCGGTGCGGGAGTGTGCGACGCGGCTCGGGGGACGGGAGTGGTCCTGGCCGGGCTCCAAGGCGCTGACGGCTGCCTGCCTGATGGCCGTCACCATGTGGTCACCGGCCCGGCGGCGGCCGGCGGGCATGCTGCCGCCGCCGGGGTGGGCGACCGGCAAGCAGCGGGCCTGTCGGGTTGCGTCCGGGGGCCGCCGGACCCGGTCGTCGCAAGGCTGTCCGGCGGGGAAGGTCGCCAGCAGCTGCAGGGAGCAGGAGCCTGGACGGCCCCTGGTGTGCCACCAGCTTGCGTGGGGGCGGTGCGGAGCCCGAGGGCGGCGGCTCGCACATCGGGGATCGCGAGGTCGAGGTCCAGCACGGCCTGGCTGACCCGGGCGCGCGCCTGCTCCGGCTGGCAGCGGATGAGCCCGTCCGCGCCGGCCAGCCGCAGGCCCGCCCCGAACAGGCGGGGAACGACCAGCTCCAGAAGCGCGGTCGCCGTACGGTCGCGGTCCTGCAGCAGCCGCTCCCGCTCCACGTCTGCACGCTCGTCCGCCAGCCCGAAGGCCGCCGTGACGTGCTCCGCGAAGGCGCGTAGGGCTCGTACGGCAGTCGTGCGGAGCGCAGGGGGAAGCCCCAGGAGGACCAGGACCCGGCGGCCGCCGTCGGCTGTGTCGCCCAGGTCGAGCGCCAGCGCTGCGGTGGGCATCGGGGTCAGCCGAACGGGCTGGCCGAGCAGCCAGTCGCTGTCCGGCCCGGCGGCGGCCTCGACGACCAGCACGTCCCGGTCGGTGGACCGGCCGACCAGCGCGAGTGCGGCCATCGTGGCCTGACGCGCCCGGGTAGCGATCAGCTGCAGCACCTCGTCCGTCGGCTGCTCGCGCAGCAGCGCCAGGGACAGCTCCGCGGCGGCCGCCAGCAGGTGCTCGCGCTGGCCCTGGTCCAGCAGACCCGGCTGCCCGTGAGGCCGTCGTTTGGGTACCGAGGTGCCCTGGGTGGCGGTGCGGCGCTGTGCCGCCCGGCAGGTCGTCGGCGGCAGCGTGCTCGCGCGCTGCGTCGTCACTCGGCTCCTGCCTGGACCGGCAGGTCGGCGGGGGCCACGAACGCCAGCCCCCCGGTGAGCAGGGCGCCCTGGACCCGCAGAGCCGGTGCGTGGCGCCGGCCGTGGTGGCCGCAGAGCATCAGCACCGACCCGCTGGGCAGCCGGACCCGGGCGACCGCGGCCGCCGGGCAGCGATCGCACGCCCCGGAGATCACCTCCGGCACGGCGGGACGGCGGGCACCGTCGAGCCACTGCTCCAGCTGGACGTCGAAGGCGTCTGGGTTCTTGCGTCTAGAGCCGAACATCTGGCCGGCCAGTGTGTACGCCGTTCGAGGTCGCAGCCGGGCCGGGGGCCGGCCGAACTGGCTCAGACCTCGCCGCGGCCGGCTGGCTGGGCACCACCGGCAGGGCGGCACTGGCGGCGGTCTCGCGCGCGAGGAATGCCCCGAGTTCACCGATCGTGCTCATCAGCGGTGCCGGGAAGACGACGGTGGTGTTCTTGTCGACGCCGATCTCCACCAGGCTCTGCAGGTTGCGCAGCTGCAGCGCCAGCGGGTGCGCCACCATGATGTCGGAGGCGACCCCGAGGGCCTCGGCCGCGAGCGACTCGCCCTCGGCATTGATGATCTTGGCGCGCTTCTCGCGCTCGGCCTCGGCCTGCTTGGCCATCGCCCGCTTCATGCTGTCGGGCAGCTGGATGTCCTTGAGCTCGACCAGCGTGACCTGCACGCCCCACTCCTCGGTCGCGACATCGAGGATCTTGCGGATGTCAGTGTTGATCACGTCTGTCTCGGACAGGGTCTCGTCCAGGGTGTGCTGCCCGACCTCCTTGCGCAGCGTGGTCTGGGCGATCTGGTCGATCGCGGCATAGACGTTCTCGATCGCGACGACGGCCTTGGTGGCGTCGACGACCCGGAAGTAGGCGACGGCGGAGACGTCGACGCTGACGTTGTCCCGGGTGATGATCCCCTGTGACTGGATCGGCATCGTGACGATCCGCAGCGACACCCGGTGCAGGACGTCGACCATCGGGATGATGAACCGCATGCCGGGCTGGCGGACCCCGATGACCCGGCCGAACCGGAACAGCACGCCCTGCTCGTACTGCTTGACGATCCGCATGGAGAGCATCAAGCCGAGCAGGACGGCAATGGCAAGCACGATCAGGATGGTCAGCAGCGCAGTCATGGGTGCCTCGAAGCGAAGGGCACTGTGTTCGCCGGCGGTGAGCGATCTCGCTCCCGGGAGGCGGCGGGTGGGCGGCGCTCCCGTTCCAGGCTGGCTGACACTCAGCACCCCAACAGTGCGCCGCGCGGCGAAGGGCTGTCAAGGGGCGTACGGCAGGGTCCGCCGGGTACTGCATACCTCGCGGACGTGCCATCCACGTCCCCAGTGCGCAACGGCGAGGGTAGGCATGCACGACGAAGACGAGCTCACGGCCAGCCTGACCGGTCTGTCCGGCTTGCTCAGCGGGCACCGCTCCCTGGAGCAGAGCCTGGTCCGGGTGGCCGAGTTCGCCGTCCGGGCGATCCCGGGCGCGCAGGGCGCCGGATTGACGCTGCTGGAGGCGGACCGGCCGCAGACCGTCGTGGCGACCGACGGGTTCGTGACCGCGGTCGACGACATCCAGTACGGGCTCAATGAAGGCCCGTGCGTCAGCGCAGTCGCGCAGGGCCGGACGTTCACCTCCGGAAACCTGGGGGGCGAGCCGCAGTGGCCGCATTTCGGGCCGCGGGTCGGCCGCCTCGGGGGGCACAGCGCGCTGTCGCTGCCGCTGGTCCTGCCCGGTCAGGTCCTGGGAGCGCTCAACGTTTACGCCCACGACCGGGACGTCTTCAACGAGCACGCCGTCGCGATGGGAGAGGCGTTCTCGCCGCAGGCCGCCGTCAGCGTGCACAACGCGCAGCTGCTCGACCAGGCCGAACGGCTCGTGGCACAGCTGCAGCAGGCCCTGACCAGCCGGGCCGAGATCGACCAGGCCCTCGGCGTCATGATGAGCCGAACCGGCGCGACCGCGCAGGAGGCTTTCGACAAGCTCCGCGCCCAGAGCCAGACCCGGTCGGTCAAGCTCACCGACGTCGCCCGCGAGATACTCGGCGAGGCGGTCCGGCGGGCCCGGGCCCGGCACACCGAGCCCGCCCCCCGCTTGACGCGGGCCGCGAGCGCGATTTCGGGGCTCGGAGAGAACCGGAATCGGAAATAGTTGGGTCTTCCCTCCCTGGTGCGGGCGTCGTAGAACAACTGTTGAGGTGGCCGTTTCAGCTCTACGAGCACCTCCGATGCCGTCGTACCTAAGCGTTTTCCCGACCGTAGGTACCAAGGCACCCCCCCAGCGCCACGAGTCGATGAACAGGCGCAACGCACAGAACGTCTCGACGTCTGAGTCCTTCGCTACGCCTGCTTCGTCTCGGTAACCGTCGTACTGACCGCGCACCATGTCGTCTGGTCCTGGTGGGCGCATGGCCCTCAAGACATTGAGCTTCTGGCTCTGCACGGCCCCGAAGCCTTGGTACGCGGGCGGTTCCATGGCGAGCAGGGACACGACCTGGAAAAGGTGGTTCTCGATCACGTCGCGCAGGCAACCGACAGTCTCGTAGAAGGCGCCTCGACCCTGGACCCCGAAGTCCTCGGCCAGCGTGATCGGCACGGAGGCGATGTAGTTTCGGTTCCAGATGGGTTCGAGAAAAAAGTTTGCAAAGCGGAAGTAGAGGAGATTCATGATCTCTTCCTTGCCCAGGAAGTGAT
>JBKJQN010000010.1:0-22795 GCA_046593925.1 Mycobacteriales bacterium
GGTGATCTCACCCTCGCAGCGCACCGTCTCGTCGGCGAAGACGAGGTTGGCGAAGCGGAAGTCGAGGCGACGCACCTGCCAGTCGGGGCCGAGCCAGTCTTGCAGCGCCTCGACGAGCAGTGCGCCGAAGACCTGTCCGTCAACGACCGGGGCTGGGACCTGTTTGGACTTCAGATAGTCGGTGTCGTAGTGCAGGCGATGCCAGTCCCAGGTCGCACCCGCGTAGGCCACCATGTCGGGTAGCGCGATCGTGCGCTCGAGCGGCGGCATCGACGCGCCGGGGATCAGCTCGGTCGCGGAGGTCATCAGCTCTGCTCCAGGGCAACGTAGATGATCGTCTCGGTGTTAGTCACCAGGGGCTGTCCGGCGGCGTCGGTGAACCGGGCCGTCGAGGTCACCATGAGCATGGCCTTGCCGGACGACGTGGTGCGCTCGCTGGCATCGGTGAGCTGCCAGGTGGCGGTGACGACGGTGTCCGGGTAAGCGGGTGCGTGCCACTCGTAGGAGTTACCGCCTCGCACCATGCGGGTCTGCGCGATCTTGATCCCCCAGGTGTGGCCGGCGAAGCCCTCGTCGTCGGGCGAGAGGCCGGTGTATTGGTTGGTCTCGCAGAGCAGCGTCGGCGGGGCCATCACGTCGCGCAGGCCGTGCTGGCGGGCGTGTTCACGGTCGGTGTAGAGCGGGTTGTCGTCACCCACCGCCAACGCGAAGTACCGGATCGCAGCGCGGCCGAGCTCCTCGGGCGCGGTGTAGGTGACCTCGCGTCCGATCAGCGCGCGAATCTCCTCCGTCAGAAGGGTCATTCCGGCAGGACCGCAAGCGGGTCGACCTCGATGAGGAACTCGGGACGCAGCAGCCCCCCGCAGACCGCGCCGACCGACGCGGGCCACGGCGCGCGTAGAACCTTCTGACGAACTCCGGCCACGCCGCGGTAGGCGCCCAACGCCTCGGGCGTGACGTACTCGATCGTTTGCACCAAGTGCTCGGGCCCCGCACCGGCCGCCGCAAGAACTTGCAGGATGGCGTCGTACGTGTGCTCGGCCTGGGCGACGAGGTCGCCGGCGTGCAGCGCCTGCTGGGTCTCCATGTCGAGCGCACCGAACCCAGACATGAACAGGTTCCGCCCGGATCGGACACCGGGGCTGTAGGAAAGCGTGTCGTAGCGGCGCCACCCGGGATTGACGACCTCGCCCGGGGTTCGGCTGGCGATGACGTCGACGGCGACGAGCACGCCGGGTGCGTGCAGCCGGCTCATCAAGATGCCCGCCGAGCCCGGGTAGACCGGCCCGAGCAGCTCGCGGCGCGGGCGGTGCACGCGGGAGTACTCGTCGCGGGTCGCAGGAGTGGTGTAGTCAAGCGTCTTGACGACCGAAGCGAGCGAGAGCCCGACCCCGTCAAGCAGCCCCGCGGCGCGTTCGAGGCAGTACCGGTACTGCTCGCGCAGGTCGCCCTCCGCGACGATCTCGCCCTTGCCGTTGATCGGCAGCAGGGTTGGTAGGTGCACCACGTCGTCGGCCTCGCAGACCGTGCTGCGGTGCCACCGGGGTGCGTCGGGCGAGCCCATGACGGTGACTGTGCCTCCGCCGCGGGATGCCTCAACCTCGATCTCGATCAAGGCCTGCCTACGGACGAGCCGCTCGACGACCACCGTGACGACGGCAGGCGTGCGCTCTCCAAAGATCTCTCGTCGGACCTGTTCGGCCTCGGCGTAGTCGTCGATGCCGGCGATGGTCACGTTCTCGACCACGCGAACGACGTCCTGGAAGCCCAGGCCCGCGCCCTCGAGGATCGTGCCGAGCTTGGCGTAGACGGTGCGCGTCTGCTCACCCATGCCGCCTCGGACGACGAGCCGTCCCTCGTCGGCGTCCATGCCGGAACCGGAGTGGCCGGACAGCCAGGCGTGCTGACCGTCAGTGAGCCCGAGCGAGAACGTGTAGTCGCGGTAGGGGAACCACGGGAACTCGGTGGGGTGGATGTCGGTGATGGTCGTGTTCATGCAGGAGCCTCCTCGACGATGCGCCTGCACAGGCGCAGCAGATGGGTCAGGGACGGCGCCGAGGCCAGGTCGAGCACGGCGTCGGCGAGCTCGGCGGCAGCGGGCGCGTCGCCGGCGTTGGTCAGGAACTTGGCGCGCAGGTCGTGCTCGGACAGCGGCGCGCCGGGTGTGCCGCGGCTTCTCTCGACCCGGCCGACGAGCACCCTGCCGTCGTCGAGGTGCACCTCGACGCATCCGCTGGCGTCGGCCGCGGCGCCGCCCTCGTCGGTCGCGACCGTCTGGACCCTGGCTGCGAGAACGGCGACCTCGGGACGGCTGATGCTGTCCAACGCGAACGTGCCGAGGTCGACCTCGCCGTCGATGAGCATCGCGGCGACCGTCCACGGCAGGCTGAACTTCGCGTCGTAGACCGTGCGCGGCAAGGCTTTGACGGCGGCCGGCTCGCAGACGGTCGGGATGCTGTCTCGGTGCACGTGCGCGATCACCTTCCGCACCTGCTCAGGAGCGGGGACGTGGCTCAGCACCGAGGTCATCGCGTCGAGCGTCACGTGCAGCAGCTGGCACGCCGGATAGGGCTTGATGCCGATGCGCTCGGTCTCCCAGCGTTCGCCGAGGCCGTCCACGACCAGGTCGGGGTCGGCGGGCACGGCCGAGAGCGCGGCGTAGAGGCCGCGGCTGCCCTCAAGCACCGACGCTGGGCCGGATGCGCCTTCCGCGGCCAGTCGCGCCGCCAGGATGCCGTTAAGCGCCGCGGAGCCGGGGTGGAGCTGCTTGGTGGAGGAGCCGGTGCTTAGGAACTCCAGCAGGCCACTCGCCGAGCTGCCTGCGATGCCGAGGGCGTTGACGGTGGTGTCGGTGTCGGCTTGGGTCAGCAGACTGGCCACCACGGCCGCGGCCAGCACCCCGCAGATCGAGGTCGCGTGGAGGCCGCGGCTGTGAAAGCCGTGCGGGGCGGCTTGCCCGATGCGGCAGACGACCTCGTAGCCGGCGATCGCTGCGCGCAGCACCGCGGCGCCGTCCGCCTCGACCTGCTCGCCGACTGCGAAAGCCGTCGGCAGTACGGCGGCCGTGGCGTGCACCAGCCCACCGGCGTGGGTGTCGTCGAAGTCGAGCGCGTGCACCAGCACACCATTCGCCAAGGCGGCTGCGGGGGCGCTCAACCTCAGCGCGCTGCCGATCACCGTGGCCTCGGGCGGGCCGCCGAGCCCCGTCGCGACCCGCGTGGCCGCCTTGGCTGCGCCGGTGCGAGCCGCGGCCAGCGCGGTACCTAGACCGTCGAGCAGGTGCTCGCAGGCTGCCCGCTGGGTCTGTGCGGGCACGTCGGTCAGGCGCAGGTCGCCGGCCCAGGAGGCCAAGACCTGCGCCGTGGTGCCCTGCGTGGAGCTCATCGGGTGGCGGCCACGGCTGCCGGTGTGTCGTGGGATCCGGTGTGCGCGCCGAAGGCACCGCCGCTGGCGAGCGCCGCCACGTGCTCGTCGTCGTACGCCAGCAGGGTCTTCAATACCGCGCCGGCGTGCTCGTTGCGGTGCGGCGCCCGACGGTAGTCCGGCTGCTCGTTGCCTACCCGCACCGGGGACGCGAGCTGCTGGACGGTTCCCAGCACGGGATGTTCGGTCTCCACGATCAGATTGCGGGCGGCTGTGTGCTCCTCGCGTAGTGCCTGCGCCACGTCGTTGATCGGCCCGCAGGGAATCGCCGCCGCGTACAGGTCCTCGAGCCAGTCCTTGACCGACCGGGTTCGGAAGATGTCCTCGAGCAACGGGATCAGCTCGTCCTTGTTATCCGCCCTGTCGCTGAAAGTGCGAAAGCGCTCGTCATCGGCCAGCTCGGGCCGCCCGATGACCTTGGCCAGCCGGGCCCAGAACTTTTCCTTCGCGCACCCGACCACCATCCAGCCGTCGCTTGCCATGAAGGCCTGGAACGGCACCAGCGAGGGATGCGCAGAATGATGCGTGCGCACCGGCTCCCAGCCGCGGTTGAGGTGCCAGGTGGCCGGATAAGTGAGCAGGCTGAGCGCTGTGTCGTACAGGCTGACGTCGCAGTCCATACCGATGCCGTCGCGACGGGCGGCGTGCAGGCCTGCGAGTAGCGAGATGGCCGCCACATAGCCGCCCGAGTAGTCGACGAGGGACAGAGCCGACTTGGTCGGCGGACCCCCGGGCTCGCCGGTGATCGACATCCAACCGGCCAGCCCCTGCAATATGTAGTCGTAGCCGGGCTCGGACGAGCGCGGCCCCGTCATGCCGAAGCCGGTCAGCGAACAGCAGACGATCGCCGGGTTGAGATGCTTGAGGTCGTCGTAGCGGATCCGCATCTTGGCGGGGACGTCGCCGCGAAGGTTCGAGTAGACAACGTCGCACTGGCGCACCAAGTCCTCGAAGACTTCACGGCCAGCTGAGCTCGTGAGGTCGAGCGAGATGCTGCGCTTGTTGCGGTTGAACGTCTCGAAGAACAGCGAGTCTTCGCCGTCGTTGAACGGCGGAACGTATCTGCCCACGTCTCCCCCGACCCGTGGGTCTTCGACCTTGATGATGTCAGCGCCGAGGTCGGCCAGGTGCATGCTGCCGAACGGGCCCGCGCCGTACTGCTCCAGCGACAAGATGCGGACGTCTTCCAGCGGCTTCATCGTGACGCCCCTCCGCCGGTGACGTCGGCGATCAGCTCAAGGATCCGGCCCTGCGCGGCTCGCGTCTCGGCCGCATCCAATCCGTGGGTGGGTGGGGTGAGCTTGAGGGTGTCGGCGAGCCCGGCGTAGCCGTCCAACCGGGCGCGCACCTCATCCGGTGTACCGGCCAAGGTAAGCGCCTCGACCATCGGCTCGGTGACCGCGTCAGCCAGATCGTCTGCGGCCCGACCTCCTCGAAAGACGTCCACGACGTGCTGCTGGTCGGCTGCGAGCCCGTGGAAGTCAAAGAAGTCGGCATAGCTGCGCACCGAGGCGTAGAAGCCGACCAGGCCGGCGGCCCAGCGACGGGCCTGCGCGGGATCGTCGTCGATGGCGCAGCAGGCCGAGACCACCACGTCGAGGCTCTGGCGGTCACGACCGGCCCGCTCCAGCCCCTCAGTCAGCCGCGGCAGCAGCCGCTGCTCGAGGTAGGCAGGCGAGCACAGCTCGTGGGAGATGAAGCCCTCGCCGATCTCGCCCGCCAAGCGCGTCATGACCGGACCCACGCCAGCAAGGTAGATCGGGACCGAGGTGCGCTGCTGGAAGAACGGTCGTTGGTAACCGCGGATCTTCACAGGCTCCCACTCGCCCTCGACCACGATCTGCTCACCCGAGGCGCACCGGGCGATGACCTCACGGATGGCCGCGACGCTCTCGCGTACGTGGGCCACGGGCTTTCCCCACTGCGCGTGGTGCCAGTCCTCGTTGAGCCGCTGGACGCCGCTCCCGAGTCCGAGCCGGAAGCGACCGCTGGCGATCTCGTCGATGTCCATCGCCTCGAGCGCAGTGATCATGGGGCTGCGGACGAAAGCCAGCGCGATCGAAGTACCGATGCCCACTGTCGAGGTGTCCTGAGCGACGGTGGCCGCAGTAACCGTCGCGCTGCGGTGCATCTCGGGAAACCACACGACCTCCGCGCCTGCAGCCTCGGCCGCGCGGGAGGCGTCCCGGAGCTCCTGGAGCGTCTCGCCCCATGGCCCGTAGGTAATCCGAAGACCGCTCATGTGTCCGCCGGCATGGTCAGCGGTCCGTTCTTGGCCTTCGGGAAATAGTTCTTGTCGTGCGGGGCCTCCCGCTTGTAGACCATCACGGTGCGGGTCCAGGACACGCACTCGTCGCCGTTTTGGTTCAGGCCCCTGGTCTTGGCGGTGACGATGCCGGCGTAGGGACGAGACCCAGACTCGCGCTTGGCCAGGACGATCGACTCGGCGTAAAGGGTGTCGCCGACAAAGACCGGATGCGTGAGGGCGATGCCCTCCCAGCCCAGATTCATGATGCCGGTCTGGCTGATGTCGGTGACGCTCTGGCCGAGCACCATGGCAACAGTCAGGCCGGAGTTGACGATGACGCGCCCGGTGGGCGAACGCTCGGCGAACTCACGATTGAAGTGGTTCTGGTTCGTGTTCATCGTCAGTAACGTGAACCAGGTGTTGTCCGCCTCGAGGATGGTGCGACCGAGTGGGTGCTGGTAGACATCGCCGACGGTGAAGTCCTCGTAGTAACGGCCCACCCAGCTGGGCTTGAGATGACCGGCACGCTGGCCGTCCACGGCAATGGGGGCATCTTCCGAGCTCATGGTGCGGGCTCCTCCTGCTGGTCGGGGACGGACCGCTCGCCAGCGGGGGACGGCACAACGGAAGCCTGAGCACGGCCCGGGTCGCCGCTCAGGACGACGGCGTCTTTCACGCCGTTGTCGACAACGAGGTGCAGAAGCTCGCGCCGGGAGTAGTGGCCGACGGCATCGACGAACACCTTCAGCCCGAGGATCGCTCCCAGGTCGCCGTCGGCGACCAGCAACCGCTCCTCGCCTCCGGTGTGGGGTGCGGCGAGATAGGACGTGTCTGGGGCGATGATCGCCGACCAACCGCCGCCAGCCGTCAGGTACTCCTGCGGCCCCATTGCCTGGGCCATCGTCTCGAGCATCTCCTCGGTAACCGGACTGCCCGCCACCACGACGAAGCACTGACCAGTAATGGCGTGGTTGCGGCTCATCGCCTCGACCTGATCGTCGAAGGTCTCCGAGAAACCCGCGAGCGTCGACAGGCCTGGCCAGGCGCCAGCGTGGATCTGTTCACCCTGGCCGATCAGCGCGTGCCGCGCCAGGTTCATCGTGTGTTCCCAGCAGACCAGGCCACCGACCACCCCGGCATCGGTGGCAAAGGTGGACAGGGTCGAAGCGTCGCCCTGGCCCCAGACGGTGCGTTCCGCGAAGGTGGGCTGCAGCTTGCGGTGCTTACCCAGCAGCTCACCCCGTGCGGAGATGAAGACCTGCGTGTTGTACAGCGTGCCGCCGTGGCGCTCGTTGACGCCGAGCACGACCATGACCCCGGCGGTCTTGGCAGCGGCGCAGACTCGGTCGATCTCAGGGCCGGGGACCGTAAGGCTGGCCTGGCCGTACTGCACGTGCAGACCCACTTGAATCAGCGGCGGGTAGCAGTTGATCCAATAGGGAAACCCAGGCACGAACACCTCGGGGAAGACCAGGACGTCGACCTGCTCGTCGCCGGCTCGTTCGATCCACCCGATCACCTTGTCGATGGTGGCGCCTACGTTCAGGAAGACGGGTGAGCCGTGAACAGCAGCCAACCGGACCATGGAACCTCCAAAGACGGGGCCTCAGGCTATAGGTCTGATGTATTAAGGTCAAGCCGGATCGTATCTGGGTCGGACCCATCGCACGCCGACACAAACCTCCCAGAGAGGCGCAGGTCAGGCCGCCCGACAAAGCGCAGCCTGTGGCTGCCACTCCCCCAGTGGCGGGTGAGGGGACCCGGCGTGACCACTGAACGGCCGCCGCAGCACCTGATCGCACGTGACCACCAGCAGGGCTGGGTCAGAAGCAAAGACGTGCACGCATCCGACGGCCCGTCATGAGCACGGCACCCGGGCCCGGTATGTCTTTGACCGGTGCCGCTGCGCAGCCTGCCGCCGCGCCAACACCACGGCTGCACAGCACCGGAGCCGGCTCATGGCGTACGGCCGGTGGGACGGGCTCGTCGACGCCGAGCCCGCTCGCCAGCACGTTCAACAGCTCCGCGGGCAAGGGCTGAGCCTGCCCTCCATCGCCCGGCTGGCCGGCGTGAGCCTCGGGGCCGTGAACGCGCTCGTCTATCCCACGGCGGGCCGCGGGCGGTCCCAGCATCTTCGCGGGGTGACCAGCCGCCGTCTGCTCGAGGTCACCTTTGCTTGCGAACTGCTGCCTGACGGTCACCGCCTCGATGCCGGTGACGCTCAGGCGGTGCTGCGAGACCTGTTGGCCGCCGGGTATGTGATGGCCGACCTGGCGAGTGCCACGGGGCTCAGTAGCAGCACCGTGCGTCGAGTCCTGCAGGCTCGGTCGGTGACCGTGGGAACCGACCGGCAGCTCCACTCGATCCACACTCGTACTCGCACCCGCGGCTGCCGGGCCAAGCCTGTGAACGGCAGTATCGAGGCGGACGAGCCGAGACCCTGCGGATCTCGTCGCGACGAGGTTGATGACGTCGCCGTCGCACGGGCGATGGACGGCGAACAGCTCGTTCTGACCGTCGCCGAGCGGCGCGAGGCCGTCCGCCGCCTCAGCGCCATCGGCTGCTCGGCCCCCGAGATCGCCCGGCGCCTGGGCGTCTGCGGACGCACCGTCACCAGGGCCAGAGCCGCCCTTCGCACACCAGGCGCCGCGGCTCATCCCGGGAGCTGAGACCGGCGCCCGCACGCGGCGAGAACACCCCACCCTGCGAACGGCCCCCTCCCCCGAGCGTGAACCGAACTCAGCCCACCGGCCGTGAGGCACCCACCTCCGGGGACAGCGTCCGGTGGGGCATCGCGCGGGCAGGGGGATGTTCCGGGTCGCGCCGCGGGACCGAGGGCACGAGCGCGTCGGCGCATACCTCGGTGAGCTGGGAGTGCAGGGTCCGGGCGGCATGGTCGTACGGCAGAAGGCGGACGGTGATGCGGCTCAGGACTTCGGGGACGTCGTTGCCGGCCAGCGCGATCCGGTCCAGCGCGGCGGCGAGCGCCGGGTAGTGCGGGTCGTTCAGCAGCCGCGGATCAACGGCCTCAACGGTCGCCGCCCAGCGTCGGCCAGCGAGGGTCTCGGGTTTAGCGATGTCGTCAGGTCGTCCGGGGCCAATTGCGCCAACCTCCTCGACGAGTAGCTCGGCCAGCGCCGGCCCCTCGCCCCGGACCCGGTTGGCCTCCGGGTAGGCGACCGCCTCGACCGCCAGCCGGGCACCGGTCATGACCTCGGGCAGCGCTCGGTAGGCGTTGAGCAGCTCGCGGCACTCCGTAGCCCGTAGCGGTGTCCACCGGCTGAGCTGCTGCTCCAACGGCCGGTCGGTCGCGGTCAGCGTCATCTGCCGGGGCGAGCCGTACACCGCCCCCTGCACGGTCAGGACCGGGGTAAGCGAGGCTTGTTCCTCCTCCACGGCCTGGATGGCGGCCAGCGCAGACCGGACGGCCTGAAGGGTCGGTCCGAGCCCGGCGGCGCCGTGAATCTGACCGGGCCGGGACCAGATGGCGCGGGCGTGGGCGACGTCCGCGACCGCGGCGTGCAAGCCGGTCATGGCGGCGGCCAGATCAGGGTCGCGCACCGTCCCCCCGGTCATCAGCGGGGTCCAGCTGGCGGGCGCGTCGTTCCAGGCGAGCCCGGCCCGGCGGACGCGGTCGAGCGCGTCCGCGCTCTCCCCGTACGGGTCACGCCTCGCGCCCGGCTTAAGCACCGCGCCCGCGACGGCCAGCAACCGGCCGGCGCCACTGGCGATGTGCTGTAGGTCAAGCCGGCTCGGCGCCGGACGGCGCGACGCCTGCAGGGCGGCCTGCTTTCAGGCGTGTACGGCGGTCTCGAGCCGGGCGGCCGGACGGCTGGTGGCACCGCGGGCCGGGGCTGGCGCCGTGGCGTCGGCGAGCATGGCCGGCGGTGTGGGCTCGGCGAGGCTGGCGGGTAGCGCTTGACGCCAGCGGACCGCGGCCAGCGCGCCGGCCACGACGGTGTCCAGCAGCTGCGGGTGCGGAGTGACCGTGGTGGTGACCAGGTGCGCGGTGTGCAGCAGTCTGCGGCCGACGTAGGTCTGGTCGCTGTCGCCCAGCTCGGCGTCCAGATGGCTGCGGTCGCGGCCGGCGGCAGGTCCGCGGCCCTGGACAGCAGATCAGCGGCACGCAGCAGGTGCGGCTCGCCGCCGGAGACCGATTCCGTCAGCGCCGGACGAGTCGCGGCATGCAGCGGTGACGACGATGCCGGCGGCGGACTCTGACGCGTCAGTACGGCGGTGATGCGGTCCCCGGCGCGCTCGAACCGCGGCCAGGACGCTGCCACGGCCGCTGGGTCCAGACCCGGTCCGTGCTCAGCCCGCTCGTGCAGCCAAGCCAGCTCGACCCGGGCCAGCTCGACGAGCTCGGCAGCGGTCGTCGGGCCGGTCACGCCAACATCCCGGGCCGCCCGGCCAGCGCGGAGTCGCAGGCGGCCAGCAGCAGCGCGAGCTGCGCCGTCACGTCGACGAGGCCGTCGAACGGCAGGTCGACGTCAGGGACGAGCCGTCCGGCCTCGACGAGCGCGGCCCGTGCCGCCGTGCTCGGGTCCGGGTGCTCCGGTGCGATCACCGGCCCGCTCAGCCGGTCGGCGAACCCGCCCTCGGCCAGCTCGAGGTCGAACATCAGGTCGGCGTAGACCGACAGCAACGGCTCGGTGTCGGCGCGGGCTCGGGCGGCGGCCAGGAACACCGCCGCCTTCAGGTGCGCGGCGATGCGGCTCAGACGGGTGTCGGGTGCGGTGACGGGTGGGGTCATGACGGGGCGCTCCTTGGCTTGGACGTGCAAGAAGTGCAGGCCCGTCCCGACGACCTTGGCCAGCGGTCGGCGGGATCTGTGGACGGTGTGGACAACGCCCGCGACTGGCGTCGAGGGGTGCAGGGTCCGGGCAGGCGGGTCACCGGCGCAGGGTGCGTCCGGCCCCTGACGGCCCGCCGGCGGAGGACGATCATGAGCAGGCTTCGAGACCGGTTGATGACCCTGCTGCGCCTGGTCCTCGTGCTTCCCCCCGTGCTGGGCGGGACCGCTGTGGCGCTCGTGGCCTCCGGGGGGTTCGGCCGGGCCGGGCCGATCGCGTTGCTGAGTTGGTTGGCCCTGGCGCCGGTGCTGCTCACCCGACCCGGCGAACGCGTCGTCGTACGCCGTGGGCTGCGCTTTCAGGCCCTACCGGCATCTGAAAACGAGCGGCTGCGCTGCTGGACCTTGCTCTCGACCGGTGCGGCATTCCCGTAGACGCAGTCGATCTCTACGTCACGCCGGGCAAGAGGGTCAACGCGTTCTCGGCCGGGCGACGATCGCTGGCCCTCACCCGCGGACTCGTCACAGAAGTCCTGACAGGCCGACTACCCGACGCGCTCCTACGAGCCGTCCTCCTGCACGAGCTCGGCCACCTCGCCGCCGGGCACCGCCGGTACGCCCTGGCCAACGGCTGGCTCGCAGCACCCGGCCGGCCGGTCGTCTGGCTCGCTCGCGTCCTGGTGTCAGTGCTGCTGCGCGGTCGCGTTCTCAGCCGCGTGCGTTACCTGGCGGCGATCGCCGTCGGCCTTGCCGGGCTGGTGCGCGCCGCAGCGGCGGGTGACTGGACCACCATGGCCATCGTCGCCGCGCTTGGCTTGGCGGCTTCGCCGCCGTCACCGCTTCCGTGCTGCGGCCCTGGGTTAGCCGGCACGACGAGTTGGCAGCTGACCGGTTCGGGTTCATGGACGGTTGGCTAGCCATCCGACGTCAGAGCACCGGCAGCGGCTCCTCCGTGATGTGAGTCCCGGCCCCGGTCCCAGTCCGAGTCCACCTAGTCCACGGGCCATGATCATCCGTTAGGCCCGCGGCCTAACATCGGCGGAGCAACCCGGTGCAGTCCGGAGCTACTCGGAGCAGACCGGTGCTGGTGATCTGCGCTAACGTCAAATGCGCAGATCAGAGGGGTTGCTCGTGGCGGGTTCAAGTCCCCCCTCGGACACCGTCTCGAAAGGCCTCTGACCTGCAGGTGCGGGTCGGGGGCCTTCGTCGTTCGCGGCGCGCGGCCTAACCCCGGCCTAACGGACGCCTCAGGAAGTTTCCTGGACGTGTCCGTTCTGGTCGCCCCGATGCACCTGTCCATCCAGGACGAGGCGCGGGAGGCGTGCGATGGCGACGGTCAAGACCCGAGTGCTGGCGGGTGGGACGGCGACCTACCGGGTCGTCTGGCGGGCCGGCGGCAGCCGGCAGGGCGTCTGGGAGTCCGAGACGTTCGCAGGCAAGGCGGCCGCGGGCCGCTTCCGTCGCGACGTCGACCTGGCCGGGCAGCTCTGGCCGCCGGGCTGGGTGAAGGGCGTCGGCTACCGGGCCGCGGATGTCGACCAGCAGGAACCGGCACCGCTGCTGCTGGACTTCGCGCGCGGTTACGTGCGGGACCTGACCGGGATCACCCCGGCCACCCGGCACCGCTACGACCGGCAGGCGCTGCTGGTCGTCGAGCAGCTGCGCGGGGTGCTGCGGGACGAGCCGACGGTGGCCAACCTCGAGCAGGTCCATGTCCGGCGGTGGGTGAACGCGCGGGAGGCCGCCGGCGCCCGGCCCAAGACGATCGCCAACTACCACGGTCTGCTGTTCATGATCTTCGCTGCGGCCTCCCGGGCCGGCCTGCGAGCGGGGAACCCTTGCGATGGCACCCGGCTGCCGGATCGGTACTCCCCCGACGTCGACGGTGACGGCGACGTCGTCTTCCTCACCGAGTCGCAGTTCCTGATGATCGCAGAGGCGATGTTCCCGGCAGCCGACATGGCGTCGGCCCCCCGGTCGCGTCAGGGTCGGTTGCCCGCGTCCGCGGCGGGCTGCTGCGCCGGTACGGCTGAGGACCGGATACTGCTCCAGGTCGCGGTGGGCACCGGGCTGCGCTGGTCGGAGCTCACGGCCCTGCAGGTGCACGACATCGAGATCTCGGGGCCGGTGGCGAGCGGTGCCGGCGGTGCAGGCGGCGTTGCGGACGCCTCGGCTGACCGGGATGGCCGACATGCGCGGCCAGCGCCTGGCGCAGGCATCCGCGCAGCATCTGAGCCACGCCGAGCTGCTCGCGCTGCTGATCGGGGACGAGCAGACCCGCGGGGACAGCACCGGGCCCACCCGGCGCCTGGCCGCGGCGCACTTCGAGGCGACCTGCGCGGTCGAGGACTACGACTTCGGCTTCAACCCGCAGGTCCCGGCCGGCACGATCCGGGACCTGACCAGCCTGGAGTTCCTGACCGCCGGGCAGTCGATCATCCTGCACGGGCCGGTCGGGGTCGGTAAGACCATGATCGCCCAGGCGCTCGGGCAGCTGGCCTGCCGGCGCGGGCACACCGCGCTGTTCACCAAGACCAGCCGGCTGCTCGCCGACCTGTCCGGCGGGCACGCCGACCGGACCTGGCACATCCGGCTCAAGCACTGGGCCCGCCCGGCGCTGCTGATCTGCGATGACTTCGCGATGCGCGAGCTCACCCTGCCCCAAGCCGACGACCCCTACGAACTCAACACCGAACGCGCCGGCCGCAGCCTGATCATCACCAGCAACCGGACCCCGGCCGACTGGTACCCGCTGTTTCCCAACCCGGTCGTCGCCAGGTCCACGCCGACCAGCGGTCCGGTCTGTTAGCGCACCTTCCCTCGGGGTCGTTCTCGGCGAACGGTGCCTGCCCTGGCCGTCATCGCGTTGAACCTGACCCAGGCCGCCGGCTACCTCGCGTCGACCTTCCACGCCAAAGCCACCACCGGCACGATCCGCACCCAGCTCATCAACGTCCCGATCCAGCTCGCCCGCTCCGCCCGATGATTACACCTGCACCTACCCCAGCACTGGCCCTGGGAGAACGCCTGGACCCTGCTGTTCCACGCGACCCTCGCCGCGCCGCCAGAACACCCCACCTCCCCGACCACCCGCCACCAGGCCCGACCGGAGCAGCACAGAGAAAGGGCCGGCAGATCGGCCGAACGCCGCTGCGCCGAAACGCCAACAGCATCAACCGAGATCCACGAGAAAACTCCGGAGCTAGATCAAAAGCTCGACGGTGGATCCAGGCTCAATGCTGGGCGAGCGCGTACTCCGTCGTGGCGAGCGACTGCTCGAGGTGCTTGGCGTCCCGCAGATGGATGCGCAGGTAGCAAGGCCGGCGGTTCAACGAGACCCGCTTCGCGTGCGGCCAGAGCTCGGCCGCCTGGCCAGGAGGCTATGGAGGGCGAGCCGGCCGAGGCGACGTTGAGCGCAGCCAGCCGAGCCCCGCGCACGCCGACCGACAAGATGTCGATCCCGGAAGGTCGGGCGCGCGATCTGCGAGGACTACCGCGCCG
This sequence comes from Mycobacteriales bacterium, assembly GCA_046593925.1. Lineage (GTDB taxonomy): Bacteria > Actinomycetota > Actinomycetes > Mycobacteriales > SCTD01 > JAYVYM01. The sequence continues at coordinate 13,965 of JBKJQN010000010.1, forward strand.
GCGCGACATCCGATCGAAGGCTCAACGGGCAGGACCGCGACGCTGGACGCGCCGGATCAACTGCCCGACAGGCGTCCTCTGGGGTCCGGGGCCGGCTACCCGAGTGGTACGACATGCTTACCGTCTGGCGCGGCTGGGGCGACGACGTCACCGGCCAGGCCCTGGACTGCGGGCACTTCCTGCCCGAGGAGCGCCCCGCAGAGACCGCGACGGCGCTGCGGAGCGAACCACCCCTACTGAAACCCCCGCGCCAGCCCCAGCAATGCCTCATCGAGGTAACTCCGCAGCTCCGTGTCGGCGTTGGCGATCCACACGTCGTATGCCGCGCGGCAGGTTGCCAGGGTGGCCCGGCCGACGGCGACGGGCAGCAGTGCGTCGACAGCCTCGCCCGTACGCAGTGCGACGAAACCGGCCACGACCCGCTCCCATTCTGCGAAGTGCGCCGCCGCCCCCGAGCTCAAGGCACCAGCCGAGCTCAGCAGGTGCAGCCGGGCCCGGACCTCCGGGACGTCGGCCGCCTGATAGTCGTTGGCGGTGACGACGGCGAGCCGTACGGCCGTCATGAAGGGGACGCCGGCCGGTACATCGCTCAGCCCGCCGCGTACCCGCGCGATCTGCTCGTCGAAGTCGCGCCAGAGCACCCCGGCCTTGCTGTCGAAGTAGCGGAAGTACGTGCGTTTGCTGACGCCGGCCTCGGCCGCGATCTGCTCGACAGTGGTGGCCTCGAAGCCCTGCTCGACGAACAGCCGAAGCGCGATGAGCTCCAGGTGGTGCCGGCTGGTCCCCGGCGGGCGCCCCCGTATCGCCTCGGCCGGTCGCTCGAGAGTGCCCATGTCCCTGCCAGTCTGCCGTCTAGGGAGCATTGCCGTACGACCAATGTGACGCTAGTCTGGCCATTATCGTCACCAAGTGACGAAACTCGGAGGAGGCACTCATGGCGGGTCGGGTCAAGGGCAGGGTCGCTTTCAGCACCGGCGCGGGGTCAGGGCCGCAGCCACGCCATCCGGCTCGCGGAGGAGGGCGCGGACATCATCGCGGTCAACATCTGTGGCCAGGTCGGCCCCGTGCCGCACCCGATGGGGACGGCCGGTGACCTCGCGCAGGCCGTCAAGGAGGTCGAGGCACTCGCCCAGCGGATCGTCGCGACGCAGATCGACGTACGCGACGCGAAGGCGCTCAAGAAGGCCGTGGACAACGGGGTCGCTGAGCTCGGTCGGCTCGACATCGTGTCGGCCAACGCCGGCATCGCGAGCACGAACGCGAGCACGGTCGACCTGTCGGAGCAGCTGGGCCGACATGATCGACATCAACCTCACCGGCGTCTGGCACACCGCCAAGGCCGCGGTGCCGCACCTGATCGCGGCCGGCGGCGGGGCACTTGTGCTGACCTTCTCGGCCGCCGGACTGAAGGCCTACGCGGGCGTCGGGCATGACGTCGTGGCCAAGCACGGCGTCGTCGGGCCGGTGCGCACGCTCACCCTGGAGCTGGCGCCGCGCTTCATTCGCGTCAACAGCATCCACCCAACGCAGGTCGACACGGACACGATTCACAAACGAGACGATCTGGCGGCTGTTCGCGCCGGACGAACCGAACCCGACGCGGGCGTCGTTCGCGCCGATCTCGCAGGAGATGAACACGCTGCCGATCCCCTGGGTCGATGCCCGTGACCTCTCCAACGCACTGCTCTTCCTCGCCTCGGACGAGGCGAGGTACATCACCGGCGTGGCCCTCCCGGTCGACGCCGGTTGTCTTCTCAAGTAGGAGGTCGTCATGGCAGGTCGGGTCGAGGGCAAGGTCGCTTTCATCACCGGTGCGGCGCGGGGTCAGGGCCGCAGCCACGCCATCCGGCTCGCGGAGGAGGGCGCGGACATCATCGCGGTCGACATCTGCGACCAGGTGTCGTCCGTCCCGTACGCGATGTCGACGCCGGACGACCTCGCGCAGACAGTCAAAGAGGTCGAGGCGCTCGACCGTCGCATCGTGGCCACCCAGGCTGATGTACGCGACGCCGGCGCGCTCAAGCAGGCCGTCGACGCCGGGGTGGCCGAGCTCGGCCGGCTCGACATCGTGTGCGCGAACGCCGGCATCTTCAGCTTCACGACCGAGGAGCTGGAGGAGCAGATGTGGCAGGACATGATCGACATCAACCTCACCGGCGTATGGCACACCGCGAAGGCGACCGTGCCGCACCTGGTCGCGCAGGGCGGCGGCTCGATCATCATGACCAGCTCGACCGCCGGCCTGAAGGGCTTCCCCAACTTCGCGCACTACGTCGCGGCCAAGCACGGCGTTGTCGGGCTGATGCGCACCCTCGCAGTCGAGCTGGCGCCGTCGATGGTCCGGGTCAACAGCGTCCACCCGACGAGCGTCAACACCGACATGATTCAGAACGACTCGGTGTACCGGTTGTTTGCGCCCGATATCGAGAACCCGACGCGCGAGCAGGTTGCCGAGCGGTTCGGTGAGATGAACGCGCTGCCGATCGACTGGGTCGAGGCGCGCGACATCAGCAACGCGGTGCTGTTCCTCGCCTCTGATGAGGCGCGCTACATCACCGGCGTCACCCTGCCGGTTGACGCCGGCTTCATGGTGAAGTGACGGCCACCGCTCCCGACACCGTCGCCGTCCGCGCGCGGGTCGCCGAGCGTCTTGTCGGCCGCGAGCGCGAGCTGGACCTCGTGCTCGCGGCCGTCGCCGCTGGTCGCGACATCGTGTTGGAGGGCCCGCCCGGGACCAGCAAGACGACGATGCTCAAGGCGATCACCGCTGAGTGGGGTATCCCGCTGCTGTTCGTGGAGGGCAACGCCGACCTGACGCCGGCCAAGCTGGTCGGCCACCACAACCCTGCCCGGGTGCTGCGTGAGGACTACAGCGCGGACACGTTCGTGCCGGGCCCGCTGGTGGAGGCGATGCAAGAGGGCGGATTCCTCTATATAGAGGAGTTCAACCGGGCGCCCGAGGACACCCTGAACACGCTGCTGGGGGCGATGGCCGACCGGTTGATCGCGGTGCCGCGGGTGGGGTCGATCGCGGCGGCGTCGACGTTCCGGGTGATCGCGTCGATGAACCCGTACGACGACGCCGGCACCAGCCGCCTGTCGACCAGCGTCCACGACCGGCTGTGCCGGTTGGCTGTGGGCTACCAGGACGAGCCGGCTGAGCGCGACATCACCGCATTGCGGGCGGGCGGTTCTTCGGGATCATTGCAGGAGCGGCTGGTGGAGGACGCGGTTGCGGTGACGCGGGCGACGCGTACCCACCGGGACGTCCGCCAGGGCAGCAGCGTGCGAGGCGCAATCGACACGGTGCTGGTCGCGCTGCAGCTGGCGGCGCTGCGGGGGGTGTCATCGTCGCTGGCGGTCCGGTACGCGGAGACGCTGCTCGACGCGATGATCGTCGCCCTGTCCGGCCGGATCCATCTGGACGAGGCCGCCGAGACGAACCCCGAGCAGGTGCTGCGCGAGATCTGGGAAGACCGGATGGTCCTGCTGCCCGCCGCGGCGGCGCCTGGTTGAAGAGCCGTCGAGGCGGACGGGCCGCTGCGCCGACCCGGTCAGCCCCGAAGGCCGCTGAGTCGTAGGCCCAAACAGCTGACGGAGCAGCCGACGGCGTTCGACCGGTCGCCTTCAGGTGGAGGGACGGTGCTGACGGCGCTGCCGGGTGGCCGTCGCCGTGGTGGCGCTGTGCCCCCGGGCGGTTCTGCGCCGGGTGAAACCGCGGAGCGGGCCGAGCTGGTGTCGGCGTCCTCCGGTCTCGCTGTCCCTGACCCGGCGGTACGGGCCGCCGCCCGCCGGATCGCGGCGCGCCTGTCGGTACCGCGCCCCAGGCACGATCTTTCTGCGCGCCGGGGCGCCGGAGACCTGGCGAGCCTGCCCTACCGCGGCGGCTCGGACGACATCGACCTCGACCGGACACTCGAGGTACTCGCCGAGCGGCCCATCCCCGAGGAGGAGGACATCGTCGTCCGCGAGCGGGTCCGCACCCGCCGCTCGGTGGTGCTCGCCGTTGACCTGTCCGGTTCGATGCGCGGTGAACGCGTCCGGACGGCGGCGGCGACCGTCGCGGCGCTGGCCGGCGAGCTGTCCCGTGACGACCTAGGCGTGATCGCCTTCTGGTCCGACGCGGCCGTCCTGCTGCACCTCGGCCAGCGGGTCCGGCCGCTTGCACTGCTTGACCAGCTGCTCGAGCAGCCGGCCCGCGGGCTCACGAACGTCGCCTTCCCCCTGCAGCTGGCCCTGCGCGAGCTGGCCCGCGTCCCCGCCCGCGACGCCCGTCTCGTGCTGCTCTCGGATTGTGTCCACAACGCCGGCCCCGACCCCCGCGACGCCGCCGCTCGCCTCCCCCGCCTCGACGTCCTCCTCGACATCTCCGGCGAGAACGACGTCCCCCTCGCCCGCGACCTCGCCCGCGCCGGCCGCGGCCGCGGCCGCCTCACCCGCGTCCGCACCCACCGCGACGTCGCCCCCGCCCTCAGCCGCATATTCCGGACCTGAGCTGAAGGTCGGTGCCTAACCTCGGTCTTTCCCGGGTCAGGGCGCGAGAAAAGCCGCAACGCCAGCCCGCACCAGGATCGGTTTGTCCCGCCACCGATCCTGGCAGCTGCGCGAGCGCCTGCTGCAGTCCAGCAGATGATCCGCGGCGGTATTGCTTCCAGCGTTGCCCGGTCGCAGCACCGCCGCCAGGGCCTCACCGGTGTTGTCCAGCCAGGCACCGGGCGAGTGGTAGCCGGAGGCGCCCTTGACGTTGACCTTGGCGTCTTCCTTGTCGCTGTGCACGGTCACCAGCGTCGCGTCCAGATCAAGCACCATCTGCCTCAGCAGCCGCCCGGTGGCCCGCGAGCCAGGCAACTCGGAACCCGCCAGATGGTCGCGGTCGAGGCGACCGACCCGGCCGGACCGAACAGGCCGGCCTGGTCGGCCTGGTCGGCACGTCGCTGATCACCCGGGTGCCGTAAGCGATCGCGACCGCCACATCGACCAGCACCCGCCCCCGGTCGTAACCGACCCAGCGTTTCCGCAGCCCGTCGGTCGCCTCCGACAGCGCCGCGGTCAGCCCGATCCGATCGGCCAACTCGGCCAGCAGCACCGTCCCGGCGTGCGACACCACGCCCGTCCCGTCCGCGGTGATCGTCGGCGGCATCCTGCTCGTTGTACGGTGCACCCGCGAAGTGCCTCTCTCATCCGGTGATCTTGTTCCCTCAGCAAGAACAGAATCCCAGACAGGACAGGCACTTTCGCGCTTCCCGGGCCGTGTCGGACCAGCAAGATCAAGTCACTGCTGCAACACCGGGGCTAGGAAGCAGCATTATTGCATCTGGTACCACATTCGTCCTTGCTGGTATTGCCGGATCTCTTGCCTGGGCAGGTATTTCTGCCAGCCGCGAGAACTCGGCCCCTCCGCGTCGCCGCACCCGCCCCCGCGCTGTTGGAGTTCGCCGACTCCGACCTCGGCCAGCGCAACCCCGCGGTCGTGGCGACCTGGCAGAAAGCCTGGGAACGCTTCATCCCGTTCCTGGCCTTCCCACCCGCCGTCCGCAAGATCATCTACACGACCAACGCCATCGAGTCCCTCAACTACCAGCTCCGCAAGATCATCAAGAACCGGGGTCACTTCCCCAACGACGACGCCGTCATCAAGCTGCTCTGGCTCGCGATCCGCGACATCGAGGACAAGCGCGCCCGCGACCGCGCCAAAGAGAAAGGCGCCCCCCGCGGCACCCGCAAGGCCGCCGGCAAGCTCGTCGAAGGCGCCGCAACGCAAGGCTGGCGACCCGCCCTCGCCGGCCTGCTCATCGCCTTCCCAGACCGCCTCGAACAGCACATCCGATGAAGATCATCCACCGTTCTTACACAGAAAACTTGACAGGCTCGGGCGTGGGTCATTCGGGTCATTCCTTTTGATCCGTGTTCCGGCCGCTACGGCGCACGAGCACGACACTCCCACCCAGACCAGCCAGGGCACCCAGTAGGCCGCCCAGCGCTGTCGGTTTCCAGCCGCGCAGAAGTATCGCGGAAATGAGCGTCAACAGCACTACAACACAAAAAAAGAATATCATCCACGAAAGGCGCTTTGAGATCAACAGCCGCTACCGAACTCGCAGACAATACTGAGAACGGCAACGGGTTCACCGATGACAATGGAGGCCGCCAGCGCAACATCAAAAACCACTCCGACAGGGGACGCCAGAGTAACCACGACGGCCACGAAGCCCACCGCGCCGGCGACCGCCACCACAGCGGAGAGAATAGACGCGCCGGCGGCGTCGGTGTTGTTGATGGGGTCGTCGCCGGCGTAGGCGTACTTGTTGCCTTGGGCGGGGTCGGCGAGGTGGGTGATGCTGTCTTGCTGGGTGAAGCGGCCGGTGGCGGGTTGGTACCAGCGCTGGCCGTATTTGAGCATGTCGGTGGTGCGGTCGTAGATGCTGCCGGGGGCGAACCGGTAGGGGTTCTGGCCGGCGGCGCTGCCGCCGGCGGTGGTGGTAGTGACGCCGTACGGGTCGTAGGCGTAGGTGCTGGTGGTGCCGGTGGCGTTGACGAGCGCGACCGGGCGGGACAGCCCGTCGTTGACGTAGAAGGCTTCGTTGCCGTCGGTGACGCGGATCGCGAGGGGCTGGCCGGTGGTGGGGTCGTGCTCGATGTAGGCGTACGTTCCGCCGATACCGACCTGCTCGACCTGCGGGAGCTTGTTGCGGTCGGTGCGGCCGTAGGTGTACTTGACGACGGTGCCGCCGGGGACGGTCTGGGAGACGAGTTCGTTCTCGTTGCGGTCGGCGTAGGTGTAGGTGCCGTTGCCGCCGCCGGGGGTGGTGACGGCGGTCATCTGCCCGGCGGCGTTGTAGGTCACGGTGCCCAGCGTCGGGCTGGCGGTGAGGTTCCCGGCGCCGTCGTAGCTGTTGCCGGCGTTGCTGACCTGGTTCGCCGGGTTGTAGGTGGCGCCGGTGGTGCCGGTGGCGGTCAGCCGGTTGCCGTTGGTGTCGTAGGTGTAGACGTAGCTGGTCGGCGCGGGCCCGCCGGTGGCGGTGACCGTCTTGAGCCGGTTGCCGGCGTCGTAGCGGTAGGTGCTGACCGCGCCGGTCAGGTTGTCCCGGCTGGACTGCAGCAGCGACCGGTCGGCGGTCTTGACGGTCGAGCAGGCCGTCGGGTCGGTGTTGAGGTTGGCGTAGCAGTAGGTCAGGTCCGTGACGGGGGTGTGCGAGGCGTCGCCGGTGCCCTTGTCGGCGGTCACCCCGGTGGCCCGGCCGGACGCGTCGTAGGCGGTGTGGCTGTGCACCGCCCAGGTGCTGTGGGTGGCGTTCGCGGCGTCCCAGGTGTCGGTGCGCCGGCCGTGGTCGTCGTAGCGGAACAGCACCAGGGTGCCGGGGGCGGTCGTCATCGACGCCAGAAGCCCGGCCGGGGTGTAGGTGTATCGGGTGGTGCCGCGGCCGTCGGTGAGCGAGCTCTGCCGGCCGGCCTGGTCGTAGCCGTAGCCGATCGTCCCGCCGCCGTTGGTGTTGGCCCGGCTGGTCAGGTGGTTCAGGATGTCGTAGCCGTAGCTGGTGGTGCCCGAGGCGTCGGTGCGGGACGACAGGCGGCCCGTCGGGTCGTAGTCGTAGCCGACGGCCGGGGTGCCGTCGCTGTAGGACACCGTCTGGGGGCGGTCCCCCAGGTCGTAGCCGTAGCTGGTGGTCCGGCCGGCGCCGTCGGTGGCGGTCTTGAGCCGGCCGAAGTTGTCGTAGGTGAAGGCCCGGGCGCCGAGCGAGCCGCCGGTGACTGGGGTGATGCCGGTCAGCTGGTGCAGCGTGTTTGTGACGTAGTTGGTGCTGTTGGTGCCGTTCGCCGGGTCGGTCGCGGTCGCGACGGTCCCGTCCGGGTTGTAGGTGACCGTCGCGGTCGCGGCGAGCGCGGTGTTGCCGCCGGAGGTCTGGTTGCCGGCGGTGTCGTAGGCGTAGGCCGCGGCGTTGCCCTGGCTGTCGGTGCCGCCGGACGGCGAGAACTTCGAACCTGCCCCGGTGTTGTTGTAGGCCAGGCTGGCGGTGGCGCCGGTCGGGGCGGCCGCGCCGGTCAGCGACTCGCCGTTGTTCGCGCCGTAGGTGCCGGTGCTCGTCGAGCCGGTCGCCCCCGCCCCGATCGTGGAGCTGGCGACCGCGAAACCGGGGGTGTAGGTCGCCGCTCGGCTGTTGCCGTCCGGGTCGACCGCGGTCAGCACCCGGTCGGTCGCGTCCAGGGTGTAGGTGGTGTGCGGGACGGCCGCGACGCTCTGCGCGGGGTCGGTGGTCGGGTCCGCGACCAGCGTGCTGGTCCCGGACGGGTAGGTCAGCCGGGTGACGGAGTTGCCGGGCGAGCCCGCCGTCGGGTTCAACTGGCTGACCCGGTTGATCTTGTGGGCGGCGGCGTAGCCGAACTGCGTCACGCCGCCGCCGTTGTTCGTCACCGACACCAGGTCACCGGTCGCCGTGTCGTAGCCGAACGTCGTGGTGTGCCCGAGCAGGTCGAGGATCGTCGTCAGCTGCCCGCCGGTGTAGCCGTACGTCACCCCCCGGGTGGTGCTCGCGCCGTCGCTCTGGCTCAGGCCGGTCACCAGCCCGGCGGCGTTGCTGGTCACCGTCGCGCCCCGGGGCGTCAGCGGGCCCCGGTTCGACGTCACCGACGTCAGCAGGCCGCCGCCGTAGACGAACGTGGTCGGGTTCGCGTTGCGGTCCGCGACCTTCGTCAGCCGGCCGGCGGCGTTGAACATCAGGATTCGCGCGGAGGCGTGCCCGGTGAGCGTCCAGCCGCCGCCGGCCGTGGCCTTTAGGTCCGAGGTGAAACCGGCAGGGGAGACGTAGCTGCCGGTGGTCGGGCCCGCCGTGAAC
>JBKJQN010000057.1:0-39690 GCA_046593925.1 Mycobacteriales bacterium
CGAAAGCGTCCAACAGGGCACCGAGCAGACCCAAGAGAAGATCGGCGCCGGTACCGCAAGGCCACCCGGCTCTCCAGCGCCTTCCGCGACGCCCTCACCGTCGGCCGCAACGCCTCCTTGCAGCGGGCCGAGGAGACCGCCCGCGGAGCGGGCGACAAGACCACCGCCAATGCCGTCCACGAGACCCGCCGCGACCACGGCGCACTCACCGCCTCCGAGCTCCGATCAAGAACTACGACTAGCTGTGGACCACCGACGCAGTCAAGGCCGTCAAGAACCTGACCCGGCCCGAGGACGGCCGGGCCGTCATCGCCTACGAGGAGACGCACCCCGCTCGCAAGAGCGCCGTCAGTGCCACCCGGACCCAGCTCGCGGCGATCGCCAAGCAGGTCGTCGGGATCTCCTGACCCCACCAGCCCCATCCAGGACTTCCTGGAAGTAGGACATGTCGCGGCCCGTAGACCTCCCAGTTCGGGCCGCGCCAGGTGCTCTTACGGTCGACAGCCGGCGTTCGCCGCCTTTGAGTCGTCCGCGTCGAACCTGGTGCCCGGGGATGTCAACTCGACGGACGACGTGTTCGTCCGGGACCGACTGGCTGGGGTGACCCGGCGGGTGTCGGTCGGTGCCGGCGGGCAGGCCAACGGCCGCAGCGGCGGCTCGGCAATCTTCGCGGACGGCCGGTTCGTCGCCTTCGAATCGGACGCCTCGAGCCTGGTGCCCGGGCATAAAAGCGGGGTCTTCGACGTGTTCGTCCGGGACCTGGTGGCCGGGGTGACTCGGCGGGTCTCGGTCGGCGCCGGCGGCGGCCAACCGCGACAGCGACACCTCGGCGATCTCCGCCAGTGGGCGCTCGGTTGCGTACGGGTGGCGCGCTACGAACCTGGTGCCCGGGAATACCAACAAAGCAGAAGATGAGGCTCATTCAGAACCCTCCGCTAATTAGGCCGGGTTCGACCGTGTCATCCCTGCTCCGGAGAGATGAGGTTCCTGCCAAAGGATCTCTTCTCCGGGAGAACCGTTGCCGTTTCATCGCACGACCGGCCTGACCGTCCAGCAATTAGCAGTGCTCTGCGAGAAGGTGAAAGATGCGGTCCGTGTGTGGCAGCGACCGGGCGGACGCCGCCGGTGCGTGCCGCTCCGGTGTCAAGGTCCCGCCCAGTGCGCAGACAGCTTCGCCCGGATCCCCGCAGGCAATTCGGTCCAGGCCATCGATGAGAGGGCGGCAGACCGGGAGGGCGTCCGCAAGACGGCGCTCGACGTCGAGCGGGTCGGCCCACTCGGCGCGGGGAGCCATGGTCCGTCGTGCACGGCGTCGAACATGCCAACGGGCGCGGATGGGTCGGGACGGTGATCGTCATTCGGGGGCGCCGTAGCCTGGACCAAGCCTTATCAGTTGATGGACAAGCCGCTTCATTGGGCACGTGTGCGGCTGCTGAGGGCACCCTCGAGTCGAGCACAAACGGCCCGGTTGCTGCTGCTGACCGGGGCTTGGTCATCAGCGAACAGCGAACAAGATGCTTATCAACGTGATCGAGCAGTGGCGAGCGCCGCGTCAGAGGGGTAGCCCGGCCCCCAGTAAACGGAAGCGACCTTGGACTCGGGCGAGCAGCACCAGGGACCTTGACCGCGTCTCGTGCACGGAGGAGGGTCTTCTTCGCGAGCGACTGACGCGCAGAAAGTGGGTCCGACATGCCGGCCTGGTGCGTCCACATGGAGTCCGCACGAAGGACCGCGATGCGGTTGGAAGCTGGCGACGTTCCCGCGAGCTACCCGATCGCGGTGGCCGATGCGGCGAAAGTCGGCGAGATCTGCCACCGGTGGCGCAACTATCTTGCCCTTGGCGCTATCGGACCGGATTTGTTCTACATGCTGCCCGACAAGGGCTACATCGGGACTGCCGTGCACACCCCACAACGCAAACCACCCGGTCAGCGACTGCACAAAGGCGCCAAGGCCTACAACCAGGACATCAACGGCCTTCGAGGCGCAGTGGAACGCAGCATCGCCCACATGAAGACCTTTCGGATACTGCACCCCGACTACCGACGCCCCGTCACGACCTACGAGACAGCATTCCACGACGCTCGCGCCTTGCACTTCTTCAAACTGAGTTCTGAATAGCTCTCCATCCATGTTCACGGTGGTAACTGTTCAGGTCCCTCACGGTCCCTCACGGCGTGACTTGCTGATCTTGGGCTCAATGCGGGACGTTTAGCGTGTCCGTACTGCGACTTCCCCCGCAGGGCTGGTGTCTCGTGGCTGATCCGTTGACCGAGAGCACGGCGTTCCCTGCACCGCCTGAGGTGATGCGGCGTTGAGGAGCATCGCTACCAGGGAACGACGGTGTTGTCCCAGGAGAAGAGGCCCGCGGTCGGTCCGTCCTTGGGTAGTAGCGCGAGTGTGACGGCCTGAGCTGCTGCCTGCGCCGGGTCCCCTCCATGCTCGGCGGCGCGGCTGTTGAGGTTCGTGGCGCGCAGACCGGGGGCGAGCGCGTTGACCTTGAAGGAGCCGTCCGCGGCCAGACTCTGTGCGTAAAAGATCGTCAGGGCGTTCAGCGCTGTCTTCGAGGAGCGGTATGCCGCGGCCGCACCTGCCAGCCGGTAGTCGAACTGCGGGTTGGGTCCGGTGCTCCAACCCAGCGACCCGGTGCCGCTGGAAACGTTGACGATGCGTGGGTGCGTAGAGCGCCGCAGGGCAGGCAGGAAGGCGTTGGTCACGGCGACGACTGCGAAGACGTTCGTCTCGTAGACGCGGCGAAGAGTATTTAGGTCCGTCTCGGTCGGGGGGTGTCCGGCGTCGCTGATTCCTGCGTTGTTGACCAGCACGTCCAGATGAGCCACCTGCGCGGCCGCATCGGCCACCGACTTCTCGTCGGTGACGTCCAACACCAGCAGGCTGGCTCCCTCACCGAGCTCCTCGACGGCGGTGCGCCCCCGCTCGGCGTCACGCGAGCCCACGTAGACGGTCAAGCCGGCGGCAAGCAGCTGCCGGGCGACCTCCTTGCCGATGCCGCTGTTGCCCCCGGTGACCAGCGCGAGCCCACGGACACCCTGGCGGTGCACACCCGACCCCCTCGTCGGCAACTGCGCAGTCTTCGCATCTCTTGACATGGCTACCTCCTCCAGGCAATCTCCAACGCGACAGTTGGACATGACCACGCTACGACGTGCTGCCTCAAACTGCAACAGTGCCGTTGGCAATGATCTAGGGTGAGCACATGGCCTGGGACACCGAGGGGACCCGGCGTCGCCTGAAGGAGGCTGCGAAGGCCGAGTTCGCAGAGCGCGGGTTCGACGGGACGACGATGACGCGGATCGCTGAGCACGCGGGCCTCAACAAGGAGCGGCTGTACAACTACTACGGCGACAAGCAAGCGCTGTGGGAGGTAGTGCTCACTGAGGAGCTTGACCGCCTCGCCGCTGCTGTTCGGCTCTCCGGAGCCGGGCTCGACGACATCGGTGAGTTCGCTGGTGCCACCTTCGACTACCACGCGGCCCATCCCGAGCTCGGGCGTCTGCTGCAGTGGGAGGGCCTAAGCCGAACGGTGCCCGCCGATGCCGCGAGCCGCTCGGCGCACTACCGCGAGAAGGTTCAACAGTTCACCCAGGCACAGCGCGACGGCGTCCTGGACCCCAGCCTGGACCCAGCCCACCTGGTGTTCGGTCTGATCGCGCTCGCCGCCTGGTGGCAAACCGTCCCGCAGCTCGCTGAGATGATCACCGGCGCCCGGGGGAACGACATCAAGGAACACGACCGCAGGCGAGCGTTCGTGGTGGACGCCGCGCGGCGCCTCGCGGCCGCCGGATAACCCAGGCCGCCCACCTCCCAAGAAGACGGACCAGCCGCCTTAGCTCCGCGGCTCGGGTCAGAGATCAGCCACGCGACCCCTCCAGACTCATGCGGCTAGGCGGGGACGGCCTCTTTGAGGGCGGCGACTGCCTCTCGCTTGCTGACCTTGACCAAGGCCGACATGACCAGTCCGGCGCCGACGAGTAGGACGGCGCCGACGAGGAAGCCGGCGTCCCATCCCTGCACGAGGCTCGACGGGTTGGGCTTGCCGCCGCTGAGGATGGCGTTGGTGCGGGCGGTGCTGACGGTGGTGGGGATTGCCAAGCCCAGGGCGCCGCCGATTTGCTGGCCGGCGTTGAGCAGGGCGTTGGCGATGCCCGCGTCCTCCTGAGGGACGCCGGCGACTGCGGCGCTGGTCAGCGCCACGAAGGTCATGCCCATGCCGAAGGCGACCAGCGCCAGGCTCGGCAGCACCACGCCCAGGTAGGACCAGTCGGGCTCGAGTCGCAGGCCGAGCGACAGCAGGCCGAGGCCGGCGAGGATCGGGCCGACGGTCAGCAGCGGGCGGAATCCCACCTCCTTAATAGTTGGGAGCCGATACCGGCGCTGACCCCGATGAGCACGGTCATCGGCAGGAACGCCAGGCCAGACTTCACGGGGGCGTAGCCGTTCACGACCTGCATCTACAGGATGAGGGAGGAGAAGATCGCGAAGAGATACCGGCCCAGACGAGCAGCGAGCCGAGGTCGGCGCCGGGCACGCTGCGGCGGGAGAAGATCTGGAACGACACCAGCGGCGCCTTGGCGCGCAGCTGGACGAGTACGAAGCCGGTCAGCAGCACCGCGGCAAGCACGAGCGTGCCAACCGTCTGGGCCGAGCCCCAGCCCGCGTCGTTGCCCTTGACCAGGGCGTAGACCAGCGCCATCAGCTCGCCGGTGACGAGCACCGCGCCGGGGACGTCGAAGCCTTGGGCGTTCTCGTTCTTGGACTCGGGTACGACGAGGACGGCGCCGATGGAGGCGACTGCTGCCATCGCCCAGGTTGACGAAGAAGACCCAGCGCCAGGAGATGTACTGCGTCAGGACACCACGCAGGATCAGGCCGAGGGCCGAGGGCCGAGGGCCGAGGGCCGCGGGCGGTGATAGCGGAGTAGATGCCTAAGGCGCGGTTGCGCTCCTTGCCCTCAGCGCAGATCACCGTGATGAGCGACAGGGCGGCGGGGGACATCAGCGCGCCACCGGTGCCTTGGACGGCGCGGGCCGCGAGCAGGACACCGAGGTTGCCGGCGAGACCGCCGACCAGCGAGGCGGTGGCGAACAGCGCCGCGCCGGACAGGAAGATCCGGCGGCGGCCGATGCGGTCGGCGTGCTTGCCGCCCAGCAGCAGGAAGCCGCCAAAGGTCAGCGTGTAGCCGGTCACCACCCACTGCAGGTCACTGTTGCTCCGTACCGACAGTGCCTTGGCGATGTCGGGCAGCGCCACATTCACGATGGTGGCGTCGAGCACGACCATCAGCTGGGCGATGGCCAGCACGACCAGCGCGAGGTTCTTGTTCAGGCCGGCGTGCGGGTCTTCCGACAGGGAGGACAGGCCTTCAGGAGTGGTGCCGACGCATGTCATGAAGTCTTGCCGCATCTCCCATTGGACTGAACACTTGAGCACGGCAAGGACGGCGAGGTGCACCGAGGACTGAGGTTCACCAACGTCCAAGGCCGAGGGCTATGACGTCAGATCACACAGATGAAGTTGTCGCCGGTGGTTCCCGCAGCCACGCTGCGCAGAACGCCGTGACCGCAGACTGACGATGACGGTGCAGGGCTGGGTTGTCATGCGCCACCACTGAAGGCCTTCTCAGGTGATTATCAGTACTAGTCGGCCTCGGACGTGTCCGTGCTCGCTGACGCGGTGGGCTTCTGAGATCTTGTGTAATGGGTAGGTCCGATCGACGGGGAGCCAGAAGCGCCCGGCCTCGATGAGCGCCTCGATGTCATGGAGTGCGTGAAAGGCATGGCCATGAAAGCCGTTGCTGAATCGCACCCCGTGCTGGGTCGCTCCGTTGAAGTCGGCGAGTGTCACCACGTTCTGCGGGTCGCCGGCGAGATCGATCAATTCGGGTAGCACGCCGCTTCCGGCGACGTCGAGCGCAGCGCCGACACCGTCGGGCGCGAGGGCCCGGACTCGTTCGGCCATGCCGTCTCCGTAGGTGACGGGCTCTGCGCCGAGGAGTCGAAGGTAGTCGTGGTTGGCGGCCCTTGCGGTGCCGATCACGCGCGCGCCACGGGCGACGGCGAGCTGCACGGCGGTGCTGCCGATCCCGCCTGCGGCGCCGTTGATGAGCAGGGTGGTTCCAGGGTCGACCCCGAGTTCATCCAGGCTGCGGGTGGCTGTTTCGAGCGCGACGGGAAGGCCGGCGGCGTCGACGAAACCCAGGGATGACGGGATCGGCGCCCAGTAGGTCAGCAGCGCCAGTTCAGCCGCTCCGGCGCCATCGTCGGAGACACCGAAGACCCGGTCGCTGACAGCGACATCCGTCACGCCGGCACCGACCTGGTCGACGACGCCGGCCACGTCGCGACCTGTCGTCTGGGGGAGCCCCGACCCAAAGTTCAACACCCCTTTGCGCAGCTTCCACTCGGTCGCATTGATGCCGGCCGCGTGGACGACGATCCGAATCTGTCCTGGACCGGGATGCGGCTCGGGGAGCTCCACGATCTCAAGGACCTCGGGCCCTCCAAACTGGCTGAATTGCGCGGCTCTCATCAGGTTCCTTCCTGCTTTGGTGAGGCCAAGGGTGCGTTCTGTCCGTCGCGAAACCCGTCGCGGGGAGGGCTGTTCGACTGCTCGCCGGCGATGAGGCCGAGCGTCACGTTCACGAACGCAGTGGTGGTGTTGGCGAGCACGACCCAGAGGTCGACCCAGAGCACGAAGAACCAGCGCAGTGTGTTGCTGGCGGTCGGCTGCGTGGCGACGCCGCCCCAAGGGGAGAGCGAGCGAGGCGTCAGCCGTAGACGCGCTTTGCCTCGACTGGGCAGTCACTTCAGCGTCTGTAAAACTACACGCAAGGTATGATCTAGTCAAGGGCTACCTTAGGGTAGTGTTGAAGGTTATGAGGGAGCGACAGTCCGGCGGCAGCGATCCCGACGGACCCGACGAGTTCGTGCCTGATGTTGGTAGAGCTGGCGAGAAGGGCACGTCGATGAGCGACAGACTTCGCCGCGTCCGTCACGAAGAAGAGCTGCGCTACCGCGTCGAGCATCCCGGTGAGGGGCTCCGCGAGCGCAAGCGTCGACTCACCCGTCATCTGATCTCTGACGAGGCAACAGCGTTGTTCGCTAACCGTGGCTTCGACGCAGTGAAGGTGTCCGAGATCGCCGACCGCGCCAATGTCTCGATGAAGACGCTCTACAACTATTTCCCGACTAAGGAGTCGCTGGTGCTCGACGAAGCCGACGAGCTCATCGAAGGCCTTGCGACCGCACTGCGCGACCGGCCGGCCGGCATGTCGATCACCCACACCTTCGTCGGCACGCTTGAGGCGAACATGGACGGATTCGACCTGCTCGACGACGAACTCGCTGCCCACGTCGCCACGACCTTTGAGGCTCTGGTCAAGCAGACGCCTGCGTTGCACGCGCGCTGGCTGGAGATACAGGACCGCCTCGCCCACGTCGCTGCCGAACAGCTCGCCCTGCAGGCGGGCATGAACCCCACCGATCCCGAGCCGACAATCGCTGGCCGAGCGCTTGTCGGCCTGATACAGGTCGACATGGACTCACGCGCACGTCACATCCGCGCCGGCCGGCGCGGCCGCCAACTGCGGGACGCGGTCGTTGGCGACGTACGCCAAGCCGCGCGACTGCTGGAGACCGGACTGGGATCGCTGACCTGCAGGACATAAAAGGGCACGCGCAGCGGCTCGAGATAGAGCGGCCGTGACGGCCGCCGCTCGTAGAAGCCCGCGCTCCACAGGTTCCCGGCGGGCTGTCGTCCGGCCGGCGTGCGGTCAGCGGACGCCGTATCAGGCGGGCCGCCCGCTGACCAGCCGTCACCACGGCAGCGGCCCGTGGATGTCGTCGAAGGTCCCGGTCCGACCGCTCGGGATGATCCGGTGTCTGCTGGCGTTGCCGGAGTGGGCAGCCCGCCGCTCAGCGGACGGTTTGTGCGCGCGACGGCACCAGCAGCTCGGCGCCCCCACCTCCGGCCGGCCGTGTTGGCTGGCCGGAGGTCAGCTCACGGCGGTGCCGGGCAGGCCGGTAGCGGAGAAGACGTGGTCGGGATCGACGTGGGTCTTGGCGGCGAGCAGCCGTGCCGTGTTGGGGCCGTAGGCGCGGGCGGCCTGGCCGGTGGCGTCCGGGCCGAACAGGTTGGGTTAGCCGCCGGGAAGGGCGTCCTGGGCCAGCGCTGCATCGAGGTCGTTGGCCCAGGCCCGGTGAGGGGTGTCGTTGTCGTTGGGCTGCCACGCAGCGATGATCTCGACCATGAGGTGGTCGTGGCGCTGTCCGAGGCCGGTGTCGGTGACGGGGATGCGGGCGGCGGCGCCCTGGAAGTGGTGGAGCGAGATCATGCTCGTCGGAGCGGCGCGGTCCTGTCCGGCGGCGACCAACACTGCGATGGACGTGGGCGTGAGCCCGGCCAGGTTCCGGGTGCAGATGCTGTAGGACAGGCCGCCCTGCATAAGGCTGTCGTTCTGGTTGATCATATCGGTGTAGGTCATCAGGGCGACCTGGGCATGATCGGGGGGCCCAGCGCGGTGCGGGTGTCGATCGCCGTCAGGCCCGGCTGCTCGTCGCCGGACCAGGCCGGCAGGACGAACACGGCGGCGTTGCCGTCGGGCGCGGACAGGATGCCGGTCGGCACGGTCAGCCTGTCAGGTGTGGTCCGCAGGACCTCGGCCAGCCCGGCGAGCACGCTGGCGGTTTGGTCCCAGCCAAACATGATCGCGCCGGCGAGCGGGGTGTCGACCGGGTGCCGCCGGATGTTCAGGGCAGTCACGACGCCGAAGTTGCCGCGGCCGCCCAGGGTCAGGCCGGTGATGCCGACCGAGCCGATCGAGCCGGTGACGGCGGAGAGCCCGTGCGGGCCGGCGGCGGTGAGTACGTCCAGCGAGGTCGCGCCGCCCTGCGCGGTGGCGACCCGGCCGGTCACGGTCACCTGCCGCATCCTGACCAGGTCGATGACCAGGCCGGCCTGGCGTGGGGACGGGCCGGCCCAGTCGTGGCCGCCGCCCCGAACCGACAGAGGCAGCCGGTGGGTGCGGGCGGCCCGGATGGCCGCCTGCACGTCGAGCACCGACTCGCACAGCACCACCACGGCGGGCCGGTGGTGCATCGCGCCGTTCCACAGCACCAGTGCGCGCTCGTAGTCGGTCCAGCTGTCAGGACCCGCGCGGGGTCGATGTGGGTGGCGAGGTCCTCGGCTGCGGCGACGGAGGGTCGGATGTCGTGGCCTTGCTGCGGCCGTCGCCGACCTGGACGAGGCGCGCTCCCAGCGGTGACCGTTCGGCCCAGCACCTCGTGATCGTCGTTGACGCCTGCGTGCTGGCCAACGCTCTGGCCGACGACGAGGGTGACGGGAAACTGCCCGCCGTGAGCTGCGTGCTGCTGGTGAGGCCGCCGCCCCCGATCTCATCGACGTCGAGGACCGTGTCGGTGCTCCGTAGGCGATGGCTACGCAGGACGCTCACCGATCAGCGTTTCGCGACCGCCGTCGATCACCTGCAACAGCTCGGGTTCGAGCGCGTCCCGACCCGACAGCTGATGCGGCGCGCCTTCGAGTTGCGGGCCAGCGTGAGCGCCCACGACGCCTGCTACGTCGCCCTGGCCGAGGGTCTGGGGTGTGAGCTGATCACCGTGGATGGGCGGCTCTCCACCGCGACCGGTCCGCGCTGCCCGATCCGCGTCCTGCGCTGAGGGCTCCGCCCCGAACTCGCCTACCGGCACCCGCTCCTGCGGCCGACCGACCTACAGCAGCGACGCCAGCAGCGCAGCGGCTCGGGCGGCGCCGTCGGTCTCGACCGGACGGTAGGTCACCTGACGCATCAGCTCGCCGGCAATCGCCTGCGCCAGGACCTGCGGGTCGCGGGCGCCGGCGTAGTCCAGGCAGCGGCCTGCGCCGTACTGCTCGAGCCGGCGGCGGACGTGGAAGTTCTGCTCAAAGTGGTTCTGCAGCGGTACGTAGATAAACGGCTTGCGTAGGGCCGTCAGCTCCATGCAAGTAGTGAGGCCGCCCTGGACCACCGCCACGTCGCACGCGGACAGGTGTCGGTGCAGCTCGGGGACGTAGCCCAGCACCTGGACGCCGCGGGGGCGCGGCAGCGAGAGGGGGTCGATCCGCGGGCCGGCGACGACCACGAACCGCAGCTCGGGGAGCAGCCGCCGCGCCGTCGGCACGGCGTCCAGCACCTTGCGCAGCAGCGCAGCCCCGACCCCGGAACCGCCGACGGTCACCAGGCACAGCTTCTCGTCGTCACAGACTCCCAGCCGGCGGCGCAGCGGCTCCGGGTCCGGGAGCGCGGTCGGGTCGAAGCCGGTGACGTACCCGGCGAAGTCGTAGTGAGTGGTCGTCCAGTCCCGGATGCCCGGCAGGCCAGGGCCGAAGTCGCCGTCAACGATGTCGCCGGGGTTGCCGACGAAGATCGAGCGGTCGCGCGTCCTCCGGAACCGCGCGCGCTGCTCGAGCATCTCGGCGTTGCGGTCGGCAGTGAGCGCCGCCTCCGCCGCGCCAGCCGCCGGCATCGGCAGCCAGCCGACGAAGTCGGTCAGCCAGGCATAGCCGAACCGCTTGAGCTCAGGGTTCTCGTGCAGGAAATGGTCGACCTCCCAGGCCTCGTCGCCGATCACCAGGTCGTACGGGGCCTCTGTGACGACGTCGGAGAACACCATGAAGTTGTGGACCAGGATCGCGTCCATCCGCCGGATGGCCTGGAAGGCGGCGAGGTCGTGCTCGCCCGCCTCGGCCTCGATATGGCTCGACTCGTTCGCCAGCGCAGCCGACGCCGGGTGGATCCGCTCGCCCTGCTCCTGCAGTACCGACGTGACCGGGTGCTGGGCGAGCCAGTCGATCTGCAGGTCGGGGTGCAGCATCCGCAGCTCCGCCGCGATCGCGGCGTCCCGCCGGGCATGGCCGAGGCCGATCGGTGAGGACAGGAACAGGGCGCGGCGCCGCCGTCGGGCAGCCCGGGTCCACGTCGTCGTCCGTACCCGCGGCCACACGCCGTCGACGAACTCCGCAATCAGGCGGTTGATGAGCACCGGGTCACGCGCGTGGGGCGCGTGCCCGGCGCCTTCGACCAGTACGAGCGAGCCGCCGGTCAGCTCGGCCAGCCGCTGCCCGACCGCATGTGTGCGTACCAGGTCGTCGGTGCCGTGCAGCACGGTCACCGGGCAGCGGACCTGCCGGCACAGTGGCTCGAGGGGGGTGCACACCGCCCCGTCGCACCCGGTCCGGCCGGCCGTCACGTCCACCAGGGTGGCCGGCGAGACCTGCCGCCCCCAGGCGATGCAGTCCTCGATCTGCTTGGCCGAGTGCGGCTCGGAGCACATCTGCGCGAAGAAGAAGTGCAGGAAGGCGTCGTAGTCGCCCTCGAGCCAGTAGTGCCGGTTGTACGTGCCCCAGCCCTCATTGGTCGTCAGGCGCTCGTCCCACGAGAAGCGGTCGCGTGGCGCGGTCACCTCCGGGAAGCCGCACGACGGCGCGACCGCGAACAGCCCGAGCACCCGTTCCGGATGGGTGGCCGCCACCTGCACCGACCAGGCCGCCCCGCATGACAGCGAGACGAGCACGGCCCGGTCGGTGCCGGTGGCATCCAGGACGGCGAGGGTGTCCTGCGCATACATGTCGTCGGTGTAGGCGGCAGCCCCGGCCGGTCGGTCGGAGCGGCCGCTGCCGCGGCCGTCGAAGATCACGACCCGGTAGTGCCGGGACAGGTAGCCGATCTGGGCCTTCCAGAACTGCGAGGGCATGATCGACCAGGTGGGCATCAGCAGCACGGTCGGGCTGTGCGCCGCCCCGAACACCGACCAGGCCAGGCCGACGCCGCCCCGGAGGGCGACGCCCTCGTCGTCGGGGGCGACGACCCAGCCGGCTTCGCGCACACCGGCATCGTCCTCCCGATCGGCGATGACGTCACCACCCCGCGGCGGCGCCGGCGCGGTCAAGGACGCACTTCCAGGACGTTGTTGAACGGGGTCGCTGCCGCCGAGCGGAACCGGTTGAAGCCTCCGGCCGTGGCGACGTCGCGGATCCGGGCCGGACCGGCTTGCGTCCCGAGGGCGAGGCCGACCTCCTGCGACAGCGACGACGGGGTGCAGAGCAGCGTCGAGAAGCCGTAGAAGGCGCGGCCGACCGGGTTCAGGTTGTCCTCGACGCGGTCACCGGCCATCGGCTCGACGATCATCCAGGTGCCGTCGTCGGCGATGGCCTTGCGGACGTGCCGCGCGGCACCGACGGGGTCGCCCATGTCGTGCAGGCAGTCGAACATCGTCACCAGGTCGAAGTCGGCGCCGGAGAAGCTGCTGGCCGGCGCGACCTCGAAACTGACCCGGTCGCCGACGCCGGCCTGGTCGGCCCGGGCCCGGGCGATCTCGACCGAACCCCGGTGGTAGTCCGAGCCGACAAAGGTCGACTGCGGGTAGGTCTTTGCCATCAGGATGGTGGAGGCGCCGTGCCCGCAGCCCACGTCGGCCACGGATGCACCTGCTGTCAGCTTGTCGACGACCCCGTCCAGGGCCGGCAGCCACTCCGTGATCAGGTGCCCGTTGTACATCGTCCGGAAGAACCGCTCGCAGCCGACGTGCACGTCGGCGTTGTGGGCGTGCCAGCCGATGCCGTCGCCGTCGCGGGCGGCGGACAGGACGTCGGGGGAGTCGCGGACGGTGCCGTGCGCAATCTGAAAGAACCCAGGCAGGTACGCCGGGCTGCTCTCATCCGTCAGCGCCGCGGCCTGCTCGGCCGGCAGCGTGAACCGACCGCT
Organism: Mycobacteriales bacterium; assembly: GCA_046593925.1. Lineage (GTDB taxonomy): Bacteria > Actinomycetota > Actinomycetes > Mycobacteriales > SCTD01 > JAYVYM01. The sequence goes on from JBKJQN010000057.1 coordinate 12,761, forward strand.
GCTCGCGTCGTACGTCATGTACCCGCCGGCGGCCTGCGCGGCGAGCCACTCGCGGGTGTAGTGCTCGCTGGTCGTCGTGCGCTCAGCGAGCTCGACCGGCGTCGTCGGTCGGCCGTCGGCCAGCGCGCGGTAGTAGCCGAGGGCATCCCCCATGACGACCAGCGCGGTGTTCAGGGTCGCGCCGACCTCGTCCACCGCCTTGAAGACGAAGGCCATCAGCTTGTCGGGGTCGATCGGCCGGGCGCCCTGCTGGGGGATGTTCACGTTCTGCTCGGTGGTGGTCATCTCGCGGCTCCGTGGTGGCGGGTCTTCGTACGGTCATCGGTGACCCTCGCCGACCGCCTGCCGGCATCGCATCCGGTGCCCCCCCTAGTTTCCTAGACTCGCCACGTGCTCATCGGACGGGACACGGAGCGCGCTGTCATCCGGGCGCTGGTCGCGGGGGCCAGGGTCGGGCAGAGCGCGGTTCTGGTGCTGACCGGCGAGGCGGGGATCGGCAAGACCGCGCTGCTGGACGATGCCGGTACCGCTGCGGCCGGCATGCGGCTGCTGCGCGCGACGGGCACCGAGTCCGAGGCCGAGGTGCCGTTCGGTGCGCTGTTGCAGCTGCTGCGCCCGGCGCTGGTGCAACTGGACAGCATCCCGGCGCCCCAGGCCGGGGCGCTGGCCTCGGCACTGGCGTTGCGGCCGGGGACCGGCGACGACAGGTTCGCGGTGGGCGCGGCGACCTTGAGCCTGCTCAGCCGGTTCGCCGAGGACCGGCCGCTCGCCGTCCTGATCGACGACGCCCACCTGCTCGATCTTCCGTCGGCGCAGGCCCTCACCTTCGCCGCGAGACGCTTGACCGCTGATCCGATCGCCGTGCTGGCCGCCGTACGGGACGGGTCGACCGGTCCTTTCACCGGCGCCGACCTGCCGGTCCTGCACATCGGTGGCCTGTCGCCGGACGCCAGCGGCAACCTGCTGGCTGCCCACGGCAGGCGACCCGGCGAGCCCGCCCTCGCCCGGCTGCACGCGCTGACCGGCGGCAACCCGCTGGCGGTGCTGGAGCTCGCTGACGAGGTTGACGCCCTGGTCGCCGCACCGTTCGGGACGCCCGTCACCGTGCCGGCCTCACTGGCGCGGGCCTTCGCGCGCCGGGTCGACCGGCTGTCCGAGGCGGCCCGGACCGTCGTGCTGGTGGCAGCGGCCGGCGCGGGCGACATCGACGTGGTGACACGTGCCTGCGGACTGCTCGGGGTCGACCTGTCCGGCCTGGACGAGGCCGAGGAGGCCGGTCTGCTCACCGTCGCCGGTCCCGGCATTGCGTTCCGGCACGACCTGGTGCGCTCGGCCGTCTACTCCGACGCGGCACCGGGACTGCGTCGCGCCGTGCACCGCGCTGTGGCGGCGGCCCTGCCACCGCAGGACACCGACCGGCGTGCCTGGCACCTCGGCGAGGCCGCCCTTGGTCCGGACGAGAGCGTCGCCGGCACCCTGGCCGCCGTCGGGCGCAGCGCCCGCAGCCGCAGTGCCCACGCGGTCGCCTCGGGGGCCTTCGAACGCGCGGCCCGCCTCAGCCCGGACCCGCGCGACCGCCTCGACCGCCTCGTGTCGGCCGCTGAGTCCGCGTGGCAGGCCGGGCTGGGTGACCGTGCGGGCGCACTGGTGACCCGAGCCGGCGTCCTTGATCCGTCGCCGGCGGTCCGGGCCGTCATCGCGGGCCTGGCCGGCAGCATCGCGGCCCGGACGGGCTCGGTCGAGCAGGCCCGCGACCTGCTGGTGGCGGGCGGCACGGACATCGCCGACACGGACCCCGACACGGCGGTGATGCTGCTCGCCGACGCGATCCTCGCCTGCTTCTTCCTGGGTGACACCACGACCATCGTGCAGGCTGCCGGGACAATCGGTGTGCTCACCCCGCGGCTGACCACCTCCCGGAGCCGGCTGGTGGGTGCGACGGCCGTGGGTGTGGCGGAGGTGCTGGCCGGCCGCGGTGGACCGGCGGCAATCCGCCAGGCGGTGCAGCAGATCGCTCCGACGGACCCGGTGGTGGAGGACCCGCGGGTCGCACCGTGGCTGGTCATCGGGCCGCTGTTCCTGCGCGAGCGTGGCACCGGGCGGCTGCTCGTGGACACCGTCGTCGACAGCCTGCGTCGGCGCAGCGTGGTCGGCAGCCTGCCGCTCCTGCTGTTCCACGTGGGGCGGGACCAGGCCACGACGGACCGCTGGGACGTGGCGGAGCTGACGTATACCGAGGGCATCCACCTGGCCCGCGAGGCAGGCCAGGCCGCGGACCTGGCGGCCTGCCTGGCCGGCCTGGCGTGGCTGGAGGCACGGCAGGGCCGGGAGGCGGCGTGTCGCAGACACGCCGACGAGGCGACGTTGCTGTGCGCCCCCCGCAACCTCGCCCTGTTCCAGTGCTGGACGCTGTTCGCCGTCGGGGAGCTCGAGCTCGGCCGCGGGCGCTCGGAGGTCGCCCTCGGCCACCTGGAGCGCCTGGACGCCCTGCTGACCGAGCTCCGCCTGGTCGACGTCGACATCTCGCCCGCTCCCGAGCTGGTCGAGGCCCTGGTCCGGGCCGGTCGCGACGATGACGCGTGCGAGGTTGCCGCCCGGTACGTCGCACGGGCGGTCGCGAAGGGCCAGCCGTGGGCGCTGGCCCGCGCGGCCCGTACACAGGCGCTGACCTGCCCCGACGAGGAGGTCGACGAGCACGTCGGCCGCGCGCTCGAGCAGCACGCGCGCACGCTGGACGCCTTCGAGCTTGCCCGGACCCAGCTGGCGTATGGCGCCCGCCTGCGCCGGGCGCGCCGCCGGGTCGACGCCCGGCCTCCGCTGCGCGCGGCGCTGGCCAGCTTCGAGGCGCTCGGGGCCGCCCCGTGGGCCGACCAGGCCGCCGGCGAGCTGCGCGCGACCGGCGAGACCGCGCAGCGCCGCGGCACCCGGGCCCTGGACGGGCTGACCCCGCAGGAGCTGCAGGTCGCCCGGTTGCTGGCCGAGGGGCGGACGACCAAAGAGGCTGCGGCGGCGCTGTTCCTCAGCCCCAAGACGGTGGAGTACCACCTGCGCCACGTGTACGGCAAGCTCGGCATCCGGTCCCGCACCGAACTGGCGGCGGGGCTCGCCACCCGGAACTGAGCCCGGCTCGTCAGCCCCGGGCCACGACCTGCACGACGCGGCCGCGCACGACCGGGTCCTCCCAGCGCCGCAGGCTGCTGCGCAGCGAGACCGCTGACAACGCCAGCGGTCCGGCTGCCAGCAGCGGTGGCAGCCACCAGGGGCCGGCCCCGCCGGCGCCGACGAGCAGGCCGGTGAGGGCGGTCGGGAGCGATAGGCGCACGCTCGCGACGGCGAGCGCCCCCGGCGGGGCGATGGCGTCGCGCGGGCCGCGCAGGTCGGCGCGGTGCGGAGCCTGTACCGACAGGTGCAGCCCGGTCGCGACGACGACAGCGGTGCACGCCAGCGCGGCGGCAACGACGGCGACGAGTTCAGCGGTGGTCGGCCCGGAGGGGGCGCGCAGCGCACCGGTGGTCGCGGCGAGCACGACCGCGGCCAGCACGGTCTCGGTGAGCACCAGCAGCTTCGCGCGGACCACGAGGGCAGGTGCGACGGGCAGCGACGCCAGCCAGAGCGCGCCGGAACCGTCGAGCGCGAAGGCGTTGATGCCGAACAGCAGTCCGCTGCCGGCTGCGACGAGGCCGGGCAGGACGGCGAGGGAGGACCACGGCACCCGCGCGCTTGCGGCGGCCAGGCCCGGCAGCAGCGCGAGCACCAGACCACCGCGCTTGAGCGCGGGCGCGCGCCAGACGCTGGCGCGGTCCAGAGCCACCAGCTCGCGCAGCGCGCTCCTGCGGGCGGGCCGCCGTCGCAGCTCGCGGGCGGGGCCCATGGCGCCCGTGTCGCCGGTTCGGCGCAGCGCCCAGGCGCAGGCCTGCAGGCCTGCGACCGCCGTGACGGCGGTCGCGAGGAGCAGCGCCGCGCTGACCAGCGCCCAGGGTCCGAGGTCGCCGGCGCCACCGGCGACGACGGCGCGCACCACCAGCCGGGTGGGCGCCCGGTCGAGCGTGGCCCGACCGGCACCGCTGTGCGCCACCGCAAGCGCGGTGGCCACGCCGGTCGCGGCGCCCAGCAGGGCCACCCGGCGCCCCAACGTGCTCTGCCGCAGCCCTACGACCGTCCAGGACAGCGCCTGCCCGAGCACGGTCGCGAACAGGACGAACACCGCGGCCGTCAATGCGCCGGCGGCAAGGCTCCCGCCGAGCGTCAGGCAGGAGACCTCCACGGCGAGCACCAGCAGCTGCACGACCCACACCAGGTTGAGGGGGGCGAGCACGAGGCCGCCGAGGAACTGCGCCTGCGGCCGGACGGGGAAGGCGACCAGCTGGTCGGGGGGCACCACCTCGCCGCCCCCGCCCGCGGTGAGCGGGGCGACCAGGGCCAGCACGGCGAAGCCGAGGAACGCCTCGGGGGCCAGCGCGGCTGCGGTCTCGAGGGCGGCGGGCTCCAGCGCGCCCGCGGCCTGGAGGGACAGCATCAGCAGCCACAGGGCGCCCAGGCCGGCGAGGCACACGGCCAGGCGTACGCCCGGGCCACGCGCCATCTGCCAGCGCAGCGCCAGCAGCGCGCGGACCTGCGCGGCGGCGCCGGTCACGCGATGAGCGAGCGGTAGCGGTCGCGGCCGCCGTCGCCGGCCAGCTCGGTGGTCGGTGCCGCAGCCACCACCACCCCGCCCCTCAGTACGACGGCCTCGTCGCAAGCCTCGACGGCCAGCGGCAGCAGGTGCGTGCTGACCAGCACCGCGGCCCCGCCGGCCCGGGCCTCCGCAACGATCTCCAGCGTCACGTCGACCCCGAGCGGGTCGACGCCGTCGAACGGCTCGTCCAGCAGCAGCAGCCGGGGCTCGTGGAAGGCGGCCAGCAGCACCGAGAGCCGCCGACCCATGCCGTGCGAGAAGCCCGCGGTGATGCGGTCGGCTGCGCTCAGCAGGTCGAACCGGGTGAGCAGGGAATCCGCGCGCTCCTGCCAGCCGCTGGGCAGGCCGCGGAGCCGGGCCGCGAGCTGCAGGTGCTCCCAGGGGGTGGCGCGCGGCACCAGGCCGCCAACGTCTGGGCAGTAGCCCACCAGGGCGCGCACCCCGGCCGGGTCGACCGCCGCGTCGGTGCCGGCGACCACGACCCGGCCGGCGCTGGGAGGCAGGACCCCGGCCAGCACCCGCATCGTCGTGCTCTTGCCGGCGCCGTTGCGCCCGACCAGGGCGACCGACGTGCCGGCGCCGACGGACAGGTCGAAGCCGGCGACCGCCCGGACGCGGCCGAAGTCGACCACTAGGCCGGACGCGCGCAGGACGGGCTCCACAACTCCCTCTCGGCGGGCACGGCGGGCGACTGCAGCGCCCCGATCCAGGGCGCGCCCACCCCGGAGCCTGCGGCCCCCGGCCCGCAATGTCGCGCGGAGCTAGGGGGCCGGGTAGAGGGCGGCGACGTCGTCGGCGAACTCCGCCATGACGACCCGGCGCTTGAGCTTGAGCGAGGGCGTCAGCTGGCCGGCCTCCTCGGTCCAGTCGACCGCCAGCACGCTGAACCGGCGGATCGCCTCGGCTTTGGAGACCGCCCGGTTCGCGTCGTCGACCGCCCCCTGGATCTCGGCAAGCAGGTCGGGGTCCTCGACGAGGGCGGCGACGGGCATCTCGAGCCGGCTCTTCTCCGCCAGCCAGGGGCCGAGAGCCTCGGGATCCAGGGTGACCAGGCAGGCGATGTACGGCTGCTGGTCGCCGACGACCATGCACTGGCTGACCAGCGGGTGGGCCCGCAACCGGTCCTCCAGCACTGCCGGGGCGACATTCTTCCCGCCGGCCGTGACGATCAGCTCCTTCTTGCGACCGGTGATGCTCAAGAACCCGTCGGCGTCGAGCTGGCCGATGTCCCCGGTGTGGAACCAGCCGTCCTTGACGGTCTCCGCCGTTGCTGCCGGGTCGTGCCAGTAGCCGCGGTAGACGTTCTCGCCGGACATCAGGATCTCACCGTCGCCGGCGATCCGGACCGTCACGCCGGGGGAAGGCCGCCCGACGCTGCCGATCCGCAGCTGCGCCGGCGTGTTGACCGAGCCGGCTGCACTGGTCTCCGACAGCCCCCAGCCCTCAAGGACGGTCACCCCGATCCCATGGAAGAAGTGGCCCAGCCGGGCGCCGAGCGGCGCGCCACCGGAGACCGCCCAGGCCACCTGGCCGCCGAGAGCAGCCCGCAGCTTGCCGTAGACCAGCCGGTCGAACAGGGTGTGCTGCAGCCGGAGCGGGAGGGCGACCCGGCCGGCGCCGACCGCTTCGCTGTACGCGATCGCCACCTTTTCGGCGACGTCGAAGATCTTGCCCTTGCCTTCGCCGTGAGCCCTTTGCCGGGCGGTGTTGTAGACCTTCTCGAACACCCGGGGCACCGCCAGGATGAAGGTCGGCTGGAAGCTCTGGAAGTCCGCGAGCAGGTTCTTGATGTCCGCCGAGTGGCCCATCCGGACGCAGGTCTCGACGCAGGCAACCTGGATGAGCCGGGCGAAGACGTGCGCGAGCGGTAGGAACAGCAGCGTGCTGCCGCCGGTGTGGAACAGCTCCGGTAGGACGGTGCCGGCGCTGCGACCGGTGCCGAGCAGGTTGGCGTGGGTGAGCTCGCAGCCCTTCGGCCGACCGGTCGTACCTGACGTGTAGATGATCGTGGCCAGGCTGTCGGGCCCGAGGGTGGCCCGCCGCTCGGCCAGGACAGCGTCGTCGACCGGGTGCCCGACAGCCGCAAGCTCGGCCAGCCCGCCCGCGTCGATCTCGACGACGTGCCGCACGTCGGGCAGCCGGCCGGCCACCTCGTCGTAGGTCGCGCGGTGCGCCGGGCTCTCCAGGATCGCCAGGACCGCACCGGAGTCGGCGAGGTTCCACTGCACCTGCTCGGCGGAGGACGTCTCGTAGACCGGTACGGTCACCGCGCCGGCGGTCCAGATCGCGTAGTCGCAGAGCGTCCACTCGTACCGCGTGCGGCTCATCAGGGCGACCCGGTCGCCGGCCTGTACCCCGCGGGCCACCAGCCCGGCGGCAAGCGCCCGCACCTCGACGGCGAACTCGCGTGCGGTGACCGGCTCCCAGCCCCCGTCGACCCGCCGGGTGAACACGACGGCATCGGGCGAGTCCGCGGCGTGGGCGACCACCGCGTCCAGCAGGCACGCGTCCGCGTCCAGTTCCAGCAGGGTGGGCGTGGAGTACTCCTGCACCGGGTGTTCTCCTCCAGGATGGGCGGGGTCGCGGCGCCACGGTATCGCGCGGGACCGCGCCGACGGGGCTGCGCGCAAGCGCGGTCCGGGCCCGCGCTCAAGGGCTGCCGCGGATCCGCCGACACAGCGGCCGTGGCACCCGACCTCGTTGCCGTGGCGTGCCCCCGGTGTGGCGCCCTCACCAGGCCCGGCGCGCCCTGGTGCACGCAGTGCTTCCTCGATCTGCGGCCGGCTGCGATCGCTGTCCCGCCCGCCCCGGTCCCCGAGCCGGCGCCGGCGCCCTACGTGGCGGCCCCCCTCCCGTCCGGCGAACCCGTGCCGCCGGCCCTCGGCTGGCCGTGCAGTGGGTGCGGCACCCGCAACGCCCTCGACGACCCGGTGTGTGGCGCATGCGGGCTCGCCTTCATGTCCGGCCTCACCGGCGACGTTCCGGCGCTGGTGCTGCCGGGCGTCGGTGACCTGTCACGGCTGCGCCGCTCCCAGCTGTACGGGCTGGCGGTCCTCGCGGTGGTGCTCGTGATGCTGCTGACCGCGGGGGCCGCGCTGCTGATGTGAGTGAAGCGGCTCCTGCGCGGGCGCTAGCCTGCGCTGGACCGCACCGAGGAGGACTGCGTGGCCGACCAGACCAGCTCCAGCCTGCAGATCGCCGCGCTCCCGAACGACGTCCTGCAGGTGATCGCGGATCTGCACGCCTACCCGGAGTGGAACGGCGAGATCAAGAACGTCGAGGTCCTGGACACCGAGCCGGACGGCCGCCCGAGGCAGGCCCGCTTCAGCATCTCCAGCAGCGGCATGAACGACGAGTACGTCCTCGCCTACCTCTGGGCGACCGACGGGGTCAGCTGGACGCTGGTGGCGCCGAGCACGTTGCAGAAGTCCCAGGTCGGGTCCTACCGGCTGTCGCCGGCCGGCGAGGGCACGGAGGTGCGCTACGAACTGAAGATCGACTCCAGGATCCCGATGATCGGGCCGATGCGCCGCAAGATCGAGAAGCGGATCGTCGACGGCGCGCTCAAGGAGCTCAAGAAGCGCGTGGAGTCGCTCGGGTAGCGTCGCGGACCCAGCGGCCAGCGGCGAGGGGGTGTCGTGCGCGTCCTGATGTTCACCGGTAAGGGTGGCGTCGGCAAGACCACGACCGCCGCGGCTACCGCCGCGCTCGCCGCGTCGCGAGGCACCAAGGTCCTGGTGCTCTCGACCGACCCGGCGCACTCACTCGCGGATGCGCTCCGGGTGCCACTGACCGGCGAGCCGGTCGAGATCGACGCTGGGCTGTACGCCATGCAGGTCGACACCCAGGGCGCCTTCGAGCGCAGCTGGCACGACGTTCAGGCCTATCTGCGCGGACTGTTGGCGCGCGCGGGCGTCGACGCTCTGCAGGCCGAGGAGCTGACCGTCCTGCCGGGCGCCGACGAGGTGCTCGCGCTGCTCGAGCTGCGCGCGCAGGTCCAGTCCGGGCGGTTCGACCTCGTCGTCGTGGACTGTGCGCCGACCGGCGAGACGCTGCGGCTGCTGGCGCTGCCCGAAGTCCTGGCGTGGTACGTCGAGAAGGTGTTCCCGGCGCACCGGCGGGCGCTACGGGCGGTGCGGCCGCTGCTCGGCCGTGCCGACCCGACAGTGCCGGCCGACGGCGTGCTCGGTGCCGTCGAGCGGCTGCACGGGGAGCTCGCCGACGTCCGCGCGCTGCTGACCTGCGCAACTACCTCGGTGCGCGTCGTGCTCACCCCCGAGGCGGTGGTGGTCGCAGAGGCGCGGCGCACCCTGACCTCGCTTGCGCTGTACGGCTACCGCGTCGACGGACTGGTCGCCAACCGGGTCTTCCCGGACTCCGACGAGCCGTTCCTGCGCGGCTGGGTCGCCGCTCAGGCCGCCCAGCTCGAGGCGGTCCGCGCCGACGCGGGCGGCCTGCCGGTGTTGCTGTCTGCCTACCGCCCGACCGAGCCGGTCGGTCTCGCGGCGCTCGTCGACGTCGGCGCCCAGCTGTACGGCGATGCGGACCCGGCCGCCGATGCAGGGCCGGCACCCGACCTGCTCGACGTGCAGCCCGACGGCGACGGTTTCGTCCTCTCGCTTGCCCTGCCGCTGGCCCGGCGGCAGGACCTCGGGCTGAGCCGCAGCGGGGACGAGCTGGTCGTCACCGTCGGGGGGCACCGCCGGGTGCTGGCGTTGCCCAGCCTGCTGCGGCGCTGCACCGTCGTCGGCGCCGGCCTCGTGGGTGAGCGGCTGAGGGTGCGCTTCGTCCCCGACCCGGCCCAGTGGCCCGACGCGTTGCTGGCGTCGCGGTGAGCGCCGACAGCGTCGGCTCCGCCGCCCAGGAGGCCGGCCGGCTGCTCGCCGCCGCCGAGCAATGGGCTCGCGAGCGGGCCACCGCTCTGGACGCCGAGCACCTCGCGACCGGCTCGGCCGAGTGCACGGTCTGCCCGGTGTGCCAGGCGGTGGGGGCGCTGCGCCACGTCCGACCCGAGGCCGTCAGTCACCTGCTCGACGCGGCCGCATCGCTGGTTGCCGCTCTGCGGGCCGCGGTGCCCACCCCGGCGGCAGCGGCTCCGCCTGTCCGCGTACAGCGCATCGACCTGGACGAGCCGGAGGGCGCCCCGTGGCGCTGACGATCGGTGTCGACGTCGGCGGGACGAAGGTCAACGGCGGCGTCGTCGACGAGCAGGGCCGGGTCCTGGCCCGGACCCGGCGACCGACGCCCGGCATGTCGCCCCGGCACGTCGAGGACACCATCGCGGCCGTCGTCACCGACCTCCGGGTGGAGTACGAGGTCACGGCAGTTGGCATCGGTGCGGCTGGGTTCATCGACAGCGACCGGGCCACGGTGCTATTCGCCCCCAACCTTTCCTGGCGCGACGAGCCGCTGCGCGACGAGGTCAGCAGGCGGATCGGGCTGCCCGTGGTCGTGGAGAACGACGCCAACGCGGCAGCCTGGGCCGAGCACCGGTTCGGCGCGGGCCAGGGCGAGGACAATCTGGTCGTCGTCACCGTCGGTACCGGTATCGGCGGCGGGATCGTGCAGGGCGGCGCCCTCTACCGCGGCCGGTACGGGATCGGCGCGGAGTTCGGGCACATGCAGGTCGTCAGGAATGGCCGGCGCTGTGGATGCGGGCAGCGGGGCTGCTGGGAGCAGTACTGCAGCGGCCGGGCGCTGCTGCACGAGGCCCGTGAGATCGCCGACGTACAACCCCTGCGCGGCGCCCGCCTGCTGCAGCTGGGCTCGGGTGAGCCGGAGGGCATCGAGGCGCCCGAGGTGACCCGGGCGGCGCAGGAGGGCGACCCGGCTGCCCTGGATTGCTTCGAGACGGTCGGCTACTGGCTGGGGCAGGGCCTCGCCGACCTCGCGGCCGTGCTGGACCCGGGCATCTTCGTGGTCGGCGGCGGCGTCGCCGACGCGGGTGACCTGCTGCTGGAGCCGGCCAGGCGGGCCTTCGCGCTGCGCTTGACCGGCACCGGCTACCGGCCGCACCCGGAGGTCCGGGTCGCCGTGCTGGGCAACGACGCGGGCATGGTCGGGGCAGCCGACCTCGCCCGGACGCCTTGACCTGTGCAGTGCTGACCTACGCAGATTGACCGCCGGCCCGACCCCCGTTGCGCTCGAGCCTTTCATGGGTGACTGTGTGTACATGAGTGACTCCAGCCCAGGGCGGTGCTGCGGCCGACCGATGACGGCGATCGGCTTGGACCAGCCGCAGGGTCTACAGCTGCACAGCTGCCCGTCCTGCGGCCGGCACTCATGGCGCAGCGGTGCCCGCGAGGTCGACCGGGCCGAGCTGCTGGCGACCCTGCAGGTGGAGAAGGCCCGGGCCGCCGGGCAGGGCCGGGCGGACGAGCCAGCTGCGGTCGAACCGGCGCCCGACGAGGCCGCGCGGCGCAGCGAGCTGCAGCAGATGCTCAGCGGTTTCACCGTGCACGGCACCACTTCCTGAGCTGCGCCCGTCGGCCGCGCCGGGGCTGCCTGCTCGGAGGCGGCCGTTTCCCGCGGGACGGCCCGGGCGGGGGCGGCTCAGCCGCTCAGGTCGGGCCGCGGGTGGTGGCGCAGGAACGCTGTCGCCAAGCCGCGTCGTAGCCGCAGAACCAGGAGTTGCCCGAGCAGAAGGACTGTCAGCAAGACGCCGATAAAGCCGGCGATGCTTCTGCGGACCCCGGCCCGGACGCGACCGGCGCGTAGCCGGTCGCGGAGCGGTCGGCTGTCCGGGTAGCGGCTCCGGATCCGCCCGGCCAGCACTTCTTCCCGGGTCTGCACCGTGGCATGGCGCCAGCGCAGCGGTCAGGGCGTTTCGGGGACCAGGTCGCGGGCCAGCTGCTCGAGAAACAGCCCGATGTCGGTGACGATGCCGACGGCCTGCGCCGACCCGCGGTCGGCAAGCTTGGTGACCGTCGCGGGGTTGATGTCGACGCAGACCAGCGGCACCGAGGCGGGCAGGATGTTGCCGGTCGCAATGCTGTGCAGCATCGTCGCCACCATGATCGCGAAGCCGACGCCGGGCAGCTGGGCGCGCATCGCACGCTGACCCTCGATGACGTCGGTGTGCACGTCAGGCAGCGGGCCGTCGTCGCGGACCGAGCCGACCAGCACGAAGTCCTTGCCGTGCGTGACCAGCGAGTGCATGACGCCCCCGGTCAGGACGCCCTGCGCGACGGCGCCGGCGATCGAGCCTGCTCGCCGGATGGTGTTGATGGCCCGGATGTGGTGCTCGTGGCCGTGCTCGACACCCTTGCCCTGGGCGAGGTCGACGCCCAGCGACGTCCCGTACAGCGCCGCCTCGATATCGTGGGTGGCCAGCGCATTGCCCGCGAACAGCACGTCGACGTAGCCGCCCTCGACCAGCCGCACGAGGGCGGGCGCCGCACCGGTGTGCACGATTCCAGGGCCGCCGACCCACAGGATGCGGCCGCCGTCGGCCTTCACCTCGCGCATCGTCTGGGCGATCTGGCGTACGAGCAGGGCCTGTGGTTTCTCCGAGCTGACCGACGAGCTCATGAACTCGAACGAGCCAGCCGCGGTGCTGTGCTCGCGCAGCGGCAGGACGACCTTGACCCCGCCGGCGCCGCAGACGACCTGCATGCCGGCCCGTACGTCGCTCACCGGGACGGTGCGCACCCGGCCGTCCTCGACGACCAGCCCGCAGTCCATCTCCGGCTGCTCGACGGGCACCCACTGGGCGCCCAGCCGTACGACGGTCTCGAGGTTCGTCGTGGAGTAGAAGTCCTCGGGGAAGACGCCGTCGCGATCGGCCTCGCGCAGCACCGCCGCACCCGGGTCGACCTGGTTGACGCCGTGGGTCTGCAGGCGCATCAGCAGTCGCTGCAGGGACTCCTCGTCCTCGTGCGAGACGATGATGCGTGCGTACGACTCGTCCTCGTGCGCGCGCCCGACGTCGAGCCGGTCGATCCGGTAGTCGCCGCCGTAGGACAGGACGTCGTCCAGGACCAGGGCCAGCACCCCCGTGTCCATGAGGTGTCCCCGGGTCTCCAGGGTCTCGCTGACCGGCACGTCGTCTCCTCCGGGCTGCTGTCGGGGCAGCGGGTCAGACGACCGCTCCGTCGTCGGGTCCGCTGTCGGAACTGTCGCGCATCCACCAGACCAGTGCAGCAGCGCCCCCGGCCAGCAGCGAGAGCCCGAGCAGTCCGGTACCCGAGGATTCGGACAGCCGCAACACGCCGGGGGCGAACAGCAGCAGCAGGCCCAGCACCAGGGCGAGCACCGCGGCGACGGTGCGCGGACGCAGCCGAGGGACGGGTGGCGGCGTCGGCGGTACGTAGTGCCCGTCGTCCTCGAGCGCTTCGGGCTCGAGCCAGCCCGGCAGCGGGGGAGTGGCCGCCACGGGCGGCGGGTCGGTGCGCCGTCGGTGCGGGGCCGCGGCCCCCGGGTCGCGCCTGGCCGCCGGGTCCGGGCGGTGGCCGGTGTCGGCGTCGGCGTCGGCGTGGTGACGCGGGTCGGTGCCGTTGCCCGGGTCGGTGCGGTCGCCGGCATCAGGCGGGACGTCGGGATCGCGGGCCGGGCGATCGCGGGCGGTGCCGGCGTCGAGCAGTCCGGCCGCCGTGCCGGTCGAGGTCGTGCCGGCCGGCCCGACGTCACGACGGTGCACGACCCCGCTGTGGAACTGCGCCACGAGCTCCGCGAAGACGTCGTCATCGGACAGCGGGGCGGTCGGGCCGCCGGGCGGTCGCGGGGGAGTCGGGCCGGCACCGGTGGCACCTGCGTCGCCGGCACGCTGCGCGGCGTCGCCCGGCTCGGTGGGCGCGGCGGAGCCCGGCTCGGTGGGCGCGCCGTCGCCCGGCTCGGTGGGCGCGGCGGAGCCGGGCTCGGTGGGCGCGGCGTCGCCCGGCTCGGTGGGCGCGGCGTCGCCCGGCACCACGTGGTCGGGGGCCTGCGGGGCGCTCGCGACCGTCGACGGGCCGGGCAGCGGCGGCGGCGGCAGGACGCGCCGGGCGGCGGAGCGCGGGACCGCGTGCACGAGGCCGTGGGCGGTCGCGCCAGGGTGGTCCTCGGCCAGCAGGGCGGTGAGGTCGGCCACCTCGCTGGCGACCACGGCGCGAGCGGAGTCGGCGCGGCTCGGGTCGACCCACAGCCGGTCCAGCGGCCTTGGCGGCATCGTCACTGCGCGGTGCACCGTGTCGACAGCGGTCGCCGGCTCGACGTACGCGGCAACGCCCGCGGCGGCGAGCCGGTCCAACAGGCCTTCGGACAGCCGTGGGTCGAGGTCGACCAGCGCGCCCCAGTCACTGGCCTGCAGGCCGTTGGCGCGACGGCCCGCGGCGTCGGCGCCGTCGAGCGGGAGGGTGGCCACGGCTAGCCCGCGGTTTCCGGCACGCCGCTGGCGGCCGCGTGCAACCGGACGAACTCCAGGCTGCCGCCAAAGATCGTCGGGGCGTCGTTGTCCAGGGTCGCGACGTGGAAGCTGTCGGTCAGCACCCGCTCCTCGACCGTGCGTCCAGCCAGGCCGGCGAGCAGCTCGCGTCCACTGACCGGCTCCACGACATGGTCGATCGCGCTGCGGTACACCAGCACCGGGCAGCTGATACGCGGCAGGTCGGTCCGGACCACCGGCCAGGCCCGCTGCAGCGAGTACGCCGCCTTGAGCGGCAGGCGGTCGTACGCCAGCTCGGTCATCCCCGGCTTCTTGATGTCGCTGGCGATGCCGGCGAAGGAGCCGATGAGCCGGCTGGCGATCGGTAGGAGCTTCGCGTCGCGACGTTCGGTGGCCAGCGAGGCGTTGACGACGACCAGACCGGCGACCTCGCCGGCGCGCTGCTCAGCCAGCCGGAGCACCAGGGTGCCGCCCATCGACAGGCCCATCGCGAACACCGTGTCGCACCGGCCGCGCAGGTCGTCGAAGGCCCGCTCGACCGCGGCGTACCAGTCGGTGAAGCCGGTGGCGTTCATGTCCTGCCAGCGGGTGCCGTGCCCTGGCAGCAGCGGCGCCGACACGGTGAGCCCACCGGCAGCGAGGTGCTCGGCCCAGGGGCGGATGCTCTGCGGGGTGCCGGTGAAGCCATGGCTGATCAGCACGCCGACCCGGCCACCGGGCAGGTCGAGCGGTTCGGCCCCGGGCATGACGGTCACGCTGGCTCCCCTCGGGCGGCCGGGGGCGCGACCCATACGCGCCCGGGGACGATCGTCGCACGCCAAGGCCGGCCGTACGAGGGGCAGATCGGCCGAGTTCGACAGGGCCGAATGCCCGCCGGTCCGGCCGGCGTCGCGGCGGTCCGGCGTGGGTCGTTGCCCCGCCGGGGCTGGGAGGCCTAGGGTCGGGGTCCGTCGCAGGTGAGAGGGGCTCGAGTGCTCTACTGGGTGGTCAAGGCGGTTTTGACGCCCATTCTGCGGGTCTGCTTCCGGCCCTGGGTCGAGGGCGGCGAGCACCTGCCCACCGGCAGCGGTGCCATCCTCGCGAGCAACCACCTGTCGTTCTCCGACTCGATCTTCCTGCCGCTGGTGGTGCCCCGCAAGGTCACCTTTCTGGCCAAGAGCGACTACTTCACCGGCAAGGGCCTCAAGGGGCTTCTGACAAAGGGCTTCATGTCCGGTGTCGGTCAGGTGCCGATCGACCGCAGCGGTGGCGCCGCCAGCGAGGCTGCCCTGGTGACTGCCAAGCAGATTCTCGCCGACGGGAACCTGCTCGGCCTCTATCCGGAGGGCACCCGCAGCCCCGACGGCCGGCTCTACCGCGGCAAGACCGGTATTGCGCGGATGGCGCTGGAGGCCGGCGTCCCGGTGATCCCGGTCGCCATGATCAACACTGATGTCGTACAGCCGACCGGGAAGAAGATCCCGCATCTCGGCCGGGTCGGGATCCGGATCGGCAGGCCACTGGACTTCAGCCGCTACGACGGCATGGAGGGCGACCGCTTCGTGCTTCGCTCGATCACCGACGAGATCATGTACGAGCTGATGCTGCTGTCCGGCCAGGAGTACGTCGACACCTACGCCACCAAGGCCAAAGCCGACCTCGAGCAGGCCCGGCTGGCGGCCCGCGAGGTAACGGTCGAGACCCCGGGCCTGTCGTCGCAGCCGGCCCGCAAGGCCAGCTGACCCTGTTCGGCTCGACCGGCCGCACCGGTGCGCCGCGCCTGGACCCGGCGCTGTGGCGTGCGGTCGCCGTCGCCCGCGTGGCTTCGCTGGCGTACGCGGTGGCCTCCGGCGCCTGGTACCTGCACAGGGGCGGGTACGACCGGCCGGGGCTCGCCGTCGTTGTCCTGGTCATGATGGCGGGGTGGACCATCATGGTGACGGTGTTGCTCGCCGACCCGCGCCGGCGCAGCGCGGGGCTGCTGGCCGCGGATCTCGCCGTCGCCGTCGCCGCGCTGCTCGCCGGGCTGCTGGTGCAGACGCCGGCCGGTATCGCCGGCGGCGAGCCGAGCCTGACGTTGTCGTGGGGCGCGGTGCCCGTGGTTGCCTGGGCGGTCCGCGGTGGCGCGTTGGCCGGCGGCCTGGCGGCGGCTGTGGTGGGCGTGGCCACGGTGGCCTGGCGAGGCGACATCACCCGGCCGACGATCGGCAGCTGCGTCCTGCTGCTGCTGACCGGGATCGTCGTCGGCTACGTCGTCTCGCTGGCCCGACAGGCCGAGCGGGCCTACGCGGAGGTGGTGCACCGCGAGGCTGGGCAGGCCGAACGGGAACGGCTGTCGCGGCAGGTCCACGACGGCGTCCTGCAGGCCCTCGCCCTGGTTGCCCGGAGCTCGGTCGACACCGGGCTCGCCACTCTGGCGCGTGAGCAGGAGGTGGCGCTGCGGCGGCTCGTCGCCGGACCGCCGACGCCGGTGGGCGCCGGTGACGTCGACCTGCGCGGGCTGCTACCGGTCGGCTCCGACGTGCAGCTGGCAGCGCCGGCCGGCCCGGTCGTGCTCCCGCGGGCGATCGCGGAGGAGCTGGCAGCGGCCGCACAGGCCTGCGTCGACAACGTACGACGGCACGCGGGCGGCACGGCGTGGCTGCTCGTGGAGGACGAGCCCGACGCCGTGACCGTGACGGTGCGTGACGACGGGCCCGGCATCACCCCCGGCCGGCTGGCCGTCGCCGAGCGCGAGGGGCGGCTGGGCGTGGCCCGCTCGGTGCGCGGGCGGGTCAGCGACCTCGGCGGCACAGTCGGCGTGGTGAGCACCCCCGGGCAGGGCACCGAGGTGGAACTGCGGGTGCCTCGGTGACCGTGCGTGCGACTGTGGTCACCACAAGGAGGCTCAGATGACGGTGACAGTGGTGGTGGCGGATGACCACCCGATCTGGCGCGACGCCGTCGAGCGCGACCTGACCGCCGCCGGCCTGCTCGTCCTGGGCACCGCGGGCGACGGCGACAAGGCCGTCCGGGTATGTGCGGCGACCCGGCCACAGGTGCTGGTCTGCGACCTGCAGATGCCGGGACGCTCCGGGGTTGAGGTCGCCAGGGCGGTCGCCGGCCCGACCACCCGGGTCCTGGTGCTGTCGGCCAGCGGCGAGAGCGAGGACGTCCTCGAGGCGGTCAAGGCCGGCGCCACCGGCTACCTGCTCAAGTCGGCGGGTGCTGCCGAGCTGGTGGACGCGGTCCGTCGTACGGCCGCCGGGGACGCCGTCTTCACCCCCTGCCTGGCCGGCCTGGTGCTGGGGGAGTACCGGCGTACGGCCGCCGACGACGCGGCGCCGCACCTGACCCCGCGCGAGACCGAGGTGCTGCGGCTCGTGGCGAAGGGCCTCACGGCGCGGCAGGTCGCCGACCGCCTGGTGCTGAGCCATCGCACCGTGGAGAACCACGTACAGAACACGCTGACCAAGCTCGCCCTGCACAACCGCGCGCAGCTGGTGCGGTACGCCGTCGAGCGGGGTCTGGCCGACTGAGCTGCCCGGCAGCACACAGCTGGAGGCTGCTGTCGAGCGGCCCTTGAGAGGCCCATCAACACCTGGCGCAGCCGAGGTGAGCCCGTACAGCGGCCGGGCGGGTGCGTGACCCGACGTGGCCGTTACCCCCGGTCGCTGCGAACGCCGACCCGTCGCTACGGCGTCTGCACGCTGCTGAAGATATCGGTCTCGCCGATCCCGGTACGGGCAAACGCGGAGTTCCGGCCGTCGGTCCACACCGGGAAGACGTGCGTGCTGCTCGCGGCCACCTGCAGGTAGTCGCCGATGAAGGCGCCGCTGGTAAAGAAGGCCGTGTCAGCGTTCCACGACGTGGTGCTCAGACGTGAACTCGTCCAGCTGCGGCCGTTGTCGGCGGACCGGGCCTGCCAGGTGTCGATGTCATGGTTGGCTTTGTCGAGGCGACGGTCGTACCAGATCGCGTACAGCCGGCCGCCCGGCAGACTGGTCACCGACGGCATGAACTGGTCGTTGGGGGCCGCCAAGGCCCCGCTGGTCGACAGCAGCGTCGAGTCGGTCCAGTGCCGGCCGTTGTCCCCGGACTGCTGGTAGGAGATGTCGGCGCCGGAGACCTTGCGGTCGACGTTGTTCTGATAGGCGTAGGTGAGCTTGCCGTTGCTGTACGTCATGGAGATGGTGTTCGGGGCGCGGAAGGCGGTGGGCGGGAGCAGGTCGCCCAGGTCGGGGTTGTCGCGGTACTGCCCGGGCTTGTCGATCTGCACCGCCCGCGGCAGGAACGTCCGGCCGCCGTCCGTGGACCGCTGGAAAAGCAGGTGCGGGTCGGCGCTGCTGTTGCACTCCTCCTGCGTGAAGCCGACGTTGAGCGAGCCGTCGGGCTCCACGACCGGGTAGGAGAACTGGTTGGCAGAGCGCCCGGTCCCGTTCCCACCCGGGTCGTCCGGCGAGATGGCGGTGTGTCGGAACGTCGTCAGCTGCGGGTTGGTGGCGTCGACGCGGTCGGTGAAGCTCAGCTGCAGCGGGCAGTAGTCGCCAAACCCGTCCGCTCTCATGTGGAACTTGGTGTAGGTGACGTAGAGCCGGCCGTAGTGCGGGCTGGCGGGCGCGTTGTCGACCGCGATCAACTCTTTGTCGTTGAACACGGACTCGTCGACGGTGCCCTTGACGTAGTCGAAGTTGCTGGCGGCCACGGCAGCCTGCCGACCCGGTGTCCAGCGCAGCCCGTTGTCGGTGGAGACGTAGACCTGGACCTCGGAGAAGGCCAGCGTGCGGAAGAAGCACAGCTGCGACAGGTAGAAGACGTGGTCGCGCTTGCTGTACTGCACCGCCGGGTCACCGCCGCTGCAGGCGTCCCTCGTGCCGGCGAACACGGGGACGACCTGCGTCGTCGTCCAGCTCCGGCCGCCGTCCACGGTGCGCATCACGGCTACCCCGCCGCTGACGTAGTCGTTCGCGGCCGCCACGGCGACGTCCGGATCGTCGAGGCTGACTGCGACGGCTGTCTCGTTCTGGGGGAGCGGCGGGTTGGAGTCGCGGGAGTTGATCTGCCGGTTGCCACCGGCGTCAGCGACGGAGGCGGTGGCGGGCGTGCGCGCGGCGGACCGGGCGGCCACCGTCTGTGGGTCGGCCTGCGCGCGTACCGCCCCCGAGATGCCGCCGGAGAAGTTCTGCACGTGCGTCAGCCAGCGCGGCGTGCTCGACGGTGCGGCTCCGCCCAGCGCGGATTCGGGCTGGGCGGATTCGGGCTGGGCGGCTCCGGCGGACGGCGGGGAGGCGCCCACCAGCCCGACGCTCAGGAGCAGGGCGGCCAGGCCACATACGGGCTTCCTCATGGGAAGTTCCCTTCATCGACGCCGATCAGGCGCGAGGACCGTAGAACCGGGCCGTGGAACCGACAAGATGCATCTGCGTCACAACCGGTGACCAACCGTCAGCCGGCCGGCTACCCGCCACGCGAACGCTCCACCGCGGGCCCCCAGCGCGCCCTGCTCGTCGACGTCCAGGGCGGTTACCCCGGTCGTCCCGGCGTCGATCGCCAGGACGCTCACGCGGTCGATCAGGCCCTCACGGTGCGACCCGCAGCTGGTCCAGCACCAGCGGGTCGATCGAGCCCGGCACCAGCCGCTCCTCGAGGTTCACCACGCCGGCCCAGTCCTCCAGCGAGGCGTACCCGAGGCGGGCGAGCCGCTCGGTCACCTCCTGCTCGAGCGCGCCGGTCAGCGGCAGCAGGGTGTCGGGGTCGGGCTTGCCGAAGTACAGCGTGTGCAGGTCGAGCAGGCGGAGCAGCTCCGGGCAGGGGTCGAGGTGGTCATCGACCCGAAGGTCGACCAGCACGTCGCTGCCGCCGCCGTACCCCCCGCCTTCGGAGACGACCAGCAGCGCGGCGCTCTGCCGCCCGCGCCGGTCACCGCCGGCCCGGTCGGCAGCCAGCAGCGCGGTCGCCAACCGGACGGCGAGCGGGCCCGCCGTCCCTTCGTACGCGGTGGCGAGGGTGTCGACGACCTCCGGCCCGGTGAGGATGTTGCCCTGGGCGGCCCAGCCGTCGCCGGTGCGCCCGCCGGCCCAGGCGTGGCACTGCTCACCGGTGAAGGTGGCAGCGCCGCCGGCCCGGTCGACCACGCCCGCCTGGCGCTGCTCGCGGAGCCCGTCCGCGGCCGTGAGGGAATCCAGGACCTGCTGCGCCGGCAGCCCCCGGCCGAGCATGGCGAGCGCGTCGGGGCGGTAGGCGAGGTTGGCGAAGGACTGGGTCGCGATCGCACCGACGCCGTACCCGGCGGCCGGGACGGCGGCGCCGACGGCGAGGAATCTGCTGGCGACCGCGACCCCCCACTGGGAGCCGTCGGGGCTGCGAGCGACGAGGGAGAAGGTCATGGACCGGCACGATAGGGCGGTGCGCTTCTTCTACGACCTCGAGTTCGGCGACACGGCCCGCGAGATCAGCCTGGTGTCGATCGGGGCGGTGCGCGAGGACGGCCGGGAGTTCTACGCGGTGAGCAGTGAGTTCGATCCGTTCGCCGTGCACCCGTGGGTGCGCGACAACGTCCTGCCGCAGCTGCCGCCCGCCTCGACCTGGCAGCCGCGCGCCCAGTTGCGCGAGGAGCTGCTGGCCTTCCTCGGGCCGGAGCCGGTGTTGTGGGCGTGGTACGGCGCCTACGACCACGTGGCGCTGTGCCAGCTGTGGGGCGCGATGCCCCAGCTGCCGCGGGCGCTGCCGCGCTTCACCCTGGACGTACGGCAGCTGTGGGAGCACCTGGGCCGGCCACCGCTGCCCGCGCAGGACAGCGGCCTGCACGACGCTCTCGCCGACGCCCGGCACGTCAAGGTTCGCTACGAAGCGCTCGCCGAGCGGGCGTACCGGCTCGGCCTGGAGATCTGACCGCCACGTCAAGCGACGGGGCCCGGCTGCCGATGGGCCCAGCATGACCCTGCACATCGCTGCGCAGCCCATGCGCGGCGCCCGGCTGCCGACGCTCGCGGCGACGGACGCCGACTTCGTGCTCCGGGTGCGGCCGGACGGGCGGCTGCTGGCGGCCAGCGACACGGTCGCCGACATCCTGGGCTGGGACCTGCAGCGCTGCGCCGCCGAGGGGATCTGGACCGCGATCGTCGACGAGGCGCAGTGCGCCGCAGTCCGCCACATGTTCAGACGCGTGCTGGCGACCGGCAGCGCCCGCACAACGCTGCAGGTGTCAGCCGCCGGGACCGGCCTGTGGGTCGACGTTGCCGCGAAGCACCTCGTCGACGAGCCGGGTGCGCCCGTGCTGATCTGCGCCCGCGATGTCTCCGACGACCTCACCGCCGCCGCCGAGCTGGCCGCGTCCGAGCAGCAGTGGCGGGTGGCGTTCGAGCACTCGCCGATCGGGGGGGCCCTGCTCGACGACAACGGCGCGATCCTGGTCGTCAACGCGGCCCTGTGCCGGATGCTCGGCCGGCGTGAGCACGAGTTGACCCGGATGGACGTGGCCGAGGTTGTCGCCGGCCAGGCCGGGCTGCCCTGGCGGGACTGGTGGGACGGTCTGCGCATCGACGGCGCGGAGACCTCGACGGTGGACCGCGTGCTGCGCAGCGCCGACGGCACCCAGCTGTGGGGGCGGCTGACCGCGGCCCGGATCGCACCGCCGACGCTGCCCGCGCGGGTCGTCCTGCAGATCGAGGACGTGACCGGTCGGCGCGAAGCCGAGCTCGAGCTGGCCAACCGCGCGCTGCACGACGGGCTCACCGGCTCGCCCAACCGCTTCCTCACCCGGCAGTGGCTGGCCAGCGCCCTGGAGGACGACCCGGCGGCGCGGATCGGCGTCCTGTACTGCGACCTGGACCGCTTCAAGGTCGTCAACGACAGCCTGGGACACGCCGCGGGGGACAGCCTGCTCGTGCAGGTGGCCGAGCGACTGCGCAAGCCGCTGCGGCCGGAGGACCTGCTCGGCCGGGTCGGCGGTGACGAGTTCGTGATGGTCATGGAGGGGGTTGGCACCGACGCCGAGCTGGCCGAGGTGGCGGGCCGGCTCGCCGAGGTGCTCGACGAGCCGTTCGAGGTGGCTGGGCACCGGCATGTCGTCACGTTGAGCCTGGGCGGCACGATCGGCGCCCATCGCGACACGGCCGATGACGTCCTGATGCGGGCCGATATGGCCTTGCTGCGTGCCAAGCGGCTGGGCCGGGCGAGGTACGTCGCCTTCGACCCCGCACACGACCGGGTGACGACCAGGGCCGACCTGCAGCTGGAGGACGACCTGCGGCTCTCGCTGGAGTCCGACGAGCTGCGGGCGTTCTACCAGCCGATCGTGACGATCGCCGACGGGGCCGTGGCCGGCCACGAGGCCCTGCTGCGGTGGGAGCACCCCGAGCAGGGGCTGCTGCCGCCGGACCGCTTCCTGGACCTCGCCGAGAGCAGTGGTCTGATCCGCCCGCTGGGCTGGTGGATGCTGTCGCAGGCCTGCCAGGACGCCGCCGCCGGCAGTGGCGGCCTGGCGCCCGGCGGATGGGTCGCCGTCAACGCCTCGCCCAGCCAGCTCAGCCGCCCGGGGGTGGCGGCCGACGTCGCCCGGGCTCTGGAGGAGTCCGGGCTGGCACCGTCGCGGCTGCACCTGGAGATCACCGAGACCGCCCTGATCACGGCCAGCGAGACGCTCACCGACGAGCTGCGTGAGCTGTCCCGCCTCGGCGTGCGAATTGCCCTGGACGACTTCGGCACCGGCTACTCCTCGCTGAGCCTGCTGCGGGAGTTCGCCGTCGACCTCGTCAAGATCGACAAGAGCTTCATCGACTCGGTGCTGACCGACCGCAGCTCGTACGCCATCGTCAAGGCGGTCCTGTCCATGTGCCACGACATGGACATCCCGACCGTCGCCGAGGGCATCGAGACCGCGCCGCAGCGCGACCTGCTCGCGGAGCTGGGCTGCTCGCACGGCCAGGGCTACCTGTTCGGCCGGCCGGTCCCGCTGCACGTGCGTGTGCCGGTGCCACCGCGACCCCGCCCCACCCTTCGATCTGAACCAGCCGCGCACGACCGGAGGAGAGCGTGACCGTGTCCCACCCCGCAGGCGAGTTCGCCTCCCAGGAGGTCATCCGACCCGCCGCCGTGCTGTCCGAGGTGCACGCCCGGCTGATCCTGCTGGGGCTCGCGACCGACGACGTCCAGGCCGGCGGCCACTGGTGGACGCGGGTGGGCACCTGGCGCCGCTACGAGTCGCCGTGGGCGCCCGGCGCGGAAGAGCCCGGCGATGCCGTGCACGTCGGTACCCTGAGCTGCGTCTACGACAGCCCGGCGCGGTACTGCGTCACGGTTTTTCGGGTGTCGATGACCTCCTACGGCCTGCGGCAGGGCTGGACCTCGCAGTCGCTCTGCGACGAGGCCTTCGGCCACGCCGGGCTGACCCTGGCCGACTGCCCGCGGGCCTCACTGGCTGCGCCGCCGCGGCCCTTCTCCGAGCTGTCCCGGGACGGCGGCGCCACGCACTGACGTTCGGTGCGTCAGGGGTTCGGGGCGAGCACCTCGGCGACGACCTCGGCGGTGCCGTCGTAGCCCAGGGCCCGTGAGCCGGCCCGCGACATGTCCAGCACCCGGTCTCCCACGTAGGGCCCCCGGTCGTCCACCAGGCAGTTGGTGCTGCGGCCGTTCGCGCTGACGTGCAGCACGGTGCCGAGCGGGAGCGTCTTGTGCGCGCAGGTCGGGCGCTCCGGGTCGTACGGCCGGCCGCTCGCGGTGGGGCTGCCGACGAACCCCGGGCCGTACCAGGACGCGGTGCCCGAGATGACTCCCCCGGTCGGGGCGTACCCGGCGGGGTAGCCCGAGCCGGCCGCCTCCAGCAGCGCGATGACTGGCTCCTCCGCCTCGGCGGCACGCCGACCGCGGGCTGTTGGCGGCGGCGCCAGAGCCGTGGTGACCGCGGCAGAGACGGCGTCGAGGGCGGTCTGCGCTGCGTTGAGCTGAGCGGTCTCGGCCGCCTGTCGGTCGGCGGCGCGCTGCCGTTCTGCCTGCTGCTGTGCTGCCGCTTGTTGGGCGACCAGGCGCCTGGCCTGGTCGAGCAACTCGCGGGCGCGGTCCTGCTCGGCGAGGACGCCGGCACTCTGGGCTGACAGCGCCGCACGGGAGCGGTCGGCCTCGGCCCGTAGTGCGATGGCCTGCGCCGAGCGCCCGGCTGCGTCGTCCACCAGGTCCTGCCCCACGCGCACGCTGGCTGACACGCCCCGGGCCACGAGCGCTCCGCGACCGGGGTCGGTGAGCCTCGTCCAGGCGTCGAGTTCCCTGGGCGCGCTGGAGATGTAGACCTCGCGCACGCGGGCATCGAGCCGGGCCTGCGCCTTCTCGTGCGCGATCTGCAGGTCGTCCACGGCCCGCCGCAGACCGCCGTCGCGGGCCTGCGCCGCGGTCAGGTCATCGGCCAGCTGCTCGGCCCGGGCCGTCGCCGCCGACAGCTGCGCCTGCAGGGCGGGCAGGTCGGGGGCGGGCTCGGCGTGCGACGGTACGGCTGGGGCCTGCACGACGCAGGCGCCGACCAGCATCAGGCCCAGCACCGCGGTTCGTCGCACGTCTGTCCCTCGACGCGTGACAGCGCCCGGTTGAGCGGTGGGGGAGCGGTACGGTCCTCGGCGACCAGTGGAGGCGCGTAGTGCGGATCGGTGTGCTCACCGGCGGCGGGGACTGCCCCGGGCTGAACGGTGTGATCAGGGCTGTCGTCCGCAAGGGCGTCGAGATCTACGGGCATGAGTTCGTCGGCTACCGCGACGGCTGGAAGGGTCCGCTCGAGGGGATCAGTCGGCCGCTCAGCGTCGCCGACGTGCGGGGAATCCTGCCGCGCGGCGGGACGATCCTGGGCTCCAGTCGTACCAATCCGCTGAAAGTCGAGGGCGGTGTCGACCGGATCCGGCAGAACCTCGCCGACGCGGGCGTCGAGGCGTTGGTGGCGATCGGCGGCGAGGACACCCTCGGCGTCGCCTCGGCGCTCGCGGCGCAGGGGCTGCGCGTCGTCGGGGTGCCCAAGACCATCGACAACGACCTGAGCGCGACCGACTACACGTTCGGCTTCGACACCGCCGTCACCATCGCGACGGAGGCGATCGACCGGTTGCACACGACTGCCGAGTCGCACCACCGGGCGCTGATCTGCGAGGTGATGGGCCGTCACGCCGGCTGGATCGCCCTGCACTCCGGCCTGGCCGGGGGCGCCAACGTCATCCTGATCCCCGAGCGGCCGTTCGACATCGACGAGGTCTGCCGCTATGTCGAGCAGCGCTTCGCCCGGCAGTACGCACCGATCCTGGTCGTCGCGGAGGGCGCGGTGCCCAAGGCGGGCACGATGGCGACGCTCGAGGGCGCTGTCGACGCGTTCGGCCACGTCCGGCTCGGTGGCATCGGCCACCTGCTGGAGCGCGAGATCGAGCAGCGCACCGGCAAGGAGGCCCGGGCGACCGTGCTCGGCCACGTCCAACGCGGCGGCTCGCCGACGGCGTACGACCGGGTGCTCTCCACACGGTTCGGCCTGCACGCCATCGACGCGGTGCACGAGGGCGACAGCGGCGTGATGGTCGCGCTGCACGGCACCAACATCGTGCGGGTACCCCTCGAGGAGGCCACCCGCACGCTCAAGACGGTGCCCGTGGAGCGGTACGCCGAGGCCGAGGTCTTCTTCGGATGAGTCTTCCGACGCCCCTTGCTCTGCGGCCCGCACGGGCGCAGCCTGAGGGCATGAACCCGTACGCGATACCGCTCGCGGCGCTCGAGAAGAGTGTGCAGGTACCGGTGGACCAGCAGGTTTCCAGTCAGCCCGAGCCGCCGGCCGAGGGGCCGCTGGCCCCGGAGGACCTGGACCGGCTGCGGCTGCTGGGGGTCCTCTCCGCTGGCGTCCTGTAGGCGCATGATCCAGGGGTGCACAGTGCAGCCCCAGCGACCGTGGGCTCCCATTGACCACCCGACTGGAAGCCGCTCGGGCCCGCGCAGCCCTCGATAACGGGTCGCCACCTTGGCGTGGACCCGGGACCGTCAAGGGATGAACGATCCCGCCCGACTCCTTGCGGCCTACGACCAGCAGCTCCGCACCGATGCGGAGACACCGGGTGCGGTGTCGGTCACCCGCGTCGGCCCGCTGCGCCTCGTGACTTTCCGTGGTGGGCGCGGTTTCGTCACCTACCGGGACCTCGGCGGAGCTGGCACCGACGCCATCCGGCGGCTGGTCGCGGAGGGGCTCGCCCACTTCCGGGCGGACCCCTGCATCTCTCGGGTCGAGTGGAAGGCCCGCGGGCACGACTCGGCGGCGGGGCTGCACGAGGCGCTGCTGCAGAGCGGTTTCCTCCCGGGTGAGGAGGAGTCGATCATGGTCGGTGAGGCACGGCTGCTCGCTGTCGAGGTGCCGCTACCCCAGGGGGTGGTGCTGCGTCAGGTCTCCGAGGAGGCGGACGTCCGCGCGATGAGCGCTATGCAGGACGAGACATTCGGTGAACCTGTGTCGGAGGAGCGAGTGCAAGCCGTACTGCACCGGCTCTCCCTCCAGGACGGGATGGAGCTGTGGGTGGCGAGGGCTCAGGGGCAGGTTGTCGGTGCCGGGCGGCTGGAACCGGTACCGGACAGTAACTTTGCCGGGCTCTGGGGGGGTGCGACCCATGAACGATGGCGCGGCCGAGGGATCTATCGCGCCTTGACGGCAGCGCGGGCACGTTCGGCCATGAGCGCAGGCAAGACGTACGTCAACAGTGACTCCACCGAGTACTCGCGGCCGATCCTTGAACGTGCCGGTCTCGTCAAGGTGTCGACGACGACCCCGTACAACTGGCAGCGTCGCCCGGACCATCGGGTCTAGGGGGCTGCCCGCGGCCGGTGCGGCCGCGCTCCGGCAGTGCTCGCGGCAGCGGGTCCCACCCGGTGCGGTGGTTCGTGGGCCGCGCCGGGGGCCCGGTTGCTCGGGCAGCGGGACAAACGCCTTGCACC
>JBKJQN010000038.1:0-8765 GCA_046593925.1 Mycobacteriales bacterium
GGTGCAAGGCGTTTGTCCCGCTGCCCGAGCAACCGGGCCCCCGGCGCGGCCCACGAACCACCGCACCGGGTGGGACCCGCTGCCGCGAGCACTGCCGGAGCGCGGCCGCACCGGCCGAGGGCAGCCCCCCAGACCGGCTGCCGCGAGCACTGCCGGAGCGCGGCCGCACCGGCCGCGGGCAGGCCCACCGGCTGGCCGCGCGGGCAACCCTCGAGCGGCCGAGCCGCTGGTCGCGCCCCCAGGACGAGTGGCGGGTCACCCCCAGACCCGCGGACGCCCAGCACACCGGCTCGACACCACAGAGGGAGCGCCGCGACTCAGAACCAGCTGTCAGCCATGTCCAGGGTGGTGCGGTCCAGGCTGTCGAGCAGATCCAGCTGCGGGCCGGTACGCGGCAGCTCGTAGCGGAAGAAGTACTGCGCCGCAGCGCGTTTCCCGTCGTAGAAGTCCCCCTCGCGGCCGGCCGCTGCCTGCGCCTGCTCCAGCCAGAGCCAGGCGACGACGACGTGCCCGACGGCCTCCAGGTAGACCGTCGCGTTGGCCAGCGCCACGTCCACCTCGCCCTGCCCCCACAGCGTCGCGGTCGTGGCGAGCACCCGGTCGACGGCGGCCTGCAGCGCGCCGCCGTACGGCGCGAGGTCGCCGGTCGAACGCGCCGCAGTGGCCGACATCGCCGCCGCCAGCGCCTGCAGCCCGGCACCACCGTGCAGCACCACCTTGCGGCCCAGCAGGTCCAGCCCCTGAATCCCGTGGGTGCCCTCGTGGATCGGGTTGAGCCGATTGTCGCGGTAGTGCTGTTCGACGTCGTACTCGCGGGTGTAGCCGTAGCCGCCGTGCACCTGGATCGCCAGGCTGTTGGCCTCCAGGCACCACTGCGACGGCCAACTTTTCGCGATCGGCGTCAGCGTGTCGAGCAACAGGTGGGCCCGCTCGCGCTCGGCAACCGTCTCGGCGGTGCTCTCCTCGTCCAGCAGCCGCCCGCAGTACAGCACCAGCGCCAGCGCGCCCTCGACATAGGACTTCTGCGCCAGCAGCATCCGACGTACGTCGGCGTGCTCGATGATCGGCACCTGTGGCGACGTCGGGTCCTTCGCGCCGACCGGCCGGCCCTGCGGCCGCTCCCGGGCGTACTGCAGCGACTTGAGGTAGCCGGTGTAGCCCAGCGCCATCGCGCCGGACCCGACGCCGACCCGCGCCTCGTTCATCATGTGGAACATGTACGACAGACCGCGGTGCGGCTCGCCCACCAGGAACCCCACGGCTCCCGGCGCCCCGCCCGGCGTGTGGACGCCCTCGCCGAAGTTGAGCAGCGTGTTCGTCGTACCTCGAAAGCCCATCTTGTGGTTCAGGCCGGCCAGCACGACGTCGTTGCGCTCACCGGTCTCAACGACGACCTTGGGTACGATGAACAGCGAGATCCCCTTCACCCCCGCTGGTGCGCCCGGGATCTTCGCCAGCACCAGGTGGATGATGTTCTCGCTCAGTTCGTGATCGCCGGCGCTGATCCACATCTTGTTGCCGAACAGCCGGTACGAGCCGTCCGGCTGCGGCTCGGCCCTGGTGACGACGTCGGCCAGCGACGACCCGGCCTGCGGCTCGGACAGGCACATCGTGCCGAAGAACCGGCCCTCGACCATCGGCCGGACATAACTGTCGACCTGCTCTGGGGTGCCGTACGCCAGCAGCAGGTTGGCGTTGCCGATGGTGAGGAACGGATAGCTCGAGCTGCCCACGTTGGCGGCCTGGAAATAGGCGAAGCAGGCCCCCGCGACGACGCCCGGCAGCTGCAGCCCGCCCACGGCTGCGTCCATCGAGCCTGCGATCAGCCCGGTCTGCGCGAAGACGCCGAGCGCCGCTGAGACCTCGGGGACCAGCACGACCCGGCCATCCACGACCTGCGGCTCATGCTGGTCGTTAGCCTTGTTGTGCGGCGCGAACTGCTCGGTCGCCACCTGCTCGGCGAGGTCCAGGACCGCGTCGAAGGTCTCCCGGGAGTGCTCGGCGAACCGCTCCCGCTTGGTCAGCAGCTCGACGTCGAGCCATTCGTACAGCAGGAACTCCAGGTCGCGCCGGGACAGCAGCTGGGACGTCATGCCTGCCATTTTAGGCGTCGTCGGGGTGGTCGTGTGGCTGCTGCGCAGCGCCGACGGCGCCTTCGCGGCCCGGCAGGGCCACGCGGTAGAGGCAGGCGTCGCAGTTCATCCGTACGTCGCCCGTGCGCGCCTCGTCGTAGCGGCCCAACAGCAGACCGGCGACGCCGTCGGTGACCCCGATCGGCGCGGACACCACCACCTCGAGACCGGCGACCGACCGGGCCTGCTGCTCGACCAGCCGCGGGAGCCGGCCCGGCCCGAGGAAGTAGCGCGCGACCGCGACCCGCGGGCAGCCCAGCCGCCGCAGCCGCTCCAGCGCGTCCGGCACCGTCGGCCCGGTGGTGCTGGCGAAGGCGATGTCGACACTGGGCCAGCTGCGGCCCTCCCAGAGCAGCCGGGCCGTCGCGGCGACCTGGGCGTTGGCGTCGGGGTCGAGCGCGCCGCCCGCGACCAGGACCACTGGGTCGTCCGGCCGGGCCCCCGCCTCGCGCAGCCGGCGGTCCAGGACGTCGACGAGCACCGGGTGCGGGCCGAGCGGGCGGCCGTACCGCAGCCGCACGGCCGGGTGCGCGAGCCGGCCGGCCTGTACGGACGCCGCGACGTCGGTCTTGCTGTGCGAGGCGGGCGTCAGCAGCAGCGGCAGCACCACGACGTCGTCGACGCCCTCGTCGGCGAGCGCGGCCAGCGCCCGCCGGATCGACGGCGAGGCGTTGTCGACGTACGCATCCGCGGTACGCAGCCCCGGGCGCTGCGCGCGGGCTCCGGCCAGCAGAGCGCGGACACCACCCTGCGACGCCGGGTCGCGGGAGCCGTGTGCGACGGCGAGCAGCACGCTCACGTCGTCACCAACCTTCGGGCGACGACCTCACCGACGACGACCACGCAGGGCGCGCTCATCCCGGCAGCGTCCACGGCGGCCCGGGCCAGCGTCGACACGACGGTGCGCTGCCCCGGCAGGCTGCCGTCCTGGACGACGGCGACCGGCGTGGCTGGGTCGCGGCCCCCCGCCACGAGCGCGTCGGCCGCGACCGCGAGCCGCTCGACGGCCATCAGCAGCACCAACGTGCCGCCGAGCCGGGCGAGGGCGTCCCAGTCGACGGTCGAGCCGGGGTCGCCGGGCGGCAGGTGCGCGCTGACGACCGCGACGGACTGGGTGACGCCGCGGGCGGTGACCGGGATGCCGGCGAGCGCCGGGACCGCGAGCGCCGAGCTCACGCCCGGGACGACCTCGACCGCGACCCCGGCCTCGACGCAGGCCGCGACCTCCTCGATGCCGCGTGCGAACACGTGGACGTCGCCACCCTTCAGGCGCACCACGCGCAGCCCGGCGCGGGCCTGCTCCACCAGCAGCGCCTCGATGTCGCGCTGGCTCCACGACGGGCCGTGCGCGGCCTTGCCGACCTCGACGACCCGGACGCCGTCGGGTAGCGGCACCTGCGGCGCCAGCCGGTCGCGTACGACGAGGTCGGCGCCGGCCAGCAGCCGCCGGCCGCGGACGGTCAGCAGGTCGGGGTCGCCGGGACCACCGCCGACCAGGGCCACGCTGCCGGTCCCCGGGCGGCTGCGGCGCAGCGGCAGCTCCCCGGTGTCCAGTGCCAGGGCCACCGCGTCGCGCAGGGCGACGGCCCGGCGCGGGTCGCGGCCGGCGGTCAGCGACACCACGACGTCGTCGACGCGCGCGACAGCCGGCACCCAGGCCGGTGAGCGGGCGGCGTCGTCGGCCCGTACGCACCAGATGCCGTAGGCCTCGCAGACCTGGGCGACCTGCTCGTCCACGACCCCGGTGGCCGCGATCACCAGCCAGGCGCCGCCGACATCGGTCGGCCGGAAGCGCCTGTGCAGCAACTCGCCGGGCATCCCGTCGCCGATCTCGGGCGCCACCACGACGACCGCCGCGCCGGCCTCGGCGAGGGCCCCGGCTCGACGCCGGGCGACCGGTCCCCCGCCGACGACGAGCACCCGCCGGCCGCGCAGGCTCAGGTGCAGGGGGAAGCGGCCGGTTGTCACGCTTCCAGGATGTCAGCCTTTGCCGACGAGCAGACCGCGGCGCCTGAGCACGGCCCGCTCGACCGGGCTGAACACCAGCAGGTCGACCGCGAGCCCGACGACCAGGATTGCGATGATGCCACCGAGCACCCCGGGGATGTCGAAGAGCTGGCGCGACTGGTCGAGCAGCTGACCGAGCCCGAGGCCGAAGGTGGAGCTGGTCACGATCAGCTCGGCGGCCATCAGCGAGCGCCACGAGAACGCCCAGCCCTGCTTGAGCCCGCTGATGTAGCCGGGCAGCGCGGCCGGCAGCAGCACGTGCCTGGCGAGGCCGAAACCACGTGCCCCGAGGACATGCCCGACCCGGGTGTACAGCGGCGGTACCTGCTCGATGCCGCTGATGGTGCCGTTGACGATCGAGGGAATCGCGCCCATCAGGATGACGAAGTAGATCGTGCCCTCCGACAGCGAGAACCACAGGATCGCGGCCGGTACCCAGGCCACCGACGGCATCGACTGCAGCCCGGTGATGATCGGCCCGAAGGCCTGGCGCAGGAAGCGCACCCGGGACAGCAGCAGCCCGATGGGGGTGCCGATCGCCACCGAGAGCAGGAAGCCCAACCCGCCTCGCTCCAGGCTCGTGCGGATCGCCTCCTGGATCCGCCCCTGCTGCCAGTTGTCCTTGAGCGAGGCGAACACCTCGCCCGGGCTCGGCAGGGTGTCCGGGTGCTTGACCTGTACGACCAGCGCCCAGATACCCAGCAGGACGGCCAGGCCCACGAGGGCCGGTAGGCCGCTCTGCAGGACCTTGCGCCACCAGGGCGAACGTGGCTCGACGGGCCCGAGTTCCAGGGCGTCGAGGGCCTCGCTCAGCTCGGCACCGGCGCGCGAGGTCTGGATGACGGGTGCGGTCATGCCGACACCTCCGTGCCCTGCGGGGCGGTCACGACGTGGGCGTGCTTGCGGATCTCGCGGCCGAGGTCGTCGGTGATCCGCCCGGCGAGGTCGGCCACGTCCGGGTCCTCGATCCGGCGTGGCTGGCCGATGTCGATCGGGTACTCCTGCGCCACCCGGCCGGGCCGGGAGGACAGCAGCACGACGCGCTGCCCGAGGCGTACGGCCTCGCGGACGTTGTGCGTGACGAACACGATCGTGACGCCGACCTCCTGCCAGACCCGGGTCAGCTCGTCGTGCAGCATGTCGCGGGTGATCGCGTCCAGCGCCGCGAAAGGCTCATCCATCAGCAGCACCTGACTGTCCTGGGCGAGCGCCCGGGCGAGTGCCACCCGTTGGCGCATGCCGCCGGACAGCTCGTGCGGCCGCTTGGCCCCGGATCCGTCCAGGCGCACCAGCTCCAGCAGCCGACCCGCCTCGACGCGGCGCTCGGCCTTGCCGACCCCGCGCAGGCGCAGTGCCAGCTCGATGTTCTGCGTCGCGGTGAGCCAGGGGAAGAGCGCCGGCTCCTGGAACATCAGTGCCGGCCGGTTGCCGAGCACCGACACCTGGCCCTTGGTGGGGCGGTCCAGGCCGGCGGCCAGGTTGAGCAGGGTGGACTTGCCGCAGCCGCTGGCGCCCAGCAGGCAGACGAACTCGCCGGGTTCCACGTCCAGCGATACGTCATCCAGGATCAGTGGGCCCCGGCCGAAGCGCTTGGTCACGCTCTGGATGGAGACCGCGGCGGCACGGGGGGCGGCCTGGACGGGTGCTGCCTTGCGCAGGGACTTGAGCGTTGCCATGAGGTCTCCTTCGGGGGTGTTGGCGAGGGGGTGCCGGGGCGCCTAGACGCCGAGGCCGTTGTCGGAGACCTCCGGCTTGCCGGCGGCCTTGAGCAGGGCATTGAGCAGCCGCAGGTCGTAGATGCCCTTGAGCTCGACCCGGTCCTTCGTCACGCCGACGTCCTGGGCGTCCTTGGCGCTCTTGGCCAGCGAGGTCGCGACCGGGTCGAGGGTCGGCGTGAGGGTCGCGAAGGAGGCCGTGAGGGTGGCGTCGGACAGCGCCTTGCCGGTGTCCTTCAGGATCTGGGCGTTGACGACCTTCTCGGCCTCCGGCGTCTTGGCCGCCACCGTGTCGGTTGCCTCGATCAAGCCCTTGAGCAGGTCGTCGACGCTGCCGGGGTACTGGCTCAGGTACTTCTGACTGACGACGAGCTGGGTCGTGACGAACTTGCCGCTCGGCCACAAGGTCGCCTCGTCGACGAGCTGCTTGCCGCCGCCGTCGAGTACCAGCCGGCTCGCCCAGGGCTCCGGCACCCACCCGCCGTCGATCTCACCGCGCTTGAGCAGGTCCAGGGTGATCGCGTTGTCCTGGTTGATGATCGTGACATTCTTGACATTCTTGGCCTTGAAGTAGGCCTTGGCGGCCACGTCCTGCGTGTTGCCGAGCTGCGGCGTCGCGATCTTCTTGCCGGCGAGCTGCGAGACGTCGGTGATGGACGGCTTCACCACGAGGGCGGCACCGCCGTACGTCGTACCGGCGACGACGCGCAGCAGCTTGCCGCCACTGTTGGCGAAGCCGTTGATGGCGGGGTTGGGGCCGAGGAACGCGGCGTCGATCGCGCCGCCGGCCATCGCCTCGACGGCGGTCGGACCGGCGTTGAAGACCGAGGTGGTGAGCTTCGTGCTGCCCAGCGCCTTCTGGAAGGTCCCGTTGGCCACGCCGTACACGGCCCCGGCGTGGGTGACGTTGGCGAAGTAGCCCAGTCGCAGGGCCGGCGCCTTGGCGGCCACGTCCCCGCTCGCCTGGGGCTGCGCGGCAGTGGCGCTGCCGCCGCAGGCCGCGGTCATGGCGAGAGCGGCCAGGGCGAAACCGGTGGTGAGGGTGCGGACGAGCTTCACGGGCTGTGCTCTCTTTCGGGCGGAGGCCGCGCGCTGCGCGGCAGGGGCGGCCGGACCAGCGGTGCGCCCGGTACCGGGAGATCATAACTGTTTGTCGATAGGTGTGGTCAAGAACCCAGAAGAGTGAGACTGGCGCGGTGCAGATCTCCGCGAAGAGCGACTACGCCCTACGTGCGCTGTGCCACCTGGCCATGCAGGACGGCGAGGCGGCCGTGAAGGCCGAGGAGATCGCGACCGCCCAGGACATCCCGCGCTCGTTCCTCGACGGGATCCTGCTGGACCTGCGGCGCGCCGGGATCGTCACCAGCCGGCGCGGCCCGGTCGGTGGGCATCGCCTCGCCCGCCCCGCGTACGCCGTGACGGTCGCCGACGTCATCCGGGTGATGGAGGGGCCGCTGGCGCTCGTGCACGGCAACCGGCCCGAGGAGCTGGGCTACGCCGGGCCGGCCACGCACCTGCAGGACGTCTGGGTGGCCCTTCGCGCGGCCGTACGTGGCGTGCTGGAGAGCACCACCCTGGAGCAGGTCGTGACCGGCGCGTTGCCGGAGGGTGTCTCTCGCCTGAACGGTGACGCCCGGTCGTGGGTGTCGGTGTGGCCGCCGCGCCCACCGCGGCCCGCGCCGGCTGACCGGCCGGCACCTGCTGACGGCTGAGACCGGCTGACGGCTGAGACCGGCTGACGGCTCAGTGCCCGTCGACGGCTGGGTGCCGGATCAGACCAGCCGGCCTTCGAGCAGACCGCGGTCGGCGAGGGCGGCCAGCATCTGGTCGACGGACTGCTCGAGCGTCTGCTGGTGGGTCGCGACGACCACGTCGGGCGCGGTAGGTGCCTCGTACGGACTGTCGACCCCGGTCAGCCCGGTCATCTCGCCAGCCCGCTGCTTGGCGTAGAGACCCTTGACGTCGCGCTCCTCGCACACCTCGACCGGTGTGGCGACGTGTACCTCCAGGAAGCCCGCCCCGTGCTGCTCGTGCAACGCGCGGACCGCGGCGCGCGTCTCGGCGTACGGGCTGATGACCGCGGCGAGCACGAGAACCCCGTGTCGGGCGAGCTTGGACGCCACCCAGCCGATCCGGAGGACGTTGGTGTCACGGTCCTCGCGAGAGAAGCCGAGGCCTTTGGACAGGAACTCGCGGACCTCGTCCCCGTCGAGCAGCTCGACCCGGCCGGTCAGCCGGGCCGCGAGCGCCTCCGCGACGGTGCTCTTACCGGCGCCCGACAGCCCGGTCAGCCACAGGGTCGCTCCCCCGGCTGCGTCCGCAGGGGTGGCTGACGGTGCGGTGGTCACGGCGGTCTCCTCGGATCCTGACGGGCGGCAGGAGCGCGAGCCTACGTTCGGTGTGACCTTGGCAAGCTCGGTCCGGCCCGGTCAGCGGGCGCCGGACTCCAGCTGAGTGCGGGCCTGCCCGGCCTGCAGTGGAAGAGCCGGCCCGAGGACGTCCGCGGTCCCCGTCAGCGGGAGTCGGGCAGGGTCCGCCCCGATGCTGAATGTCGCGGTGTAGAACGTCTCCAGGCGCACGTTGTGCACTCCGGTCGCGCGGAAGGTATGTACTGCCGTCGGCGAGCCTTCCCCTGCGGCCTGGGCAAGGGTTTCGCCGTCCCCGAAGTCCCACACATAGTGCGTCGCCGTGATGTGCAGCGTGACCGCGAAGCCAAGAATCGTCTTGGGCGGGAGATCACTGTTGAGCGGGGCGTCGGAGCTGAACTGCGTCACCGCGTTGACCAACGTTCCCGACGCCGGTCTCACCGTGAACGGCGAGGCCGGCAGGTCATAGGTCTTCCACTCCGCGCGCACCTGTGCCAATGCCGCGAGGACTGGATCGACACCCGCCGCGTCCGGACCGAGACAGA
>JBKJQN010000014.1:0-4507 GCA_046593925.1 Mycobacteriales bacterium
GCCATCGCGATGAAGGGCGCCCTGGAGGCGACCATGACGACGATGCCGCAAGAGCTGCTGCGCTCGCTGACCTGGGACCGTGGCAAGGAACTCGCACAGCATGCCCAGTTCAAGATCCACACGGGCATCGCCGTCTACTTCGCGGACCCGAACTCGCCCTGGCAGCGCGGCACCAACGAGAACACCAACGGATTGCTGCGCCAGTACTCCCCCAAGGGCAACGACCTGTCCCGATGGAGCGTGGAGGACCTGCTGGCCATCCAAGCCGCACTCAACAGCAGGCCCCGGCATCCGGGGTTCAACCAGCCGCGCATGGGCCCTCGCTGGACGGCTGGATACGCCTACATGGCCCAGAAAGCTCACAATGGCGAAGCCCGTCCGGAGGAAGGCCTAGGCACCTTGAATGCTTGGGCGAGGGCTATGGGGCAGTCGCGCCGACCGCGGCGGGCCAACGCTGACCGCCGAGCCGCTCATGCCCGCACGAGCGGCATCATCAGCCCTGCTCGAGCGCCTGGTCCTCGTCGTAGCGCGAGGTCACGTCGAGGACCTCGGTGTCAGGGACGTGCGCCGGGTCGAGGCGTACGAGGTCCCAGGCATTGATCCAGGCCCGGACGTACTGCCGCATCCGGGTCGCCCCCAGCCGCTCGAGCCCGGCGACGTCGGGCGGCGACCAGTCGTAGGCAGCGGCGTGCAGCTGCTTCAAGGTGCGGTACGCCCGGTCCAGCTCGTGGGCATCGGGCGCGGACAGCAGCAGCACGTCGCGCTGCAGGGCCCGGATCCCCTTCTCGGCCAGCGCGGCTGTCTCCGCCCACTCGGGAGTCTGCTTGTTGCGCATCTTGTCCGGAACCTGGTGGCGGTCGTCCTTGCCGACGAGGACGGCGGCCTCGAAGTCGTCGGTCAAGGCAAGGACGGAAGCCAGTGGAGCAGCGGGGTCCTCCCCCGCGGCGCCCGACCAGCGCGCGACCTCGGCGTACGACCGGCCCCGCTGCAGCGGCGAGTAGCGCCCGATCAGCTCCACCTCGTCGAACAGCACGACCCACCCGGCGTAGCCGCCGGCACGAAGCAGCCGCGACAGGAAGCGGGTGCGCTGACGGGCCAGCTCCCGCATCGTCACGGCGGGGAAGGCGAACTGCCCGCCGGCGCCGACGACCTTGAGCGCTCGATGCAGGTCAGGCACGCGCAGCGGCTCGCCCGCCCAGAAGCGCACCACGGCGTCGAGGACGTCGTCCGCCACGGGCACGTCGCCGCCCTGCAGCCTCTCGTGAAGGAGCAGGGTCGCGGTGAAGCGCTCGTCGAGGCCGGCCGCTGTCGAGCCGACCCAGCGGCGCAGCTCGGCGTAGCCGGTCGAGTCGGGGTCGAGGGCGGCAACGGCGTCGACCAGCACATCCCCGACCCGGCCCGGACCGGTCAGTGTGTCGACCGCCGCACGCAGCACCTTGGCCGGATCGTGCAGCGGCGTTTCCTTGCTGACGATCACGGAGCTGACCGCGAAGCCGCGGTCCATCGCCAGTGCAGAGAGGTGGGTCAGCACGTGGCTCTTGCCGGCACCGAAGCCGGCGCCGAGCAGCAGCCCACCGGAACGCCCGCCCTGCACTCCGTCGAGCAGGCCGGTGAAGCGGTCCTCCGCCTCGCTCTGT
Organism: Mycobacteriales bacterium; assembly: GCA_046593925.1. Taxonomy (GTDB): domain Bacteria; phylum Actinomycetota; class Actinomycetes; order Mycobacteriales; family SCTD01; genus JAYVYM01. The sequence continues at coordinate 1,638 of JBKJQN010000014.1, forward strand.
CCGGAGCCGAGCTCGCTCACCGCATCCCAGCTCGGTACTCCCGAGCGCAACGCCTCGACAGCGCGTCGGCGCGCGACCTGCTCCGGGGTCATGCCGGTCACGGGACGGCCTCCAGCCGGACCTCGAGCCGTACGAGCGCCGCGAAAGGGTTGGCCCGGCGGCGGTCGCGGACCTCGTCGGCAACGCGCAGCTGCAGGGCGGTGTAGGCGGGCAGCCCCCGCCCCTCGTCGGTGACGAGCTCGGGTGGCAGGACAGCCACGACAAGGACGCCGCGCAGCTCGTCGGTCGCGTCGATGAGCTGCCGCAGCACCTCGAACGCGTCCAGCACCGCTGCCTTGGAGTAGTAAAGACCGGACCGCTGCTCGACCGGTGGCCGTCGGCTCTCGGCCAGCCGCGCGCCGTCGAGGTGCAGGACCAAGCCGCTCCAGCCCGCAGCGAGCAGCAGGCGGGCCAGCGATGCGAGCATCGGCCGGGCGTTGGAGCGGCCGATGCGGGCGGAGATAAGCAGCGGTCGCAACCGGGCCAACGACGTCGGCTCTCCCCGCAACCACCCCAGGACGGCGTCGTGCTCGTCGGGCTGCAGGTCGGCGCCCCCGAGCTGCCCCTGCGCGAGCCGGAGAACTGCCCTGCGCAGCTCGCGAGCTAGGACGAGGTCACCGAGCAGCGTCTGCTCGAGCTGCCGGCGGACGCTTCGGTAGAGCTCGCGGGCGTCGACGTCGTGCTGGGCCGCGACCTCGGCCACGGTCAGGCCGTCGCCAGCCGGGAAGGCGATCGCGTCGTAGGCGCGGCGGACGAAGGAGGCGGCCAGCGCGTCCCAGTCGAGCTCACGGGCGACAGCGAAGAACAGCGCATCGATCTGCGACAGCCGAGTCTCAGCGGCGCAGACGGAGACGAACAGGCACCCGGAGGTGTCGGAGGCGGCGCCGAGGGCTCGCGTGAAGCGACTCGCAGTGTCCTCACTGCCCGCCACAGCGACCTTGACGGCCGCGCCGCCCGCGGGCAGGTAAGCGGCGAGATACTCGTCGGCCAGGAACGTCGTCCACTCGGGAACGGCGAGGCTGCCACCTCCCAGGACACCGGATCGCTGGCTCACGCCTGCAACCTAGCGGGCGCTGAAGGACACGCCCCAATAGCGCTGCTGCTGACCGGTCTTCGCCACCGTCGTGAGCACCCCCGCACCCCGCGTGCCGCTGCTGGCGTGGAAGCGCAGCATTCGTCCGCTTCGAGTCGTGACCGTGCCGCTCTGGTCCAGCAAGTAGAGGTCGCGCGCGAACTCCGGCTTGCTGTACTCGCGGGCGGCGCCAGGAAGCATCGTCAGCACCTGCCACAGCGCGTCCAGCCGCAGGACCGGATCCGGCCGGTCGTCGCGTCCGGCGACCAGCTCGTACGCCGCTACGAGGCTCCCCAGCAGCGCCTCGGGCTTGCCTTTCGGCGGGCGCGACTGGGCGGCGGCCAGCACGCCGACGACCACGCTCGGCCGCAGCCGCCGCTCCCGCCGGCGGTCGATGTCGAGCGCGGCCTCACCGGACAGCACCCGCACGAGCGATGGATAGCAGAGCAGGCGATCGTCGTCCTCGACCATGGCGAGCCCTGCGTCCGCGGCTGCGCCAAGCAGTTCCCGGGCGTACGCGCCGGAGGCCAGGTGATCGGTCTCGTCAAAGGAGTACGAGGCCTCCGACTCCTTCGCCGCTTGGGCCAGCGACTGTGCCGCCTCCACAGCCACGGCCAAGGCTCGGCGCAGGTCGCGGACCTGCCCCACGGCGGCTGCCGAGCGGGCCTTCTTGAGTTCACGGGTCACCGTGGCGGCTACGCGCTGGGCCGCCTCGACGCGCACTTCGGTGGCCGCCAGCGCCGCCTCCAGACCTGGCTGCGGCGTGCCTGCCCCTGTCATTCCCATAGTGGGCCAGGGTAGTTGGTGGGTCTGGCGGTAGGGCTTCCGTGCAGGTGGAGCAGGGTCGGCCTGGGCAGCTCACCTTCGATCCGGGCCAGGTGGCGGCCGGGCGGGGTCCCGGACACCGCCACGAGGGATCCAGTTGGGCTGTCCACGACTGCTCGGCCCACCTGCACGCGAGGGAACGGCCAGTTCCCTTGCATGTGGGGTGGCCCGCGCGGGCGCGGATGTCAGAAGTGCTGCACTGCCGCAGCCCACCGAGGACGGCGGCCGGTGTGGACGAGCCGGAGGTCGGCGAATCAGGGTCAGCCGCCGCGCGCCGTGATGCTGCGGGCCACGAATTGGCCCGTACGCGGCTCAGGTCCGACCCGTCACGTCACTCGGACCCGTGCAGCACTGGGCTCAAGCGCGGTGCTCGTCGAGGCGTAGCCCTCCCCCAGCAGGACGACGCCGAGTCGTTCCGCGATCGCCGCCACTGCCAGGTCAGTCGCGGCGACGTTCATGACCAGCTCGAACGCCGCCTGGTCGTCAACATCGCTGCGGCAGCCGTTCAGGTCCAGGAACACCGTGATCGCGAGCCAGGCAAGCCGCTTGTTGCCGTCGACGGGCGCGTGGTTCCCGGCGAGACTGTGCAGCAGCGCAGCAGCCTTGAGAGCGAGCGTGGGGTACGCGTCCTCGCCGAAGGCGCTGGATCGCGGTCGCTGAGCCGCCGAGTCGAGCAGCCCCACGTCACGCACCGGCCCCACCCGCAGGAGCCGGACCAGACCCAGCAGGTCCTCGAGGTCGAGGTAGCGGATGTCGCCAGTCACACCGTGCCGAGGCGGTCGAGCACGTCCCCCCACCGGGCCAGCATCCGGGCGCCCGACTCCTCGACCGCACGACGATGACCAGCGCGGTCGTAGCGCTCAAGCACAGCCCTGCGGATCACGTCCTGCTTCGACGTGCCCTCGGCATCGGCGAGCGCCGTCAGCGCAGCTTC
>JBKJQN010000100.1:0-14380 GCA_046593925.1 Mycobacteriales bacterium
AACGGCGGCTACGAAACCGAAGCCGCCGTTGCCGCGGGCCCGGTCGCGAGCCGCGCCGGGAGCGGCCAGCGCAAGGTCACGGTCGTGCCGGACGCACCGTCAGCGGTGATGTCGACCTCGTGGACGAGGTCGAGGAGCAAAGCCAGCGACACGTCGGGGTCGACGGCGTCCTCGTCCTGCAGTGGGTCCGCATCGAGCAGCCCGCCGGTCATCCCGTCGACGGCCGGTCCAGCCGCCGGTCCGTGGTCACGGACGGCCACGGTGAGCCCGAAGACGTCATCGGTGACGGTCACGGCGACTCGCACCTGGGGCGCATGCCGAGCGTGCAGGCGGACCGCACGCGCGCACGCCTCGCCGACGGCGAGTCTCAGCTCGTCGACCAGCTCGTCGCTCAGACCGGCCCGCCGGGCCACGACGACGCAGACCAGCCGGGCGGTGCGGACGTGCGCGGGCAACGCAGGCAGCAGCAGCTCGACCACGGCCATGTCGGCAGCGCCGCCTAGTCCTTGGCCGCGACGGCCTCGTCGACCGAGGAGTAGATCGGGAAAACCTTCGTCAGCCCGGTGATCCGGAAGATCTTCAGGATGCGCTCCTGCGTACACACCAGGTGCAGCGAACCTTCGTGGGCCCGCACCCGCTTGAGACCGCCGACCAGCACGCCCAGGCCGGTCGAGTCCAGGAACTCGACGCCCTCCATGTCGACGACCAGGTGGTACTGACCGCTGCTGACCAGGTCGATCAGCTGCTCACGGAGCTTGGGCGCGGTGTATACGTCGATCTCGCCGCCCACCACGACGACCGTGCGGGGGCCCCCGGGGCCGTCTTCCGAGCGGGTCGACAGGGACAAGTCCACGAGATCTCCTCCAGGTGCACATACGTCGTCAGCCCCGTCGCCGGAGCCTGCGCGCCGTACCCGACGCCATCAGATCAAACCGCACCGCGCCCCAGGGTGGGTCGGGGGCGGTCTGAGACACTGGTGTCCGATGACCGGCACCGGTACGGCGAGCTCGGCCGCGGGCTCGCTGCTGGCGCGGCTGCTGCTCGACCCCAGCAGGGCGCAGCGGGTGACCCACGTCGAGCACGTCCCTGCCCGGGACGGCCGGCGGACCGACTGGCCGGTGTGGGTGCCGCCGCTGATCGTCGACCGGCTGGCACTCGCCGGCGTCCCGGCACCCTGGGAGCACCAGGCGGTCGCTGCAGACCTGGCCTGGGGCGGCACGTCGGTGGTGGTGTCCACCGGGACGGCGAGCGGGAAGTCGCTGGCCTATCTGCTGCCGGTGCTGTCCTCGCTGCTGCTGGACGACCGGGCGACCGCCCTCTACCTCGCGCCGACCAAGGCGCTCGCGACCGACCAGCTCAGGGCCGTGCGGGCGCTCAGCCTGATGGCCGTAAGGGCCTCGACGTATGACGGCGACACCCCGCGCGAGGAACGTGACTGGGTCCGCAGGCACGCGTCGTTCGTCCTGACCAACCCGGACATGCTGCACCGCGGGATCATCCCGCGGCACAGTGCTTTCGCGCGGTTCCTGCGCGGCCTGCGGTACGTGGTCGTCGACGAGTGCCACACCTACCGCGGGGTCTTCGGGTCGCACGTCGCGCAGGTCCTGCGCCGGCTGCGCCGGGTGTGCGCGCGCTACGGCGCCGACCCGGTGTTCGTGCTCGCCTCGGCGACCTCCGCCGACCCGTCCGCATCGGCCTCCCGGCTCACCGGGCTTGACGTCTTCGCGGTCAGCGAAGATGCCTCGCCACGTGGCACGACAGCGTTCGCGCTCTGGGAGCCGCCGCTGATGCCGTCCTACGGCGGGGAGCACGGCGCGCCGGTACGCCGCTCCGCGACGGCCGAGACCGGCGAGCTGCTGGCCGACCTGGTGGTGGAAGGCGCCAGGACGCTGGCCTTCGTCCGGTCGCGCCGTGGAGCCGAGGCCGTCGCGATGTCGGCCCGCCGGGCGGTGACGGAGGTCGCGCCGGAGCTGGGCCGCAGGATCGCGGCCTACCGCGCGGGCTACCTGCCGGAGGAGCGCCGTGAGCTCGAGCGGCGCCTGCAGAGCGGCGACCTACTCGGCGTCGCCGCCACCAACGCGCTCGAGCTGGGCGTCGACGTCGCAGGACTCGACGCCGTCGTGCTCACCGGCTGGCCGGGCACGGTCGCGTCGGTGTGGCAGCAAGCCGGCCGCGCCGGGCGGGCGGGGCGGGAGGCGCTAGCGGTGTTCGTCGCCCGTGACGACCCGCTCGACACCTACCTCGTCCACCACCCCGAGGCGCTGTTCGGACGGCCGGTGGAGGCCACCGTGCTGGACCCCACCAACCCGTACGTCCTTGCACCGCACCTGTGTTGCGCGGCCGCCGAGCTGCCGCTCACCGAGGCCGATCTGCCGCTGTTCGGAGATCCGACCCCGGCCGGGCAGCGGCAGGTGCGGCTGCTGCTCGCGGACCTGGTCTGCCGCGGGCTGCTCCGGGCCCGGCCGGCCGGCTGGTTCTGGACCTCGCGCGAACGCCCCGACGCCGACCTGCGCGGCGGTGGCGGATCGCCGGTGCGGCTGGTCGAGACCGGCACCGGGCGGCTGCTGGGGACCGTCGACGCCTCGTCCGCGCACACCCAGGCCCACACCGGTGCGGTCTATCTGCACCAGGGCGAGACGTACGTCGTGGAACAGCTCGACCTCGGGGAGTCGGTGGCGCTGGTGCACAGGGACGAGCCGGACTTCTCCACGACGGCCCGGGATGTCACCGACATCCGGGTGGTGGAGGAGCTGCGCGGCCGGCAGCACGACGGGGTGCGGCTCGCCCTGGTCACTGTCGACGTGACCAACCAGGTGGTGTCCTTCCTGCGCAAGCGGACAACCACCGGCGAGGTGCTCGGTGAGGAGCCGCTCGACCTGCCCGCCCGCCAGTTGCGGACCCGCGCGGTCATGTACACGGTGTCCGAGCAGCTGCTGGAGAGCGCCGGGCTCGGCTGGACCGATGTGCCGGGGGCGGCGCACGCCGCGGAGCACGCCGCGATCGGGCTGCTCCCTCTTTTTGCGACGTGCGACCGCTGGGACATCGGCGGCGTCTCGACGGCCCTGCATGAGGACACCGGTGCCTGCACCGTCTTCGTCTACGACGGCCACCCGGGTGGTGCGGGTTTCGCCGAGCGCGGGTACGAGCGCGGACCGGCGTGGCTGCGCGCGACGCGGGAGGCGATCTCCGCCTGCGAGTGCACCGCCGGCTGCCCGTCCTGCGTGCAGTCGCCCAAGTGCGGCAACGGCAACGAGCCGCTGGACAAGGCGGGCGCGGTTCGATTGCTCGACGCGGTGCTGGACAGCGGCCTCGGTGGGTAAGAAGCACATTGCCGCCCGACCCCGGCCGACCCTTCCAGACCCCGGAGCCCCACTGTGATAGTTCTCGGCGCTGTCCTGCTCGTCGTCGCAGCCCTTGTCACGCTCGGCACCATCTTCACCAACGGAACCCCCGCCCCTGACGCGAGCGTCTTCGGCGTGTCGCTGTCCAACGTCTCGGTCGGCGGGCTCTTCCTCGCCGGCGTGATCGTCGGGGTGATCGGCATGCTCGGGCTGTCCCTGATGCTCGGAGGTGGTGCCCGCAAGCGACAGAAGACCGTCACGCGCAAGCGCGAGGTCAAGCACGTCCAGGGCCAGGCGGACAGTCTGGAGCAGGAGAACACCCGGCTGCGCGACGAGTTGGCCGGCGTCGACCGCCCCGCCGTGGTCCAGGACGAGACCGGGCAGCGGCGCGCCTGACTTTCGCCCCACGCCACGCCGAGCGTAACGACCGCGCCGTTCGGGCGCACGATCACCTCGACCTCGGCATTGTCGCCGTCCTCCCGGCGGACAGTGCGTTGACCGCTCTGTGCCTGCACGACCCCACCGGCCAGCGCGCACGCGGCGGCGCCCGTCTCGCGGCTCCCCCGCTCCAGCCCGGTCGAGGGGGCCGCGCGCGTGGCGCGACTGCAGCTCACCGACGGCGGCCGGTCGCCTCGGTCCCGCTCTTCAGAGGTGTCACGGTTCCTGCACGCGGTCCTCGCGACCCGCGACGGCGCGGCCCGACACCTCGAGTGCCGGCAACACCGCGAGCGCTGCGCCGGATGGCCGGACCTTCTCCCGGACCAGCACCTGAACGGTGTCCCGCGCCGTCGTGACCTGCAGCTCGGCACCACCGGGGGCGACAGCGAGGGCGGCCCGCCGTACCGCCGGCGCATCGTCGCCGCGGGCGGCCGCCCGGGCGGCGACGCCGGCTGCATCGGTGCTCCGCAGCTGGGCGCCGACAGCGGCCAGCACCCAGACCCCTATCGCCAGGACAACCAGCATGATGGGCAGAACGACGGTCGCCTCGGCCTGGGCCACGCGACGTCGAACGCGAGTCCGGTGTGCAGCACCGCCCGGGAGCAGAACGCGCAGCCAGCACTGAGCACCTGTCCGGTCTGGGCGCAGGTCGCCAGCTGTGGCAGCCGGCAGACTCTGGTGTAGCCGAACGCGGCACCCTGCTTGGCGCGGCCGTGGACTTCCGCGATCGTGCCGTCCCGGGCCGATCGGCAGGGGGGCGCCAAGATCCTGCGGCCCGGCACCGGCGGCCCACAGCCGTGACAGCAGCTCGCGGCTGATCGCGTCGCGCTGGCGGACGTTGGACCACTCGTGGGCCCGCAGCCACGACCCGATTGTCGAGGGCGCCCGGGTGGCGTCGAACAGCTCGATCGCGGCGCCAGCCGGCAGCACGGCGACGTCATCGATGCGGTCGCCGGCGGCGAGCATCGACCCGACCACGGTCAGCGCCGTATGCCGCTGTTGGCGCCGTGCCGGGCCAGGTGCAGCCGACTGTCGACCAGCTCGGCCAGCCCGATCCGTTCGGCCAGCACCGCGGCCGGGAGCCCGGCGTCCGGTACCTGATCCGTCTCGTCGGAGCTCACCGAGATGTGGCTCAGCTCATGCGGTGCTCGCACTCAGCCGGTGCCCTTCGACCCTGCACCACGAGACTCCCCAACGAGGTCGTCGTCGCAGCTAGAAGTGAATGTGCATGCCCGGCACGCCGTCGACCGTCACGAGCAGGGCGGTGGAACCGGGATGAGGTCCGCACGCAGTCCTCGCCCGCTGTGAGCGGTCAGCAGCCCGGCACCGGTCAGGACGTGCTTCCCGTGTCGTCCCGCCGCGTCATCCGCCGGGGGAGCGCCCCGCGGTAGCTGGCGCCCGCTGCTCGCGCAGCCCCGAGGGCCCTGCCCGGGCCCTCAGGCTTGACAGTTCCTGCGCGCCGGGTTCGCCTTGTGTCACCGCGGCGCACACGGGTGACCGTGGTCCAAGGAGAGGCCAGCCCATGCCTGTCGAACCTCCGAGTCGCGCCGCCCTCGCCCAGGTCGCCGAACGCTACGGACTGCGTCTGTCCGAGGCCGACGTGGCCTCCTTCAGCCCCGCCGTGGAAGGCCTGCTGACGTCGTGGGACTTCGTCGAGGACCTCTACGCACAGACGGCCCCGGCGGCGCCGAGCCGTGCGTGGAGCCGTCCCGAGCTGGCTGACAATCCCTACAACGCCTGGTACGTGCAGACCGAGATCACCGCCGGTGGCCAGGGGCCCTTGGCCGGCCGGACGGTGGCCGTCAAGGACAACACGATGGTCGCCGGGGTCCCGATGACCAACGGGTCCACGATCGTCGATGGTTTCGTACCGACCCGGGACGCCACGATCGTCACCCGGATGCTGTCGGCCGGGGCGACCATCACGGGCAAGGCCGTGTGCGAGGACCTGTGCTTCTCCGGCGGTTCGCACACCGCCAGCACCGGTCCGGTCCGCAACCCGTGGGACGAGACGCGCTCGGCCGGCGGGTCGTCCTGCGGCAGCGCGGCTCTCGTCGCCAGCGGGCTTGTCGACATGGCCACCGGCGGTGACCAGGGCGGGTCGATCCGCATGCCGGCGTCGTTCAGCGGCATCGTCGGGCACAAGCCCACCCACGGCCTGGTGCCCTACACCGGCGCGTTCCCGATCGAGCAGACCATCGACCACGTTGGGCCGATGACGCGCACGGTCGCCGACACCGCGCTCATGCTGTCGGTGATCGCCGGTCCGGACGGGCAGGACCCGCGCCAGCCGGCCGGGCTGGTGCCCCAGGACTACCTGGCGGCGATCGGCCAGAGCGCCGAGGGGCTGCGGGTCGGGGTGCTGACCGAGGGCTTCGGGCACGCCAACTCCGACTCGGGCGTCGACGGGGCAGTGCGTGCCGCGGCGGAGAGCTTGCGTGGTGTCGGCCTCGTCGTCGAGGACGTCTCGGTGCCGTGGCACCTGCACGGTGCCCGGATCTGGGACGTCATCGCCACGGAGGGCGCGACAGCCCAGATGGTCGACGCCAACGGTTACGGGATGAACTGGGACGGGCTGTACGACCCCGAGGTGATCGAGCACTACGGCCGGCGGTGGCGCGAGGACGGCAGCCAGTTCTCCCAGACCGTGCAGCTGGTGCTGCTGGCCGGTCGGTATGCGATCGACCGGTACCAGGGCAAGCACTACGCGATGGCGCGCAACTTGGTGCCGCAGCTGCGGGCGGCCTACGACGAGGCGCTGTCGCGCTACGACGTGCTGGTGCTGCCGACCACCCCGATCCAGGCTTCGGTCATCCCGGCGCCGGACGCGCCGCGCGAGGAGGTGCTCGGCCGGGCACTGGAGATGATCGCCAACACGGCGAGCCTGGACGTCAGCGGCCACCCGGCATGCAACGTCCCCGCGGGCCTGGTCAACGGCCTGCCGACCGGGATGATGATCGTCGGTCGGCACTTCGACGACGCGACGGTGCTGCGCGTGGCGCACCACTTCGAGCAGGCCGTCGGCGGCTTCCCAGCACCGAAGTCCGCGACCGTGGGCAGCGCGGCGTGAACGGCGTCCACGACCTCGGCGGCGCCGCAGGCCTGGGCCCGGTCGTCGTCCCGGCGCAGGCTCCGGTATGACACGAGGAGTGGGAGATGGTGGCCTTCGCGCTGTTCGCCACGAACTTCCAGGAGGGGCTGTTCGGGGTCGACGCGTTCCGCTGGGGGATCTAGCAGATGCCCCCGAGCGTCTACCCGGGCTCGGGTTACGACGACGACGACGACGACGTGCCGCGGGCCGCCCCGCTGCTACCACGGACTGACGAGGCCGCCTCGCACCGTTGAGGTGTACGGACGCCGGCTCGAGCCCGGGCCGCGCGGCTCTCCACTGAAGCCAATTTTACGAATGGTCCACGCGTAGCAGGAGCTTGCCCGCACTACCGTGACCGCACCGACGATCACGGGAGCCCGCTGAATGGCCAAGCGCACGGTCGTCACCCTCATCGATGACATCGACGGAAGCCGGGCGGAGGAGACCGTGGTCTACGGCATCGACGGCGACGTCTACGCCATCGACCTCAACACCGTGAACGCCCAGGATCTTCGAGACGCCGTCGCGCCCTACCTGTCGGTGAGCCGGCGACTTGGCCGTCTAGAGACTGCCCAGCTGCGTCGTGGCGACGCCGACCGCGACGTCCCGCACCGCCCAGCCAAGTAGGGCGGCTGCTCGGCGCAACATCCCGGCCTTCTCCGGGTCCGGGACCTGCTCAGCCGTAGCAGCGAGAACAAGCGGGTACAGCGCTCCGGCGACACCTGAGCTCGTCCAATACGACGGCGTGGCCCGGTCCAGCCGCCGGACCGACTGGATGACCTGCTGGTCAGTCAGGCCTTGGACCTGGAAGGCCACCGGGAGTGCACCACCCGGATCAAGCAGGTGCACCGCCGTGGCGAGCACCTGCATGTCCTGCGCGTGCTCTGGCGTCGTCACGGCCCACGTGTGCCCTCGCCGTGCGCGGCCGGCCCGTCGTTCATCGTTTCCCGTGAGGTGCCGCTGCTCGACGCCATAGAGGCCCATGACAGGTTTCATCGGGCAGACGGCTGCACCGGGGCGCTGCTCAAGCCCAACACCCAACCCCAGGCGTGCGGTCCCCTCAGGACCTGCGACCTCGAGGAGGTTCGGTTGAGAGGTGCGCCGTCAGGGGCTTGCGCTGACAGGCTTGATATCCAGCGAACCCCTTGCTTCAGGCAGCTTCCCCCGAGCCGGGATCCACCGTCCCGTGATTCTGTGGGGTCCTGCACGGGGCTGGAAGTGCGGCGTCCGCCGGTCTGACCCAGGTATTCCGGACTGGCCAGTCATGCCGGTGGCGAAGGTGGGCTTCCACCTCAAGCCGTCCGGCTTCTTCGACGGCAACCCCATGCTCGACCTGCCCGCCGAGGCGTCCGCGTGCCACGGCACTCCCACCTGCCACGACGGGACGGAGTCCTGATGACGGTCACCCTGGACGCCCCGCCTGCGCGCGGGCCGGCAGCCTCCTCGATGTGGCCGTTCGAGGTGCTGGCGCAGTCGGTCGCCGGCATCGCGCCGAGCGCCGTCATGGCCACCGGACCGGCGCTGGTCGCCCTCGGGGCCGGCCGCTCGGTTCCCTACTCCTACGCGGTGTCGACCGTCATCCTGCTGATGGTCGGCTGGTGCATCACGCGCCTCACCAAGCGGGACGGAGCCGGGACGCTGCTCTCCCACATCACGTCGGCGTTCGGTGTCTCGACCGGCTTCGTCGGGGCCGTCGGTCTCGCCTTCGGCTACCTGTTCATCGCCATCGGCTCGCTCGCCGGGGTCGCGCTGTACGTCGCGCCGCTGCTCACCGCGGTTGGCGTGCCGGGTGCGTCCGGCACGGAGGTCACGGTGCTCCTCGAGCTGCTGGCGATCGCGCTGGCCGGTGATGCTGCGCTGGCCGGTGATGCTGCGTCGACGCCGCGAGCCGGTCATCGCAGCCGCCGTCGTGGCTGGCCCCGCCGCCACCGGGATGTTGTATGTGCTCTTCAAGAGCGTCTACCCGGTCCAGGCCGCTCCCTACAACCTGCTGCCTCGGATCTTCCTCGGGGTTGTCGTCGCGGCCATCGCCTGGACGTTCGTCCTGGTCACCCGCGGCCGGTCCGCCACGGTCCCGGCGGTCTTGTCGTCGGAGGCCGCAGCCTGACCGCACGTCCAAGCCAGCAGCGGCTACCGGGGGGCCCGTCGGTCGCCGGTGGCCGCTGCTGTTTGCAGGCACCGTTCAGGTCGCCGGCACGTGGCGAGCACGGGCTTGATCATCAAGCCCGTGCTCAGCCCAGAGGCGGCTCCCGCTAGGGAATGTCACGGCACCAGCGTCGGTCTCGAGGCGACCAGACTCGGCCAGGACGACACGCCGGCGCTGGCCTTCGGTGCACGTTCGGTGCACGCACGCAGGGCAAGCGTGGGCCGGTGGCGGTCGAGGCGCTGCTCAGGCTTCCGCGGCGATGCCGGCGAGGTCGGCGAGCTGCACCCGCAGCCAGCGGCGCACGTCGTTGCGGCGCACCACGTCGGCGGCGTGCCGGCGCAGGTCGGCCCGCTCCTCGTGGGGCATCGTCAGCGCGCGGTACAGCACGTCCGCCTGCTGCGCGACGTCGAACGGGTACAGCGTCAGCGCGAACCTGCCGAGCTCGCCGTGCGCGCCGGTCGACTCCGACAGTGCGAGCACCATGTCGTGCTCGTTGACGACGACCGCCTCCTTCGCGACGAGGTTCATGCCGTCCGCGACCGCGTTGACGAGGAGCACGTCGCAGCGCCGGTACGCCGCGACGGCCAGCGGCAGGTCGGAGGCCAGGCGCAGGTCGACCGGCTGCCAGGAGCCGGTGCCGAACCGCGCGTTGATCCGTGCGGCGGCAGCGCCGATGTCGGTGAGGTAGGCGGCGTACTCGGCGACGTCCTGCCGGCTGGGCTGCAGCAGCGCCAGGAACACCACCTCGCCCTGCAGCTCGGGGTGCTCTTCGAGCATCAGCTCGTACGCCTCGAAGCCCCGCACGATGTTCTTGCTCGGGTCGGTGCGGTCGACCCGCAGCACCAGCGAGCCCTGCTCGGGCAGCTGCGCGAGGTACGCCTCGGCGGCCTCGCCTGCGGCCACTACCTCCAGGGCGGCCACGTCGATGCTGATCGGGTAGCTGCGGGCGCGCACCTGCCGGTCACCCAGCAGCACCGAGCCCTCCTCGAGGTCGACCTGCAGGCCGAGCAGCTCCTGCACGCAGAGCAGGAAGCTGCGCGCGTCCGCGCCGGTGTGGAAGCCGACGACGTCGCAGCCCAGCAGTCCGCGGAGCACCGCCTCGCGCATGGCCGGCGGGAGCACCCTCCAGGAGTCCGGGCCGGGCCACGGGATGTGCACGAAGTGGGAGATGAGGGCGTCGGGGCAACGCCGCCGGACGAGGTCGCCGACCAGGTAGAAGTGGTAGTCGTGCAGCATCACGGCGGCCCGGCCGTCGGCCTGCTCGACCTGCTCGACCACCGCCTCGGCGGCCAACCTGTTCGCCTCGACGTAGCCGTCCTCCCAGGCCGCGTGCTCCGCGCGGCCCAGCGTCGGGTCGTTCCCGAGCCCATACAGGCGGTGCTGCACGAACCACAGCAGCGGGTTGGCGATCACGCCGTAGAACGGCTCGTGCACCTCCGCCGGCACCTCAACCAGGCGCAGCCGCACCGGCTGCTCGGCGGCCTCGTCAGCGCCGAGCACCCGCACCGGGTCGTCCAGCGCGACGCGCAGCACCTCCCCGCCGGCCTCCCGGGCGACCTCCGCGGCCTCACCTGGCGTCGCGACACATACCCAAACCGCCTGGGGCAGGTAGCTGGTGAGCCCGGTCAGGGCCGACACGAGCCCGCCGGCGCCGCGGGTGGCCGTGCGGCCGTCGTCGGTCGCGACGAAGCTCACCGGGCCGCGGTGCGAAAGCAGGATGACGGGCAGGTCGAAGACGGGGGCGGTCACCCCGGGGAGCCTTCCCCACGCGCTCCGAGGCGACCCGCCGGCCCCGCGGACGCGATGTCATCTGCTCGAGGGGCCGTCACCAGGTCTCGTGGCCGCGCGCCCGTCACGGGTGAGCTCCCGCCTGCGAGGCAGCCCGACGGCCGTGACAGGCTCGCCGGGTGCTCATAGCGTTCAGCATCAGCCCGTCCGGGAGCGACGAGACCGGTGGGGTCTCCGAGGCGGTGGCCGACGCCGTCCGGGTGGTGCGCAGCTCCGGGCTGCCGCACGAGACCAACGCGATGTTCACCAACGTCGAGGGCGAGTGGGACGAGGTGATGGACGTCGTCAAGCGTGCGGTCGAGGCCGTCGCCGCACGGTCGCCCCGGACCTCGCTGGTGCTCAAGGCCGACATCCGGCCCGGGTACGAGGGTCAGCTGGCCGCCAAGGTCGCCCGCGTCGACAGCCTGCTCGACGACGGCGATGGGTGAGCCCGGCGCTTCGTGGGGCCGCACCGAACGGCGGCTCCTGTCCGAGCCGGCAGGGCTGCGGCGGCCCCTGATCGACCGGCCGGGGGACGGCCGACCGCGCTCGCGCACTGGCAGCGGCGGCGATCCGCGGCGACCGCCCAGCGCTTCAGGTCCCAGCGCACGTTGCCGCAGGGTCCCGGAGCAGGACCCGGCTGCTGGGTGGGAGAGGCGCCCGGCTGCAGCCGACGGTCGTCCGGCCCGGCCCGGCCCGGCCCGGCGGGGCCGGTCCGCAGCGGCGGAGCGGGAGCGTGACAGCTGTCGTCGTCCTCGGTCAGGGCCCGGGCGCGGGCCTGTCGCAGCGGTAGGCGGACGCGGCGACCCGGGTGGACGAGCCGATGAGCGGGTTGCCGTTGATGGTGTTCCAGGCGATGACGAGCCGGCTGGGGGGCATGTCCGCGAGCGGGACCTAGGTGAGACCTGCAGGGACGGGGTGGGTGAGTGGTGAGCCCGATCGTGCGACCTACATAAAAGCCTGCAGGCACTCGTGGACGGTGCGCACCACGGGACGCCGCGTTCCTAAATCTGGGTGTCCGGACCAGTCGCCGTTCGTTCTCACGGGCAGTGACCACGAGTGGCCCGCCAACAGGCTGCTTGTCGGCAGGAAGGGTCGGTTCCTACAGCGCGCCCTGGACTTCGAGGCGGGGGGCTTGGGCCGCGGCAGCGCAAGCGCCGAAAGCGCGCGGGAGGCCTCAAGACCGTCCGTTTCCGCAGCGTCAGGTGGAGCTGCAGGCAGGGCGACCGGCTGGGGGTTGCGCGGTGCTGGTCGCCAGGGCGACGGGGTCGACCATGACGTGGTGCGCGGGGCGGCGGTGAGGCGGGTGGTCCGCGTGGGTGGGGCGGTACGGCTGGCAGGGTGTCAGCCCGGGTGCGGCTGGGGTCTCTCTGTCGCGTCGGTCGACCTACGGCACCACCCCGTGCCGGGGGCTGCAGGCGCGGTCGGCTGCGTCTCGCCCGAAGCGACGGTGAGGCCCTGCAGGCCCCAAGATCCGGCCGAGCTCTGGGTCTACCCCGCGGCTGCGGAGCGGCTCGCTCGCGCTGGCTCACAGGTCACAGGCGCCCCCGGCGGGCCGCTCCGATCCGATGATGCAAACGCTCACCGATGTCCTCGAGCGGCCCACCGCCCTACCGAGATGCCCGACGCCGCCGGCCAGGGCGCCGCCTCACCGCTGCCGTCGGGGTCGGACTCCACGCGCACTGGGCCGGGCCACCCGCGAGATGGTGTCCTGCGGGGGCGACATTCCGCCCCTCTGAGGACGTCGTCGCGTACCGCCGGATCCGGAGCTCTACGACGGCCTGCACGACTACACCGACCCGCTCTTCGTCGCCCCGCAGGCTCGTCCCGACGGGATGAGGGCTACGTGACCAGCGGGTCGCGACGCGGGCCGGTCCGCAGCAGGAGCCGCTGTCCCGGCCGCAGCTGGGCGCACCGGTCGACGTCGACGTCGTCGACGTAGCCGATCACGGGGTAGCCGCCCGTCACCGGGTGGTCGGCCAGGAACAGGACCGGCTGGCCGGAGGCGGGCACCTGCAGGGCTCCGCGGAGCAGGCCCTCGCTGGGCAGCTCGTCGGTGCGGTCTCGTGCAAGCGGATCGCCCTCGAGTCGCAACCCGACCCGGTTGCTGTCGGTGGTGACCGTCCAGGGCTGACCGACCAGTGAGCCCCACGCCTCGTCGGGGAACCAGTCCCGGCGTGGCCCGGGCGTCACCCGCACCGTCACGTCGCCGGCCTCGGGGTCGGCCACGGCGGCGAAATCGACTCCGGGCATCGGCTGCTCGGAGGTGCCCACGACGAGGGTGGTGCCGGGCGTCACGACATCCGGCCCGAGTCCGCTAAGGACGTCGGTCGCGCACGACCCGAGCACCGGCTCGACGGCGAACCCGCCGCGCACCGCGAGATAGGTGCGCAGACCGCTGGCCGGCGGGCCAAGCTCCAGCACCTGCCCGGACCGCAGGGTGGTGGGGGCGTTGTGCTGTCCGGAGCCCGCGCACCGGGCCCCGGTGGTCACGACGACGATGTCGCCGTCGGACCGCAGCCGCAGGCCGCCGTACGTCACCTCGAGCGCAGGGGCATCGTCGGCGTTGCCGACCAGCCGGTTCGCCAGCCGGTACGACGCCAGGTCGCAGGCACCGGAGCGGCTGACCCCGAGCGCGGCCCGGCCGGGTCGTCCGGAGTCCTGCACCGTGGTGAGCAGGCCCGCCGCCAGCACCGTCACCGTGGTGGTCACGGTGCCGCCGCCTCGTCGACGAAGCGGACCCGCACCCCGGGGCGCAGGACCGCTGGTGCCTCCCGGGCGGGGTCGAACATGGTCCGGAGCGTCCGGCCGAGCAGCTGCCAGCCGCCGGGCGACTCGCGAGGGTAGACGCCGCTGAACTCGCCCGCCAGCGCCACGGCGCCGGGCGGCACCTTCGTGCGGGGAGTCGATCGGCGAGGGACCGGAGTCGTCCACGTCGGCGACGTGAGGTAGCCGAAGCCGGGGATGAACCCGCAGAAGGCCACGGTCCATTCGGCGGCCGTGTGGCGGCGGACGAGCTCGACCGTGTCGCATCCGAGCAGCGCCGCCGCTTCCTCGAGGTCCTCGCCGTCATAGGTCACGGGCACCTCGACGAGCTCACCCCGGGCCCGCTGGTCCTGCCGTGGTGTCGTCGAGCGGACCGCCCGCTCGACGGCGGCGAGGGAAGCCACCGCCGGGTCGGTGACGAGCAGCAGGGTGCGCGCCGCCGGGACGATGTCGACCAGGCCCGCCGGCGGGTCACCGATGAGCGCTGCGTAGAGCGCGACCACCTCGTCGAGGTCGTCGACCTCAACCAGCATCGCGGTCGAGCCGCTCGGGAGGATGCGCATCAGAGCACGAAAGGGGCGACGGTGACCCCGGCCCGGACGAGCGCGTCCCTGACGCGGCGGGCGATGTCGACGGCACCGGCAGTGTCGCCGTGCACGCAGATCGAGCCTGCCTTGAGGGTGAGCGAGCCCCCGTCGACGTCGGTGATCGGCTCGCCGGTGGCGATCGCGACACAGCGACGGGCGATCTCGTCGGCATCGGTGAGCACTGCTCCTGGCAGCCGCCGCGAGACCAGGGTGCCGTCGGGGGTGTAGGCACGGTCGGCGAAGG
>JBKJQN010000066.1:0-16179 GCA_046593925.1 Mycobacteriales bacterium
GCTCTCAAACCGGAAAAGTGACCCCAGCGGGATTCGAACCCGCGCTGCCGCCGTGAGAGGGCGGTGTCCTAGGCCGCTAGACGATGGGGCCCGGCTGTGAACTTGTCGCAGTGATCAGTGCTGTCACACGCTGGGGTACCTGGACTCGAACCAAGACTAACGGAACCAGAAACCGTCGGGCTGCCAATTACCCCATACCCCACCGGGAGCGAGCCTTGGTGCCTGGCCGCGCGCCGCACGCACACTAGCCGACCCGGCTACCCCGGCTCAAACGACGGCGGCGCCACCGGCAGCCCCGCCACCGGCCGAGGCCCGCAGCCGGCGCAGCGTCCGCTCCTTGCCGAGCAGAGCCATCGACTCCGGTAGCGGCGGCGAGACCGACGCTCCGCAGACGGCCACCCGCAGCGGCAGATAGACCTTGCCCTTCTTCAGCCCCAGGGCAGCGATCACCGAGATGTCGAGGGCAGCCGACACGGTCTGGGTCGTCCACTCCCCGAGCGGCTCGAGCGCCTTCGCGGCTGCGGTGAGCACCTCGGCACTGCCGGGGCCGAGCGCCTTGGCCGCCGCAGACGCGTCGACCGCGAAGTCCGGCTCCGGCACGAACAGGAAGCCCACCAGGCCGGGCAGCTCGGACAGCACCGCCACCCGGGTCTGCACCAGCGGCACGACACCCGCGAGCAGCGCGAGCTGCTCGGGCAGGGCTGGCGAGGCCACCAGCCCCGCGCGCTCAAGGAAGGGCAGCGCGCGCGCGGCGAAGTCGTCCTCGGCGAGCTCGCGCAGGTAGTGCCCGTTGAGCCAGCCGAGCTTGTCGAGGTCGAAGACCGGCCCGACGGTGTTGACCCGCGCCCAGTCGAAGCTCTCCGACATCTGCGCGAAGGTGAAGATCTCCTCCTGCGAAGGCAGCGAGTAGCCCAGCAGCCCGAGGAAGTTCAGCAGCGCCTCGGGCAGATAGCCCTGCTCGAGGAACCATGTCAGCCGCGCCGCCGGATTCTTCCGTTTGGAGATCTTGCTCTTGTCGACGTTGCGCAGCAGTGGCATGTGCGCGTACGCGGGGCGCGGGAAGCCCAGCCAGTCGGCGAGCAGCAGGTGTTTGGGCGTCGAGGAGATCCACTCCTCGCCGCGCACCACGTGCGTGATGGCCATCAAGCCGTCGTCGACCACGACCGCCAGGTGGTACGTCGGGAAGCCGTCGGCCTTCAGCAGCACCTGGTCGTCCGGCCGCGGGGCCGACACCTCACCGCGGATCAGGTCCACGAAGCGCAACGGCGGGTCGTCGGGCACGAGCATGCGGACGACAGGTGTCTGCTGCGCACCGGGCAGCGCGGCGCGCTCCGCCGCCGTCAGCCCGAGGCACCTGCGGTCGTAGCCGGTCGGCAGCTTTCGGCGCTGCTGGTCCTCGCGCATCTCCTGCAGCCGCGCCGACGTGCACCAGCACAGGTAGGCGTGTCCGTCGGCGACCAGCCGGTCCACGTAGGGCCGGTAGGTCGCCAGCCGCTCGGACTGGCGGTACGGCGCGTACGGGCCCCCGATGTCGGGTCCCTCGTCCCAGTCCAGGCCGAGCCAGCGCAGCGTGTCGTACACCTGCTGCTCGCTGTCGGCCCGGAAGCGCGCCCGGTCGGTGTCCTCGACGCGCAGCACGAACTTGCCACCCTGCTGGCGCGCGAACGCCAGGTTGAACAAGGACATGTACGCGGTCCCGACGTGCGGGTCTCCCGTCGGCGAGGGCGCGACCCGGACGCGCACGGTCACCGGGCGAGCACCGGGTTGGTCAGTGTCCCGATGCCCTCCACCACGACGTCGACGGTGTTGCCGGCCACCAGCGGCCCGACCCCGGCAGGGGTGCCGGTGAGCACGACGTCGCCGGGCAGCAGGGTCATGAAGGCCGAGATCCACGCGATCACGGCAGGGACGTCGTGCAGCAGCTGCGCGGTACGGCCGTCCTGGCGCAGCTCATCGTCGACCCGGCACTGCACGGCGACGTCCCGGACGTCGAGGTCGGTCTCCAGCCACGGGCCGATCGGGCAGAAGGTGTCGTGCGACTTGCCGCGGGTCCACTGGCCGTCAGCCAGCTGCTGGTCGCGGGCCGTCACGTCGTTGGCCGCGGTGTAGCCGAGCACGACGTCCAGGGCGCGTTCGCGCGGCACGTCGCGGCACAGCCGGCCGATCACCACGGCAAGCTCGGCCTCGTGGTCCACCCGGCTGCTGTCGCGCGGCAGCCTGATCGCCTCGCCCGGCCCGATCACCGACGTCGAGGGCTTCAGGAACACCACCGGCGAGACCGGCGCCGGGCCGCCCATCTCGGCCGCGTGGTCGGCATAGTTCTTCCCGATGCAGACCACCTTGCTGGGCAGCACCGGCGCCAGCAGCCGCACCGACGACAGCGGGTGTCGCACCCCCGTGAAGGCGAACGCTGCGAAGG
The DNA here is from genome assembly GCA_046593925.1 of Mycobacteriales bacterium. Classification (GTDB taxonomy): domain Bacteria; phylum Actinomycetota; class Actinomycetes; order Mycobacteriales; family SCTD01; genus JAYVYM01. The sequence goes on from JBKJQN010000066.1 coordinate 2,420, forward strand.
GGTGGCCGTCCACGGGCGCGACGACGAGCTCGGCGGGGTCGCCACCGGGCGGCCCCTCGACGACGCCGAACGACACCTCCCCGTCGACGGCGAAACGGCAGATGCGCACGCGGGCGGGCCTTCCGGAGCGGGGGCGGGGAGTGCTGCCGAGGCTAGTCCGGCTCGTGCACGGGGTAGGGGCCGCGACGTGGATCTTGAGCAGTGGTTCCTCACCCCGACCGAGCGCGGCAACCCGGCGACGACCCTGGACAGCCGGCACGGACCGGGCGGCCGGGCGTGGACCGAGGGCAACGCGGTCCGCCCGCTGGTGCACGGCGCGGTGTACTTCCCCCGGCTGGCCGAGGTCGTGACCGGGCTCGGCGAGGGCGACCTGCTGTGCTTCACCGACTGGCGCGGTGACCCCGACGAGCGGCTCACCGGCAAGGCGGGCAGCGAGGTGGGGCAGGTGTTCTGCCGGGCCGCGGAGCGCGGGGTGCTCGTCAAGGGTCTGCTCTGGCGCTCGCACCTGGACGGGCTGGCCTTCAGCGCGGACGAGAACCGGCACCTGGGCTCCGACATCAACGAGGCGGGCGGCGAGGTGCTGCTGGACCAACGCGTACGCCCGTTCGGCAGCCACCACCAGAAGCTCGTTGTCGCGCGCGGCGGCGCCGCGGACGTGGCCTTCGCCGGCGGCATCGACCTGTGCCACAGCCGGCGAGACGACGCCGGGCACGACGGTGACCCACAGGGCCTGCCGATGTCCCCGGAGTACGGCCCGAACCCCCCGTGGCACGACGTGCAGCTCGAGCTGCGCGGGCCGGTCGTGGGCGACCTCGAGACGGTGTTCCGGGAGCGGTGGGACGACCCGGCACCGCTGGACAACCGGCTGCGGATGGCGCTCGAGCGGCGGCTCATCGAGGGCCTGGACACCGATGCCGGCGCGCTGCCCGGTCAGGCCCCGGACCCGGCCCCGGAGGGCAGCTGCGCGGTGCAGGTGCTGCGGACCTATCCGGCGCGCCGCAGGCCGTACCCGTTCGCGCCGCGTGGTGAGCGCAGCATCTCCGAGGGCTACCGCAAGGCGCTGCGCCGGGTCCGCCAACTGGTTTACCTGGAGGACCAGTACCTGTGGTCCACGCATGTCGCCACACTGTTCGCCGAGGCCCTGGACAGGCGGCCCGAGCTCCAGCTGGTCGCGGTTGTCCCCCGCTTCCCCGACCAGTCCGGGGCGGTCGCCCGACCACCGAACCTGGTCGGCCGAGAAGACGCGCTCGACGTGGTGCGGCAGGCGGGCGGCGACCGGGTCAGCGTGTTCGACCTGGAGAACCACGCCGGCACACCTGTCTACGTCCACGCCAAGGTCTGCATCATGGATGACGTCTGGGCCGCCGCCGGCAGCGGCAACCTGAACCTGCGCAGCTGGACGCACGACAGCGAGCTGTCCTGCGCGGTACTGGACGACGAACGCGACGAGCGCGAGCCCCGGGACCCGGGCGGACTCGGCGACGGCGCCCGCCGGTTCGCCCGCGACCTGCGCCTCGAACTGTGGCGCGAGCACCTCGACGCCGCCGGTGACGACGGCCTGGTGGACCCGGCGACCGGCATCGCCCGACTGCGCGCTGCGGCCGCGGCCCTGGACGCCTGGCACGACAGCGGGCAGCAGGGGCCGCGGCCACCCGGCCGGCTGCGCCAGCACCGGGCCGACCGGCTGCCCGTGCGGACCCGCATCTGGGCCCGGCCGCTCTACCACGCCGTCGTGGACCCCGACGGCCGGCCACGCCAGGGCCTGCGCCGCAGCTGGGACTGAAGCCCCTGTTGTCATGTCCGCGTCAATCAGGTGATCTGATAGTCATCCGTACCTTGACGGCGACCGAGGCAAGCCGGTCCTTTGCCGCTCTTCTCGACGAGGTCGAGCGCGGCGAGACCGTGGTCGTGACCCGCGGCGGCAAGCGGGTCGCGTCGATTGGTCCGACCTCGGTCGGCAACGGAGCCGAGGTGCTGGAGTTGCTCGCCGCTGACGTGGCCGCGGACTTCGCTGGCGACGTCGACGCTGCCCGGGATGCTGTGACGCTGGCGGGGCCGGCGTGGCCCGAAGACTGATACTGGACACCGGCATCCTGGTTGCGGTGGAGCGGGACACGGTGATCCGGAGCGGTGTTTTGGTTGCCGACGATGACGTGGGCGATCGCCGCGGTGACCGTGGCCGAGCTGCGCACCGGGGTCGAGCTGGCTAGCGACAGCCGCCGTGCGGCTCGCGAGGCCTTCCTCGAGCGGGTCCTCGCGACCCTCCCGGTCGAGAGCTACGACGAGGCCGCGGCCCAGGTCCACGGGCGCCTGCTTGCCCTGGTGTACCGCACGGGGACCCAGCGCGGCGCCCACGCCCTGATCATCGCCGCGACGGCTGCGGCTACCAGGCGCACGATCGTGACAGCCGACCGCCGGGCTCGCTTCGGTGGCCTGCCGGACGTCGAGTGCGTCGAGGTGGGCTGACGTGCAAGTCCGGACCGCCGGGACCCTCGCGCGATCGTTTCCGCAAGCGGATCCCTCACTGGCACCGCTCAGGGGCCGGCGTCATGCCGGCAGCGAGGTCCTTACCGGGCTAGTCATCGATGACCGCGAGGCCCCTGCACTCCAGGTCGGCCAGACCGTCGCGCATGGCCTGCAGTTGAGCGGGCGAGTGGCCCGACCAGTCCAGAAGTTCATCGATGACCTGCACTGGCTCCCGAGTGCGGTAGGACCGAGTCGGATTACCGGGGAACTTCTTGTCCGTCACGTTGGGGTCGTCTTCCAGAGTGCCCATCGGTTCTACGATGTATATCCGGCCGAGGCAGTCGCCCACCGCCAGTTCAGCTCCCCACGCGGCGGCATCCAACGTCGCCGTCACGTACACATGGTTCGCTGTCCGACCTCCGCAGAAGTTCGACCGGCGACCGGGCACCAAGAGATCACCCACCACCAGGTCCGCTTTCGTCCCGTGAAACAGCGCCCCCGACGTGTGGACTTCGAATGGCTTCAGCTCACCCATCAAGGGCGCCCTCCAAGATTGTCTGTTGTTCGCCAGCCCGAGCATTCTGCGCCCACACAGGGGCCTTGCGGCAAGCCCCCCGGTGCGCTGTACGTTGAAAGTGGACGGAGAGGCACCTCCTTGAGCTGCCTCTGTTCGAGCTACGCAGACACCCCGGCGATGCCCGGCTCGGCCAGTCCCGGGCCGGGCGGACCACCCGCTCGCCGCTCGCCGCTCGCGCTGCCGTTGTCGCAGCAGGATCCTCATTCGAGTCGCTCACTGGCCTCGAGCACGCCGAGGTCTCGCAGTGCATAGCGGTGATGCTCCACCTCTTCCTTCAGCACCACCTTGAGGCAGCGGCGCACGACATATTCCTCGTCGGGATACGGCTCCGCCGGCTTCCGAACGCAGGTCCGATCAAGCCCTGCCTCGGTGAGCCCCTCAACGACGCGCCGCATCGTGGTCATCCGAAGGAGCCGTGGCGCGAGCACTTCGTCGAGCGTCGGGGCGGCCTCGACGGTGAGCCCGAGCTTTGCCGTTGCGTCGGCCGGCATCCCGCCGGCAGGAAACCCCAAGGGGTGGTACGGCGCTTCGTCTTCGAGCACGGCATTGCCGAGCCAGGCATCGCTGGCGAACAGCAGATGTCGTTGCGTCTCGACCAGCGACCACTCGCCGTCGACCCGCTCGTGCAGCTTGACCTCGGGCAAGAGCCTGGCGCGGTCGAGCGTCGCCTCCCAGAGCGTCTCGATGGCAGCCCAAGCACCCCGGTAGTCGTCGGGCGACGTGGCTTCTCGCGCCAGCAGTCGTGCGGGCTGTTGTCGGTCGAGCTCGGCCTCGACGTACCTGGTCACGTCGATGTCGTTGACGACGAGCCGCTCGAAGTCGCCGCCAAGATAGACGTCGCTCCCATAGCAGTCGACGATCTTCAGACCGCTGATTTCACAATCGCGGACTTCCAGGCCGGCAAGGTCGCACAGGTGAATGCGGGCGCCGCGGAACCGGTCGGTCTGGGCGTACTCGGCGGTCATCGGGGCAGCCTCGCGCACCGGCTCCGTCGACGCAAGCAAGCAGCGACCGGCCCACATCGCTCAACGGCGACGCCGCTGGCCACCACCTGGTTGGGTCGTGCTCGCTTGCAGCGACGAGCGCCTGGCCGGCACCTGTTCTTTCTGTCGGCCCTTCTTCAGGTGTGTTGCTCATCTTGCTGATGGACGGTTCGGAACGAGGGCGTCGGAGGTCGCCGGCGTGGGCCCGGTGTCCCTGTGATCTTGGTCGTGCTCGACCGGTCCCTCGACCACCCCGCGCTCGGACATCGTGTGCTTGCTGTCGTGGTGGAGCACACGATGTCGGCCTCCGTGGGCCTTGCTGAGCGTGCGAGCGGCCAGCCGTTACCGGGTTCGTGTGCTCCTGCCGCGGCATTAATACACAAACTCCTCCGCGATCCAGGCCGACCGGCGCGACGACGAGGGGCGCGGACACGGCGGATGCGAGCCCGCGGCGGATGCGTGCGCCGCGCCGCACGGTCGGGCCTTTCGACCCTTCCCTGCTCGTAGCGGCTGGGCAACGGTGCTGGTGCGCGTCCCGACGGCACGCGCTGGACAAGGGGGTTCCGTGAAGGTTCATGCGAGGGTGTGCGCACGACAGCGGGGTGTCCAGATCCGCAATGTCATCCAGGATATCCCGGTCTTCCTGACGTCTCCGCTTTACCGTCGATGGCACCTCAGTTGGCATGCGACAGCGGAGGAGCTTTCCGCATCACTGCCCGGGGACGAGCTGCTGCCGAAGGCAGCCATATCGGAGCACCAGAGCCATAGACATCGCCGCCCCGCCAGAGGCAGTCTGGCCCTGGCTCGCGCAGGTCGGCTGCCTCCGTGCCGGCTGGTACAGCAACGACCTGCTGGACAACCTGGGCAGACCCAGCGCCACCGTGCTGCTACCGGCATTTCAGCAGCTTGTGGTCGGTCACTGGGTACCGATGTCACCGTCCACGACACCGAACGACCGCACGGCGCTCAAGGTCCACAGGTTTCGCGTCAATCGGTGGACCACTCGTCGAGCGCGTGCGCCGCCCGGCGGGGTCAGCGGGACTGGCGGAGCAGTCCCGTCGTGTAGGCGTCCTCGAGAGCGGTCCAGGACGCTGCGATGACGTTCTCGTGCACCCCGACGGTGTCCCACTCGCTGACACCGTCGGAGGTCTCGACCAGCACCCGGGTGACGGCGCCGGTGCCGTGCGCGCCGCTGACGATGCGCACCTTGTAGTCGACCAGCTCCAGCGCCGCCAGCCCCGGGTAGAGCTTCGCCAGCGCGAGCCGCAGGGCGTTGTCGAGCGCGTTCACCGGGCCGTTGCCCTCGCCGGTGGCCACCAGCCGCTCGCCCTTGGCGTGCAGTTTGACCGTCGCCTCGCTGACCACGGCGTCGTCGCGGCGCTCCACGATGACCCGCCAGGACTCCAGCTCGAAGAACCGCGGCCGCTCCCCCATCTCCTCGCGCAGCAGCAGCTCGAAGCTGGCCTCCGCAGCCTCGAACGACCAGCCGACGGACTCCAGGTCCTTCACCCGAGCGATCACCCGGGCGACCGTGTCGCGGTCGGGCGCGAGGCCCAGCTCACGGCCCTTCAGCTCGATGGTCGCGCGGCCGGCGAGCTCGCTGACCAGCATCCGCATGTCGTTGCCGACAACGCCCGGGTCGGTGTGCTGGTAGAGGTCGGGATCGAGCGCCACGGCGCTGGCGTGCAGCCCGGCCTTGTGCGCGAACGCGCTGGCGCCCACCCACGGCTGGTACGGGTCGGGGGCGATGTTGGCGACCTCCGCGACGGCGTGCGCCACCCGGCCGAGCTCGGCCAGGCGTCCCGGTGGCAGTACCGCCCGCCCCGTCTTGGTTTCGAGGGCCGCGACGACGCTGAACAGGTCGGCGTTGCCGCAACGCTCGCCGTAGCCATTGGCAGTGCCCTGCACGTGCGTCGCACCGGCGTCGACGGCCGCGAGCGAGTTGGCCACCGCGCAGGACGTGTCGTCGTGGGCGTGGATGCCCACCCGCAGTCCGGTCGCGACGACCTCGGCGACGACCTCGGCGAGCCGGCCGGGCAGCATTCCGCCGTTGGTGTCGCACAGCACGGCGACGTCGGCGCCAGCCTCCGCCGCCGCCCGCAGCACCTCCAGCGCGTACGCCGGGTCGGCGCGGAAGCCGTCGAAGAAGTGCTCGGCGTCCAGAAAGACGCGCTGCCCCTCCGCGCGCAGGTGCGCGACGCTGTCGCGGACCATCGCGAGGTTCTCCGCGCGGGTCGTACGAAGGGCCCGCTCGACGTGCCGGACGTCGCTCTTGGCGACCAGCGTCACGACCCCGGCGCCGGACTCGCGCAGGTGCGCCAGGTCGGCAGCGGTGTCACCGCCGGGCCGACGGGTCGAGCCGAACGCCGTCAGCTGCGCGGTCTGCAGGTGCAGCTCGGTCCTGGCGCGTCGGAAGAACTCGGCGTCCTTGGGGTTCGCACCCGGCCAACCACCCTCCACGAAGCCCACCCCGAGGTCGTCGAGGTGCCGGGCGATCGCCAGCTTGTCGTTGACCGACAGGATCAGGCCCTCGCGCTGGGAGCCGTCGCGCAGGGTCGTGTCGTAGACGTGGAAGGTGTCCGGCGGTCGGGTGGGCGGCGGCGGCACCGCCACAGTCTGCCGCAGCCGGCGGGCAGCAGCGGCGGACGTGCGGCGTCAGCCGATCCGGTGCAGCCAGTCGTGGGTGTCCGGGCTGCGGCCGTACTGCAGGTCCAGCAGCGCCTCGCGCAGCCGCATCGTGACCGGGCCCGGCTGACCGTCGCCGATCTGCCACTCGCCGGTCGTGCACTTGGCGCGGCCGACCGGCGCGACGACGGCGGCCGTACCGCAGGCGAAGACTTCGGTGAGCGAGCCGTCCTCGCAGCCGCTGCGCCACTCGTCGACCGAGATCCGGCCCTCCTCGACGTCGAGCCCGAGCTCGGGCGCCAGGGTCAGCAGCGAGTCGCGGACGACACCGGGCAGCAGGGTGCCGGTCAGGGCGGGCGTGAGCAGCCGGGCCGGGCCGCCGTCGGCGTTGCGGAACACGAAGAACAGGTTCATCCCGCCCATCTCCTCGACCCAGCGACGCTCCACCGCGTCGAGCCAGACCACCTGGTCGCAACCCTTCTCGGCGGCCTGGCGCTGGGCGAGCAGGCTGCCGGCGTAGTTGCCACCGCACTTGGCCTCGCCGGTGCCGCCGACGGCCGCGCGGACGTACTCCTCCGACAGCCAGACCGTCACCGGCCGGACCTCGCCGGGGAAGAACGGCGTCACCGGGAAGGCGATCAGCAGGAACAGGTACTCGTGGGCGGGCCGCATCCCGACCTGCGCCTCGGTCGCGATCATGAACGGGCGCAGGTACAGGCTCTGGCCGGCAGCCGTCGGCACCCAGTCGACGTCCGCCTCGACCAGCCGCTCCACGGCAGCGAGGAACAGCTCCTCGGGCAGCTCCGGCATGGCCAGGCGGCGCGCGGAGCGGTTGAAGCGGCGGGCGTTCTCCACCGGCCGGAACACCGCCACGCCGCCGTCGGGCTGCCGGTAGCCCTTGAGCCCCTCGAAGATGGCCTGCCCGTAGTGCAGGACCATCGCCGACGGGTCGAGCTGTAGCGGGGCGTACGCCGAGAGCGTCGCGTCGTGCCAGCCGCGGTCCTCGGTCCAGCGCACCGACACCATGTGGTCGGTGTGCACGCGGCCGAAGCCGGGGTCCTGCATGAGCGCCGCGCGCTCGGCGGGGGTGCGGCGGGAGTCGCTGACGACGACCTCGATCACCTCGCGGCCGGTGTCGGTGATGGTCATGTCTGCCCCTCCCGTGATCGTCCGGCGCACCCGCGCCGGGACCCGACCGTATCCGAGCGGGCGCCGGTCGGGGTTGCGTCAGCTGAGCTGGCCGACCAGGGCGTCCCCGACCTCGCTCGTGCCGCGCCGCGCCGCGCCGCGCCGCGCGAGGTCCTTCGCGACGGCCGCCTCGACCCGGGCCGCCTCGTCGGCGTGGCCCAGGTGTTCCAGCAGCATCGCCACCGACAGCACCGTGGCGGTCGGGTCGGCGACGCCCTTTCCGGCGATGTCGGGGGCGCTGCCGTGCACCGGCTCGAACATCGACGGGTGGGCGCGGGAGACGTCCAGGTTGCCGCTCGCGGCCAGCCCGATGCCGCCGCAGACCGCCGCGCCGATGTCGGTGAGGATGTCGCCGAACAGGTTGTCGGTGACGATGACGTCGAAGCGGCCCGGGTCGGTGACGAAGAACATCGATGCCGCGTCGGCGTGCTGGTAGTCCAGCGTGACGTCCGGGAACTGCTCGCTGACCCGCTCGGCGGTGCGCTTCCACAGCCCGCCGGCGTGTACCAGGACGTTGGTCTTGTGCACCATCGTGAGCCGGCCGTCGCGGGCCTGCGCCCTGCCGAAGGCGTCGCGGACGACCCGCTCGATGCCGTACGCCGTGTTGAGGCTGACCTCGGTCGCGACCTCGTGCGGCGTACCGGTGCGCATCGTGCCGCCGTTGCCGACGTACGGCCCCTCGGTGCCCTCCCGGACGACCACCATGTCGATGTGCGCGGCGCGCAGCGGGCCTCGTACGCCCGGGTAGAGCTTGACGGGCCGCAGGTTGACGTGGTGGTCGAGCGCGAAGCGCAGCGCGAGCAGCAGCCCGCGCTCCAGCACTCCCGGCGGGACCGACGGGTCGCCGATGGCGCCGAGCAGGATCGCGTCGTGTGCCTGCAGCTCGCCCAGCACGCCGTCGGGCAGCACCTCACCGGTGCGGTGGTAGGCGGCGGCACCGAGGTCGAAGTCGGTGGTCTCCACGCCCGGCAGCACCGCCCGCAGCACCTTGAGTCCCTCGGCGACCACTTCGGGGCCGATCCCGTCGCCGCCGATGACCGCCAGTCGGGTGCTCATCCGCGCCAGGGTACGCATGGGGGTGGCCGTCCCAGCAGGTGGTGCGTGACGCCTGCCCGGATGCTGGCGCTACGGCTGCTCTGCCCTGCCGGGCCGACCCCGCGGTATGCCGACGCCGCTGAGGAGGCGGCGCCCGGCCGGGGCGTCGACGCCGTCGAGTGGGAGCAGGTCGAGTCCCGTTCGGGCCAGGACAGCGAGCTGTCGGTCTGCTTCCTCTTGCTGCTGGTGCGTCGCCGCCGCCGCCGCCGGTCGCTGGAGCCAGTGCGGGGGCGCCGCCGCCCTGCTGGCCGCGGCTCGGGCCAGGCAGGTCACCCGGATGGGTCAGGCGCGCGCCCGGTTGACGGCGCTGACCACGGCGACCAGCGAGCTGGTGACGATGCTCGGGTGCACACCGCAGCCCCAGAGCACCCGCCCGTCGACGGCGACCTCGAGGTAGGAGGCGGCCTGCGCCTCCTCGCCCGCGCCGGTGGCGTGCTCGGCGTAGTCCAGGACCCGGGCGTCGATGCCGAGCTCGTTCAGCGCGTGGACGAAGGCCGCGATCGGCCCGTTGCCGGTCCCGGAGATGCGGTGCCGCTCGCCGGCCCACTCGACGACCGCATCGAGCCGGTCGGTCTCGGCGCTGGTCAACGACTGCGAGACCAGCCGCAGCGGGGCGGTCGGCGCGAGGTAGGTGTCGCCGAACAGCTGCCAGATCCGGGCCGCCGACACCTCGCCGCCCTCACCGTCGGCGACCTCCTGCACGACCCGGCTGAACTCGATCTGCATCCGCCGGGGCAGGTCCAGGTGGTGTTCGTTCTTCAGCACGTACGCCACGCCGCCCTTGCCGGACTGACTGTTGACCCGGATCACCGCCTCGTAGGACCGGCCGACGTCCTTCGGGTCGATCGGCAGGTACGGCACCCCCCACGGCCGCTCCCCCACCGGCACGCCGGCCGCCCGCGCCCCCCGGTCCATCGCCTCCAGTCCCTTCTTGATCGCGTCCTGGTGCGAGCCGGAGAAGGCGGTGTAGACCAGGTCCCCGCCGTACGGATGGCGCGGGTGCACCGGCAGCTGGCTGCAGTACTCGACGGTGCGCCGTACCTCGTCGATGTCGCCGAGATCGACCTGCGGGTCGACGCCCTGGCTGAACAGGTTGAGCGCAAGGGTCACCAGGCAGACGTTGCCGGTGCGCTCGCCGTTGCCGAACAGGCAGCCCTCGACGCGGTCGGCGCCGGCCAGCAGACCCAGCTCGGCGGCCGCGACCGCCGTCCCGCGGTCGTTGTGCGGGTGCAGTGACAGCACGACGCTGCTGCGGCGCGCACCCAGCGCCCGGCCGAACCACTCGATCTGGTCGGCGTACGTGCTGGGCACGCTCATCTCCACCGTCGCAGGCAGGTTCAGCACGACCGGCCGCTCCGGGGTCGGCTGCCAGACGTCCATGACGGCCTCGCACACCTCGAGGGCGTACTCCAGTTCGGTGCCGGTGAAGGACTCCGGGCTGTACTGCCACCGCACGTCGGTCGAGGGCAGCAGCTGCTCGGCGTACTTGGTGCACCACTGCGCGCCCTGTACGGCGATGTCCTTGACCCCGGCCCTGTCCAGGCCGAAGACCACCTCGCGCTGCAGGGTGCTGGTGGAGTTGTACAGGTGCACCAGGGCGCTGCCGGTCAGGCCGACCAGCGAATGCACGGTGCGCTCGATGAGCTCCTCACGGGCCTGCGTCAGCACCTGGATCGTGACTCCCTCGGGGACCAGATCGTCCTCGACCAGCCGGCGTACGAAGTCGAAGTCGGTGCTGCTCGCGGCCGGGAAGCCCACCTCGATCTCGCGGTATCCCAGGTCGACGAGCAGGGCGAACAGCCGGAGCTTGCGCTCGACGTCCATCGGGTCGATGAGGGCCTGGTTGCCGTCGCGCAGGTCGACGCTGCACCAGGTCGGTGCGCGGTCGATGACCTTCGTCGGCCAGCTGCGGTCGGCCAGCTCGACCGGCGCGAAGGCGGTGTAGCGGGCGTACGGCATCGGGGTGATCGCGGGGCGGGCAGGGCGCATCGGGGCTCTCCGGGGGTACGGGCGGGTGCGGCCAGCACGATCTCCCGCGGTGGGGAGCCGACCTAGGACAGGGCCCCGCCGCGGCACAGAAGCAGGAGCCGCGCCACGTGGCCGAGCGTACGCCGCTGGTCGGCCGACCAGCCGCGCAGCCCCGGCCCATCTGCCCGGGTCAGCGCACGAAGGGCTCGACGACGGCCCGGAAGGCCGCCGGCTCGTCCACCCACGGGAAGTGACCGGCTCCGGGGACGACTTCCGCGGTGGCGGTCGCGAAGGCCTCGGCGACCCGGAACACCGACGCGACGCCGGTCAGCGCGTCGCGCTCGCCGCCGACGACGAGCACCGGCGCTTCGAGCGCGGCGAGCCCGGCCCGCAGCGCGGGCACGTCGATGTCGTCGCCACCCGCGCCGAAACCCAGCTCGGCCCGCCGGCTGCTCTGCCGGTCGGCGGTCGCCGCGTGCGCCTGGGTGCGTTCGTCCCAGCGGCCGTAGAAGAACGGCCGGGTGGCCCGGACCAGCGACTGCACCTGCGCGGGTGACGCTCCGGCGAGGGCGCCCTGCGCCTCGGCAGCATCGGCGTACCACGGCTCAGCTGACCGGGTGGCCCGGATCGCCGCGACGTCGCTCCGGTCGCCGCCCTGCAGCCGGTCCGAGGGCGTGACCAGCACCAGGCGGCCGACCCGGTCGGGGTAGGTCGCCGCCCACGCCTGCGCGACCAGGCAGCCGGCGGAGTGGCCGAGCACGTCGGCCCGCTCGAGCCCGAGGTGCTCACGCAGGGCCTCCACGTCGGCAGCCAGCCGGTCGAAGCGCAGCGACGCCGGCTCGACGGGGACCTCTGAGCGACCGGTGGCCCGGCTGTCCAGCAGCACCAGGGTCCGGACGTCGGCCAGCCCGCCGAGGTCCTCCAGGTAGGCCGCCGCACGCCCGGGGCCACCTGGCAGGCACAGCAGCGGCCGTCCGGTGCCGACCTGCTGGTAGGCCAGCCGAGTTCCGTCGTACGCCAGGAAGCCGGTCACGCGAGGTCGACCGCCCGCGCCGCCCGGGCCCCGATCGAGGTCGCGATGGCGTCCAGCAGCTCGCCCGGCACGGCAGTGTCGACACCCAGCGCCATCAGCGCATCGCCCCCCTGCCGGGTGCGGCTGACCTGCGCGCCGGCGATGTTGATGCCCGCTGCCCCGAGCGCCGCGCCGATTCGGCCGACGACGCCCGGCCCGTCGGAGTAGCGGAAGACCAGCAGGTGGTCGCTGAGCACCACCTCGACGTCGAACCCGTCGACCCCGGTGAGCTTCTCGACCTGGCGCGTCCCGGTCAGTGTGCCGGCGACCGACACCGTCGCGCCGTCGGCGAGCACCCCGCGCAGCCGTATCTCGTTGCGGTAGTCGCCGCTCTCCGCGGTCGTCGTGAGGCTGACCTCGACGCCCCGGGCCACCGCCAGCGCCGGCGCGTTGACGAAGGTGACCCGCTCCTCCACGACGTCAGCGAAGACCCCCTTGAGCGCAGCCAACTGCAGGACGGAGACGTCCAGGACGGAGATCTCGCCGCACACCTGGACCTCCAGGGTCGCGGCGACCCCACCGGCGAGCGCGGTGAAGACCCGCCCGAGCTTCTCGACCAGCGGCAGCGCCGGGCGCAACTCCTCGGCAACGACTCCGCCGGCCTGCACGTTGACGGCGTCCGGGACGAACTCACCCGCAAGGGCCAGGCGTACCGAGCGCGCCACGGCGATGCCCGCCTTGTCCTGCGCCTCGACGGTCGACGCGCCGAGGTGCGGGGCGACGACGACGGAGTCGAAACCGAACAGCGGTGAGCTGGTGGTCGGCTCGGCCTCGAACACGTCCAGGCCGGCTCCCGCCACGGTGCCCGCCGCGAGCGCCTCGGCGAGCGCCGCCTCATCGACCAGGCCGCCTCGGGCCGCGTTGATGATCCGTACCGACGGCTTGCACATCGCCAGCTGCGCACGACCGATCAGGCCGACGGTCTCCGGCGTCTTCGGCAGATGGATCGAGATGAAGTCGCTCTCGCGCAGCAGCTCCTCCAGGCTGACCAGCCGCACCCCGATCTGCGCCGCCCGCGTCGTCGTGATGTACGGGTCGTACGCCAGCAGGCGGGTCCCGAAGGCCGACATGCGCTGCGCGAACAGCACCCCGATCCGGCCGAGACCGACCACACCGACGGTCTTGTCGGCGATCTCGACGCCGGTCCAGCGCGAGCGCTCCCAGCGGCCGGCTTTCAGGGCGGCGCTGGCCGGCGCGGTATGACGGGCGCAGGCCAGCAGCAGCGCGACGGCCTGCTCCGCGGCGCTGACGATGTTGGACAGCGGCGCGTTGACGACCATCACCCCGCGCGTCGTTGCGGCGGCCACATCGACGTTGTCGAGGCCGATGCCGGCCCGCGCCACGACCTTGAGCCGCGGCGCCGCTGCGAGGGCCTCGGCGTCGATGCGGGTGGCGCTGCGCACCAGCACGGCATCGGCGTCAGCGAGCGCCGGCAGCAGCGCCGAACGGTCGGCTCCATCGACGTGCCGCACCTGAAGGCCGTCGCCGAGCACCTCGATGACGGAGGGCGCCAGCTCCTCGGCGATCAGCACGACAGGCAGGGTCACGGGTGTCCTCGGGGCTGCGGGAGCTCGCTGGGGGGCACCCACCGGTGGGCTCGCGCCGATGGACGATGAGCCTAGCGGTGTACTGCGCCACCCTCATGTTGCTGGCGCATCGTGCCGAACCGGAAACGGTGCAGATCCGTCCGAGCTGCCGAGCCCCCCGGAGCACCGTGCCCGTCTCCCCGCCCCCCTCCCCCCCGCTGCCGGCCCTGCCAGCCCTGCCAGCCCTGCCAGCCCTGCCA